>NZ_PVLQ01000001.1 GCF_002980595.1 Malikia granosa
CAACACCGATCTGCTGTGGACGAACGGTAACGGTGCAGCATCAGTCTGGACCATGGACGGACTAAATGCGACATCGATCGTCGATCACGGTCCCTATGCCGGCTGGAAGCTGGACGAGCTGCAGCCGGCTGTCACGACGAGCGACGTGAACCTGGTCGGAATCCAGGACCCTGGTTCCTATTAAGCCTTGCAGGGCTTGAAATCACCGAGGCATAAAGACAATCGACAGTCCCTGCAAGCAGTCGGCGCCTGAAGCGCCTGTCAGCCGCACCAGCCTGGCCTTGTCCCGTGGGAGCAGGCCAGGACAAAAGGCCTGAGCTGCGGGACATATGTCCCGTTGCGTCCCGGTTTTCCGCGCCTTACATTGGGTCCGACCTCAGGGTCGGATTGCCCAACAACAAGCACAGGGAGAGGGAAGCATGGCCACCGAAAAACGCAAGCCTGGCAAGGCGCGCAAGACCCCGCAGGTAGATGCCGAAGCGGCATCGCTCAGTCCCTTCATGCGGCTGGCGGCTACGCTGCCGGAGCAGACCGACTTCCCCACCCTGCTCGCCAAGCAGGGGCTGGCGCCCGAGATCGGCACGGTGGTCTACATCCATGGCATCAACAACAAGCCGGTCGCCTCGGTCCTCAAATGCCAGTGGGACAGCGCCCTGTTCGGTGCCGCCATGGGCGACCGCACCCGCATGGCCTACTGGGTCAACCGCAGCCGCTACCCGGTCCCGTCGAGCGAGAGCTGCGCCGCCAAGGACGGACTGCCGACCGTCGAGAGCGGACCGGGCAGCCGGGGCCTGGCTGCCGAAGCGCTGGACACGGGCCCCGAACTCTCTGACCCGCAGCGCCAGCTGATGGCGCGCCTGGAGCAGCGCCTGCTCGAACCCGCCAGCGAGGAAGCGGGCCCATCCGCCAAGCTGCTGCCCTTGCCAGCCGGCATGCGGCGCTGGATCGTGCGCCAGATCAGCCGCCTGTTCCTGAAGGACGTGCGCGACTTCTTCTTCGATGCCACGGAGCGCGAGCGGATGGAAAAGAGCCTGCTCGACCGGCTGCAAGTCGGTGGCGGGCCCTTCATCGTGATCGGGCACAGCCAGGGCTCGATGATCGCCTACCAGGTGCTGCGCAAGCTGCAGAAGAGCCAGTGCGACGTGCGGCTGTTCCTGACCCTGGGTTCGCCACTGGGACTGCAGGAAGTGCAGGACATGCTGCTCAAGCTCGAGCCCGACCGGCCGCTCGCGGTGCCGGACTGCGTCGACCGCTGGCTCAATGTCGCGGAACGGCTCGACCCGGTCGCACTCGACACCGACCTGTCGAACGACTACGGCCAGAACCCGCGTGGCATCCGGATCGAGAACATATCCAGACTCAAGATCAACCCGGAATGGGAATCGAATCCGCACTCGGGCACCGGCTATCTCTCGATCGATGAGGTGCGCCAGGCCGTGCGCGACACGGCCGGTGCCAGCTTCAGCAACCTGGTGGGACGCGCGATCGTGATGAAGGACCTGGTCAGCGACCTGGAGGACGGCACGCACGAGCAGCGCCATCCGACCCTGATCCAGCTGGTGTCGGACGACAGCCAGTCGCTCGACGCGGCGCGCGAGCGCCTGCAGGCCTTGCTGACCGAGGTGCTGGCGCAGAGCCGGGTGCCGCTGGAGGCGGGACGCATCCAGACCATGAAGCGCTTCGTCTCGGCCGACCTGACACGCAGCGAGATCGAGCAGCTGCGCTCGCACTGCAGCGAACTCAAGATCGACCGGGTCTGGCGCAACGGCGTCAAGCGCCAGCTGATCCACCGGTCCAGCCAGACCGTGCAGGCGCGCCCGGCCAACCTGGGCTACGGCGCGCGCGGCCAGAACATCGCCTGGGCCGTGCTCGACACCGGCATCGCGGCCGGCCATCCGCATTTCGCCACTCACCAGAACGTGGTCGCGCAATGGGATTGCACCCGCGACGGCCCGGCGCAAGCGCTCACGCCCAAGGACAAGCGCTTCGCCACGCTCGACGGCAACGGCCATGGCACCCATGTCGCCGCCATCATCGCCGGCGCGATGAAGCTGGCGCAGTCGCCGAACGACCCGCGCGAGATCGAGCTGCAGGGCATGGCGCCCGAGGCCAGGCTGTACGGCTTTAAGGTGCTCAAGGACAGCGGCAGCGGCGAGGACGCCTTCATCATCAAGGCGCTCGACCTGATCGCCGATCTCAACGAGCGCGCCGGCCAGCTGGTCATCCAAGGCGTCAACCTGAGCCTGGGCGGCAACTTCGACCCGAGCGTGTTCGGCTGCGGCCACACGCCGCTGTGCCAGGAGCTGCGCCGCCTGTGGCGCCAGGGCGTGCTGGTCTGCCTGGCGGCCGGCAACGAGGGCTATGCGCTGCTCGAATCGCAGAACGGCGTCATGCCGGCCAATATGGACCTGTCGATCGGCGACCCGGCCAACCTGGACGAGGCGATCGCCGTCGGCTCGATCCACAAGTCCAACCCGCACAGCTACGGGGTGTCCTACTTCTCGTCGCGCGGACCGACCGCCGACGGCCGCATGAAGCCCGACCTGGTCGCGCCCGGCGAGAACATCCTGTCGGCGCGCCACCAATGGCCCAAGCAGGGCAGCAGCGCGCGCGACTACTACGTCGAGATGAGCGGCACCAGCATGGCCGCGCCCCATGTCTCGGGGCTGCTGGCGGCCTTCCTGTCGGTACGCAGCGAGTTCATCGGCTACCCGGACCGGGTCAAGCAGCTGCTGCTGGCCAATTGCACCGACCTCGGACGCGATCCCTATATCCAGGGCAAGGGCATGCCCAACCTGATCAAGATGTTGCTGAACACCTGAAGGAGAGCGAGCATGTACCAGGTCAAGTTCTTCGAGGGCGACTACTACGCGCGCCAGCTGGCGGCCAACCAGGCCGGTGCCGTGGCCTATGTCGAGCATCACTTCAACAGCAGCTCATCGACCCAGGCCAGCTATGCGGTGGTGGTGGTCGGCGCGAACGCCTCCCAGGTCAGCCGCAACTGGGGGCGCTGGTATGCGAAGGCGATCGCCGAGCAGTTCGGCATCGCGGTCGGCGGCGACCAGGGCATCCTGGTCGGCGGCTGGAGCGGCCGCGGCGACGGCAACCTCAAGCACACCCAGATGCCGGCGGTGCTGCTCGAGCCCCTGTTCGCGAGCCATCCGCAGCAGGCCGACCTCATCCGCAGCGACAGCGGCCAGGCCATCCTGGCGCGCATCCTGGCCGAGAGCATCCGGCGCTTCTTCCCGCAGGGCGGGCTGATCGCCTTCAGCGTCGGCCACAAGTACAAGACCAGCCAGCCGAACGACCGCGGCGCCGACCTGGCCGGAGGCGGCAGCGAGGCCGACTATGCCGAACTCGTGCTCAAGAAGGCTGCGCAGCTGCTGACCAGCGAGGACGACAAGCCGGGACCGCGCAAGCTGCGCCTGATGCGGGGCGACCAGCTGCTGTTCGAGACCGTGGTCGACGAGGATGCCGTGCTGTCCTGGTCGCCCGACCGCAACCTGCTGTTCATCCCGGACTGAGCCGCGGAAGATGGCGGCAACAGGCCGGATGATGCTGTGGGATCAGACGCGCTGGCGGCTGCCGGCCGTCTTCTGGTTGCTAGTTCTGTGGCTGGCGCTGCTGCCGGACAGCCGCGCGGCGCAATCGGCCGCTGCGGGCGTCCCGGTACGGCTGTATTTTCCCAACGAGCGGCTGAACCCGGACCACAGCGACTGCTCGGCGGTGTTCCCGATCGAGCGGCAGCTGGCGCAGGCACAACGGGCGGCCCCGGCACAGGCTGCCTTGCGGCAGTTGCTGGCGGGGCCCACCGCAGACGAGCGCGCGGCGGGCTACCACTCGCTGTTCTCGCCCGCCAGCGCCGACCTGCTCAAGCGCTTGAGGATAAGCGGCGGCACCGCCTATGTCGACCTGGCCGATTTCCGCGCCCGGCTGCCTGGCAGTTCGTCGAGCTGCGGCGCGGCCGAATTCCGCGCCCAGATCGACCAGACCTTGCGTCAGTTCAGCGGAATCTCGCGGGTGCGCTACGCGATCGACGGCGATCCGCGCCTCTTCCACGACTGGATGGGCGAGCCCTGCGGCCAGGCCAACGGCTATTGCAACCCTCGGCCCTTCCGGGTCAGGACAGGTCGATAGGAAGGCGGCTCAATCGGCCTGGTTCACCAGTTCCATGTGCTCGACCACCGGCGGCTGCAGGAAGAAGGGGCCGACGATGGAACGCCATTCGGTGAAGGCCGGCGACTGGCGGAAGCCCACCGTGTGGTCCTCGAGCGTGGCCCAGAAGATGGTCAGGATGTAGCGGCCGGGCGACTCGAGGCTGCGGTTGACCTTGTGGCCGCAATAGCCCTGCGCCTTGGCGATGACGCTGTTGAGGCCGTGGACGATCGCGACTTCGAAGTCGGCGGCGTTGGCGGGATCGATGCGGATGTCGGCGTGTTCGAGGATCATGGCAGGACTGGAGGATGGCTGGTACGAGGGGTCAAGCCTGCATCATAGCCAGCGGACAGCCGGCGACGGCCTCGGGAACGGGCGTCGAATATGTCAACATAGCGCGTTTGGTCGGTTTCAGCGACCGCATCCCCTATCCGAGACAGCATGAAGATCATTCGAGGCCTGCACAACCTGCTGCGCCACCCGCAATCGGCCGGCCCCGGCTGCGCCTTGAGCATAGGCAATTTCGACGGCGTGCACCGTGGCCACCAGGCCATGCTCGCGCTGCTGATCAACGAGGCGCGCCACCGCGGCGTGCCCAGCTGCGCGATGATTTTCGAGCCGCATCCGCGCGACTATTTCGCGGCCAAGTTCAACAAGCCCGAGCTGGCGCCGGCGCGCATCGCGACGCTGCGCGACAAGCTGCACGAGCTGCGCCGCTGCGGCATCGAGCAATGCGTGATCCTGCCCTTCGACGAGCGGCTCGCGACCCAGTCGGCGCAGGACTTCATCTCGCAGATCCTGGTCGGCGCCTTGGGTGTGCGCTACCTGCTGGTCGGCGACGATTTCCGCTTCGGCGCCCAGCGTCAGGGCGACTACGACATGCTCGATGCGGCCGGTGCCGTGCAGGGCTTCGATGTCGCGCGCATGATGAGCTACGAGGTGCATGGCCTGCGCGTGTCAAGCTCGGCCGTGCGCGAGGCGCTGGCCGAGGGCCGGATGGAGGACGCCGCCGCGCTGCTGGGACGTCCCTATGCGATCAGCGGCCATGTGGTGCATGGCGCCAAGCTCGGGCGCGAGCTCGGCGCCAGTCGCTCGGGAGCGGGCGACGGCTTCCGTACCCTCAATCTGCGCTTCACGCACTGGAAGCCGGCCGCCAGCGGCATCTTCGCGGTCCAGGTGCATGGCCTCGATCCGGCACCGGACGCGCCGCCGTTGATCGGCGTCGCCAACCTCGGCGTGCGGCCCTCGCTCGACCCGAATGACGTCAACGGCGGACGGGTGCTGCTCGAGACCCATTGCCTCGAATGGCCCGAGCGCGTGCAGCAGGCCCTGGGCAAGGCGGAGGCCTACGGTAAAATCATCCGGGTGGAGCTGCTGCACAAACTGCACGACGAACTGAGGTATGACGGTCTGGAAGCCCTGACTCGGGGCATTGCCAAGGACTGCGAGGACGCGCGCGCCTGGTTCGCAGCACGCGACGAGGCCGCCCATGCCTCGACCGGCCGCCAGACCACGCGCGACCGAATCTAATACCCGCCTGCTGCAAGCCGCCGCCCCTGGACAGGCTCGGGGTGGGCGGTCACTGTTTTGAATTTCCTGCACCCGCGGGCCGAGCCTGTCGCCGACACCCAATTCCCGACCATGTCCGACGCCAACACCACCGACTACAGCCAGACGCTGAACCTGCCCGACACGCCCTTCCCGATGCGCGGCAACCTGCCGCAACGCGAGCCGGGCTGGGTCCAGGGCTGGCAGGACGAGGACCTGTACCAGCAGCTGCGCGCCGCGCGCCAGGGTGCACCGAAGTTCGTGCTGCACGACGGCCCGCCCTATGCCAACGGCCAGATCCACATCGGCCACGCGGTCAACAAGGTGCTCAAGGACATGATCGTCAAGGCGCGCCAGCTGGCCGGCTTCGACGCCCAGTACATCCCGGGCTGGGACTGCCACGGCCTGCCGATCGAGAACGCGATCGAGAAGCTGCACGGCCGCGGCCTGTCGCGCGACGAGATGCAGGCCAAGGCGCGCGCCTTCGCGACCGAGCAGATCGCGCAGCAGATGGCCGACTTCAAGCGCCTGGGCGTGATCGGCCAGTGGGACCAGCCCTACCGCACGATGGACTTCAAGAACGAGGCCGAGGAGCTGCGCGTCTTCAAGCGCGTGATGGAGCGCGGCTTCGTCTACCGTGGCCTGAAGCCGGTCTACTGGTGCTTCGACTGCGGCTCCTCGCTGGCCGAGTTCGAGATCGAATACGCCGACAAGAAGAGCGACACGCTCGACGTCGCCTTCCTGGCTGACGACAAGGCCAAGCTGGCCGCCGCCTTCGGCATCGACGCCGAACAGCTGACCGAAGCCTTCGCGGTGATCTGGACCACCACGGCCTGGACCATTCCGGCCAACCAGGCGCTCAACGCCAACCCCGAGCTGGTCTACGCGCTGGTCGACACGCCGAAAGGCCAGCTGCTGCTGGCCGAGTCGCTGGTCGAGAAATGCCTGGAGCGCTATGCGCTCGAAGGCCAGGTCATCGCGACCGCGACCGGCGACCAGCTCGCCGGCCTGGCCTTCCGCCACCCGCTGTTCGACCTCGATGCCGGCTATCGCCGCCTGTCGCCGATGATGCTGGCCGACTATGTCAGCGCCGACGACGGCACCGGCATCGTGCACTCGGCGCCGGCCTACGGCGTGGACGACTTCAACACCTGCATCGCCCATGGCCTGGCCTACGACGAGATCCTGAACCCGGTCCAGGGCAACGGCCAGTACGAGGCCGAGCTGCCGCTGTTCGGCGGCCTCAACATCTGGAAGGCCTGCCCGCTCATCATCGAGACGCTCAAGGACAACGGCCGCCTGCTGGCGACCAAGGCGATCACGCACAGCTACCCGCATTGCTGGCGCCACAAGACGCCGGTGATCTACCGCGCCGCTGCGCAGTGGTTCGTGCGCATGGACGAAGGCGTTGGCATCTTCACCACCGACAAGGCACCCAGGAGCCTGCGCGAGCTCGCGCTGGAAGCGATCGAGCACACGCACTTCTACCCCGAGAACGGCCGCGCCCGCCTGCGCGACATGATCGCCAACCGGCCTGACTGGTGCATCAGCCGCCAGCGCTCCTGGGGCGTGCCGCTGCCCTTCCTGCTGCATGTGGACAGCGGCGAGCCGCATCCGCGCACGCCCGAGATCATCGACCTGGCCGCCGAGGTGGTCGAGGCCGGTGGCGTCGAGGCCTGGAGCAAGCTGTCGGTGGCCGACATCCTGGCACGCATCGGCTCGCAGGACGACGCCACCAGCTACAGCAAGAGCACCGACATCCTGGAAGTCTGGTTCGACTCCGGCTCGACCCACACCACGGTCTTGAAGGGCAGCCATGCCGGCAGCGCGCACGATCAGGGTCCGGAGGCCGACCTCTACCTCGAAGGCCATGACCAGCACCGCGGCTGGTTCCACAGCTCGCTGCTGCTGGGCTGCGCGCTGTACGACCGCGCGCCCTACAAGGGCCTGCTGACGCACGGCTTCACGGTCGACGGCCAGGGCCGCAAGATGAGCAAGTCGGTCGGCAACGTGGTGGCGCCGCAGACCATCAGCACCAAGATGGGCGCCGAGATCATCCGGCTCTGGGTCGCGATGACCGACTACTCGGGCGACCTCGGCATCGACGACAAGATCCTGGCGCGCGTGGTCGACGCCTACCGCCGCATCCGCAACACGCTGCGCTTCCTGCTCGCCAACATCAGCGACTTCGACGCCGCGACCGACGCGGTACCGTTCGAGCAGCTGCTGGAAGTCGACCGCTACGCGCTGAGCCGCGCCTCGGCCTTCCAGGCCGACCTGCTGGCGCATTACCAGGTCTACGAGTTCCACCCGGTGGTGGCCAAGCTGCAGGTCTACTGCTCGGAGGACCTGGGCGCCTTCTACCTCGACGTGCTGAAGGACCGCCTCTACACCACGGCGCCCAAGAGCCTGGCGCGCCGCTCGGCGCAGACCGCGCTGCACCAGATCACCCACGCGATGCTGCGCTGGATGGCGCCCTTCCTCTCCTTCACCGCCGAGGAAGCCTGGGCCATCATCGGCCACACGCCGTCGATCTTCACCGAGACCTACCTGCCGCTCGAGACCCCGAACGAGGCGCTGATCGCCAAGTGGAGCCGGGTGCTCGAGCTGCGCGGCATCGTCAACAAGGCGATCGAGGAACGCCGCGTCGCTGGCGAGGTCGGCTCGTCGCTGCAGGCCAATGTGATCCTCACGCTGGGCGCCGAGGACCTGGCGCTGCTGCAGAGCCTGGGCGATGACCTCAAGTTCGTCTTCATCGTGTCGGCCATCGAGCTGGCGGCTGGCGATGAGGTGGCGGTCGAGGTCAAGGCCTCGGGCGCGCAGAAATGCGAGCGCTGCTGGCATTACCGCGACGATGTCGGCCACGACGAGGCGCATCCGGGCATCTGCGGCCGCTGTACCAGCAACCTGCACGGCGCGGGCGAAACCCGCAGCGTAGCCTGAGATGGCGCGCCGCCCGAACGCGGCCACAGGCCGCACGAGCAAGGCCCTGCCCTTGCCGCCTGTCAAGGGCGCAGCAGGCCCGGGCCTGCTGTTCTGGCTGGCGCTGGCGCTGCTGATCCTGGTCGCCGACCAGCTCAGCAAATGGCTGATCCTGGCCAGCTATGTGCAGCATGAGTCCACGGTCGTCACCAGCTTCTTCAATCTGGTGCGGGTGCACAACCCGGGCGCGGCCTTCTCCTTCCTGGCCGATGCCGGCGGCTGGCAGCGCTGGTTCTTCACCGCGCTGGGCCTGTGTGCGGCCGGCTTCATCGTCTGGCTGCTGCGCGCCCATGCCGGCCAGCGCCTGTTCTCGTTTGCGCTGTCCTGCGTGCTGGGCGGCGCTTTAGGCAACGTGATCGACCGCATGCTGCATGGCTATGTGGTCGACATGCTCGACTTCCACTGGCGCTGGCTGGAGCCGGTCTTCCCGGCCGGCCATTTCCCGGCCTTCAACCTGGCCGACGTGGCGATCAGCGTCGGCGCGGCCGGGCTGATCCTGGACGAGCTGCTGCGGGTGCGGCGTAGCCGGCAGGGCTGACAAGCCCTACACTGGCCACCATGGCATGGGCGCAGCACCGGATGCGCCGCACACCACAGGGAGGCCAAGCGTGAGGAATCCTGCCACCCGCGCGACCCAGCTCGTGCTGCTCGCTCTGTCGCTGGGCCTGTCGGCCTGTGCCGGCCTGGTCAGGCCGCCCGCTCCGCCCAGCCAGGTCAACTCGCTGGGCATGAAGTTCGTGCTGATACCGGCGGGCGAATTCCTGATGGGCAGCGACGAATCCCCGCAAGGGCTGGCGCGGGATTTCCCGTCCTACGAGCCCAGGCGCTTCCTGCAGCTGGGCGACGAACAGCCGGTGCACCGGGTACGGATCAGCAAGCCGTTCTGGCTCGGCCAGCACGAGGTCACGGTGGGCCAGTTCCGGGCCTACCTAGAGGCCTCGGGCCATGTACCCGAGTCGGTCGCCGACGGTACCGGCGCTTACGGCTACAACCCCGACTACGACCCGGCCAGCACGGCGCGCGGCGATGCCTTCGAAGGCCGGGATCCGCGCTATTCCTGGGACCAGCCCGGATTCGCCCAGAGCGATCAGTCACCGGTGCTCAACGTGACCTGGAACGACGCGGTGGCGATGGCGCGCTGGCTCAGCCAGCAGGAAGGTCGGACCTATCGCCTGCCGACCGAGGCCGAATGGGAATATGCCTGCCGCGCCGGCAGCCGGACCCGCTACCCCCAGGGCGACGACCCGCAGTCGCTGGTGCAGGTGGCCAATGTCTTCGATGCCGCGGCCCTGCCCTACTGGCCGCGCTGGCAGGCCTATGCCCTGGCCGGATCGGACGGCCATGCCTTCAGCGCCCCGGTCGGCAGCCTGGCAGCGAATGCCTTCGGGCTGCACGACATGCTGGGCAACGCCTGGGAATGGGTGGCCGACTGGCATGACGAGGCCTATTACGCGAGCTCACCGGGCGTGGACCCAACGGGGCCCGAGGATGGAGGCGTCAAGGTCAGGCGCGGCGGCTCCTGGCACAGCTGGGCGCTGTATGCGCGCTGCGCCTTCCGCAACTGGAACACGCCGCAGACCCGCTACACCCTGGTCGGCATGCGCCTGCTGCTCGAGGCCGAGGACGACGACCGGCGGCGCTAGCGCAGGCTCAGCGGGGTGACAGGCTGCCCTGCCAGCCTGCTTGCAGCCGGATGCTATGGCGCGCGGAAGCGGACCTGCTGCCGGGGAACCACCTGGGTGGCGAAATCGGCGTCGTCCGGAATCGGGACCCGGAAGAAATCGCGCTGGAACAGCGGGAATCGGTCAAACTTCTTCGAGCGGAATATCCAGCGGTTGCGCTTGAGCTCGCTGTAGCGGTCGCCGGCGAATTCCTTGTGGATGGCCGTGAACGGCAGGATGTTTTCGGCGAACTCCTCGTTCATCCGGTTGCCGGGGTCCTGCTGGAAGCGCTCGAAGGCGGCGAACTGATCGGCACAGATCACCTGGATGGCGGTCTCCGGCATGCGGTAGCGCAGCGACCACAGCACATGCCAGCCGGACGAGACCTCGTTGATGAAATCAGCCAGCCGCTGGCTCAGGATGAAGGCATCCGACTCGATGTGGACGATCTTGCTGGCACCCGTCAGGCGCGCCAGCTGCAGGGAGTGGAAGAAGCTGCGCCACCAGCCGGGGTAGACCGCGGCGGCTTGACGCCCGAGGTTGTCCGGAAACCGGGCCAGCAGCTTGGCCTCAGCAGGCAAGGCAGCCCCTGCCGTCGCCGGAAAACTGCCTATCACCTGCGCGTCAGGCACGTAAGGCGAACCGTCGTCGATCGCGAACATCCGGTCCCAATCGATCGGTCCCTGCTCGTAGTAGTCAAGCCAGCGCTGATAGCGCGACTGCCAGGCGGCCTGGTCTCTGGCATAGCAGGTACAGAACAACAGGGTGCTCATCTTGGGTCGGGACATTTCATTCAAGGGCGGTCTGGCGGCTGCGGTCGGACTCATGCCGCCGGCACCGGCCGGCGCCAGGCCAGGATGCGCCCGATGCAGGTCTGGACGGTCTCGCCTTGCTGGTTCGAGGTCGTGATCAGCACCCGGACCATGCCGCGGTCGGGCTTGGAGCGCGACGGGGTGATCTCGAGCACCTCGATCTCGGCGCTGAGCCGGTCGCCAGGCCGGGTCGGGCGCGGCCAGCGCAGCTCGTCGATGCCGGCGCCGACCAGGCCGCCGGCCAGCTTGAAGTCGCTGTCGACCAGCAAGCGCATCGTCAGCGACGCGGTGTGCCAGCCGCTGGCGGCCAGGCCGCCGAACAGCGTCGGTCGGGCCGCCTCGTCGTCGAGGTGGAAGGGCTGCGGATCGAAGCGGGCGGCAAACTCGCGGATCGCGTCGGGGTCGAGCGTGAGGCTGGCCGAGGCAAAGCGCTGGCCTGGGCTCAGGTCTTCCAGGTAGAGGGAGGGAGTCATCGACAGGTCGGGGCCTCGATCAGGGCAGCAGGATGCTCGAGCCGGTGGTCAGGCGCGCCTCGAGATCGCGGTGCGCCTGCGCCGCCTGCTCGAGCGGATAGCGCTGGTCGATGTGGATCTTGACCTGGCCGCTGGCGACGACCGCGAACAGCTCGTCGGCCATGGCCTGGGTGCGCTCGCGCGTGCGGGCATGGCTGGCCAGGGTCGGCCGCGTGACATAGAGCGAACCCTTTTGCGCCAGCACGCCGGGGGCAAACGGCGGCACCGCGCCCGACGAGTTGCCGAAGCTGACCATCAGGCCGAGCGGCTGCAGGCAGTCGAGCGACTGGCCCCAGGTGTCCTTGCCGACCGAGTCGTAGACCACCTTGACGCCCGCACCGCCGGTGATCTCGCGCACGCGGGCGACGAAGTCCTCGGTCCGGTAGTTGATCATGTGAGCGGCGCCGTTGGCGAGCGCCAGCGCGCATTTCTCGTCGCTGCCGGCAGTGCCGATCAGGCGGTAGCCGAGCGCCTTGGCCCATTGGCAGGCGATCAGGCCGACGCCGCCAGCCGCGGCATGCCAGAGCAGATAATCGCCCGGCTCGAGGCCCTCGACCGGACGGGTGCGCTTGAGCAGGTATTGCGCGGTCAGGCCCTTGAGCATCATGGCGGCGCCGGTCTCGAAGCTGATCGCGTCGGGCAGGCGGCACACGCTCATGGCCGGCATGACGCGCAGGTCGCAATAGCTGCCGGGCTGGCCGCTGCCGGCATAGGCGGCGCGGTCGCCGACCTGCAGGTGGGTCACCCCTTCGCCGACCGCCTCGATCACGCCCGCGCCCTCGCCGCCCAGGGTCAGCGGCATGGCCATCGGATACAGACCCGAGCGCTGGTAGGTATCGATGAAGTTGAGGCCGATCGCGTGATGGCGGATGCGGACTTCGCCCGGGCCGGGCTCGCCGACCTCGGTCTCGACAAGCTGCATCTGCTCGGGGCCGCCATGCTGGGTGATGCGGACGGCGCGGCTCTTGAAGGTGGCCATGAAAAAAGCTCCTGCTGATTGGGTTCGGTGCAAGCTTGCCATCCTGCCACGAAAAACCGCGGCATTCGGCACGGCAGGCTTTTCACGGGACGGGCAACTGGCTAAAGTCGCTGGGCGACCGGATGCAACGGCACGACCTGCCTTGGCAGGCGCCGGATCACAAGCCAAGGGCGGCGGTCGCTCAGGGAGGACAGGATGAACATCTTGCCAACAGGATCTGCCAGCAGGCACTGGCTGGGCGCCGGACTGGCGCTGGGCCTGGCCGCGAGCTGCCAGGCCGGCATGGTCGTCAAGACGGATGCGCCGGACGAGCCCGCCAGGCCAGCCAGCCGCCCCACCAGCGCCCCGGCGCCGATGGCGGTACCCGCGAAATCGGCCGCCCCGGCGGCATCCCGACCACCAACGCCCGCTGCGCCAGCGCCTGCCGCACAGCGGTCCAACCCGGCCCGGGCCAGGAATGCGCCGCCAGCCTCAGAGCCGCCACAGGCGCGATCCGGCAAGCGGCCGGACCGAGCGGGCTGGCCGGCCTGCCTGCGGCTGCTCAATGCCGCGGCCCTGTCCGATGACTGGGATGACGGACGGCGCCAGGCCCTGCTCGAGCAATGTCCTTGATGCCAAGCGACAGGAGCCCGCCATGATCCGCCAGCCCCTGCCCCAGTTCACGCTGTGCGCCCTGCTCGGCCTGCTGCTGACGCTGGGCGCCTGCTCGAACTTGCAGACCAGCGCCGAAGCGACCTCGGATTCCAGCGCCGCCGATGCCGAGGCGGGCCTGGAACAGCCGCTAGCGGATGATGACGCCGGGTCGCCGCCGGCCGATGCCGAGCCCTCGCTGCTGGCCCGGCTGCTGCTGGCCGAAGGCGGTCGGCTCGAGGTCCAGGGCCGCTGCCGCGATGCCTTGCCGCATTACGAACCCGCAGCGCTGCAGCCGGGTCCGACCCAGGGCGAGGCGCTGGCGGCCATCTATCGGTGCCAATGGCAGCTGCAGCAACCCAAGGCCGCGCAGGCCACTTTCAGCCGCTTCATCGCGCACGAGCTGGCGCAAGGCCGGCTGCCGCTCAAGCTGCTGTTCGAGCCGGGGCAGACCCGCTACCTGGCCGAACCCAGGGTCAGCGGCCCCTATGCCATGTGGCTGCGCCAGCTCGCCGGCGCCCTGCCAGGCAGCCGGAGCTGCCTGAGCCTGGTCGGCCATGCCGGGCCGAGCGCGATCGAGCAGGGGGCCACTGAGCTGGCGCTGCGGCGGGCCCAGGCCGTGCAGCGCCAGCTCGAGGGGCTGGCGCCCGCGCTGGCCGGACGCCTGCAGTCCGAGGCCGCCGCGCCGGAGCTGCCGCCACTGGTCGGCAGCGCCAGCGACGACTGGCGCGATGCGCTGGACCGACGGGTGAGCTTGCGGCTGCGTCCCTGCTAGCGGCCTGGCGCCAGCAGCGCCAGGCCGGGCTTGCTACAGTCAGGGCATGAACGCTGCCCCGAAACGCCTGGACCCGACCACCCTGCTGCTGCTCACGCTCGCGCCCCTGCTGTGGGCCGGCAACACCATCGTCGGGCGCCTCGCGGCCGGCTGGATTCCGCCCATGACCTTCAACCTGCTGCGCTGGACGATCGCGCTGCTGGTGCTGCTGCCGCTGGGTGGCTGGGTGCTGCGGCGCTCGAGCCCGCTCTGGCGCGAATGGAGGTACTACGCCCTGCTCGGACTGCTGGCGATCGCGGGCTACAACTCGCTGCAGTACCTGGCGCTGCACAGCTCGTCGGCGCTCAACGTGACGCTGGTCGCCGCGAGCATGCCGGTCTGGATGCTGCTGGTCGGACGGATAGGCTTTGGCGCGCCGGTCAGCGGCCGCTCGCTGGCCGGCGCGGCGCTGTCGCTGGTCGGCGTCGGCGTGGTGCTGGCCCAGGGCGAATTCGCGCGCCTGCTGCAGCTGCGCTTCGTGCCGGGCGATGGCTGGATGCTGCTGGCGGCCTTTTCCTGGGCCTGCTACAGCTGGCTGCTGACCAGGCGCCAGGGCGCGGCCGAGATCCGGCAGGACTGGGCCGCCTTCCTGCTGGCGCAGATCGCCTTCGGCCTGGTCTGGTCGGTGCTGCTGACGGCGGGCGAATGGCTGCTGCCGGCGCAGGCGCCGCAGATCGCCTGGAGCGGAAAACTCGCGGCGGTGCTGCTGTTCGTGGCGATCGGGCCGGCGCTGATCGCCTACCGCTGCTGGGGCGCGGGGGTCGGGCGCGCGGGCCCGACGCTGGCGAGCTTCTTCAGCAACCTGACCCCGCTGTTCGCCGCGCTGATGTCGGCCGCGCTGCTTGGCGAGCCGCCCCGGCTCTACCACGGCCTGGCCTTCGCGCTGATCGTCGGCGGCATCGTGGTGTCGGCCCGGCGCTGAGGCACTGGGCCGCAGCGGCTTCAGGGCCTGGCGCGCGTGACCCAGAGCACGCCGGACAGCACCAGGGCGGTGCCGGCCAGCACCCAGCCGTCGAACGGCTCGCCCAGCAGCCAGACCCCCATCGCGATCGTCGACAGCGGCCCGACCATGCCGACCTGCGCGGTCAGCCCCGAACCGATGCGCTCGATCGCCATCATCACCATCAGCACCGGCGCCGCCGTGCAGGCCAGCGCATTGAGCAGCGACAGCCCGATGACCTCGGGCGCGACGATGGCCGCCGACAGCGGCTTGAGCAGCAGGAACTGCAGGATGCACAGCAGGCAGGCGACGCTGGTGGCCAGGCCGACCAGGCGCAGCGAGCCCAGGCGCTTGACCAGCTCGCCGCTGTAGACCAGGTAGAGCGCGTAGCTGACCGCGCTGGCAAACACCAGGGCCGCGCCGACCAGGGTCGATCGGCCCTCGAAGCTGAGCTCGTGGCCGAACACCAGCAACATGCCGCCATAGCTCAGGGCCATCGCGACATATTGCTGGGCACGGATCGGGCGCCGGTACAGCAGCCAGCCCAGCACCAGCACCAGGGTCGGGTTCAGGTACAGGATCAGCCGCTCGAGGCTGGCGCTGATGTACTGCAGCCCCCAGAAGTCGAGCATGCTCGCCGCGTAGTAGCCGCTGAATCCCAGCCCCAGGATGCCGAGCCAGTCGCGCCGGGTCAGCGGGATGACCGGCTTGTTCGAGCGATAGGTCGCCCACCAGCTCAAGCCCAGGAACATCGGCAGCGCGAACAGCATGCGGTACATGATGACCGTCACCGCATCGACGCCGTAGCGGTAGGCCAGCTTGACGATGATGGCCTTGCCGCTGAAGGCGATCGAGCCGGCCAGCGCGAGCAGCAGGCCGGTCCTTGCCGCGGGACTGCCGACCGCCGCGCTCATGGCTGCGCCGGCTTGAACACCTTGAGCCACTTGGTCGCCGGCAGGCCCCAGCGCTCCTGCACCACCTCGGCGCGCGCGAGCAGCTCCATGCGGCTCGGGTGGCTCGGGGTGCGCTGCGCCAGCACGATGGTGTTGCCGTCGCGCGTCGGCTTGAAGGCCCAGACCGCATCGGCGCCGAAGGCCGCCTTGATGCTCTCGAGCGAGCGCTCGTAGCTGGCGTCGCGGCCGAACAGGTTGACCGTCATGCAGCCCTCGTCGGTCAGCATGTGGCGGCAGTCGGTGTAGAAGTCGGGGCTGTCGAGCACCGGCGCGGCGGCCTCGTGGTCGTAGAGATCGACCTGCAGCGCATCGATGCTGCCATGGAAGGGCGCGTGGCGCACCACCTCGGCCGCATCGCCCAGGATCACGCTGAGCTTGTCCGAGTCGGGCGGCAGCTTGAACCAGGTGCGGCAGGCCGCGACCACCTGCGGGTTGATCTCGATCGCGGTGGTGTCCATCTTCAGCTTCTTGAAGTGGAACTTGGTCAGCGCGGCCGAGCCCAGCCCCAGCTGCATCGCGCGCCGCTGCGCCACGCTGTCGGGATCGACGAACAGCAGCCAGGCCATCATGCGCTGGACATATTCGAGCTCGATCTCGAACGGCTGCTTGATCAGCATGCTGCCCTGGACCCATTCGGTGCCCAGGTGCAGGAAGCGGACCTCGCTGTCCTCGGAGATCGTGACCTCGGGCAGGTTGTCGGGATCGGTCTTGGTACGGGTCTTGGTCGCCATCAGGCCTCCTGTTGGGTCAGGCCATGGGCGGCGAACACCTCGCGCCAGGCCGCGAGCTTGCGCTCGAAGGTCCAGCTCGCGTTGGCCGGGCTGGTCGAGGGCAGGCGGTAGACCGGCAGGCCCAGCGCGCGGGTGTGGCGCGCGTGCTTGAAGCTCTCGCCGCCGTTGTGCGCGATCGCCTGCAGCCGCGGGCAGCGGGTCTTCAGGCTCGCGAGGTCGTTGAGCTGCGCGTTCTCGATCGCGCTGTCGAGGCTGCCTTCGCGCTCGCAGGCGGCGTAGACGTCCCAGACGCCCAGGCCATGGGCGCGCAGGGCGTCGGTTCTTGCTTGGTAGTTCATGTCGTGCAGCGGCAGCCCCCAGAGGGCGCCGAGGATTTTCCAGAATTGATTCTGCGGGTGCGCATAGTAACGCTGCGCCCGCAGCGAGGCCACGCTCGGGAAGCTGCCAAGCACGATCAGGCGCGTGCCGGCGTCGAGGATGGGGCCCAGGCCATGCAGGCGCAGGGCAGGCAGCGAGGTCAGGGTCATGAGGCTTCCATGTGGCGGGCGGTGCCGACGGGCGGCGGGCCCGCCGCGGCTGGATCGGCTTGATCGGCCGGAACGAACGCCGCTGCCGGCGACGGCAACAGCGCCGCCAGCCTGGGCAGGGCCGACAGCGCATTGGCCGTCGTCAGCCCGGCCAGGGCGGCGCTCGAGAGGCCGCGCAGGCCGGCCAGCTCGGCGCCGATGCGCGGCAGCTCGGCCGGACTGTTGAGGCCCTGCGGCCGGCCCGCCGCGCGCTGGGCCGCGTTGACATGGCGCCACTGCGGCGGGATGTCGGGCGCGTCGGTCTCGAGCACCAGCGCGTCGGGCGGCAGGTTGCCAAAGAGCTGGCGCAACTGGCGCGCGGCGTCGAAGGTCGCGGCGCCACCAAAGCCGAGCTTGAATCCGAGCGACAAAAAGGCCTGCGCCTGCTGCACGCTGCCGTTGAAGGCATGCGCGATGCCGCCAGCGACCGGCCGGCCGCGCGCCGCCGCCTCGCGCAGGCCCTTGAGCAGCCAGTCGGCCGAGCGCCGCACATGCAATATCACCGGCAGGCCGTGGCACTGCGCCAGCCGCAGCTGCTCGCGGTAGCACTGCCACTGGCGCTCGCGCATCCCGGGCGTGCAGAGTTCGGGCAGGAAGAAGTCGAGCCCGATCTCGCCGACCGCGACCAGGCGGGGGTCGCCGGCATGGCGCTCGAGCGCGGCGGCCAGCGCCTGCAGGTCCTCGGGACCGGCGCGCGGCACGAACAGCGGGTGGATGCCGAGCGCATAGGCGTCGCCGGTCCGGTGTGCCAATTCGCGCACGGAAGCGAAATCGGCCGCGTGCACCGCCGGATAGACGCACAGGCCGACGCCCAGCGCGCGCGCCTGCTCGCGCGCCTGCAGGCCCAGGGCATGGTCGGTGCCGAACTCGGGCGCATCGAGGTGGCAATGGGTATCGATCCACATGCCGGGATTGTCCTTCACCCATGGTGAACAGAGGTTTTCTGCTTGCAGATGACGCCGTCGCGGTGACGGCGTATGCTGGCTCCATGAACACCCCACTCGCCCAAGATCTCACCATCCTGACCGGTGCCTCGCGCGGCCTGGGGCTGGCGCTGGCGCGCCAGCTGATGCGCCCGGGCCATCTGCTGCTGTGCCTGTCGCGCCATGTGAACCCGGAGCTCGAGCACGAGGCGCGCGCCGCCGGCGTCCACCTCGAGCAATGGGCGCAGGACCTGGGCGATGCCGGCGAGGCGGTCGAGCGGCTCGAGCGCTGGCTGCACAGCCTGCATCCGCCCGCGATCAACAGCGCGACGCTGATCAACAACGCCGGCCTGCTGCCATCCATCGTCCCGCTGCAGGACTGCCCGGCCGATGAGCTGGTCCAGGCCTTGCGGGTCGGGCTGGAGGCGCCGATGCTGCTGAGCGGCGCCTTCCTGCGCGCGACCCAAGCCTGGGTCGATGCCGGCTGGCAGGGCGAGCGCAAGCTGCTCAACATCTCGTCGGGGCTGGGCCGGCGCGCCATGGCCGCGCAGTCGCCCTATTGCGCGGCCAAGGCCGGGCTCGACCATTTCAGCCGCTGCGTCGCGCTCGAGCAGGCACAGCAGCCGCATGGGGCCAAGGTGGTCTCGCTGGCGCCAGGCGTGATCGCCACCGGCATGCAGGTCCAGATGCGCGACGCCGATCCGCGGCGCTTCCCGGACCGGGAACGCTTCGTGGAGTTGCACCAGCAGGGCCTGCTGACCAGCCCCGAGCAGGCGGCCGCGCGGGTGCTGGCCTGGCTGGAACGGCCCGACTTTGGCGACCCGGTGGTCGCCGACGTGCGCGATTGAGACCATCCACAGGAGGCAAGCCATGGACCCGATCGAACTGACCCGGCTGAGCCCCGCCGATCCACTGCGCTGGCTGCAGCGAGGCTGGCGCGACTTCATGCGCTGCCCGCACATCGGCCTGTTCTACGGCCTGTGCTTCTGCCTGATGGGCCATGCGCTGTGGTGGGTGTTCGCGTCGGCGCCCGAATATGTGCTCGCGCTCAGCGCCGGCTTCCTGCTGGTCGGCCCCCTCCTCTGCCTCGGCCTCTATGACGCCAGCCGTGGCCTCGAGCTCGGCGGTCGCGCCCCCTCCTTGCGCAGCACGCTGACAGCCTGGAAGACCCGGCAGGGACAGATGGCCATCTTCGCCGGCTTGCTGCTGATCCTGGAGCTGATCTGGAGCCGGGCCTCGCTGGTGGTGTTCGCGGTGAGCTTCAACACCCTGCCCTCGACCGAGGACCTGCTGGCCAGCCTGCTGCGTCCGGAAAACCTCCCCTTCCTGCTGAGCTATGCCGCGGTCGGCGCGGTCTTCGCCGGGCTGATCTTCGTCACCAGCGTGATCTCGATCCCGATGATCCTGGACCGGCAGGTCGACGCGGTGACGGCGGGCCTGACCAGTCTGCGCGCCTGCGCCGACAACCCGGGCGTGATGCTGCTGTGGGGCGCGCTGATCACGCTGCTGGTGGCGCTGGCCATGCTGCCCTGGCTGTTGGGCCTGCTGGTCGTCGGCCCCGTGCTGGGCCACGCGAGCTGGCACGCCTACCGCCAGCTGCTGCCCCCGCAGCCCGCCAGCTGAGCGGCGGCTGCAGCGGGCCTGGCTGCGATAATCGGACAAGTACCTTGCACCGGAGTAGCCATGTCCACCCTCGTCGATGCCAGCCTGATAGCCGCCGACAGCGCACTGCGGACCCTGTTCGCGCCCCATCGTGCCGGCCGCCCCACGCCCGCCCCGACCACGCTGGAAGCCGTGCCAAGCGAGCTGTCCGAGCGCGACAAGGCGCTGTCGGGCGCGCTGATGCGGGTCAACCACGTGGGCGAGATCTGCGCCCAGGCGCTCTACACCTCGCAGGCACTGGCGGCCCGCCTCGGCCCCGGCAGCGCGCAGGAACGTGAACAGCTCGCGCGCCACCTGGAAGCCGCCGGCCAGGAGGAAACCGACCACCTGGCCTGGTGCAAGCAGCGGCTCGACGAGCTCGGCTCGCGGCCCTCGCTGCTCAATCCGCTCTGGTATGCGGGCGCCTTCGGCATCGGCCTGCTGGCCGGCCGGCTCGGCCGCCAGGTCAGCCTGGGCTTCGTGATCGAGACCGAGCGCCAGGTCGAGGCCCATCTCGACAGCCACCTCGACCTGCTGCCGGCACAGGACCATGCCTCGCGCGCGGTGGTGCTGCAGATGAAGGTCGACGAGGTGCGCCATGCCGACGAGGCCCAGGCCGCGGGCGGCATGGACCTGCCGACCCCGGTCAAGGCAGTGATGCGCGCCTCGGCCAAGGTCATGACGACGATCGCGCACCGGGTCTGAAGCCTGGCCTGTCAGGCCTGGCCGGACCCGGTCCAGTGGGTCGGGTCCGGCCGGCTCGGCTGCGCTGGCAGCAGGCTCAGTCGGCCTCGATCAGGTCGAAGCCGGTCGTGATGTCGGCGGTCTTGCCGAGCATGATGCTGGCCGAGCAGTACTTGTGATGGCTCATCTCGATCGCGCGCTCGACCGCGGCGGCCGGAATGCCCTTGCCGGTCACGGTGAACTGCATGTGGATCTTGGTGAAGACCTTGGGCTCGGTCTCGGCGCGCTCGCTGGTCAGCTTGACGCTGCAGCCGCGCACGTCGTGGCGGCCACGCTTGAGGATCAACACCACGTCGTAGGCGGTGCAGCCGCCGGTGCCGGCCAGCAAGGCCTCCATCGGGCGCGGCGCCAGGTTGGCACCGCCGTTTTCGGGCTTGGCCGCATCGGGCGCACCGTCCATCATCAGCACATGGCCGCTGCCGGTCTCGGCAATAAAGCCCATGTTCGAGCGGGTGCCGGCGGCGCCGGTCCAGGTCACGGTGCATTCCATCGGGGGATATCTCCAGAAAATTCGATTTTTCTGCAAAAAACGCTTGCAGAGGAAAAACCTAGGGTTTATACTAAGCGCATTGTATGCAACAAGTGATCCTTTAAATCCTGTTGCATCGCCCGGAGCTCAGGCTCCGCTGACGATTGTCTCCTCTGCCCTCTATGGGTGGTTCTAGCCCGGATCTCTGATCCGGGCTTTTTTTTGTCTCGACAGAAGGTTATCATCCAGCGTAATAAATATTCAACGCAGAATGAACCTCGTCGGCCACAGATTGACCCGCTCAGCGCTTGTGCATGGCCTGCTGGCAGCAGGCCTGCTGTTAGCGAGCGCGCTCTGTGGCCCTTCCGTCAGCGCCCAGCCCAGGACGACCGGTCATCCAGGCGCCAGCCCCGCCGCGCTGCATCCCATGCTGCGCATCGACGGCGCCATCCGCGCGCCCGATGGCGCAGGCCTCATCGAGTTCGACAGCGCCGCACTCAGGGCTCTGCCGCAATACACCGTGCGCACCCGAACGCCCTGGCATGACGGCCAGGGACATTTCAGCGGTCCCAGGCTGTGGGACCTGCTCGAACCGCTGAGGCCGGCGGGCAAGACGCTGCGCATCACGGCACTGAACGACTACTCGGTCAACATTCCCCTGTCCGACCTGCAGCAGTACCAGCCCGTGCTCGCCTGGCAGCTCAACGGCAAGGCGCTCAGCGTGCGCAACAAGGGGCCGCTGTTCCTGGTCTACCCCTTCGACAGCTATCCGGAACTGAACAACCCGCTCTATTACGCGCGCTCGATTTGGCAGATCAAGACCATCACCGTCGAGTGACGCGCATGTCATCGCTCACTGGCCGCACACGCTCGCTGATGATGATCGCGCTGGCGATCATGCTGCTGCTCGGCGGGGTGGGTTGGCTGCAGCTGCAGGAATGGCGGGCCGTCGAGCGCTCGCTGATCGCCAACCGCTCCGACATCCCCTGGAACTATTACCAGTTCGAACTGGAATACCTGAAGCTGCTCAACCAGCTCAAGGACGCGCGGCGCGCGGGCCAGGACCAGGCCGACATGGCCGATCTGGCGCTGCGCTACCAGATCCTCGCCAGCCGCTTCGAGCTGCTGCGCGAGGGCGACGTGGGCGAACAGCTGCGGCAGCAGACCGAGCTGAGACCCGTCATCGCCAGGCTCAAGCAGCTGCTGGCCACGCTCGACCCCTACCTGGACGATGAGCTGAATCCGCCGCCGTTCGACGCCGACCAGCTGGCCCGGATGGAGCGGCTGCTGAGCGGACAGATCACCACGGTCAGGCAGCTGGTCCTGGGCAGCACGGCGGCCCAGCATTACCGGACCACCGAGCACCTGCATGTGATCCGCGAGCAGCTCAGGACCACCACGGCCTCCTCGTCCACGCTGGCGCTGCTGGTGCTGGCCTTCGCCTTCCTGGCCCTGCGCCAGCTCCGGCTGGCACACCGGCGCAACGACGAGCTCGGTGCCCTGCACGCCGAAATGAGCCACCGCGCCACCCACGACGCCCTGACCGGCCTGAGCAACCGCGACGAGTTCGAGCGCCGGCTCGATCTGCGGCTGGCCTCGCTGCGGCCACAGCAGGCCGAGGATGGGGTGCTGATCATCGACCTCGACCGCTTCAAGATGGTCAACGACGCCTGCGGCCACCAGGCCGGCGACCAGCTGCTGCGCGAGGTCGGCGAGCTGCTCAGCCAGAACCTGCACCCGGGCGATACCCTGGCCCGGCTGGGCGGCGACGAGTACGGCGTGATCCTGCAGGAACATTCGCAGCAGCAGGCCTTGCGGGTGGCCGAACAGCTCTGCACCAGGCTGGACAGCTACCGCTTCATGTTTTCCGGGCAGCGCTTCCGCATCGGCGCCAGCGTCGGCCTGGTCATGCTCAACGGGCGCTGGACCAGCGCCGGCGCGGTGCTGCAGGCGGCGGACTCGGCGCGCTACGTGGCCAAGGCCATGGGCAGCAACCGGGTCCAGCTGTACCGCGAGAGCGACTGCGACATCGAGGCCTACCGCGGCCAGATGCACTGGATGCAGCGGCTCGACCAGGCGCTCGACCAGGACCAGCTGCGCCTCTACTGGCAGCGCATCGTGCCGCTGCGCGATGGCCCGCTGGCGCGCGGCATCAAGGGCGAGGTGCTGTTGCGGCTGCAGGACGGCGGCCTGCTGATCGGGCCGCAGCAGCTGCTGCAGGCGGCCGAGCGCTTCGGCATGAGCAGCCGCGTCGACCGCTGGGTGATCGGCGCCACGCTGGACTGGCTGGAGCAGCACCACGACACCCTCGGCCATGTGGCTGAACTGGCGGTCAACCTGTCCGGGCAGTCGGTCGGCGACAAGGCCTTCCACCGCTTCCTGATCGACGAGCTCGAACGCCGCCAGCTGCCTGAAGGCAAGCTGCTGTTCGAGATCACCGAGACCGCCGCGATCGCCAACATCGACGAGACGCGGGCCCTGATCAGGACCCTGCAGCGGCTGGGCGTCAAGGTCGCGCTGGACGATTTCGGCAGCGGCATGTCGTCCTTCGGCTATCTCAAGAACCTGCCGGTGGATTACCTCAAGATCGACAGCCAGTTCATCCGCGGGCTGGCACATGACGCCTACGACCAGGTCGCGGTGCAGGCGATCTGCAGCGTGGCCAGGGTCACCGGCCAGCTCACCATCGCCGAGGGCATCGAGGACGCCGCGGTCGAGGCGCTGCTGCGCGACTATGCCGTCGATTTCGGCCAGGGCTACCACTGGCACCAGCCCGAACCGCTGGACGCGCTGCTGCAGGCGGGCCTTGCCGCTGCGCCAGCCGCGCCATCGACCCGCTGAGGGCAGCGGAATCCGGCGCTGACTGGGCCGGATTTATGATGGAGGGCTGATGCCGCGCGCTGCCCGACCCCGCGCCGCCCTTTCCCGATTCGCCCGATTCGCCCGATCCGACCGTCCAGGCCGCTCAAGCTCCTCACCATGACCCAGACGCCCACCGCACTGACCACCGACGACTACCTCAAGAAGATCCTGACTGCCCGCGTCTACGACGTCGCCAGCGAGACCGCGCTCGAGCCGGCGCGCAACCTGAGCCGACGCCTGCGCAACACCATCCTGCTCAAGCGCGAGGACCAGCAGCCGGTGTTCAGCTTCAAGCTGCGCGGCGCCTACAACAAGATGGCGCACCTGAGTCCCGAGCAGCTGGCCAAGGGCGTGATCTGCGCCTCGGCCGGCAACCATGCGCAGGGCGTCGCCCTGGGCGGACGCAAGCTCGGTACCCGCGCCGTGATCGTCATGCCGACCACCACGCCCCAGCTCAAGATCGATGCGGTCAAGGCGCTCGGCGGCGAGGTGGTGCTGGCCGGCGAGAGCTACTCCGACGCCTACGACCATTCGGTCAAGCTGCAGCAGGAAGAGGGCCTGACCTTCGTCCATCCCTTCGACGATCCGGACGTGATCGCCGGCCAGGGCACGATCGCGATGGAGATCCTGCGCCAGCTGCAGGGCCTGGGCTCGGACCGGCTCGACGCGGTGTTCGTGGCCATCGGCGGCGGCGGCCTGATCGCGGGCGTGGCCAGCTACATCAAGGCGCTGCGACCCGAGATCAAGGTCATCGGGGTGCAGATGAACGACTCCTGCGCAATGATGCAGTCGGTCGCCGCCGGCCACCGTGTCACCCTGTCCGAGGTCGGGCTGTTCTCGGACGGCACTGCGGTCAAGCTGGTCGGCGAGGAGACCTTCCGGATCGCGCAGCAGCTGGTCGACGGCTATGTGGCGGTCGATACCGACGAGGTCTGCGCCGCGATCAAGGACATCTTCGTCGACACCCGCTCGATCGTCGAGCCGTCCGGCGCGCTGGCGGTGGCGGCGATCAAGAAATATGTCGCCGAGCAGCAGGCCGAGGGCCAGACCTATGCCGCCATCCTGTGCGGCGCCAACATGAACTTCGACCGGCTGCGCTTCGTCGCCGAGCGCGCCGAGGTCGGCGAGGAGCGCGAGGCGCTGTTCGCCGTCACCATCCCCGAGGAGCGCGGCAGCTTCCGCCGCTTCCTCGAGACGATCGAGCATCTGCCGGGCGGCCCGCGCAGCGTGACCGAGTTCAACTACCGCATCAGCGACGAGAAGGTCGCCCATGTGTTCCTGGGCCTGACCACCTCGGCCAGGGGCGAGAGCGCCGAGATCGCGGCCAGCTTCGGCCGGCAGGGCTTCTCGACGCTGGACCTGACCCACGACGACCTGGCGCAGGAACATATCCGCCACATGGTCGGCGGCCATTCGCCGCTGGCGCAGGACGAGCGGCTGCTGCGCTTCACCTTCCCCGAGCGTCCGGGCGCGCTGCTCAAGTTCCTGAGCCTGATGCGGCCGAACTGGAACATCAGCCTGTTCCACTACCGCAACCAGGGCGCCGACTACGGCCGCATCCTGGTCGGGCTGCAGGTGCCGCAGGCCGACGGCCAGGCCTTTGAGGACTTCATCGCCCAACTCGGCTACCCGCATGTCGAGGAAACCGGCAACCCGATCTACCGCCTGTTCCTGCAGGACTGAAGCGGCCTGACCTGCCTGCGCCGCCTTGGCCGCCGGCGGGCCGACCGGGCCGTTCGCGGGCCAGACTGGCCAGATGAATGGAGGTCAGCGCCTGGCCGGCAGGCTCAGGCGCTGCGTGGCTTCGCCCTCGACCGGGCCGAGCAGCACCTCGCGCGGGGTGAGCTCGCGCAGCACCAAGCCGCCGGGCAGCTCGTCGCCGATCCGGTAGGGCTTGGCGGGCTTGCCGTCGCTGGCGATCAGCGCCGCGCCGCGGCCGGCGCCGTCGCGCACCACGCCGAGCAGCACATGGCGGCTGGCCTCGATCGGCTCGCCCTCGGTCTGGGACGCGACCACGTTGACGGCACCGAGGCCACGCGCGACCGCCTCCGGATCGACCGTGGCCGGCTCGGCGGCCGGCGCCGGTACCTTGACCAGCTCGGCATCGCCCCAGGCGCGCAGGCCCCAGTAGCTGGCCGACAGGCCGGCCAGCAGCCAGAGGCCGGCGGCCAGCCAGCGCGGCGCTGCCGAGGCAGCCAGGGCGGGACGCAGGGAGCGGAGCGATGTCATGTTGGGCTGAACTCTAGTGTCATGATGGGCCCTTATCATAGGGCCCGGTCATTGCTTTCATTTGACGGGTCGGCCTGCGCTGTGCGCGCCCCCATGGAGATCTCCCTTGTCCAGTCCTTGCAACTTCTCATCGCGCCGCCAGCCGGCTCCCGGCACCCGTTCGCGCGGCTTCACCCTGATCGAGCTGATGGTGGTGCTGGTCATCATCGGCGTGCTGGCCGCGCTGATCGTGCCCAATGTGCTCGACCGCGCCGACGACTCGCGCGTGACGGCGGCCAAGACCGACGTCAACAACCTGATGCAGGCGCTCAAGCTCTACAAGCTCGACAACCAGCGTTTCCCGAGCGGCGAACAGGGCCTGCAGGCCCTGGTGAGCAAGCCCAGCGCGGCTCCGGTGCCGGGCAACTGGCGGCCCTATCTCGACAAGCTGCCGGCCGACCCCTGGGGCAATCCCTACCAGTACCTGAGCCCGGGCCTGCACGGTCCGGTCGACGTGCTGTCGCTGGGCGCCGACGGCAAGGCCGGTGGCGAAGGCCGCGATGCCGACATCGGCAGCTGGCAGTAAAGCGCCATGGCCGCACGCCAGCGTGGCTTCACGCTGCTCGAGCTGCTGGTCGTGCTGGCCATCATCGGCCTGGCCACGGCAGGCGTGACCCTGTCGCTGCCCGACGCCAAGCCGCTCGAGCGCGATGCCCAGCGCCTGGCCGCCCTGCTCGAGTCGGCGCGCGCCCATGCCCGCGCCAGCGCCGCGGCCGTGGAATGGCGCGCGACCGCGCGCGGCTTCGAGTTCACCGGTGCGAACCGCCCGGCCAGCGGCGAGGAGGCCCTGGCCGCGCGCGACTGGCTGGCCGAAGGGGTGCAGGCGCGGATCGAGCGGCCGGCCGGAGCGCGCACGCTGCGGCTCGGGCCAGAACCCTTGATTCCGGCCCAGACCCTGGTGCTGAGCCTGGGCGGGCGCAGCCTGCGCCTGGTCAGCGACGGCTTCCTGCCCTTCAGCGTGCAGGCCGCCGAGCCCGGATCGCCTTGATCGAGATGCGCGCGCACCGGCCGCACCAGCGCGGCTTCACGCTGGTTGAAATCCTGGTGGCACTGGCCATCGTGGCGGTCGCGCTCAGCGCCGGACTGCAGGCCAGCGGCGCGCTGACCCGCGCCGCCGAGCGCCAGCCCAGGCAATGGCTGGCCCAGCTCTGCGCCGAGAACGAACTGGTCAGGCTGCGCCTGCTGCGTCAGCTGCCGCCGGTCGGCGAGTCGAGCTCGAGCTGCGAGCAGGCCGGCCAGACCTTCACGATCCGGCTGCGCGTCAATCCGACGCCGAACCCCAGCTTCAGGCGCGTCGAAGCCGCGATCGACAACCCCGATCCGGCCGCTGGCGGCGGACGCCTGCTGCAGCTGAGCACGATCATGGGGCGCTACTGATGCGGACTGGAACCCGTCCCGGGCCGATGCGCGGCCTGACGCTGATCGAGCTGCTGATCGCGATGGCGCTGCTGTCCATGCTCGCGCTGCTGAGCTGGCGCACGCTCGACGGCATGACGCGCGCGCAATCGATCACGCAGGAGCAGCTCGATCGCTGGAGCCAGTGGCAGACCGCATTGGCGCAATGGGATGCCGACCTCGATGCCGCGCTCGCGACCGAGCAGGTCGCGCCAATCGACTTCGACGGCCGCGTGCTGCGCATCACGCGCGGCGACCCGGACCGGGGCCCGGACCAGGGACTGCGCGTGGTCGGCTGGAGCTTGCAGGCCGATCCGCAATCGGGCGCGCTGCGCTGGGCGCGCTGGACCTCGGCCCCGCTGCGCCGGGCCAGCGAACTCGAGCAGGCCTGGCAGCAGGTCGCGCAATGGGGCCGCAACCCGAGCGCCCAGGACCGCCTGCAGCAGGTGCTGCTGACGCCGGCCACGTCCTGGCAGCTGTTCTTCCACCGCGGCGGCGCCTGGAGCAACCCGCAGTCGGCCGAGGGTTCGGTCAACCCGGCAAACGACCCGGCGCTCAACCAGGCGGCCAAGCCGCTGCCCGACGGCGTGCGCCTGCTGCTGACCCTGCCGGCGGGCGGCAATCCCGGCGGCCAGCTGGTGCGCGACTGGGTCCGCCCCAGCCTCGGCGGAGAAGGCCAGTGAGGCCGGCGCCATCCGCCCGACAGGCCAGTCCGGTCCACCAGCGTGGCGCGGCGCTGCTGCTGGCCATGCTGACCGTGGCCCTGGTGGCCTCGATCAGCGCGGCCGCCTACTGGCAGCAGTGGCGCAGCCAGCAGCTCGAGCAGACGGCGCGCGAGCGCGCGCAATCGCTCTGGCTGCTGACCGGGGCGCTCGACTGGTCGCGGCTGATCCTGCGCGAGGACGCGCGCGCCAGCAGCGTCGACCACCTGGCCGAACCCTGGGCCATCCCGCTGCAGGAGACCCGCTTGTCGAGCTTCCTGACCGGGGCCGAAAGCGCCCAGGTCGACGACGGCGCGCTCGATGCCCGGCTCTCGGGCGGCATCAGCGACGAGCAGGGCAAGCTCAATTTCCGCAACCTGATCGAAGCCAGCGGCGAACGGGCCCAGCTCGCGGCCGTCGAACGCCAGGCCTTCCTGCGGCTGTTTGCCGCGCTCGGCCTGCCATCGAGCGAGCTGCAGCAGCTCATGCAGGGCCTGCTGGCCGCCTACGACAGCGATCCGGCTTCCGCCGAGCAGCGGCTGCTGCGACCGCAACGCTTCGAGCAGCTGGCCTGGTTCGGCCTGTCGCGCCAGACGCTGGAGCGGCTCGCCCCCCATGCCACCTGGCTGCCCGAGCCGACCCCGCTCAACCTCAACACGGCCAGCGCGCTGGCGCTGCATGCCAGCCTGGCCGGTCTCGACCTGGGCCAGGCGCAGTCGCTGCTCGCCCAGCGCGAACGCCGGCATTTCGCTGCCATCAACGAGCTCGGCGAGCAGCTGCCCGCGATCGCCGCCGAGCTCAAGCCACAGCGCCATGCCGTCTCGAGCCGCTACTTCCGCGTGCGCGGGCTGCTGCAGATCGACGGCGCGACCCTGGAGCAGGACGCACTGGTGCAGCGCAGCGGCATCCAGGTCCGGGTGCTCTGGCGCGCGCATGGCGGCCTGAAGCGTCAAATCCCGGTTCTAGAATGATCCGCTCCCGGCCTGCAATTTCCTCCCTCATTCACCTCCCCGGAATCCGATGTGCTGCTGCTGACCCCTGTTGAAACCGCCTCGACCGGCTCCGAGCCCGGAACAGCCTGGCGCTGGGCCCAGTCACCCGATGGACTGAAGCTGGCCCGGCAGGGCCTGTCACCGATCACCGATCTGCCGCAGGAGGCGGAATGCGTGCTGGTGATCCCGCCGGAACAGCTGTCCTGGCACCGCGTCAGCTGGCCCAAGATCGCGCCGGCGCGCTGGCGTGCCGCGCTCGAGGGCCTGCTCGAGGAGCATCTGCTCGACGATCCCGCGCTGCTGCATTTCGCGCTTGAGCCCGGCCTCAAGCCCGGAGCGGCCGGCAGCGGCTGGGTCGCCGTCTGCCACAAGGCCAGGCTGCATGCGCAGCTGCAGGCGCTCGAGCAGGCCGGCCGGCCGGTCGGGCGCATCCTGCCGGCGGCCTGCCCCCAGCCTGTGCCCCAGCTCTGGCTGCAGGGCGAGGGCGACCGTTCCTGGGCCATCGCAGCCGGGCCCGAGGGCTTGCTGGTGCTGCCGCTGGCCGATGCGGCCAATGCCGACCCGAGCCGCAGCGAGCCCGCCATACCGGCCAGCCTCAGGCTGTGGCTGGCGCAGGACCCGTCCGACGGCGAAGCCAGCCATCCCGCAGCCTACGCCGATGCCGCCCACCTCGCGCTGGCCGAACAGGCCTGGCCCGAACTGCCGTGGAGCGTGGCCAGCGCGCCCGAGCGCTGGCTGCAATCGCTGCGCCAGGGCTGGAACCTGGCCCAGTTCGACCTGAGGCTGTCGGCCAGCCAGCGCCGGGGCCAATGGCTGCCGCGCGCCTGGCGCACGCTGGCGCGCGACCCGGCCTGGCGCCCGGTGCGCTGGAGCCTGGGCGCGCTGCTCGGCCTGCAGCTGCTCGGGCTCAACCTGCTGGCCTGGCAGGAGCAGGCTGCCTATCGCAAGCAGCAAGCCGAGCTGCAGTCCCTGCTGACGCAGACCTTTCCCCAGGTCCAGCTGGTGCTGGACGCGCCGCGCCAGATGCAGGCCGAGCTCGAGCGCCTGCGCCAGCAGCGCGGCGAACTCGGCGGCGGCGACCTCGAGAGCCTGCTCGCGGCGCTGGGCGCCAGCGGCCAGCCACCCAGCTGGCAGAAGATCGAATTCGGGCCCGGCCAGGCCAAGCTGATCGGCATCCGGCTGGATGCCGCGGCCGAGCAGTCGCTGCAAGGCGCGCTGCAGGCGCGTGGCTGGCGCGTCGAGCCGCAGGGCAACGACTGGCGCCTGGAATGGGAGAGAAAATGACGACGATCTTGAACACCCGCTGGCAGGCCTGGCTGGCCACGCGCGCGCCGCGCGAACGGCTGGCCCTGCAATCGGCGGCCTGGCTGCTGCTGGCGGCGCTGCTCTGGAGCCTGGCGATCGCGCCGGCCTGGCGCACCCTGCAGGCGGCGCCCGCCAGGCAGGCCGCCCTGCTGCCGCAGCTGCACCAGATGCGCGCGATGGCAACCGAGGCCAAGGCCCTGCAGCAGTCCGACAGCGCCCGGCCACCGGCCTGGTCCGAGCGGCTGCGCACGCTCGAGGCAACGACCCAGCGCCTGCTCAAGGACAAGGCCCAGCTCAGCCCGGCAGGCGAGCAGGTCACCGTCATCCTGCGCGACGCGGCGCCGGGCGCGTTGGCGCAATGGCTGCAGGAAACCCGGGTCAACGCCCGCCTGCGCCCGATCCAGGTCCAGCTCGAGCGCAGCGGATCGGCCGGCGCCTGGCGCTGGCAGGGCCAGCTGGTGCTGGGCGACCCGAGCGGAGCCGGCACATGAGGCCGGCCCCGGCGGGCGCCAAGCCCGGGACGCGACGCGGCAACGGCCTGTTCCTGCTCGCCGCGGCCATCGGCCTGGGCGTCGGAGCCATCAGCTTCGCGCCGGCGCGTGCGCTGGGACTGCTGGTGCGCGAGGCCAGCGGCGACCAGGTCAGGCTGCTCAACGCGCGCGGCACTGTCTGGCAAGGCCGGGCCGAATGGGTGCTGACGGGCGGGACGGGCAGCCGCTCGTCCGCCGCCCTGCCGCAGGGCATGAGCTGGAAACTGGCGCCGACCTGGTCTGGCGGACCGGCGCTGCAGCTCAAGCTGTCGGCGCCCTGCTGCACGCCGCAGGGCCTGGACCTGCTGCTGGCCTGGCGCGCCGGCTCGGCCCGGCTCGAACTCGGCCGCCAGCAAAGCCTCTGGCCGGCGAGCTGGCTCGCGGGCCTGGGTGCGCCCTGGAACACGATCCAGCTGCAAGGCAGCCTGCAGCTGCAGACCGAGGGCAGCGGCATCGAATGGGCCCAGGGCCGCGCGCGCCTGACCGGCCCGTTCGAGCTGCAGGCGCTCGACCTGGGATCGAGCCTGTCCACGCTCAAGCCGCTCGGCAGCTACCGGATGCGCTTCGAGCCCGATGCCGGCGGCAGCCCGCAGCTGCGGCTCGAAACCCTGCGCGGCGAGCTCAAGCTCAGCGGCGAAGGACGCTGGACCGGCCGGCGGCTGCGTTTTCGCGGCGAAGCCGAAGCCGCCGCGGGCAGCGAACGCGCGCTGTCCAACCTGTTGAACATACTGGGGCGGCGCGATGGCGCGCGCGCCCATATCAGCCTGGGATGAAGTCATGAAGAACCCGTTGAATTCCGCCACCCGCGGCCTGCTGGCACAGGCGATTGCGCTGAGCCTGGCCGCCTGTGCCCTGCCAGCCGCCTGGAGCCAGGCCGCCAGCCCGACCCTGCGCGCCGGCGAACCGATCACGCTCAACTTCGCCAACGCCGAGATCGAGTCGGTGGCGCGCACCATGGCCACGCTGACCGGACGCAACCTGGTGGTCGATCCGCGCGTCAAGGGCCAGATGAACCTGTCGACCGACAAGCCGGTCAGCCCGGCCGCCGCCTTCGAGCAGTTCAACGCCGCCTTGCGCCTGCAAGGCTTCGCGCTGGTCGAGTCCCAGGGCCTGTACAAGATCATGCCCGAGGCCGAGGCCAAGCTGCAGGCACCGACCGTGGTGGCGGCCGACAGCGTCGCCGCCGGCGGCCAGATCGTGACCCAGATCTTCCGCCTCAACCACGAGAACGCCAACAACCTGGTCACGGTGCTGCGCCCGCTGATCAGCCCGAACAACACCATCAACGTCACGCCCGGCAGCAATGCGCTCGTGATCACCGACTACGCCGACAACCTGCGCCGGCTTGGCCGCATCGTCAGCGCGCTCGACACCGCGACCGCCAGCGATGTCGAGGTGATCCCGCTCAAGCACGCGCTGGCCAACGACCTCGCGCCGCTGATGCAGAAGCTGCTCGAAGGCGGCGCCGGCACGGCCGGCGCTGCCGCTCCGGGCGCCGACAGCAGCTTCAAGACCGTGATCCTGCCCGAGCCGCGCAGCAACGCGCTGGTGCTGCGCGCGGCCAATCCGGCCCGGGTCGCGCTGGTGCGGGCGCTGGTCGACAAGCTGGACCGCCCGAATGCGGCCGGCAGCCAGGGCAACATCCATGTGGTCTACCTGAAGAATGCCGACGCCAGCCAGCTCGCGATCACGCTGCGCGCCGCGCTGGCGGCCGACAGCGCCACCCCGGGCAGCGCGGGCGCGACGACCGGTGCCACCGGCAATGCCGGCACGGTGCGGCAGGCCAACGCGAACGCTGGCGCCACGGGTGCCAGCGCCCCGCTGTCCGGACCGGCCCAGCCCTCGGTCGGCGGCCAGATCCAGGCCGACCCGGCGACCAATGCGCTGATCATCAGCGCGCCCGAGCCGCAGTACCGCCAGCTGCGCAGCGTGATCGACCAGCTCGACACGCGCCGGGCCCAGGTCTATGTCGAAAGCCTGATCGCCGAGGTCAACGCCGACAAGGCGGCCGAATTCGGCGTCCAGTGGCAGGGCGTGCTGGGCAAGAACGGCTCGCTCGGGCTGATCGGCACCAACTCGGGCACGGCAGGCGCCAACATCCTGGGCCTGACCGCCGGCCTGGCCGCCGGCGGCACCGCGCTCGGCACCGCGGTCAACTCGCTCGGCGGCGGCCTCAACCTGGCGCTGGCGCCCAGCTTCAACGGCCAGCATTACCTCGGCGCGCTGGCCAACTTCCTGCAGAGCACGGGTGACGGCAACGTGCTGTCGACGCCGAACCTGCTGACGCTGGACAACGAGGAAGCCAAGATCGTGATCGGCCAGAACGTGCCCTTCGTGACCGGCCAGTACACCAACAACAACACCAACAACGGCTCGGTCAACCCGTTCCAGACCATCGAGCGCAAGGACGTCGGCCTGACCCTGCGCGTGCGGCCCCAGGTCAGCGAGAACGGCACCGTCAAGATGACGGTGTTCCAGGAAGTCAGCAGCATCTCGGACACCTCGACCGCCGGCCTGATCACGAACAAGCGCTCGATCGAATCGAGCGTGCTGGTCGAGGACGGCAGCATCGTCGTGCTCGGCGGCCTGCTGCAGGACGACTACTCGGGCAAGCAGGACAAGGTGCCGGGCCTGGGCGACGTGCCGCTGTTCGGCAACCTGTTCAAGAGCGAGCAGCGCCAGCGCAAGAAGACCAACCTGATGGTCTTCCTGCGCCCGGTCGTGCTGCGCGACGGACGCCAGAGCGAGTCGCTGGCCATGGACCGCTACGAGCTGATGCGCGGCAGCCAGCTGCAGCGGCAGCCGCAGCCCAACCAGGTGCTCGGCATCAACGAGTCCGCCACCCTGCCCCAGCTCGAGCTGGGCCAGCGCCGCCCGACCGCGCCGGCCCCGGCCGCCATCGTGAACTGAGCCCGGACCCCGCGCATGAGCACGACCTACCCCCTGCCCTACGCCTGGGCGCGCGAACACCGGCTGCTGCTGCAGCAAGACAGCGACGGCAGCATCCTGTGGGCGCCGCCGCCCAGCGCCGACAAGCGGCTGGCGCTGGCCAGCGCCCTGGGCGAGGTGCTGCGCCGCCACGGCCCGAGCCGGCTGCAGACCGAGGACGAGGCGGCCCTGATGCAGCGCATCAGCGCCGCCTACGCCAACCGGGGCGATGCCAGCGCCGCCGAAGTCGTCAGCGAGGTCGAGAGCGATGCCGACCTCAGCCGCATGATGCAGGACCTGCCCGCGATCGAGGACCTGCTCGAGACCGCCGGCGATGCCCCCATCATCCGCATGCTCAATGCGCTGCTGACCCAGGCCGCGCGCGACGGCGCCAGCGACATCCACATCGAGCCCTACGAGCGCCACTCGAGCGTGCGCTTCCGCGTCGACGGCACGCTGCGCGAGGTGGTGCAGCCCAACCGCGCGCTGCACGCGGCGCTGATCAGCCGCCTCAAGATCATGGCCGAGCTCGACATCGCCGAGAAGCGGCTGCCGCAGGACGGCCGCATCAGCCTGCGCCTGGGCACGCGCGCCATCGACGTGCGGGTCTCGACGCTGCCGAGCGCGCATGGCGAGCGCGCCGTGCTGCGCCTGCTCGACAAGTCCGAATCCAAGCTCAACCTGGAGGCGGTCGGCATGCAGGGCCAGACCCTGCAGCGCCTCGAGCAGCTGATCAACCAGCCGCACGGCATCATCCTGGTCACCGGCCCGACCGGCTCGGGCAAGACCACCACCCTCTACGCCGCGCTGCAGCGGCTCGACGCCTCCCAGCTCAACATCATGACGGTCGAGGACCCGATCGAGTACGAGCTGCCCGGGGTCGGCCAGACCCAGGTCAACGCCAGGATCGACCTGAGCTTCGCCAAGGCGCTGCGCGCCATCCTGCGCCAGGACCCGGACGTGATCATGATCGGCGAGATCCGCGACTTCGAGACCGCGCAGATCGCGATCCAGGCCTCGCTGACCGGCCACCTGGTGCTGGCCACCTTGCACACCAACGACGCCGCCAGCGCCGTCACGCGGCTGACCGACATGGGGATCGAGCCCTTCCTGCTCGCCTCCTCGCTGCTCGGGGTGCTGGCGCAGCGCCTGGTGCGCAAGCGCTGCACCCATTGCCAGGGCGAAGGCTGCGCGCATTGCGGCCAGACCGGCTACCAGGGCCGCACCGGCATCTACGAGCTGCTGGTCACCGACGACGCGATCCGGGCCCTGATCCACCGCCAGGCGGCCGAGAGCGAGATCCGCGCCCAGGCCCTGGCCGGCGGCATGGTGCTGATGCGCGACGACGGCGAGCGCCTGGTGCAGGCCGGCATCACCAGCCGCGAGGAGCTGCTGCGGGTGACCCGGGATTGACCTGGGTCAAGACCCGGTGCATGCTGGGTCCGGCCGGAGCGGCCTCGGGTCGGGTATGCTTTTTGCGTGCATCCCGGCCCGGGATGCCTTGTGCAAGCCATCCCCTTCCATCGATTGAGGTATTGAGATGAAACGTCGTCAAGTATTGACCCTGGCCTGCGCCTTGGGTGCCTGTTCGCTGGCGCTGGCCCAGAGCTACCCGAACAAGGTGATCAAGCTGCAGGTGCCGTTCGCGCCCGGCGGCACCACCGACGTGGTCGCGCGCATCATTGCCGATCCGCTCGGCAAGGCGCTGGGCCAGAGCGTGATCGTCGAGAACAAGGCCGGTGGCGGCGGCAGCATAGGCGCGGCCGAAACCGCGCGCGCGGCGCCGGACGGCTACAACCTGGGCCTCGCGACAGTCTCGAGCATGGCCGCCAACCCGGCGATCAATCCGAAGATCCCCTACAACCCGGTGACGGACTTCACGCCCATCATCAACATCGCCGCCACGCCCAATGTGCTGGCGGTGCATCCGAGCTTTCCGGCCAAGGACTACAAGGCCTTCATCGAGGCCGTGAAGAAGGCGCCGGGCAAGTACTCGCACGCCTCGTCGGGCACCGGCACCATCCTGCACCTGCAGATGGAACTGTTCAAGGAACAGACCAAGACCTTCATCACCCATATCCCCTACCGCGGCTCGGGTCCGGCGCTCAACGATGCGGTGGCCGGTCAGGTCGAGATGATCTTCGACAACCTGCCCTCGGCGCTGCCCTTCATCCAGACCGGCAAGCTGGTGCCGATCGCGGTCGCGGCGCCCAAGCGCCTCGAGCAGCTGCCCAATGTGCCGACCTTCAAGGAAGTCGGCCTCGAGCCGGTCAACCGCATGGCCTTCTTCGGCATCATCGGCCCCAAGGGCCTGCCGAAGGAAGTGGTCGACAAGGTCAATGCCGGCGTGCGCAAGTCGCTCGAGGACCCGGCGGTGCGCAAGCGCATCGAGGGCACCGGCTCGCTGATCGTCGCCAACCAGCCCGAGCAGTTCGCCACGCAGATCAAGTCCGAGTTCGAGATCTACAAACAGGTGGTCAACAGCCGCAAGCTCAAGCTCGACTGAACGGACCCGAGATCGGCCGTCCGGCAGCCAATCGACAGCTGACGGATGGCTGGGAGCCAGCGAGGGCGGCTGATGGGCCGGCCTGGGCTCATCCGGCCGCGTTGATCTCGAACTGCGCCTGATCGCGCACGCCAGGCTCCCAGGCGCGCTGGTAGGCAAACGAGAGCCGGCTCGTGCCCGCGGCGAGCGACTCGAAACGGAAGCGCTCGATGCCGCCGCCGCCGACGGCCATGGCCGCGCCTGCCGCCGCACGCGCCAGGCTGAAGTCGCGCCCGACCAGCCTGAGCGCGGCCGGATCGAAGTCGGGCTGCCACTGGTAGCCCGTGGTCGGGTTGGACTCGAGCTCGACGGTGAACTGCTCGCCCGCCCGGACGCCGATGCGGGCCTGCTCCCGGGTATATGTCTTCGGCATGCCTGCGACCTTGCTGCAAGGATGAAAAACCGCCGCGCGGCGGGACCGTCGACCATGATAGCGCCGGCCCCGCGCGCGGCCCGGCTCAGTACGACAGCGTGAGCTTGAGTCCAGGCCGGTTCCTGAGCAGCGTCAGCAGCTCCTCGAGCCCGGGCTCGACCGCCGCGCCACCTTCGCCCTCGGCCAGCAGCTCGTCGAGCTCCTGCTGCGCCGCCTGCTCGTCCTCGAGCGCGGCATCGGCCAGCTCCTGGTCGGCCTCGTCGGTCGGCGCAGCCGCCTCGGCGCCCGGCTCGGTCCAGGCCGCGAACAGCTCGACGGCCGACGGTCCGCCGGCCCCGGGCAGGCCGAAGTCCGGCCCGAAGACATCGCCCGCCGCCTCGAACGGCTGTCCGGCCGCCTGTTGCGAGCCGCATTTGCATCCACATCCACTCATATCGTCCTCCTGGTGTTGGGTGGTGGGACGGACACTGCCGCCCCTGGCCAATGCCTGCAAGGCGCGCCGCTTCAGGTCGCCTGCAGGGCGCGGCAGAAGGCGGCACGGAACTGCGGGCAGACCTTGAGCACGGACTGGACCCGGTTGACCACGGCCATCACGGTGCTCGAGCACAGGGACAGGCGCCCGACCCGGCAGACATGGAACAGCAGGCAGGCGCGCAGCGCGCGGTTGGTCTGGGCCGCGCTCAGCACGCTGCTCAGGTAGAGCCGGTGCTTGATGCAGGGATCGATCACCGGCACCGGGCATTGGCTGAGCTGCACGTCGTAGAACGCGAACTGGGTGTCGAGGCCGCTGTCGCCATAGGCGATGCGGAACCAGCCGCGCTGGCCGTCGGGCCCGAGCTCGCCCCAGTTGCTGCCCCAGCTGTTCTTGCAGATCCAGTACTTGTCGGTCTCGTTGTAGCCGACCACCGAGATCGCGTGGTAGCCCGCCAGGCTACCGCTGACATGCTTGTAGATGCCGCCCGAGTAGCTGAAGAAGTCCTGGTAGACCGCCATGCCGGCGACCATCGGGCCGCGTGCGGACAGCAGGTTCTTGCGGTCGGCCAGCGCGAGCACCTGGGTCCAGCCGGCAATCTTGAACATCGGCACGACGCCGGGCTTGCAGGGCTGGTTGCTGTCGACATAGGGGAAGTCGGCCTCCTTGGCGACCCCGGTGTTCTTGCAGAATTCGAGCGCGGGGGCGAAGTTCCAGCCGTTGCCGCAGCAGTTGCCGCAGCCGCAATAGAACAGGTGGGACTCCGACAGGTCGAGGTCGAGATTGGGGTTCTGGCAGGCGATGTTGGCGCGCGCCTCGATGGTGGCCAGCGTGCCATGGGCGACGCAGGAACCGCAGGCGCCCTGGTTCTTGATCGGCGTAGTCCAGTTGCCGCCGTTGTTGCGCCAGTCGATCGCGAGCGGGAAACCGGCCTCGGCCTGCAAGGCGCTGAGCGCGGAGGCGGCCTTGATCGCCTTCTCGGTCGCGTCGAGTTCGGCCTTGTCGACGCGCAGGCCCAGCATCGTCTTCTGCTCATCGGCGCTCAGCTGCGACACGCTGGTGGCGGCGGCCTGCCAGTCCAGGCCCTCCTTGGCAATTGCGTTCTGTATGGTCTTGAGGCTGTCCGTCATTTGTCGATCTCCCTGTGAAGCAAGGCCTGCTGCTGCAGTGCAGGCCGGTCTGCCACGCGCTGGCGCCTGGCCCCTGATCGCCCGCCTGCCGCAGCTCCGCTCTGCAGGAAGCTCCGCCGCCGGGCGATGGCAGCAGCATCTCAGCGCCAAGGTTCCAAATCAGTTACAGCCGGCCTGGGTATCGACCCAGCACAGGCTGCGCGCGAGGCTGACCTGTCCATGCCTGACATGGATCCAGTTGACCGGCGCCTCGCCGGGCGCGCAACCGAGGCGACGCAGGCGGTGCAGCGCGACCTTGAGGTTCTGCTGCGCCTGGTCGCCGTCCGAGTCGGGCCAGAGCAGGTCGGACAGGCGCTCGGCCGGCACCTTGTAGCCGCCTTCATGGATCAGCGCCAGCAGCAGCGACTTGGTGCGCTGCCCCTTCCAGTCGCGGTCGTAGAGGCGCCGACCCCGGATCTCGACGACGAATTCGCCCAGGGTATGGATGCGCACATGGGCCTGGGCGCTCGAGGCCGGCGCCGGGCCGCCTTCGAGCCGGCGCTCGAGCTCGAGCAGGCTGTCGGGCCCGCGGTGCGGCGATGCCAGTGGCTCGCCGAGCGGCAGCAGGGTGCGCGCCGTCGCCAGCGCCTGGCGCGCGCGGTCAAGTTCGCCAGCCTGGGCTTCGAGCCGGGCCAGCTCGAACCGGCCCATGGCAGCCAGCAGGCTCAGGCCGAGGCGGCCCCAGTCCGGGCCGAGCTGCTGCAGCAGCGAGCGGGCCTCGTCGGCCCGTTGCAGGTCGGCCAGGGCCTGGGCCTGCAGCAGGCCCGCCAGCAAGCCGGCCAGCCCGGCCCCGGCCCGGCTGCCGGCACTGGCGCATTCCTCGGCATGGACCAGGGCGCGCAGGGCATCGCCCTGCCGCAGGGCCGCGACCCCGAGCACGAAATGCCGGCCGGCCTCGAGCAGGGTCAGCCGCAGGGGAAACAGCAGCAGCGCGAGGCGGGCCGAGAGCGCCGTGACCTGCTCCCGGCAACCCAGCAGCGCCGCCGCGTAGAGGGCCAGCTCGAGCCGCAGCAGCTCGGCCGGGCCCGGGTCGGACATGGCGTCTCCGGTGCCAGCCAGCAGCTCCAGCGCCCCGGCGCCATCCCCCCGCAGCAGGCGGTTGAGGGCCAGCGCGATCTCGAGCCAGCAGCGGGCCGGCGCGGGGAGTCCGGCCGCGCGGCTGCCGAGCTCGGCATCGGAGAGCCGCACATCGGCGCGCACCAGCCGGCCGGCCAGGCTGTCGGCGATGCCGGCCAGGGCGCGCAGCAGCAGCTCGTTCGGGTCGGCGGCATCGAGCTGCTCGAGCGCCTGGGCAAGATGCTGGCCGGCGGCGGCAACGTCACCGTCGCGCAGCAGGGCGACCAGCCCGAGGCGCTGCAGCGCTTGCGCCCTGGGCCGGGCCGGCAGCCCGGCCTCGAGGCTGTCGCGCAAGGCCTGGCGCCAGGGCTCGAGCTGCTCGAAACCGCGCGCCGCGCACAGGATCGCATCGATGGCCTGGCAGGCTTCGGCCGCCCGCTCTGCGGGCGCCAAGGCTTGGTCCGGATCTGACATGGTCCCCCCTGAGTCGGCCAGACCGGACGGGACCGACCCACCCAGCGCCGACCGACTTCCATTCATTAGTTTTGCCGGAAATTCTAGTGACAAATCCTGTCCCTACAATGCCCGCATGTCCACCACCTTGCCCTCCCCCCGCCTGTCCATGCTCGACCTGGTCGCCGTGCGCCAGGGCAGCAGCGTCGCCGATGCGCTGGCGCTCGCGAGCCGTACCGCCCGGCATGCCGAAAGCCTGGGCTTCGTGCGCTACTGGCTGGCCGAGCACCACAACATCCCCGGCGTCGCGAGCTCGGCCACCGCGGTGCTGGTCGGCCATGTCGCGGGCGCGACCGAGCGCATCCGGGTCGGCTCGGGCGGCATCATGCTGCCCAACCACGCGCCGCTGGTCGTGGCCGAGGCCTTCGGCACCCTGGCCGAGCTGTATCCGGGCCGGATCGACCTAGGCTTGGGCCGCGCGCCCGGCACCGATGGCCTGACGATGCGCGCGCTGCGGCGCGACCGGGTCGAGTCGGAAGACGATTTCCCGGCCGATGTCGCCGAGCTGCAGCGCCTGCTCGCGCCGGCCCAGCCCGGCCAGCGCCTGGTCGCCCTGCCCGGCGCCGGCACCGAGGTGCCGATCTGGCTGCTGGGCTCGAGCCTGTATTCGGCCCGGCTGGCAGCCGAGCGCGGCCTGCCCTACGCCTTCGCCTCGCATTTCGCGCCGCGCCTGCTGCTGCAGGCGATCGAGCTGTACCGGCAGAACTTCAGGCCCTCGGCCCAGCTCGACCGGCCCTATGTGATGATCGGCGTGCCGCTGGCGGCAGCACCGACCGACGAGGAAGCCGAATACCTGGCGAGCAGCCATTACCAGCGCGTGCTCGGCATCCTGAGCAACCAGCGCGGCCTGCTGCCGCCGCCCGATGCGGGCTTCATGGAGCGGCTGCCGGCGCAGCACCGCGCCGCCATCGTCGACTTCCTGGCCGCGGGCGTGATCGGCGGCCCCGCGACGGTGCGCGAGGGTTTCCTGCGGCTGGCCGAGCTGACCGGCGCCGACGAGCTGATGCTGGTGTGCGACATCCACGACCCGGCGCTGCGGCTGCGCGCGCTCGACATCGCGGCGCAGGCCTTGGCCGACGCCTTCCCGCAAGCCGCCCTGGCGGCCTGAGAACGAGAGCTCATGCCCGCCTACCGCTACGAAGCCCTGGATGCCGACGGCCGCAGCCAGCAAGGCCTGCTCGAGGCCGATACCGCGCGCGCGGCGCGCGCCCTGCTGCGCCAGCGCGGACTGATCCCGCTCGAGATCGCGCCGGCCATGGCCAGCGAGGAGGAGCCAGCCACCGGCTGGAACCGCCAGCTCTGGCGCGCGCGCACCTTCAACGCCAACAGCCTGTCGGTCTGGACCAGCCAGCTCGCGGGGCTGGTGAGTTCGGGCCTGCAGCTCGAGCGCGCGCTGGCGGCGCTGGCCGACGAGGCCGACCAGCCCGAGCAGCAGCGCCTGGTCGCCAGCCTGCGCGCCGAGGTGAATGCCGGCTCCAGCTTCGCGCGCGCGCTGGCCCAGCATCCGCGCGAGTTCGACGCCAGCTACCGCGCGGTGGTCGCTGCGGGCGAACAGGGCGGCCAGCTCGGCGCCGTGCTCGACCGGCTGGCGACTGACCTCGAGGAACGCGAGGCGCTGCGCAACAAGCTGATCTCGGCCGCGCTCTACCCCGGCATCGTGACCCTGTTCGCGGTCGTGATCGTGATGTTCCTGATGAGTTATGTCGTGCCCCAGGTCGCCAACGTGTTCGCCGGCAGCAAGCGCGCGCTGCCCGCTCTAACCGTGGTCATGCTAGGCCTGAGCAATCTGGTGCGGCAATGGGGCTGGCTGCTGGCGCTGCTGCTGGCCGGCGGCGGGATCGCGCTGGTCCAGGCGCGGCGCAACGACGCCCTGCGCGAGCGCATGGACGCCGGCTGGCTCAAGCTGCCGCTGCTGGGCCGGATCGCGCGCGGCTACAACGCGGCGCGCTTCGCGGCCACGCTCGCGATGCTGGCCGGTGCCGGCGTGCCCATCCTGCGCGCGCTGCAGACCGCGGCCGAGACGCTGAACAACCGCGCGCTGCGCGCCGATGCGCTCGATGCGCTGGTGCTGGTGCGCGAGGGCGCGCCGCTGGCCGGCGCGCTGGCGTCGAAGAAGCGCTTCCCGGGCCTGATCTCGATGTTCGCGCGCCTGGGCGAGCAGACCGGCCAGCTGCCGCTCATGCTCGAGCGCGCGGCCGGCCAGCTCAGCGCCGAGGTGCAGCGCCGCGCGCTGCGCCTGGCCACCCTGCTCGAGCCGCTGCTGATCGTCGTGATGGGCCTGGTGGTGATGCTGATCGTGCTCGCGGTGCTGCTGCCCATCATCCAGCTCAATCAGCTCGTGAAGTGAATCGCGGCGCTAGGGCTTAAGCTAGCCGGGCCGCCACCCCAGGAGTCCACATGCCAGCCACCCTAGAAGGCCAGCTCGTCGTCGCGATCTCGTCCCGGGCGCTGTTCGACTTCGAGCAGGAGAACCTGGTGTTCGAGCAGGGCGACGACCGCGCCTACATGCAGCTGCAGCTCTCGAGGCTGGAGCAGCCAGCAAAGCCTGGCGTCGCCTTCTCGCTGGTGCGCAAGCTGCTGAGCTTCAACGCGCCCGGCGAACAACGCGTCGAGGTGGTGATCCTGTCGCGCAACGATCCGGTGTCGGGGCTGCGCGTGTTCCGCTCGGCCCGGCATTACGGCCTGGGCATAGAGCGCGGCGTGTTCACGCGCGGCCAGCCGCCCTGGCGCTACCTGCGCCCGCTGCGCGCCAACCTGTTCCTGTCGACGCACCTGAGCGACGTGCGCGCCGCGCTCGACGCCGGCGTGCCGGCGGCCCAGGTCTATCCGCAATCGGTGCGCGCCAGCGATGCCCATCCGCACGAGGTGCGCATCGCCTTCGACGGCGACGCGGTGCTGTTCTCGGACGAGGCCGAGCGCATCTACCAGGCCCAGGGCCTGGGCGCCTTCCAGCAGCACGAGATCGACCGCGCCGACCAGCCGCTGCCGGGCGGCCCGTTCAAGCCGCTGCTCGAGGCGCTGCAGAAGCTGCAAGATGCTGCCAGCGCCGGCATGCGGCTGCGCACCGCGCTGGTGACGGCGCGCAGCGCACCGGCGCACGAGCGCGCCATCCGCACCCTGATGGACTGGGACCTCGCGATCGACGAGGCGATGTTCCTGGGCGGACTGCCCAAGGGCGAGTTCCTGCGCGAGTTCGAGCCCGATTTCTTCTTCGACGACCAGACCGGCCACATCGAATCGGCCGCCCAGCATGTGCCATCCGGCCATGTGGCGTCCGGCATCGCCAACCCCTGAAGACCCCATGAGCCTGCTGACCAAGCTGAACCAGTTCCGCCATTTCGCGGCCCGCGCCTGGGCGCTGTCCGCGCCCTATTTCGGCTCCGACGAGAAATGGAAGGCGCGCGGCCTGCTCGCCGCGATAGTGGCGCTCAATCTCGGCGCGGTCTACATGCTGGTGCTGATCAACGAATGGAACCGGGTCTTCTACGACGCGCTGCAGAACAAGAACGCCGAGGTGTTCTGGCAGCAGCTCGCGCGCTTCACCGGACTGGCCTTCGGCTACATCCTGATCGCGGTCTACCGCTTCTACCTGACCCAACTGCTCGAGATCCGCTGGCGCGCCTGGATGACGGCCCATGTGATGGGGCGCTGGCTCGGCCACAAGGCCTTCTACCGGCTCGAGCTGATGCGCTTCACGCGCGAGAACGAGCGCCTGCCCGACAACCCCGACCAGCGCATCCAGGAGGACCTGGGGCTGTTCACCTCGTCGGCGGTGGGCCTGAGCATGGGCCTGCTCAACGCGGCCGTCACGCTGGCGAGCTTCGTCGGCATCCTGTGGGGGCTGTCGGGCAGCTTCGGCTTCCATTTCAACGGCAGCGACTGGAACATCCCCGGCTTCATGGTCTGGATGGCGGTGATCTATGCCTTGGTCGGCAGCGTGCTGACCCACTACATCGGCCGACCGCTGATCGGGCTGAACTTCGAGCAGCAAAAGCGCGAGGCCGATTTCCGGCATCACCTGGTGCGGGTGCGCGAGTACAGCGAGGCGATCGCGCTCGATCGCGGCGAGCCGGTCGAGCAGCGCCAGCTCGGTGGCCATTTCGGCGCCGTGCTGAAGAACTACCTGGCGCTGATCAAGGCGCAGAAGCGCCTGACCTGGTTCACCGTCGGTTTCGGCCAGGCGGCGGTGGTGTTCCCGTTCGTGGTGGCGGCGCCGCGCTTCTTCAGCGGCGCGATCCAGCTCGGCGAACTGATGCAGATCGCCTCGGCCTTCGGCCGGGTGCAGGATGCGCTGTCCTGGTTCGTCGACAACTACGACGCGCTGGCGCGCTGGCGCGCGACCACCGACCGTCTGACCGGCTTCGAGGACAGCCTGCGCAGCGCCAACGGCCAGGACTTGCTCGGCGCCAGCGCCGGCGACGAGCTGCGGCTGGAGCAGCTGACCCTGTCGCTGCCGGACGGCCGCGTGCTGCTGCAGGGCGAGGGCCTGGCGCTGCGCCCGGGCGACAGCGTGCTGCTGCAGGGTCCGTCGGGCAGCGGCAAGTCATCGCTGTTCCGCACCCTGGCCGGCATCTGGCCCTATGCCCAGGGCCGCATCGGGCTGCCGGCCGGCTTCGAGCAGGACGCGATGTTCCTGCCGCAGCGGCCCTATTTCCCGACCGGGCGGTTGCGCGACGCGCTGGCCTACCCGGCGGCGGCCGAACGCTACAGCGACGCCGAGCTGCGGCAGGCGCTGCGCGACGCGCTGCTGCCGCAGCTGACCGACCGGCTCGACGACGAGGATGCCTGGGGCCAGAAGCTCTCGGGCGGCGAGCAGCAGCGCCTCGCGGTGGCGCGCGCGCTGCTCAAGAAGCCGCGCTGGCTGTTCGCCGACGAGGCCACCAGCGCGCTCGATGCGGCGGCCGAGCTCGAGATCTACGGCAAGCTGCGCGCGCTGGTGCGCGACAGCGGCGGCGCGCTGGTGTCGATCGCGCACCGCCCCTCGGTGGCCGCCTTCCATGAGCGACAGTGGACGGTCGAGGCCTCGGGCCGGCTGGCGGGCTAGGGCCTGTTAACGCAAGTTGACAAGGCAGTGGACTTGGCTCGAAACTGTTGCGATGCAACTGACTCGCGAGCAATTCGAACAGATCGCTCCGCTGCTGCCACGCCAGCGGGGC
>NZ_PVLQ01000010.1 GCF_002980595.1 Malikia granosa
ATTGATGACACGCCCTAGCCAGGGCTGTGAAGCATCTAGAGCGACTGGGGGCCGAGCATGTCTGATGCGATGGCCCACAAGCGCTCCCTGATCATCAGTTCGTCCTGCGAGTGACCGGCCGCAGCCGGTTTTTATCTATACTGGTTGGGTATGTTGCGCCGCGTCCATCACATCGCCATCATCTGCTCCGACTACCAGCGTTCCCTGCGTTTTTATACCGAAACCCTGGGCCTGCGCCTGATCGCCGAGCATTACCGCGCCGAGCGCCAGTCGTACAAGACCGACCTGGCGCTGCCCGACGGCAGCCAGATCGAGCTGTTCTCCTTCCCGCAGCCGCCGGCCCGGCCGACTCGCCCCGAAGCCTGCGGCCTGCGCCATCTGGCCTTCGCGGTTGATGACGTCGCGCGCTGCAAGGCCGAGCTCGAGGCGCGCGGGGTGGCGGTCGAGGAAGTCCGCGTCGACGAGTACACCGGACGCCGCTTTGTCTTCTTTGCTGACCCCGACGGCCTGCCGCTGGAGCTGTACCAGGACTGAGGCCGCGCCCGCGTTGCCGGCAGGTCGGCAGCCGTTTTGTGTAAAAATCGGGCATTGGCATTTCAAAAGAGCGAGAAAGGCACCCGGGTTATGACACCGCGAACTCCCCTGGAGACTTCCACTGCCCTGTGAAGGGCGGCAGCTCGCGTCTGCCCTGGTCTTGCTCTTGACCCACTTTCCTCAGCGCGGCCCCGGCCGCGTTTTCCGTTTCTGGACACCCCTATGTTGAACATCACGCTTCCCGACGGTTCGCTTCGCCAGTTTCCCGGCCCGGTCACGGTGGCCGAAGTCGCCGCCTCGATCGGCTCCGGCCTGGCCAAGGCCGCGCTGGGCGGCAAGGTTGACGGCAAGCTGGTCGATACCAGCTATCTGCTCGAGCAGGATGCTGCACTCGCCATCGTCACCGCCAAGGACGCCGACGGCCTGGAGCTGATCCGCCACTCGACCGCCCACCTGCTGGCCTATGCGGTCAAGCAGCTGTTCCCGGAGGCGCAGGTCACCATCGGCCCGGTGATCGACAACGGCTTCTACTACGACTTCTCGTACAAGCGCCCGTTCACGCCCGAGGATCTGGTCGCGATCGAGAAGAAGATGACCGAGCTCGCCAACAAGGACGAGGCCGTGGTGCGCCGCGTGCTGCCGCGCGACGAGGCGGTCGACTACTTCAAGGGCCTGGGCGAGCACTACAAGGCCGAGCTGATCGCCAGCATCCCGAGCAACGAGGATGTCAGCTTGTACCGCGAAGGCGCCTTCGAGGACCTGTGCCGCGGCCCGCACGTGCCTTCGACCGGCAAGCTCAAGCATTTCAAGCTCATGAAGGTGGCCGGTGCCTACTGGCGCGGCGACCACCGCAACGAGATGCTGCAGCGCGTCTACGGCACCGCCTGGGCCAGCAAGGATGACCTGCAGGCCTACCTGACCCGCCTCGAGGAAGCCGAGAAGCGCGACCACCGCAAGCTGGGTCGCGAGCTCGACCTGTTCCACATCGACGACCACGCGCCCGGCCTGGTGTTCTGGCACCCCAAGGGCTGGACCGTCTGGCAGCAGGTCGAGCAGTACATGCGCCGCGTCTACCGCGACCATGGCTACCAGGAGGTCAAGGGTCCGCAGATCCTGGACCAGGGCCTGTGGGAGAAGACCGGCCACTGGGACAAGTACCGCGACAACATGTTCGTGACCGAGTCGGAAAAGCGCGACTATGCGCTCAAGCCGATGAACTGCCCGGGCCATATCCTGATCTACAAGCAGGGCATCAAGAGCTACCGCGACCTGCCGCTGCGCTACGGCGAGTTCGGTCAGTGCCACCGCAACGAGCCCTCGGGCGGCCTGCACGGCATCATGCGCGTGCGCGGCTTCACCCAGGATGACGGCCATATCTTCTGCACCGAGGACCAGATCCTGGCCGAGTGCGACACCTTCACCCAGGTGCTGAAGAAGGTCTATGCCGACTTCGGCTTCACCGACATCCTGTACAAGGTCTCGACCCGTCCGGCCGCGCGCATCGGCTCCGACGCGCTGTGGGACAAGGCCGAGCAGGCGCTGATGGCCAGCCTGCGCCATTCGGGCTGCGAGTTCGTGATCTCGGAGGGCGACGGCGCCTTCTACGGTCCCAAGATCGAGTACACGCTGAAAGATGCGATCGGCCGCGAATGGCAGTGCGGCACGATCCAGGTCGACTTCAACCTGTCCGAGCGCCTCGACGCCGAGTACGTGGCCGAGGACGGCAGCCGCCAGCGCCCGGTGATCCTGCACCGCGCCATCGTCGGCAGCCTGGAGCGCTTCATCGGCATCCTGATCGAGCAGCATGCCGGCGCCTTGCCGGTCTGGCTGGCGCCAGTCCAGGTCGCGGTGCTCAACATCACCGACAACCAGGCCGACTACTGCCGCGAGGTGGCGGCCAAGCTCGAGGCCCTGGGCCTGCGCGTCACGCTCGACCTGCGCAACGAGAAGGTCAACTACAAGGTGCGCGAGCACGCGATGAAGAAGCTGCCCTACATCCTGGTCGTCGGCGACAAGGAGAAGGAAGCCGGCGCGGTGGCCGTGCGCGCACGCGGCAACCAGGACCTCGGCGTGCTGGCGCTGGAAGATTTTTCCGCGCGCATCCTTGCGGAGATCGCCAACAAGGCTTAAACTTGCCGCCTTGAATCCGGCGCCATAACTGCGCCTGGGTATCGGCATGCGCGGCACCTGTGCCGCGCAGCGGCTTTACGAATCGAGGTCTTACCATCGCTACCAACCCCAACTTCCGCGACCGTCGCCAACGCGAAGAGCGCGCGCATCGCTTGAACCGTGAGATCATGGCGCCCGAAGTGCGCCTGACCGGCCCTGATGGCGAAGCCATCGGCGTCGTCAGCATCCATGAAGCCCTGCGCATGGCGGGTGACCTGGACGTCGACCTGGTGGAAATTGCCGCCATGGCGAATCCGCCGGTCTGCCGGCTGATCGACTACGGCAAGTTCAAGTACGCGGAACAGAAGAAGGCTGCGGAAGCGAAGGCCAAGCAGACGGTCATCGAGATCAAGGAAATCAAGTTCCGTCCCGGTACCGACGAAGGCGACTACCAGATCAAGATGCGCAACGTGCGCCGCTTCCTGGAAGACGGCGACAAGTGCAAGATCACGCTGCGCTATCGCGGCCGCGAGATCACGCACCAGGAAATCGGCATGGCGCTGCTGCAGCGCATCCGCGACGAGCTGGGTGACACCATCATCGTCGAGCAGTTCCCCAAGCTCGAAGGCCGCCAGATGATCATGATGATCGCTCCGGGCCGCAAGAAGCCGGGCGCTGCCAAGCCGGCCGCGGAAGCCGCGGCACCGGCTCCGGCCGCCAGCTGATCCTAGCTTAGTTTTTTCGGGTCCTGACCGGTTGGTCGCCGGACGGGACCCCGCGGTGCTTTTGCACTGCAATGTGCTGCGGCAGATGCCGTGGCGCAACACCAAGTGGCTCGGGGCCAACAAGACTGCGATCAGGTTCGCGGCGCCTCACGAGCACAAACCATAAGGAGCATTCCCATGCCCAAGATGAAGACCAAGAGCAGTGCGAAGAAACGTTTTCGCGTTCGTCCGGGTGGCACCGTCAAGCGCGGTCAAGCCTTCAAGCGTCACATCCTGACCAAGAAGACCACCAAGAACAAGCGCCATCTGCGCGGCGCAGTGAATGTCCATGAGACCAATATGGGTCACATGGCACAGATGCTGCCCGGCATGGGCCTGTAATTCAACGACGAACTAGGAGAGAACTATGCCTCGCGTCAAACGTGGTGTCACCGCACGTGCCCGTCACAAGAAAGTCCTGGCCCTGGCCAAAGGTTTCCGCGGCCGCCGCGGCAACGTCTATCGCATCGCCAAACAGGCGGTGATGAAGGCTGGTCAGTACGCCTACCGTGACCGCCGTGCCAAGAAGCGCGTGTTCCGCCGTCTGTGGATCGCTCGTATCAACGCCGGTGCTCGCGCCCTGGGCCTGACCTACAGCCAGTTCGCCAACGGCCTGAAGAAGGCTTCGATCGAAGTCGACCGCAAGATGCTGGCCGACCTGGCTGTCAACGACCCGGCAGCTTTTGCTGCTATCGTCGAGCAGGTCAAGGCCAAGCTGGCCGCCTGATGGACGCCGGGTTTTAGCGCAACCTAGAACCCGAGCATTTGAGGGCCAGCGCCTGTGAGGCACTGGCCCTTTTTCATTTGGATTCCGAGAATCCGCTTTGGACCGTTGAGATGAACGACCTCGATGCCCTGGTGAGCGCCGCGCGCGAACTGTTCGCGCAAGCCGCCACCCCCGCCGACCTGGAAAACGCCAAGGCCCAGTTCCTGGGCAAGAGCGGTCGCGTGACCGAACTCATGAAGGGCATGGCTGCCCTGAGCGTGGAAGAGAAGAAGACCCGTGGCGCTGCCGTCAACGTTGCCAAGCAGCAGATCGAGGCCGCCCTCAACGAGCGCCGCGCCGCCCTGGCCGAGGCCGAGCTGCAGCGCCAGCTGCAGGCCGAGTCGCTCGACGTGACCCTGCCGGGCCGCCAGCGCGGCAATGGCGGCCTGCATCCGGTCAGCCTGACGCTCGAGCGCATCGAGGCCATCTTCGGCTCCATGGGCTTCGAGGTCGCCGACGGTCCCGAGATCGAGTGCGATTGGTACAACTTCACCGCGCTCAACACGCCCGAGGATCACCCGGCGCGCTCGATGCACGACACCTTCTACGTCGAAGGCGGCAGCGAGAACGCGCCCAACCTGCTGCGCACCCACACCAGCCCGATGCAGGTGCGCCATGCGGTCCAGCATGTCAAGCGCCACCGCGAGGCGGCCGGTGCCGCGGCCGACCAGCCGTTTGCTGGCGAGATGCCCGAGATCCGCGTCATCGTGCCGGGCCGCACCTACCGCGTCGACAGCGACGCGACCCATTCGCCGATGTTCCACCAGTGCGAAGGCCTGTGGATCGGCGAGGCCATCAGCTTCAAGGACCTGAAGTTCGTCTTCACCGACTTCTGCCGCACCTTCTTCGAGTCGGACGACTTGGTGCTGCGCTTCCGTCCGAGCTTCTTCCCCTTCACCGAGCCGAGTGCCGAGATCGACATCGCGTTCGCGAGCGGTCCGCTGGCCGGGCGCTGGCTGGAGGTGGGCGGCTGCGGCCAGGTGCACCCGAACGTGGTGCGCAACATGGGTCTCGACCCCGAGCGCTACATCGGCTTCGCCTTCGGCATGGGCCCGGACCGGCTGACCATGCTGCGCTACGGCGTCAACGACCTGCGCCTGTTCTTCGACGGCGACATCCGCTTCCTGAGCCAGTTCCGCTGATCGCGCCAATCCCTTTTCGAGAGAGTAGAGAGTTATGCAATTCCCCGAATCGTGGCTGCGTGAGTTCTGCAACCCGCCGCTGTCCAGCCAGGAGCTGGCCGACAAGCTGACCATGGCCGGCCTGGAGGTCGAGGAGCTCCTTCCCGTCGCGCCGCCTTTCTCCAGCATCGTTGTCGGCACCATCGTCGAGGCCGAGCAGCACCCGAACGCCGATCGCCTGCGCGTCTGCAAGGTCGATGTCGGCCAGGCCGAGCCGCTGCAGATCGTCTGCGGCGCGCCGAACGCGCGCGTCGGCATCAAGGTGCCGGCCGCGCTGGTCGGCGCCGAGCTGCCGCCGGGCGAGGACGGCAAGCCGTTCAAGATCGGCAAGGGCAAGCTGCGCGGCGTCGAGAGCTTCGGCATGCTGTGCTCGGCGCGCGAATTGAAGCTGTCGGAAGAGAACGCCGGCCTGCTCGAGCTGCCCGCCGATGCCCCGGTCGGAGCCAACATCCGCGACTACCTCAAGCTCGACGACCAGCTGTTCACGCTCAAGCTCACGCCCAACCTGGCGCATTGCCTGAGCGTCTACGGCATCGCGCGCGAAGTCGCCGCGCTGACCGGCGCCCCGCTCAAGACCCCCAGCTTCCCGACCCTGGCGCCGCAGATTGCCGATACCCTGCCGGTCGAGGTGCAGGCCGCCGATTTGTGCGGTCGCTTTGCCGGCCGCGTCATCAAGGGCATCAACCCGCAGGCGCAGACCCCGACCTGGATGGTCGAGCGGCTGGCGCGCTGCGGCCAGCGCAGCGTGTCGGCCCTGGTCGACATCTCGAACTACGTGATGTTCGAGCTCGGTCGTCCGTCGCACATCTTCGACCTGGACAAGATCCACGGCGGGCTGCAGGTGCGCTGGGGCAAGGCGGGCGAGCAGCTCAAGCTGCTCAACGGCAACACCGTCACGCTCGACGAGCAGGTCGGCGTGATCGCCGATTCGCAGGCGGTCGAGTCGCTGGCCGGCATCATGGGTGGCGATGCCACTGCGGTCGGCGACGACACGCGCAATGTCTTCGTCGAGGCCGCGTTCTGGTGGCCGAAGGCGATCGCGGGCCGTTCGCGCCGCTTCAACTTCAGCACCGACGCCGGCCATCGTTTCGAGCGCGGCGTCGACCCGCAGCAGATCGTCGAGCACCTCGAGCGCATCTCCGAGCTGGTAGTGCAGATCTGCGGCGGCGAGGTCGGCCCGGTGGTCGACCAGATCGTCAATGTTCCCGAAGCCAAGCCGGTGACGCTGCGCGTGGCGCGCGCCTGCAAGGTGATCGGCATGGACTTGAGCCAGCAGCAATGCGCCGACGCGCTGCGCAGCCTGAGCCTGCCGGTGACCGAAGGCGAGGGCAGCGTGACCGTGACGCCGCCGTCGTTCCGCTTCGACCTGCAGATCGAGGAAGACCTGATCGAGGAAGTCGCGCGCGTGATCGGCTACGAGAACCTGCCGCACACCCCGCCGCAGGCGCCCGTGACGGCCCAGGTCCGCCCCGAGAGCCGCCGTGGCGCCTTTGCCTTGCGCCGCCAGCTCGCGCAGCAGGGCTACCAGGAGACGATCAACTTCAGCTTCGTCGAGGAGCGCTGGGAGCGCGACTACGCCGGCAACACCGATCCGATCAAGCTGCTGAACCCGATCGCCAGCCACTTGAGCGTGATGCGCAGTTCGCTGCTGGGCAGCCTGCTCAACGTGCTCAAGTTCAACACCGACCGCAAGGCCGCGCGCGTGCGCGTGTTCGAGCTCGGCCGCGTGTTCCGCAAGGATGCCAGCGTGCTCGACAGCGAGACCACGGTGGCCGGCTTCGACCAGCCGATGCGCGTTGCCGCGCTGGCCTGGGGCGATGCCGAGCAGCAGCAATGGGGCGCACCGGCGCGCGCGGTCGATTTCTTCGATGTCAAGGGCGATGTCGAGGCGCTGTTGGCGCCGCGCGTTCCCGTCTTCGAAGCGGCCGAGCATCCGGCCATGCATCCGGGCCGTTGCGCGCGCGTGCTGCTCGACGGCGTGGCGATCGGCTTCGTCGGCGAGCTGCATCCGCGCTGGCGCCAGGCCGAGGGCTGGCAGCAGGCTCCGGTGCTGTTCGAGCTCGACCTGCCCGCCGTGCTGGCGCGCGACATCGCCAAGGCGCAGCCGGTGGCGCGCCACCAGCCGGTCGAGCGCGACCTGGCCGTGGTGGTCAAGGAGTCGGTCACGCATGCCGCGCTGATGGCCGCCATCCGCGGCTCGGACGCGCAGGGCCTGCTCAAGTCGGCCGTGCTGTTCGACGTCTACCGCGCCAAGAAGGGCGTCGAGGCGCCGGGACTGGCAGCCGACGAGAAGAGCCTGGCCGTGCGCCTGACGCTCGAGGGCGTCGAGGCGACGCTGACCGACGAGCAGATCGACGGCGTGGTGCAGGCGGCGCTGGCGGCGCTGCAGCAGCAGGTCGGCGCGCGACTGCGTTGAAAGGAATCGCCATGCTGCACAACGAGCACCCAGGCGAAGAGCAGGGCGGCAACGCCCTGACCAAGGCCCAGCTGTCCGAGATCCTGTTCGAGCAGATCGGCCTCAACAAGCGCGAGTCCAAGGACATGGTCGACGGCTTCTTCGAGCTGATCGCCGAGACCCTGGTCGAGGGCCAGGATGTCAAGATCTCGGGCTTTGGCAACTTCCAGCTGCGCACCAAGGCGCCGCGTCCGGGGCGCAATCCGCGCACCGGCGAGGTGGTGGCGATCGACGCACGCCGCGTGGTAACCTTCCACGCGAGCCCCAAGCTCAAGGAGGCGGTGCAGTCCGGGTCCCCGGCCGCCGCCGTCTGACCACTGTCACGAAAGCGTCGATCATGCTCAAGCCGGTTCTTCTTGCCTTGTTTTCGTCCCTGATCGCTTTCTCGGCCGCCGCCGAGGGGCCGAGCTGCAGCGCCACTGCCGCCGAGAAGAAGCTGGCCGGCGCGGCCAAGAACAGCTTCATGAAGAAATGCGAGAAGGACGCGCAGGCTGCGGCCTGTGAAGCTCAGGCGGGCGAGAAGAAGCTGGCTGGCGCGGCCAAGAACAGCTTCGTCAAGAAATGCGTCAAGGACGCGGCTGGCGCCTGAGCCAGCGCTCGGGCTGGATGAACTCGGTCGAGAGCGCGACGCCGAGCAGGATCACCAGCCCGTAGCCGACCATCGCTGGCGTGATCGGTTCGCCCAGCAGCAGCGCGCCATAGAGCAGCGCGAACAGCGGCACCATGAAGGTCACGGTCAGCGCCTTGGCCGGGCCGGCTTGCGCGATCAGCCGGTAGAACAGTATGTAGGCCCAGGCGGTGCAGACCAGTCCGAGCACGATCAAGGCGCCCCAGGCTGTCAGCCCCGGGCTCCGGGTCGGCCAGTACCAGGCCGTCGGCAGTGCGAGCAGCAGGGCGGCACCGATCAGGCTGGCCGAGGCGATGGCCAGCGGCGGCACCCCCTCCAGGTATTTGCGCGTGCAGCTCGCCGCGATGCCGTAGCAGAGCGTGGCGCCCAGGCAGGCCAGCACGGCCCAGCCAGTCTGCTCGCTGCCCGCGCTGACCTTGTTCCAGGACAGCAAGGTGATGCCGACAAAGCCCAGTGCCAGCCCGAGCAGGCGCCAGCGGCTGGGCGCCTCGCGCAGCCAGATCCAGGCCACCAGTGCGCCGAACAGCGGCGAACTCGCATTCAGTATCGAGGTCAGCCCGGTGCTGATGTGCTGCAGCGCGTAGCAGTAGAGTGCAAACGGTATGCCGGTATTGAGCATGCCGATCAGCAGCAGCGGGACCGCCTTGCGCCGCACCAGTTGCAGGTCGCAGCGCAACAGCAGCAGCGGCAGCATGGCCAGCGCGGCAATGACGATGCGCAGGCCGGCGGTGCTCCAGGCACCGAACTCGAGCGCGCCCAGGCGCATGAACAGGAAGGAGCTGCCCCAGGCAGCGGCCAGCAGCAGGAAGTCTGCGCTCAGGGATCGGTGGAACTTCAAGGGAAAAGCAGGGCTTGGGCTTGCTCGTGCTGGAGCAGGAAGGTCTTGCGCGCCAGTCCGCCGGTGTAGCCGGTCAGGCTGCCGTCGGCGCCGATGACGCGGTGGCAAGGCAGGAAGATGGCCAGCGGGTTGCGTCCGACCGCCGCCCCGAGCGCGCGCACCGCGCGCGGCCGTCCCAGTGCCTGCGCGAGCTGGCCGTACGGGACGGTGTGGCCGTAGGGAATCCGGCTCAGCGCCTGCCAGACTGCCTGCTGGAACTCGGTGCCTTGCGAGCTGTCGAGCGGCAGCTCGAACTCGCGCCGCTGGCCGTCGAAATAGGCTTGCAGCTGGTCGCGCGCGCGGATCAGCTGCGGGTGGTCGGGCTGCTCCTGTGCCGAGGCGGCCCAGTCCGGAATGCCTTGCTGGTCGCCGAACCAGCAGCCGCACAGCGCTTGCTCGTGGCAGACCAGCAGCAGCTCGCCGACGGGGCTGTGCCAGCGGGTCGAATGAAGGGCGGTAGTGGACAAGTTTATCGGGACGGATCGTGGTTCGCCATCATACGCCCAGGACTGTCATGGATCAGCCAGTGAGATTTCCTACAATGGTGAGCATTTCAACCAGAGGCATTCCAGTTCATGCAAGTTCTTGCCACGGCCTTCAAGGCCTACGATATCCGCGGTGTCGTGCCCGACGCGCTCAATCCCGGCTTCGCGCGCGCGCTGGGCCTGGCCTTCGGCGCCCGTGCGCTTGGCCTGGGCGAGACCCTGGTCGCGGTCGGCCGCGATGGCCGCCTGAGCAGCCCCGAGCTGGCCGCCGCGCTGATCGAGGGCCTGGTCGAGGCCGGGGTGCAGGTGATCGACATCGGCATGGTCACCACGCCCATGACCTACTACGCGGCGAATGTGCTGTGCAATTCCGGCATCCAGGTCACTGGCAGCCACAATCCCAAGCACCACAACGGCTTCAAGATGGTGCTGGCCGGTCGCGCCATCTACGGCGACGAGATCCAGGCGCTGCGCCAGGCGATCGAGGCCGAGGACGCGCCGCGCCGCGCCGGCGGCAGCGTGCGCCAGGTCGCGATCCAGGACGACTACATCGCGCGCATCGTTTCCGATGTCAAACTGGCACGCCCGCTCAAGCTCGTGGTCGATTGCGGCAACGGTGTCGCCGGTGCCTCGGCGCCGCAGCTGTTCCGCGCGCTCGGCTGCGAGGTGATCGAGCTGTTCAGCGAGGTCGATGGCGAATTCCCGAACCACCATCCCGATCCCTCCAAGCCCGAGAACCTGCGCGACCTGATCGCCAAGCTGGCCGAGACCGGTGCCGAGCTCGGCCTGGCTTTCGACGGTGACGGCGACCGACTCGGCATCGTCACGCCGAGCGGCCAGAACATCTACCCGGACCGCCAGATGATGCTGTTCGCGCAGGACGTGCTGAGCCGCGTGCCCGGCGGCCAGATCGTCTATGACGTCAAGTGCAGCCAGCGCCTGGCACCGGCGATCCGCGAAGCCGGCGGCGTGCCGCTGATGCACAAGACCGGCCACTCGCTGATCAAGGCCAAGATGAAGGAAGTCGCTTCGCCGCTGGGCGGCGAGATGAGCGGCCATATCTTCTTCAAGGAGCGCTGGTACGGCTTCGACGACGGCAGCTATGCCGGCGCGCGCCTGCTCGAGATTCTCAGCCGCCATGCCAATCCGGGCGCGCTGCTCGAAGGCCTGCCGACCAGCTTCTCCACCCCCGAGCTCAACGTGGCAGTCGGCGACGGCGAGCAGCACCAGCTGGTGGCCCAGCTGCAGGCGATCGCCAGCTTCGACGCACCGGCCCAGGTCAACACCATCGACGGCCTGCGCGTGGACTGGCCGGACGGCTTCGGCCTGATCCGTGCCTCGAACACGACGCCGGTGCTGGTGCTGCGCTTCGAGGGCCAGACCCAGGACGCGCTGCACCGCATCGAGGCCGAGATGCTGGCGCTGCTCAAGCGCGTCAAGCCCGACGCGGTGGTCGGGGCTTCGGCGCACTGAGAGTCCTTCGGCCCTTGAATTGATCGGCCGGCAGCGCTTCGTCTGCCGGCGCCATCGCTTGGGGCTCAGGCCGACAGGCCGGCCAGCCGCTGCGCGCGCTCGATCAGCCGCGCGGTGCTGCCCTGGTTCTGGCGCATCCAGCCGGCGACGGCCGGATTGGCTGCCGGACTCGCAGCCGGGGCAGGCAAGCCCTGGCCGAAGGCCGTGCCAAGCGCGTCGCCGAGTGCCTTGGCCGAGTCCACCAGCGTCACGGCGTCAAGCGCCTGCAGCTCGGCATAGACTTCGCGGAAGTTGAACACCTGCGGCCCGCTGAGCACGGTGCGGTCGAGCACCAGCGGCTCGAGCGGGTTGTGGCCGCCGTTGGGCACCAGGCTGCCGCCGACATAGGCGATATCGCTGGCGGCGTAGAAGCCCATCAGCTCGCCCAGGGTGTCGACCACCAGCACGGCTCCGGTACCAGGGGCCGGCAGTCCGGCTGGCGGCGGCTGCAGAGCGGGGCCGAGTCCGCTGCGGCGTAGCGCTTGCAGGCCGGTGGCCTGCACCATGGCCAGCACGGCTTCGGTGCGCTCCGGGTGGCGCGGCGCCAGCAGCAGCAGCGCCTGTGGCTGCTGTTGCAGCAATTGCCGGTGCGCGTCCAGCACCTGTTCCTCCTCGCCCGGATGGGTGCTGGCGGCGATCCAGACCGGACGGCTGTGGCCGAGCCAGTCGCGCCAGGCCCGGCCTGTCGCGATCACCTGCGGCGAGCGCTCGAGGTCGAACTTGAGGTTGCCCAAGGCTTCGACCTGGTCCGCCGCCGCACCGAGTGCGACGAAGCGCTCGGCATCCTCGCGCCCGCGCGCCGCGATCAGCGCGACCCGCCGCAAGGTCGGGCCGACCAGCCAGCGCAAGCGCTGGTAGGCCTTGAAGGAGCGGTCGGACAGCCGCGCATTGGCCATGATCAGCGGCAGACCGCGGCGCTGGGCGCCGGCGTAGAGATTGGGCCAGATCTCGGTCTCCATCACGATGGCCAGCGTCGGCTGGCTGCGGCGCAGGAACATGCCGACCAGCCAGGGCAGGTCGAAGGGCAGGTAGCAATGCTCGACGCTGTCGCCGAACATCCGCCGCACCTGGGCCGATCCGGTCGGCGTCGTGGTAGTGACCAGCAGCGCCCAGTCGGGGTGGGCGGCCTGCCAGGCGCGCAGCAGCGGCGCGGCGGCTATCGTCTCGCCGACCGAGACCGCATGCACCCAGAGGCGCTGCCGTGCGGGCAGCACCGGCACCAGGCCGAGCCGCTCGCCCCAGCGCTTGCGGTAGTCGGGGTTGCCCCGGCCGCGCAGCCAGAGCCGCAGCAGGGCCAGCGGGGTCAGCAGCAGCAGCAGGATGGAATAGAGCAGGCGGGTCATGGATAGGTTGGCGGGTCTACAGGCGGCACAGGCGATTGCAATGGCAGACTCCATGGCCTGCCCGGGTCAGGAAGGGGCGCCGCGGTGCGGCGGCGACCTGCTGGGCAGCCAGGCCAGGGTCATTCTTTCGGCACGGGCAGGAAGGCCGGTCCCGGGCCCGGCCGCCCTGGCACGACTCAGGATCTCAGCAGTTCTTCGTAGACGGCCAGGTTGCCCTTGACCATGGCATCGGTGTTGAACTCGTTCTCGACGATGGCCTTGCCCCGCTCGCCCAGTTGCCGGCGCAGGGCCGGGTCGTCCAGCAGCCGCAGGATGGCTGCTGCCAGCAGCGCCGGATCTTGCGGCGGCACCAGAAGACCCGTGACGCCATCACGCACAGACTCCGGCATGCCGCCCACGGCGCTCGAGACCACGGGCAGGCCTGCGGCCATGGCCTGCATCGCCACATTGGCAAAGCCCTCCATGGTGGCCGGGTGTACCAGCAGGTCGCAGGCACGCAGGATGTCGCCGATGTCGTTGCGATAGCCCAGGAAGCGCACATGGCCGGACAGGCCGAGCCGGCTCATCTGCTCGCGCAGCCTGGCCTCATCGGCGCCTTCGCCGACGAACAGCACCTGCGTGTCCGGGTGGCTGGCCAGTATCGTCGGCAAGGCCTCGAGCAGAAAGCGGTGGCCCTTGCGTGGGATCAATTGCGCGATGACGGCCAATACCGGGACTGCTGGCGGCAGCTCGAGGCGCTGGCGTGCCGTGGGGACATCCAGCGGCGACTGGTAGCTCTTGAAGTCGATCGCGCTGTAGACCTGCCTGATCTTCGCGGCCGGGACGCCTGCCGCCTCCAGCACGCGCGCGATCCCCTTCGAGACGGTCACCACCCGGTCGGGCAAACGCACATAGCGCAACCGATTGAACCCGTTGAGGCGGATCGGGTCGTCGACGCGGCGCGAAATGATCACCTTGGCGCCGCCTGCCAGCTTGGCGGCCACCAGTCCGAGCGTATCGGCGCCACGGCGGCTGTGGATATGCACGATGTCGGGCTGCTCTTGCTTGAGAATGCGCAGCAGCCGGGGGATGAACAGCAGGTCATGGTCACCGGCGAAGGGGACGGCATGCACCGTCAGGCCTTCCTGCAGGGCCAGTTGATGCAGCGGGCTGTTGACCGGGCAGACCAGCGACGCCGGAACGCCCAGCGCCTTGAGTCCGCGCAACAGGTAGTAGACCTGCATCGTTCCGCCCAGGCGGTGGCGACCCATCTCGATGTGAAGTGTTTTCATGCTTTGATCGCGTTCGTGGAGAGGAGCTGGGTGGCGGTCTCTAGCACCCGTTCGGCGGTGATCTCGCGCAGGCATTGGAAAGCTCCGCCGCAAGTGGGGTGGCGCCGGCAAGGCGAGCATTCCAGTCCCAGCCAGATGACGCGTGCATTGGCGCGCCCGGTTTCAAGGTAGGGGCAGGTGGAGCCGAACAGGGCCACGGTCGGCGTAGCGAACGCCGCCCCCATGTGGGTCAGTCCGGTGTCGACGCCGATCAGCAGCCCGGCCTGGCTGACCAGTGCCGCGGCTTCCGGTAGCCGGGTCTGGCCGGCCAGGTTGACAATGCCAGGGGCGCCTGCCGCAATGCGCTGCGCGGCCTCGACATCGGCTGGTCCGCCCAGTATCACGGGCACCAGCCCCGTCGATGCCTGCAGGCGCGAGATCAAGGCGCGCCAGTTGTCCTCGAACCAGTGTTTCTGCGGTCGGGTCGTGAAGGGGGCCAGCACGGCATAGCGTCCCTTGCCGAGTCCGTGCTGCTCCAGCAGGGACGCTACCCGCTCCTGGGCCTGTTGGCCCACATGGAGGCGAGGCAGGAAGTCCCCGACCTCGAGCCCCAGTTGCTCGGCCAGGAAGCGGTACTCCGAGCCCAGGCGCCGCTTGTCTCCAGCCCGGGGCAACTTTTCAGTCATCAGCCACTGGCTGCCCTCCTTGGAGCCGAGCCCGACCCTGCGCCTGGCGCCTGACAGCCAGGCCAGCAAGCCGCTCTTGAACAGGCCCTGCAGATCCAGCGCCACGTCGAAGCGGCGTGCCCGCAATGCCGAGCGGAAGGCCAGGAACTGGCGCGCCAGCTCCTGGTACTGCCCGCTCTGCCAGAGCTTCTTCCAATCGGCCTTGGGCCAGACGATGACTTCGTCGATGTCCGGATCGGCGAGCAGGAGTTCGTGGATGCCCGGCTCGACCATCCAGGCGATATGGGCATCCGGGTAGGTCCGCCGCAGAGCGGCCGGCAATGCCGAGGCAAAGACGACATCGCCGATGGCAGAGGTGCGGACGATCAGGAAGCGTTGTGCGGTCATGGATCAGGGCTGGGATGGGGGGATCGGGCAGCGTCGCTGCCCAGGCCGGCAGAGGCGGTTCAGTCCGGCAGCAGCGCCGCGACGCAGGCTTGCAGGTCGGCATGGGCGGCATCGGCTCCGGCCAGCCCCGGGCCGGATTCTGCATTGTCCGACTGCACGATGTAGGCCCGGCCGATGCCGGCGGCGCGTGCGGCCTCGATGTCGGACGGCTTGTCGCCGACCAGGATCGAGTCGGCCAGCGACAGGTTCAGTTCCCTGGCCGCGCGCAGGATCATGCCGGGCGCGGGCTTGCGGCAGTCGCAGTCGATGGCCAGTTCGGCCAGTTGGCCCTTGGGGTGGTGCGGGCAATGGTAGACCGCATCGACTGCCGCGCCGGCCTCAGCCAGCGCCTGCTGCATGGCGTCGGTCAAGGCCTGGTATTGCGCCTCGGAGTAGTAGCCGCGCGCGATGCCCGACTGGTTGGTCACCACCACCAGCGCGTAGCCGGCGGTTTTCAGCCGGCGCATGGCGTCGATGGCGCCCGGCACGAACTCGAAATCCTCCCAGCGGCTGACATAGGCCCGGTCCAGGTTGATCACGCCGTCGCGGTCCAGGAAGGCGGCCTTGCGCGGGGCCGCCGCGCTGGCGCCTGCGCCATCGCCGGCACGGATGCGCTTGACCAGCGCGGTGGTCGAATAGCCGTCGACGAAGGGAATCGCCAGCGCGTCGCCGCCCCAGCTGCGCACGACCCGGGTTTCCTCGAGCGTTTCCATGTCGTAGTCGCCACCCTTGACATAGAGGTCGGGCCTGATTTCCTTGATCAGTTCGACTGGCGTGCGCTCGTCGAAGAAGGTCACCAGCGCCACCGAGGCCAGCCCGGCCAGCACGGCGGCGCGGTCCTCGGCCTTGTTGAGCGGCCGGTCCGGGCCCTTGCCCAGCATGCGGGCCGAGCTGTCCGAGTTGACCGCCACGATCAGCGAGCCGCCGAGCGCGGCCGCCTGGTGCAGGTAGTTGACATGGCCGCGGTGCAGCACGTCGAACACGCCGTTGGTGAAGACCAGCGGGCGCGGCAATGTCGCCAGCCGCGCGGGCAGCTCCGCGCGCGGGCAGACCTTGTCTGTCAGGGCGCTCATGCGAACAGCTCCTCGTAGCTGACGGTGGCGGTGCCGAACTTGGCCACCACCAGGCCGCCGGCGCGGTTGGCGATCTCCATCGCCCGACCCAGCGGCTGGCCGCAGGCCAGCATCAGCGCCATGGTCGCGATCACGGTGTCGCCGGCGCCGGTGACATCGGCCACCTCGCGCACCTGGGCCTTGACATGGGACACCCGGTCGGGCTCGAACAGCGACATGCCTTCCTCGGACCGGGTCAGCAGCAGCGCCTGCAGGCCCAGGCGCTCGCGCAGGCCCTGCGCCTTGCGCTCGAGCTCGGCCTCGTCCTGCCAGCTGCCCACCACCTGCATCAGCTCGGAGCGGTTGGGCGTGATCAGGCTCGCGCCCTGGTAGCGCGCGTAGTCGCTGCCCTTGGGATCGACCAGCACCGGCTTGCCGGCGGCGCGCGCGAGCTCGATCATGCGCGGGATATGCGCCAGCCCGCCCTTGCCGTAGTCCGAGAACAGCACCACGTCGTGCCGCGGCAGCTCGCGCTCGAAGTCGGCCAGCATCTGCGCCAGCACCTCATGCCCGGGCTCCTGCTCGAAGTCGATGCGCAGCAGCTGCTGGTTGCGCCCGATCACGCGCAGCTTGACGATGGTCTGCAGGCGCGCGTCCTGGCCCAGCACGGTCGCGATGCCTTGCTGGTGCAGCAGGTGCTGCAGCCGCTGCGCGGCTTCGTCCTGGCCGAGCATGCTCAGCAGCGTGACCTGGCCGCCCAGGGTCTTGACGTTGAGCGCGACGTTGGCCGCGCCGCCCAGGCGGTCCTGCTCGCGCTGCACATGCAGCACCGGCACCGGCGCCTCGGGCGAGATGCGCTCGACGGCGCCGAACCAGTAGCGGTCGAGCATCACGTCGCCGACCACCAGCACGCGGCGCGCCGCCAGTGCCGCTTGTTCAGGACAGGAATTCACGGTCATTGCCACGCTCACACCAGGCCGAGTTGCTGTTCGATCAGGCCGCACAGGGTGTGGCCGATCAGGATATGGGATTCCTGGATGCGCGCCGTCACCTGGCTCGGTACCACGATCGCCAGGTCGCACAGCTCGCGCAGCGCGCCGCCATCGCGGCCCAGCAGGCCGATCACCTGGATGCCGGCACCCCGGGCGTCCTCGACCGCGCGGATCACGTTGCGCGAATTGCCCGAGGTCGAGATCCCGATCAGCACATCGCCGGCACGACCCAGGCCCTGGACCTGGCGCGCGAACACCTCGTCGAACGAGTAGTCGTTGGCGATGCAGGTCAGCGCCGAGGTGTCGGTCGACAGCGCGATGGCAGCCAGCGGCCGGCGGTCCTTGATGAAGCGGCCGGTCAGCTCGGCCGCCAGATGCTGGCTGTCGGCTGCCGAGCCGCCATTGCCGCAGAACATCAGCTTGCCGCCGGCGCGCAGCGATTGCGTGGCGATGGCGGCCGCTTGGCTGACTGCGCCATCCAGGGGCTGCAGGGACTGGAGCAGGGCGACCTGCTCAGCCAGATTGTGCAAAAAGAGGGAATTCATGACGGGTTGCCAGACATGCAATCCCGCTATTGTCAGGCTAAACGGCAGCCGGCCGGCCTCTGCCGCGCCCGATCCGGCTGATCCATGGCAGGTGGCCTCAGGCAAAATACCAGCCTCTTTTCCCCCCTCCTGCTTATCCATGCTCCCCTCCAACGACAAGCGTCCGCGTACCGTGGTCCTGCTGCAGTACACCGGCATTGGCGACCTGATCTGGCATATCCAGTACTTCAAGGCGATTGCCGAGCAGAGCCAGGGCGGCCAGGTCACGGTCGTGGCGCAGCCCTCCACGCTGGCGCGCGCCTTCATCGGCAAGGAGAGCTGGGTCGAGGCCGTGATCGACCATGACCACCGTCCGCGCCGCGGCGAGAAGCGCCAGGGACGCCATGCCGGTCTGCTCGGCATGTGGCGCATGGCGCAGCAGCTCAAGCAGGGGCGTTTCGACCGCATCGTGCTGTTCTCGGGCCGCATCAGCCGCGGCCTGGTGGCCGGCCTGAGCGGCATCCCGGTCCGCATCGGCTTCGGCTACAAGCCCTTGCAGCGCATCTTCCTGAACCAGGGGCCGTTCGTCCGTCCCTACCAGGGGCCGTCGGTGGCGGCCTACCACGAGGCCAGCGAGCTGATGGTCAAGCATGGCTTCTGCGCCCAGCCCATCGTGCCCCGGCTCGAGGTGCCGGACGATCAGCTGCAGGCGATGCAGCAGCGCCTGGCCGGCCTGCCCCGGCCGCTCTGCGCCTTCGCGATCGGCACCAGCGAGACCCACAAGCAGTGGGGCATCAAGCCCTTTGCCGAGCTGGCCCGGCGCCTGATCGAGCGCGGCGCCGGCGTGGTGCTGCTCGGCGGTCCGGCCGAGGTGCAGCTGGCCAAGGACATCGAGGCCCTGGTCCCGCCTTCGGCGCGCCATGGCCTGGCTGTCCTGACCGATGCCCCGGTGCTGGGCAGCGCCGCCGCGCTCAAGCTGGCCGATGTCTGCGTCGGCAACGACACCGGCATGGTCAACGTGGCGGCGGCCGTGGCCACCCCCACCTTCGTGCTGATCGGCCACCGGCGCACCCTGGCCCACGACCCCGGCCACCTGTTCAACGTCCAGGCCGAGACCCTGGCCGCCGTGACCGTCGAGCAGGTGTTGGAGCTGGTCAGCAAGGCTGCCCCCAAGGTGGTGGCATGAAGCAGGCCGAACTCAAGGACACCGGCCGGCGCCTGCTGGTCTATGCCCGGCGCCAGTGGCGCATGCTCGCGGCCTCGCTGCTGTTCTTCCTGCTCGGCTCGGCGGTCGAGCCGGTGATCCCGGCGCTGTTCAAGAAGCTGATCGACTCGGGCTTCCAGGACGGGCTGAAGTTTCCGCTCTGGTCGGTGCCTATCATCATCATCGGCCTGTTCCTGGTGCGCGGGGTGTTCAACTTCTCGGGCACCTATGTCATGACCTCGGCCACCTCGGCCATGGTGCTCGAGTTGCGGCGCGACCTCATGCGCGCCCTGCTGCGCGCCGATGCCAGGCTGTTCACCCAGGTCAGCCCTGGGGTGGCGGTGACCAAGGTCATCAACGACCCGCAGTCCGCCTCGCAGGTGATCGGCAACTCGCTGATCACCTTCGTCAAGGACGCGACCACCCTGATGTTCCTGGTCGGCTACCTGCTGTACCTGAACTGGCAGCTCACCCTGCTGTCCTTCGTCTCGATGCCGCTGCTCGGCATCACGATCAAGCTGGTGCAGAAGCGCCTGAGCAAGGTCGGCCAGGAGCAGTACCTGTCGCAGCAGCGCCTGGTCGGCACGGTCGACGACAACGCGCGCGCCTGGCGCGTGGTGCGCACCTTCGATGCGGCCGACTTCGAGCTCAAGCGCTTCGACGCCGAGGCCTCCCAGTACCGCCGCATGACCTTGAAGCAGGTCGCGACCAGCTCGCTCGTGACGCCGGCGACCCAGGTGGTGGCGGCCATCGGCGTGTCCATCATCATCACGCTGGCGCTGTGGCAGGCCAGCCAGGGCTCGGCCACGGTGGGCGAGTTCGTCTCCTTCGTCACCGCCTTGCTGATGACGATCTCGCCGATGCGCCACCTGACCGATGTTTACCAGCCGATCAACAGCGCGCTGATCACGGCGCGCGGCTCCTTCGGCCTGATGGATGCCGCGCCGGAACCCGACCATGGCACCCAGGACCTGCCCAGTTGCCAGGGCCGCATCGACTTCAACCAGGTCCGGGTGCAGTACGAGGAAGCGGCCGCGCCCTCGCTCGACGGCCTGGACCTGCACATCGCTCCCGGGCAGACGGTGGCCCTGGTCGGTTCATCGGGCGCCGGCAAGACCACGGTGGTCAACACCCTGCTGCGCTTTGCCCAGGTCAACGGCGGCCAAGTGCTGCTCGACGGCCAGCCGATCGAGTCGCTCAGGCTGGCCAGCCTGCGGCGCCATTTCGCGGTGGTGTCGCAGGACATCGTGCTGTTCGATGGCAGCATCGCGCAGAACGTGGCCTATGCCAGCCCGCTCGGCGTCGACCGGGCCAAGGTCGAGCAGTGCCTGCGCGCCGCCAACCTCTGGGGCCATGTGGCCAAGCTGCCCGAGGGCATGGACGCGCCGGTCGGCACCAACGGCAGCCTGCTGTCGGGCGGCCAGCGGCAGCGGCTGGCGATCGCGCGCGCGCTCTACCGCGACGCCGCGATCTGGATCTTCGACGAGGCCACCTCGGCGCTCGACTCCGAGTCCGAGGCCGTGGTGCAGCGCTCGATCGAGGACCTGCGCCATGCCAAGACCCTGATCCTGATCGCGCACCGCCTGAGCACGATCCGCAACGCCGACCTGATCTGCGTGATGTCCGAAGGCCGCATCATCGAGCAGGGCAGCCACGAGCAGCTGATGGCCAGCAACGGAGCCTACGCCGGCATGGTGCGGATCCAGTCGGCCAATCTGTAATCTGTAGCGGCGCGCTTCAGGCGCGCGCTGACAGGACCGACCTGAGCTGCTGCGCCCGCACGCGCAGATAGAGCCTGAGCTGGTCCCCGGTCCAGCCCAGGCGGCGGCTGCGCCGGCGCAGCAAGGCCAGCGCCTGTGCCGACTGGCCGCTGCCCATCAGGGTCTTGACCAGCTGGCGGCCATGCTTGCTCAGGATCAATCCGTCATCGGCGCCCTGCAGCCAGTCCTGCAGTTCCTGCGCGCTCATCTCGTGCGCAAAGTTGTGCAGCCCGTGGAAGCCGAAGGCGGGCCGCCAGGGGCCGTATTCGATGCCGAATTCCGCTCCCAGCTCCACGGAAGCGATGCGGATGCCATGCTCGCGTTCCAGCTGCTCGCGCCAGTGGACGCAGATGACCCTGTCCTCCGGCTCGCTGCCGTCGTAGGGCAGCTGTGCCAGCGCATCGATCAGCCGGCGACTGCGCAGGGAAAATCCCCCGTTGCCGACCGCCGCGGCCCGACGCTTGTAATACCAGGGCGGTCCGATGTAGTCGCAATCGAGGAAGCGGTCTTGCCAGCGCTCCGGGTGCGTGACGAAGCCGTCCCATTGCACGACCAGCACATGGCTGGTTTCGATGTACGGTCCGAGCCCGTGCAGCATGAAGCGCGAGTAGGCCTCGATGCTGGTGATGTCATCGATCGCGACCAGCTCGATGCCTTCCAGCTCCAGTCCCATCGCGCCTGCACGGGCCGGTCCCAGGTAGAGGACGCGCCCGAAGTCGATCTGGCGCATGGACTGGCGCAGGGCATGGACGGCTTCGGCCGGGCTCCGCGTGTCGACGCAGCACAGCGTCACCTGCGGCAGCTGCAGTCGCTGCCGCGTCATGGCTTCGTGCGGGCCTGGGCGACCCCCGTCTCGGCATCCGCCATCACGGCTTGAGCACGGCATTGACAGCCTGCAGGTCCTGCTCTTGGAGCACCCCGCCGGCCTGCTTGAGCCTGAGCCCGACCAGCAGCAGGTCGTAGCGCGCCTTGGCCAGGCTGGCCTTGGTCTGGAACAGCTGGCTCTGCGCGTTGAGCACATCGAGGTTGATGCGCACGCCGACCTGGTAGCCGAGCTGGGTCGCCTCGAGCGCGCTCTGGCTCGAGGCCTCGGCGGCTTCCAGCGCCTTGACCTGGCCCTGGCCCGAGACCACGCCGTAGTAGGCCGTGCGCGTGGCCTGCGCCACGCCGCGCTTGGCCGCGTCGAGGTCGTTGCGCGCCTTGTCCTCGAGCGCCAGCGTCTCCTTGATGCGGTTCTGGGTCGAGAAGCCCGCGAACAGCGGCAGGTTGAACTGCACGCCGATCGACGCCGTCTTGTTGCGCAGATAGGGCGGCAGGCTGCTCGACGAGGCGGGCGTGCGCGCGCTCTGGTAGCTCGCGACCGCGTCCAGCGTCGGCAGATGGCCGGCCTGCGCCTTGGCGGTCTCCAGCCTGGCCACCTCGAGTCCGGTGGCGGCCTGGCGCACCTGCGGGTGCGCAGTCTCCGCGCGCTCCAGCCAGCGGCCCAGCTCGGCCGGTTCGAGCGCGGGCAGCGCGACGCCGCTGGCCAGGCGCCAGGGGCTGACCCCCGTCTGGCCGACCAGCTGGTCGAGCGCCAGCCGCTTGACGCGCAGCTCGTTCTCGGCGGCGATCTCCTGCGCCACGGTCTGGTCGAAGCGGGCCTGGGCCTCGCGCGTGTCGGTGATGGTGGCGGTGCCGACCTCGAAGTTGCGCTTGGCCGCTGCCAGCTGCTCGGACACGGCGGCTTTCTGCGCCTGCACGAAGGCCAGGCTGTCCTGTGCCGCGAGCACGTCGAAGTAGGCCTGGGCGCTGCGCACCACCAGTTCCTGGCTGGCCGCCTCGAGCTGGGCCTCGGCCGCCTCAAGCGACTTGCGCGCCTGCTCGAGCGCCAGCCGGTTGGCCGGACGGTAGAGCGGCTGGCTGGCCGACAGCTGCAGTGTCTGGTTGTTGTAGTTCTTGTCCTGCGAGTCGACGCTGCTGTCGAGATCGCTGAAGTTGGCCGCCGCCGACAGTCCGGCGCTGGGCAGCAGGCCGGCGCGGGCCTGCTCGGCCTTGGCCAGGCTGGCCTGGTATTGCGCCTGGGCCGCCAGGTAGGCCGCGTCGTAGCGCTTGGCGGCCTGGTGCAGCTCGGTCAGGCTCTGCGCCTGGGCGGTCAGCGCGCAGCCTCCGGCCAAGGCCATGGCGCCGAGCAGGCGCGTCGTGCGCGCGACGAGGGCGAGCGCCGGCGACGCACCAGGCAGTAGCCGGCCTGGCTTGGCGGTCGTTGGGGAAGCATGGGACAGGGGCATGGCAGATCGACCGTTGGAGGCTGGGGGAGGGGGTTCAGTACTGCGGCACCGACGGATCGACTTCCTGCGACCAGGCGTGGATGCCGCCGTGCAGGTTGACCACCTCGTCATAGCCCTGGTTCAGCAGGAAGTAGGTGACCTGGGCGCTGCGCCCACCATGGTGGCAGAGGCAGGCGATCGGCCGCTCGCGCGGCAGCTCGTTCAGGCGCGCCGGGATGCTGGCCATCGGCATGGCGACCAGCTCGAAGCCGTCGGGCTTGATGCTGGCGGTCTGCAGTTCCCAGGGCTCGCGCACGTCGAGCACCAGGGGCCGGGATTGCGGGTCCTCGGCCTGGCAGGCCGCGATCCAGTCCTTGAGCTGCGCGGGGCGTATCGCTTTGATCACGGCTGGCTACCGGTCAGAACTTGAACGGGCTGGACTCGGGGAAGTTCTGCAGGCGCGGTGCGCTGACATCCCAGGGCTGCTCGACATGCTGGCCGCCAGCGACGGCGCGCACCAGGGTGGCGCGCATGGCCGGGGCGCGGCCGACGACGGCCCACAGGCGGCCACCGGTCTTGAGTAGGGACAGCAGCTCCTGCGGCACCTCGGCCACCGAGCCGCCGAGCACGATCGCGTCGAACGGCGCACCGGCGTTGCAGGCCGCGAACTGGTCGGCGCAGGCGTCGGCGGTGCGGACCTCGACGTTCTTCACGCCAGCGGCCTGCAGGTTGGCGCGGGCCTGCTGGGCCAGCGCCGGATCGATCTCGAGGCTGATGACGCGGGCGCACTGGCGCGCCATCAGCGCCGCCAAGTAGCCCGAGCCGGTGCCGATCTCGAGCACGCTGTCGCCGGGCTGCAGCGCCAGGTCCTGCAGCAGGCGTGCCTCGACCTTGGGCGCCAGCATGGACTGGCCTTCGCCCTTGCCGAGCGGGATCTCGAGGTCGGCCAGCGCCACCGACTGGTAGGCCTCGGGCACGAAGTCCTCGCGCTTGACTTCGCCCAGCAGGGCCAGCACCTTGGCATCCAGCACATCCCAGGGGCGGATCTGCTGCTCGATCATGTTGAAGCGGGCCTTGTCGAAGTCGAAGGCGATTGCAGTGCTCATTTATATACTCCGGTGGGTATGTTTGCCGATTCTGGTCCATTTTACTGAACGCCAGCCTCAGGACTCGCCCGCGCGGCCGACATCTTCAGCGGGACGGCCCGACCACAGGCGCTGGAACCAGCGGCCCAGGTCGTCCATGTAGCAGTAGACCACCGGCACCACGACCAGGGTCAGCAGGGTCGAGGTCAGCACGCCGCCGATCACGGCCTGGCCCATCGGTGCGCGTTGCTCGGAGCCCTCGCTGAGCGCGAGCGCCAGCGGCACCATGCCGAACACCATCGCCAGCGTGGTCATCAGGATCGGCCGCAGCCGCACCCGGCCGGCCAGCAGCAGCGCCGCCTCGCGCTCCAGCGGCGGATGCTCGGGCGTGCCTTCGCGCGCGCGGATCGCGAAGTCGATCAGCAGGATCGCGTTCTTGGTCACCAGCCCCATCAGCATCACGATGCCGATGACCGAGAACATCGACAGGCTGGAGCCGAACAGCAGCAGCGCCAGCACCACGCCGATCAGCGTCAGCGGCAGCGAGCTCATCAGCGCCAGTGGCTGCAGGAAGCTCTTGAACTGGCTGGCCAGGATCATGTAGATGAAGATGATCGCCAGCGCCAGCGCCGAGACCGCATAGCCCAGCGACTCGTCCATGTTCTTGGTCGAGCCGCCGAAGCTGTAGCGGTAGCCGCTGGGCAGCTGCAGCGCGTCGAGCTCGCGCCGGATGTCGGCCGAGATCTCGCCGATCGAGCGCGCATAGGCGTTGCCGCTGATGGTGACCTCGCGCGTCAGCGCGCGCCGGTTGATCTGGCTGGCGCCGGTCGATTCGCTGACCTCGGCGACCTGCTCGAGCCTGAGCACGCGCGCCGAGCCGTCGGCGTTGCTGCCGACGACCAGCGGCAGCTGGCGCAGCTGCTCGACCTGGCTGCGTCCGGCCAGCGGCAGCCGGACCTGGATGTCGTAGGTCTCGTCGTCGGAGGCGCGCCAGTTGCCCGCGCTCTGGCCCGCGACCAGGGTGCGCAGGCTGGCCGCGAGCTGCGCCGTGCCGATGCCGAGGTCGGAGGCCGCGTCGCGCTTGAGCTGCACCGAGATCGTCGGCTTGTTCGGCTTGGCGCTGCTGTCGAGGTCGACCAGCCCCGGGATGGTGCGCAGCCTGGCCATGGCCTGCTGGCCCAGCCGGTCGAGCTGCTGCAGGTCGGGACCCTGCAGCGAGAACTCGATCTGCTTCTGGCCGCCGACCGGGTCCAGCAGTCCGGCCTGCGTGACCGTGATGCCGCCGACTTGGCGCAGCCGCTCGCGCAGCTGCGCCGACAGCTCGTCGACGCTGCGGCTGCGCTGGTCGCGCTCGACCAGGCGCACATAGAGGCTGGCGCGGGTCTTGCCCTGGGCATTGCCGCTGTTGATCGTGGTCAGGGTGTAGCGCACCTCGGGCAGGCTGCGCACGATGGCATCGACCTCGCGCGCCTTGGCCTCGGTGTTCTCGAGCGAGCTGCCGACCGGGGTCTCGAAGGCGATGTTGGTCTCCGAGAAATCGGCCTTGGGCACGAACTCGCTGCCGAGCAGGGGCAGCAGCGCGAAGGCGGCGACCAGGGTGCCGGCCGCGATCGCCAGCGTGCTCTTCTTGTGCGCCAGCGACCAGGCCAGCAGGCCCTGGTAGGCCTCGGCCAGCTGTTCCTGGCTCCGCTCGATCGCCTGCGTCAGCCGGCCCAGGGTCCGCTCGTAGAGCGTGCGGCGCGGGCGACTGGGGTCGTGCGGCTCTATCTCGGGGTCATGCCAGACACTCGAGAGCATCGGGTCGAGCGTGAAGCTGACGAACATCGAGATCAGCACCGCCGCGACGATCGTGATGCCGAACTCGTGGAAGAACTTGCCGACGATGCCCTGCATGAAGCCGATCGGCAGGAACACCGCGACGATCGACAGCGTGGTCGCCAGCACGGCCAGCCCGATCTCCTGCGTGCCGTCGAGCGCGGCCTGGAACGGGGTCTTGCCCATCTGGACATGGCGCACGATGTTCTCGCGCACCACGATCGCATCGTCGATCAGCAGCCCCACGCACAGCGACAGCGCCATCATCGTGATCATGTTGATCGTGAAGCCGAACAGGTGCATGAACAGGAAGGCACCGACCAGCGCGATCGGCAGCGTCAGCCCGGTGATGACGGTCGAGCGCCAGGAGTTCAGGAACAGGAACACGATCAGTACCGTCAGCAAGGCGCCCTCGACCAGGGTACGGGTCACGTTGGCGACCGCGACCCGGATCGGTCTGCCGGTGTCGCCGATCGGCGCCAGCTTGATGCCGGCCGGGACTTCCGGGCCGATCTCGGCCAGTACCTGCGTGAGGCTGTCGATGACGGCCAGCGTGTTCTCGTCCTGCGCCTTCTGCACCTGCAGCAGCAGGGTGCGCTGGCCGTTGTAGAGCGCCAGGCTCTCGACCTCCTGCGCGCCGTCGAGCACGCGCGCGACCTGGCCCAGCCGCACCGGCTGGCCGTTGTGGCGCGCGACGATCAGGCGCTCGAACTCCTGCGGCCGCGCGGCGCGTGCCTCGATCTGCACCATGCGTTCGCGTTCGAGCGTGCGCAGCGCGCCGACCGGCAGGTCCTGGTTCTCCTGCCGGATCGTGCTGACGACCTGCTCCGGCGTCACGCCGAAGGCCTCGAGCGCGGCCGGCTGCAGCTCGACCTGGACCGTGCGCCGGCTGGCACCGGCCAGCGTGACCGCGCCGACGCCGCGCGCATGTTCGAGCCGCTTCTTGAATACCAGCTCGGCCCAGTGGGTCAGCTCGACCGTATCGGGCGCTTGGCCCTGGCTGCTGTCGGGCAGGATCGCGACCGACCAGACCGGCCGGCTGGCCGGATCGAAGCGCTGCACCCGCGGCTCCTCGACCTCGTCGCGCAGGCTGGCGCGCAGCGCCGCGATCTTCTCGCGCACGTCCTCGGCCGCCTTGCGCCCGTCGATGTGGAGCTGGAACTCGATCACCACCACCGACTGGTTCTCGTAGCTGCGCGAGGTCAGGGTGTTGATGCCGGCGATGCCGTTGACGCCTTCCTCGATCTTGCGCGTGACCTCGGACTCGACGATCTCGGGCGCGGCGCCCGGGTATTCGGTCGAGACCACCACGACCGGAAAGTCGACATTCGGGAACTGGTCGATCTGCAGCCGCTGCAGCGAAAACGCCCCCAGCACCACGAAGGCCAGCATGACCATGGTCGCGAAGACCGGGTTGTGCAGCGAGACACGGGTGAACCACATCGGGCCGGTCCTCGCTCAGCGCGCCGTTGCCGCATCGGGCCGGGCGGTCGCGCGGACCGCCTTGGCCGGCGTGCCGGCGGCCAGCGCGCCGGCGCTCGCGCGCAGCACCCGCGTGCCGGGCTCCAACCCGTCGATCGCGACCATGGCCTCGTCGCCGAGCTGGCCCTGCTGGCCCGGCACCACCTTGCGGTGCACCACCTGGCCGTCCTGCAGCAGCTGCAGATAGGGCTGGGGCTGGTCGCTGCGCAGCGCCGACAGCGGCACCGCGACCGCGCGCAGCCGTCCGGTCTCGATCCGGCCCTGCACGAACAGGCCCTGGCGCAGGCCGTCTTGCGCCGGCAGCGCCAGGTAGGCCAGCAGGCTGCGGCTGCCGGCCTGCAGGGCGGGACTGATGCGCGCCACCCGCGCCTTGGACGGCTGGCCCATGCCCTCGACCGACCATTCGGCCAGCTGGCCGACCCGCAGCTGCAGCGCATCGGCCGGGGGCAGGGCGGCTTCTATCTCCAGCGCGCGGGCATCGACGATGTCCAGCACCCGCGCATCGACCGGCACCCGCTCGCCGTCCTGGGCCAGCCGGGCCGCGACCTGGCCCGAGATCGGCGCGCGCAGCTCGGTATCGGCCAAGGTCTTGCGCGCGATGTCGAGCAGGGCCTGGGTCGCCTGCAGGTTGGCGCGCGCGGTCGCGAGGTTGAGCTCCGAGGTCTGCGCCGCCGTCGACGAGATGAAGCCCTGCCTGACCAGCGCCTGGTTGTTGTCCTGCTGGCGCTGGGCGATCGCGAGCTGGGCCTGGCTGGCATGGACCTGCTGCTCGGCCTGCGCCACCCGCGCCCGCGCCTCGGTCGCGTCCACCCGGGCCAGCAGCTGGCCGGCACGCACCGGATCGCCCTCGCGCACCGTCAGGCCGCTCAGTTCGCCCGCGACCCGGGCCTTGACCGTGGCCGCATGCACCGCCTTCAAGGTGCCCGTGAACGGCAGGCTGAGCCGCAGCTCGACCGCCTCGGCCAGGAACAGGTCGTGCTCGGACAGCTCGATCGCCGCCGGTGCCTGCGAACTGGCTGCCAGCCGACGCGCGTTCTCCTGCTGTTGCTGGCGCTTGTCGAGTGCGCGCAGCAGGCCCAGCGCGAGTGCCAGGGCCAACAGGGCCAGCAAGGCCCAGCGTTTCCACGATGTCATATTGTCTTTTTCGTCCAGTCGCAGGCGGCAATTTTGATCGGCAATTTAGCGACTATAGCCCAGGCTGGAGGGCATGAATGCCGTTCTATGTACTATCTGTGCCAGTAATCGAGTCAGTGCAAGAAAGGAATTCTGTCATGTCATCACCTGCAACCCTGGTCCTGGGCGGCGGCTGCTTCTGGTGCACAGAGGCCGTGTTCGTGCGCGTCAAGGGCGTGCTCGATGTCGAGTCCGGCTACTGCAACGGCCAACCCGCGCGCCCGAGCTACGAGCAGGTCTGCACCGGCCGCACCGGCTGCGTCGAGGTCGTCAAGCTCGAGTTCGACCCGGCCGTGATCCCGCTGCAGCAGCTGCTGGCCATCTTCTTCGCCATCCACGACCCGACCCAGCTCAACCGCCAGGGCCATGATGTCGGCAGCCAGTACCGCAGCGGCATCTACTGCAGCAGCCCCGAGCAGCAGGCGCAGGCGCGCGACTTCATCGCCGAGCTCGAGCGCGAATCCGCCTTCGACCAGCCCATCGTGACCGAAGTCAAGCCGCTGGAAAACTACTGGCCGGCCGAGGACTATCACCAGGACTTCTTCGCGCGCAACCCGAACCAGGGTTATTGCCTGGCCGTCGCCGCGCCCAAGGTCGCCAAGCTGCGGCACGCCTTCGCCGCTTGGCTGCGGGATTGATCCGGATGGAGCTGGCCCAGCACCCGGTCCTGGCCTCGCTGATCCCGGTCTGCCTGCTGGTCGGCGCCGGTTTCCTGGCCGGTCGCCTGCGCTGGGTCGGCCCGGAAGCCGTGCGCGGCCTGTCCAACCTGGTCTTCATGTTGCTGATCCCGGCGCTGCTGTTTCGCACCATGAGCGCGGTGCGCTTCGAGCAGCTCGACCCCAGGCCGGTGCTGGCCTATTTCCCGGTGGCGGTGGCCTGGCTGCTGGCGCAGATCGCCTGGCGCGGCTTCACGCCGCGCAGCGTGGTGCTGGCGCTGGGCGGCACCTTCTCCAACAACGTCATGATCGGCCTGATCCTGGTCGAGCTGGCCTACGGCAAGCCGGGGCTGGTGACGCTGCTGACCCTGGTCGCGGTGCACTCGCTGATCATACTGACCGCCTCGTCGGTGCTGATCGAGCTGGCGCAGGCGCGCCAGGCCAGCCGGGACGGCGCGCATTCCCCGCGCCTGCTCAGGACGGTGCGCTCGGCCATGCGGGCCTCGCTGCTGCATCCGATCCCGCTGCCGATTGCCGCCGGCCTGCTGTTTGCCCAGACCGGCTGGACCCTGTCGCCGCTGGTCGACCAGCCGCTGCGCCTGCTCGGCAATGCCTTCGGGCCGCTGTCGCTGGTGCTGGTCGGCATCAGCCTGGCGCTCACGCCGCTGGCGGGTCACTGGCGCGCGGCGCTGCCGGTGGTGGCCTGCAAGAACCTGGCCTTGCCGCTGCTGGTGGCGGCCTCGGGCTGGGCGCTGGGCCTCGCCCCCCTGGCCTGGCAGGTGATCGTGCTCGCGGCGGCCCTGCCGACTGGCGCCAACGTCTACCTGTTCGCCCAGCGCTACCGCGCCGAGCAGGAACTCACGACCACGGTGGTGGGGCTCTCCACCGCGCTCGGCCTGCTCACGCTCAGCGCCGTGATGCTGCTGACGGCCGCTCTGGCCGGCAGTTGATCGACCTTTTGCTCGCCGGGGCGATCCGGCTATAATGATCGGCTTTGCAACGTTTCGCTGGCCGGGTGGTCAGTCGGTGTCTCAGGCGTTGCGGAAAATTGCGACAGGGCGATGGCGCCCCGTCACCACAGCACCCGAAGGACAAACCATGGTCGTTATCCGACTCTCCCGCGGCGGCTCCAAAGCCCGTCCGTTCTACAACATCGTCGTCGCTCACAAGCAAAACCGTCGTGACGGCCGCTTCATCGAGCGCATCGGCTTCTACAACCCGCTGGCCCGCGGTGGCGAAGAGCCGCTGCGCATCGCCCAGGACCGCCTGACCTACTGGCAAGGCGTGGGCGCCCAGGCTTCCGACGTCGTCGAGCGCCTGGTCAAGCAAGCCGCCAAGGCTGCTGCCGCGACTTCCGCTGCCGCCTAATCATGGCTCAGCTGCCCGGCCTCGAACCAGCCGTTCTGCCGCCTGACGCGGTGGAGCTCGGCCGGGTGCAGGAAGCCTGGGGCATCAAGGGTTGGCTGCGACTGCATTCGCACAGCGCCGACCCCGAAGTGCTGCTGGCTGCCAAGCGCTGGTTCCTGACTCCTCCCGAAGCCCGCTTCGCGCGCGGCTTCGACGCATTCTCCGGTGTCGTGACCGTCGTCGTCGACGAGGTCAAGACCCATGCCGATGGCCTGGTGGCGCGGATCTCCCAAATAGCCGACCGCAACGCCGCCGAGGCGCTCAAGGGCGCGCGCATCCATGTCTCGCGCGCCGACTTCCCCGCCGCCAAGGGCGACGACGAATACTACTGGGTCGACCTGCTCGGCCTCGAGGTCGTCAACCGCGAAGGCGTGTCGCTGGGCGTGGTGCGCGACCTGCTGCCGACCGGCCCGCATTCGGTGCTCTGCCTCGAATACACCGAGGACGGCAAGCCGCAAGAGCGCATGATTCCCTTCGTCTCGGTCTATGTCGATTCGGTCGACCTGCCGGGCAAGCGCATCACGGTCGACTGGCAACCCGACTACTGAAGCGCTGCAGGCGCTGTACCGCCTACCATGCGTTTCGACATCATCACCCTGTTCCCGGAGCTGTTCGCTCCCTTCCTGAGCCACGGCATCAACCGGCGCGCCTTCGAGAGCCGCCAGGTCGACGTGCGCCTGTGGCAACTGCGCGACTTCGCCGAGGGCAATTACCGCCGCGTCGACGACCGGCCCTTTGGTGGCGGCCCCGGCATGGTGATGCAGCCCGACCCGCTCTACCGCTGCTGGCAGGCGATCCGCGCCGACCGTGGCGCCGACCTGCCCGGTGCCGACCCGGTGCCGACCGTGCTGTTCTCGCCGCTGGGCGAGCGCATCGCGCATCCAGTGGTCGAGCGCTTCTGCTCAGGGGCAGGCGCGATTCTGGTCTGCGGCCGCTACGAGGGGCTGGACCAGCGCTTCATCGATGCCTGCGTCGATGTCCAGCTCAGCCTGGGCGACTTCGTGCTCTCGGGCGGCGAGATCCCGGCCATGGCGCTGCTCGACTCGGTCGCGCGGCTGCAGCCTGGCGTGCTGAACGATGCCGGCAGCCACCAGCAAGACAGCTTCAACCCGGCGCTCGACGGCCTGCTCGACTGCCCGCATTACACAAGGCCCGAAGTCTGGCAGGGCCCACAGGGCGAGGTTCCGGTGCCGCCGGTGCTGCTGTCGGGCCACCACGGCCAGATCGAGGCCTGGCGGCGCCAGCAAAGCCTGCGCCAGACCGCCCAGTGGCGGCCCGACGTGCTCGATTCGGTGCGCGCCCGCGGTGCCCTGAGCAAGAGGGACGAGCAGTGGCTGCGCGCCCAGGCGCTCGACAAGGACGTCAGATAGGCTATAATCCAAGGCTTTTCGGTCCTCTGGCGGCCGCCCCAACCTGTTGAGAGTCGAGGCCCCTAGCGTAGCCGTATATGAACGAAAACCGAGGTAAATCATGAACCTGATCCAGATCCTCGAGCAAGAAGAAATTGCTCGCCTGAACAAAGAAATCCCCGCTTTCGCTCCCGGCGACACCGTGATCGTCAGCGTCAACGTGATCGAAGGCACTCGCAAGCGCGTGCAGGCCTACGAAGGCGTCGTGATCGCTCGCCGCAACCGCGGCCTGAACTCCGGCTTCATCGTGCGCAAGATCTCGAACGGCGAAGGCGTCGAGCGTACCTTCCCGCTCTACAGCCCGCTGATTGCCAAGATCGAAGTCAAGCGCCGCGGTGACGTCCGTCGCGCCAAGCTGTACTACCTGCGCCAGCGCAGCGGCAAGTCGGCACGCATCAAGGAAAAGCTGGGCGCTTGATCGACTGCCTCGGCAGCTTGATCGTCCCCCATGTAGAAAGCGCCTTCGGGCGCTTTTTATTTTTGGGGCCCCAATCCCCTTGGAGTTCGCATCCGTATGAGCCAGTGTCTTGCATTCTTCCCCATGTGGCGTTCACGGGTTTTCGCTTTTTGCTGGCGCTTCCCGTGGCTGCTGCTTGTCTGCTCCTTGCTGTTGGCTGGCGTCGCCCGCGCACAGTCCGCGCCACCTGTCCTGAGCGTGGGCATCGTGCCGCAGCAGGCGGCCAGCGAACTCGCGCGCGCCTGGATTCCGCTGCTGCAAGAGGTGGGCCGACGGGCTCGCGTGCAACTGGTATTTCGTACCGCGGCGGACATTCCGGCGTTCGAGGACCGCGTCATGAAGGGCGAGTTCCAGCTCGCCTACATGAATCCCTACCACTACACGGTGTTCAGCAAGACACCTGGCTACCAGGCCTTCCTGAAGGAAAAGGATCGCAAGCTGGTGGGCATCATCGTGGTGCCCAAGGGCAGTCCGGTCCAGAGCCTGGAGCAACTTCAGGGCAAGCGGGTGGCCTTCCCGGCGCCTGCGGCCTTTGCCGCCAGCATCCTGCCCCGGGCCGAATTCAGCCGCAGCCAAATAGAGATCGATGCCCGCTACGTGAGTTCGCACGACAGTGTCTACAAAGGCGTGGCCAACGGCCTGTTCGATGCCGGCGGCGGCATCCAGCGCACGCTCGAAGGCATGGAGCCGCAGGTCTCGTCCCAGTTGCGCGTGCTCTCCCGCACTCCGGCCTATACCCCTCACGCGCTGGCCATACACCCAGGCGTGAGCGCCGAGGTGGCCGAGCGCCTGCGCCAGGCCTTCATCGGACTGGACGGTGACGAGGCCGGCCGCGCGCTGCTCGAGCCCCTGAACTTCAAGGGCCTGGTGGCGGCAACCGACAGCGAATGGGATTCCGTGCGCGCCCTCCGGCTCAGGCAGCCAGTCGGTTCCTCTGCTGTCAAGAAGTGAAGTTCCGCACCAAGACCATCGTCGGCATCGCCCTGATCGAGGCGATCCTGCTGGCCATCCTGGTGTGGAATGGCATGAACCAGCTGCAGAGTTCCAACGAGGACAACGTCGAGCGCCGCATGGCCAGCATCAGTCGCTTGCTGGTGGCCAGCCTGCGCGATGCGATGGTCGCATCGGACGTGGCCACCGTGGAGGCCGTGGTCAAGGATGTCATGGCAACGGGCGACATCAGCTATATGCGGGTGCTGGGGCCCGGCGACATCCTGATTGCCCAGATGGGCAAGCTGCCTGTCCAGCCTGTGCGGCACGAGGCGCGGCTGGACTTGAGCGGTGACGCACGCTACGACCATGTGCTGCCGGTGGAGGTGGCGGGCCAGAGCTTTGGCCAGATACAGTTCGGCATGGATGTGGGCCGCCTGCAGGACCTGCTGGGCCAGGCCAGGCACTGGTATCTGGCGCTGTCGGCCCTGGAAATGGCGCTGGTGGCGGTGTTTTCCTTTGTCCTGGGCGGAGTGTTGACGGGACAGCTGCTCAAGTTGCGCGATGCCAGCCAGGCCCTGGCCAATGGTGATTTTTCGGTCCGGGTGCCGGTGCGCGGCGCGGATGAACTGGCCGAGACCGCCAGGGCCTTCAACCGGATGGCCGACATGCTCAGCGATCACACCCGGATCCTCGAGGAAACGGTGCGCCAGCGTACCCTGGACCTGCAGGATGCCTTGCGTGAACGCGAGGCGGCCAACGAGCACTTGCAAAGGCTCAACTCCGCGCTCGAGGCGGAAAAGGTCAAGGCCCAGCAGGCCAGCGTCGCCAAGAGCCAGTTTCTCGCCGTCATGAGCCACGAGATCCGCACGCCCATCAATGGCGTGCTGGGCAGTCTGCAACTGGCCCTGCGCTGCCCGCTCGACGAGGTGTTGCGCCAGCATCTGGAGACCGCGTCCAGCTCCGGCCAGCTGCTGCGCCAGATCATCGACGACATCCTCGATCACTCAAAGATCGAGGCCGGCAAGCTCGAGATCTTGCATGAACCGGTCCATCTGCCGAGTCTGCTGCGCGACATCCTGGCCATGCTGGCGCCAGCGGCCGCGGCCAAGCAGCTGCCGCTGCGGGTGGAGGCGGCCGCCGGCCTGCCCGACTGGGTGCAGGGCGATGGCCTGCGCCTGCGCCAGGTGCTGCTCAATCTTCTGAGCAACTCCGTCAAGTTCAGCCAGCATGGCGAGGTGGTGTTGCGCGTGCAGCGCCGGCCGGTTTCCCCGCCGCAGCCGCTTGGCGAGTGTCTCGAGCTGGCCGTGAGCGACAGTGGCATCGGCATGTCCGCGCAGCAGATCGGCCAGCTGTTCCTGCCGTTCCAGCAGGGCGAGAGCACCACCACCCGGCGCTTCGGCGGCACCGGCCTGGGTCTTTCGATCACCAAGCGCCTGGTCGAGGCCATGGGCGGCGATATCCGGGTCGAGAGCGCGCCGGGCCAAGGCAGCTGCTTCACGGTGCGCTTGCCGCTGGAGCTTGCCGATCCGGCGGCAGTCGCCGACCGGGACCATGCCAGCGCAGAGGAGGGGGACGCGCAGCCCCGGATCGGCCAGCGGCTGCAGGGCCTCAACATCCTGGTCGCAGATGACATCCCGGTCAACCACCTCATCATGAAGGGAATCCTGGGCCAGGAAGGCGCGCAGGTCCAGGTGGCGCAGGATGGGCTCCAGGTGCTGGCGGCGCTGCGCGAGCAGCCTCAAGCCTTCGATCTGGTCTTCATGGATGTGAGCATGCCCCACATGGATGGCCTGCAGGCCACGCGGGCCATCCGCGACGATGGGCGCTGGCAAGACCTGCCCATCGTCGCGATCACCGCCAACGTCACCGAGGAGGATCGCCAGGCCTGCCTGGCGGCTGGCATGAACGACTTCGTCGGCAAGCCCTTCAAGCTGGAGCAGGTGGTCGAGGTGACCCGCCGCTTGTGCTGCGACCTCGCCACCTGAGGGGCGATGCCGAGAAGTGCTTCACCCCGTCTTCTCGTGACGTGACAGCTGCTGCCACAGCCAGCTGCCCGAGGACTCGCGGCCCGTCAGCACATACTCCAGCGCATGGGCATTGTTCAGCGTCAGCTCCAGCCTGGAGCGGGCGCGGCGGCGTCCGACCAGCAGCAGCTCGTCGCCGGCTTGCAGCAGGGTGTCTGGCGTCGGCAGCATCTGGCTCGGCTGGCCCGGGCGGTCGAGCTGCAGCACCTCGCACAGCAGGGGCTCGCTGCGGTCGGCGTGGTCCTTGAGCAGATCGCCCAGGCGCAGGCGCTCGCCGAGTGCGAGCTTGCGCTGCAGCGCGGGGGCCTGCCGCGCCGAGATCCGCACGCTCCACACCTCAGGCGCCTCCCAGCCCAGCTGGCTGGTCAGCCGCTGCAGCAGCGGCTCGCACCAGGTTGCCGACCTGGCCACCTGCAGGAAGGGGGCCAGCATCGGCGTGGTCAGTATGGCGAGGCATTCGTGCGCGATCACCTCGCTCGGCACCATGGTCAGGTCGGCGCTGAAACGCTCGAACAAGGGCCGGTTGCCCATATTGTTCTGCCGCACGATGGTGAACAGGCCGGGGTTGAGTTCGCGTGCCGTGAAGGTGGCCGACAGGTTGTCGACGTCGCTCGAGGTCGCGGCCACGATGCCGGCGGCCTGCGCGATCCCGGCCTTGAGCAGCGCCTCGGCGCCCCTGCCGTCGCCCTGGACCCAGTTCACCCCGGCGCTGGCTGCGGCCGGCGGCTGCAGGTCGATCACCGTGACCGGCATGCCTTCGCTGGCGATGGTGGCCGCCAGCCCCTGGCTGAAGCGGCCGAAGCCGAGCAGGATCCAGTGCCCGTTCGGCGGACTGCGCGGGCGCTCCACCGTGGTGCCGGGCAGGCCGGTCAGCCACAGCAGCAGCTGGTAGGCCGCTGGCGCATGCATCGCCAGCCCCAGGTAGTTGCCGAACTTCAGGAAGGGATCGATGATGTGATGAGTGCCGAAGGAGGCCATGTCGGCAGCGGCGGCGCGGCCGCTGGCGCGCGCGAGCACCGGCAGCTCGGGTGCCAGCAGCCGGGTCGAGAGCGCGATGCTGCGGTTGGCGTCATCGTCGTCGGTCAGCGCCACGATGCCGCGGCAATGCGGGTGCTGCAGCCCGGCCAGCTTGAGCAGGGTCGGATTGGCCGCATCGGCGACCAGGGCCGGCATGTCGGCGATGTGGTTCTGCAACTCGAGCTCCGCCAGATGCTCGCTGTTGAGCTCGAGCACGACGACGCGGTAGCCCAGCTGGTCGAGCGCGTGGCAGATCAGCCGCCCGGTCTCGCCGTAGCCGCAGACGATGTAGAAGGGCTCGGCGAGCTTGCGCACGCTGCGCGCGAAGCGGCTGCTGCGGATCGCGCGCTGCAGGTTTTCGTCCGCCGCCATCTGCAGCAGCTTGCCGACAAACAGTGCCCAGCCGATGACCGACAGGTAGATGCAGACCAGGGTCCAGAGCCGCTGCTGCTCCGAGAAGGCATTCGGAATCTCGCCAAAGCCTATCGTCGTCGCGGTGTAGCTGACGAAGTAGAAGGCATGGAAGAAGCTCATGCGCGTGATCGCGCCGCTGGCATCGGGCGGACCCGGCACCAGCGTGAGCCCCAGCACCGAGATCGCGTAGATCAGCACCAGCGCGATCAGCGTGCCGCGCACGCGCCGCAGCAACAGGAAGATGGTGCTGATTTCCTGTCCGGCTTTCATGCGGCGGCCTTCAGCGGCGCTGCATGATGGTCTCGGCGATCAGGATCACGACCGAGACCACGTTGGCCAGCAGCGCGCCGCCCGAGAGCGAGACGATGCTGGTGGTGACCTCGGGCGTCATGCCGACCTGCGACACATGGGCCGTATAGCCCCAGACCATGGCCGCCGCGATCAGCTGCAGGTCGGCCACCAGGCTGGTCGACAGATGGACCGCGCCGATCTGCGTCCGGTCGCCGAGCTTGAGGATGGTCGCGATCAGGTTGACCACCACGGCGGCGAACAGCTCGTAGATATGGTGGTGCGCGGGGTTGTCGATCTCGCCGATGAAGAAGCCGAAGTTCAGCGTCGCGGCCAGGACGATGAAGAAACCGAAGATGACTTTTTCCAGATTCATGGCTGGATGATAAGGGTTCAGAGTTCCTCGACCCGCACCGGCGGGTAGCTGTCCCAGCTCTGGCAGCCCGGGCATTGCCAGAAATACTGGCGCGCCTCGAAGCCGCAGGCGGCGCAGCGGTAGCGCTTGAGCGGCTCGCAGGCGCGCTCGAGCGCCTGCTTGACGCGCTTTTCCTCCTCGGGCTGGCCGAAATGCTCGCCCGCCAGCCAGAAGGCCGCCGCGACCAGCGAGGGTTCGCGTTGCAGGTGCTCGATGTAGAGCGCGCGCGCCTGGGCGCCATCGGGCTGCAGCAGTGCCAACGCCTGCGTCACGTCGAGCGAGGGCGCATGCTGCTCGCGCCAGCCGCGCAGCAGCTGCTCGGTTGCCTGGCCCTGCGCGGCGTCGAGCTTGGACCATTGCGCCAGGCTGTGCGCGACCAGCGGCAGGTGCTGCGGCACCTGGATCGCGAGCTGGTGCAGCGCCTGCAGCCCGCCCTGGGTGTCGCCGAGCGACTGGCGCAGGTCGGCCAGCGAGATCCAGGCCCGGGCCGATTTGGGACTGCGCAGCACCAGCGCCTCGAGCATGGCCAATGCCTCGACCGTGTTGCCCTGCTTGCGCAGCAGTTCGGCCTGCTCGCAGCGGTAATGCGCCAGCCTGAGCTCGAAGGAGCCGCAGCCTATCGCCTCCAGGCGTACCGCGGTCCCGGCGGCCTGTTCCCAGTCGCGCGAGCGCTCGTAGATGGCGAGCAGGGCCAGCAGGGCCTCGGTCGCATAGGGGCTGTCCTCGAGCTTGCGCAGCGCGGCCTCGGCGCGGTCGAGCAGTCCGGCTTTCAGGAAATCCTGCGCCAGCGCATGCTGGGCACGCTGCAGGTCCTTTTGCCCCAGGTCGCCGCGCTGCAGCAGGTGCTCGTGCACGCGTACCGCGCGCTCGTAGTCGCCGCGCCGGCGGAACAGGTTGCCGAGCGCGAAATGCAGCTCCGAGGTCTCGGGGTCGTTCTGCACCGCCTCGATGAAGGCGTCGATCGCCTGGTCTTGCTGCTCGTTGAGCAGCAGGTCGAGTCCGCGGAAATAGGCCTTGGGGTTTTGCCGGCGCTCGGCGCGCCATTGGCGCAGGTCGTAGCGCGAGGCCAGCCAGCCCAGCACGAAGGCGAGCGGCAGGCCCCAGAGCAGCCAGCTGAAGTCAAATGCCATGAGGGGTCTCGGAAGGGGCGGGGCTGGTTGCCAGGCCGGAGGCGCTGTCCGAGGCGGCCTTGGCGGCCCGGCGCGCGCGCAGCCACAGCGGCAGCATCACGGCCATGCCGAGGAAGACGCCGACGACCAGGGCCGCCAGCAGCAGCAGCACGAGCGGTGCCTCCCATTGCGCACCGAACAGCCTGAGCAGGACCGGGTCCTGGTTGTTCAGTGCGAAGGCGAACAGAGCAAAGAAAATGGCTGCCTTGAGCAGCCACAGAAGGTATTTCACGCATTCCCCCGGTGTTGCGGGGATTGTAGCGGTGCGGACTTCAGCCCGATGCACCGCTGCGCGGTGCGGCGTCGACTTGCTCGCGCAAGGCCTTGCCGGGCTTGAAATGCGGCACCCGCTTCTCGGGAATGGCCACGCTGGCGCCCGAGCGCGGGTTGCGGCCCATGCGGGCTGGCCGGTGGTTGACCGAGAAACTGCCGAAGCCCCTGATCTCTATCCTCTGGCCCTGCGTCAGCGCGTCGACCATGGCCTCGAGAATGGCCTTGACCGCGAGTTCGGCATCACGCTGTCCGAGTTGGGCAAAGCGTGCCGCCAGGGCTTCTACAAGGTCGCTGCGAGTCATGGGTCTGTGAATCTGGGAAGCAAAGAAAAAGGCCCGGCGCGATAAGCGCGCCGGGCCCTGGCGCTAACGATTAGGGATTAGCCGTTGTTGCTGTCCAGCTTGGCGCGCAGCAGGGCGCCCAGGCTGGTGGTGCCGGCGTTGCCAGCGGTCTGGCTCAGGGTAGCCATGGCTTCCTGTTGCTCGGCCATGTCCTTGGCCTTGACCGACAGCTGGATGTTGCGGGTCTTGCGGTCGATGTTGACCACGACAGCGGTCACTTCGTCGCCTTCCTTCAGCACGTTGCGGGCATCTTCGACGCGGTCGCGCGAGATTTCCGAAGCGCGCAGGTAGCCGACGATGTCCTCGCCCAGGTCGATCTCGGCGCCACGGGCGTCAACGGTCTTGACCTTGCCGGTGACGGTCTGGCCCTTGTCGTTGATCGACACGAAGGTGGTGAACGGGTCGCTGTCGAGCTGCTTGATGCCCAGGCTGATGCGCTCGCGGTCGACGTCCACGCCCAGCACCAGGGCTTCGACTTCCTGGCCCTTCTTGTAGTTGCGGACAGCGGCTTCGCCGGTTTCGTTCCAGGACAGGTCAGACAGGTGCACCAGGCCGTCGATGCCGGCAGCCAGGCCGACGAAGACGCCGAAGTCGGTGATCGACTTGATCGGGCCCTTGACGCGGTCGCCGCGCTTGGTGTTCTGCGCGAATTCCTGCCACGGGTTGGCCTTGCACTGCTTCATGCCCAGCGAGATGCGACGCTTGTCTTCGTCGATCTCGAGCACCATGACTTCGACCTCGTCGCCCAGCGACACGATCTTGTTCGGGGCGATGTTCTTGTTGGTCCAGTCCATTTCGGACACGTGCACCAGACCTTCGATGCCGGGTTCCAGCTCGACGAAGGCGCCGTAGTCGGCGATGTTGGTGACCTTGCCGAACATGCGGGTGCCCGACGGGTAGCGGCGGCTCACGCCCAGCCACGGATCGTCGCCCATCTGCTTCAGGCCCAGCGAGACGCGCTGCTTCTCGGTGTCGAACTTCAGGACCTTGGCGGTGATTTCCTGGCCGGCGGTCACGACTTCCGACGGGTGACGCACGCGGCGCCATGCCATGTCGGTGATGTGCAGCAGGCCGTCGATGCCACCCAGGTCAACGAAGGCACCGTATTCGGTGATGTTCTTGACCACGCCGGAAACGATGGCGCCTTCGCGCAGGGTTTCCATCAGCTTGGCGCGCTCTTCGCCCATCGAGGCTTCGACCACGGCACGGCGGCTCAGCACCACGTTGTTGCGCTTGCGGTCGAGCTTGATGACCTTGAATTCCAGGGTCTTGTTCTCGTAGGGGGTGAGGTCCTTGGTCGGACGGCTGTCGACCAGCGAGCCCGGCAGGAAGGCGCTGATGCCGTTGACCATGACCTTGAGGCCGCCCTTGACCTTGGCGCCGGTGGTACCGGTGACGAATTCGCCGGATTCCAGGGCACGCTCGAGGGCCATCCACGAAGCCAGGCGCTTGGCCTTGTCGCGGCTCAGCAGGGTGTCGCCGTAGCCGTTCTCGACCGAGTCGATCGCGACCGACACGAAGTCGCCGACCTGGACTTCGAGTTCGCCCTGGTCGTTCTTGAATTCTGCGATCGGCACGTAGGCTTCGGACTTCAGGCCGGCGTTGACGACCACATGGTTGTGCTCGATGCGAACGACTTCGGCGGTGATGACCTCGCCCGCGCGCATGTTGGCGCGTTGCAGGGATTCTTCAAACAGGGCGGCAAAAGATTCAGACATGTTTTTCCTAAACCGGGCGCCCAGCTGAATGGGGAACAGGCGCGCGGCAGATGCCAATACGCGTCGCCGGCAGGCGTCGCGGGTTGCAGGTTGAGATCCCTGGGGCCTGCGGATCGCGTCCGGCGGGGCCTTCGGGGCCTGGCCCGAAATGGGCCAATGCAAGCGCCCCGGGCGGAGCGCTCGCGTTCAGGCGCCCTGGAAGGGGCGCCGGCCTTCCCACCAGGACAACACGAGCTGCACCGATTCCTCGATGCCCAGTTCGGAGTTGTCCAGCGGCAAGGCGTCCTGGGCCGGCAGGAGCGGAGCACTCTTGCGCGTGGTGTCGCGCAGGTCGCGTTCCTTCAAGTCGGCCAACAGGTCTTCTAGTCTAGCACTGACTCCCTTGGAAATCAACTGCTTATGGCGCCGAACGGCGCGCTGCTCGGCGCTGGCGTTCAGAAACACCTTGAGTGGCGCCTCGGGGAAGATCACCGTGCCCATGTCGCGGCCGTCGGCGACCAGTCCGGGCAGGCGGCGGAAGCCGTGCTGCAGCTCGACCAGCGCCGCGCGCACGGCCGGCAGCACCGAGACTTTCGAGGCGTTCATGCCGCCCGTTTCGCTGCGGATCGCATCGGTCACGTCCTGGCCCGACAGCAGCACGCGATCGCCATCGAAGCTGACCGGCAGGGCACGCGCCAGCTCGGCGATCGCGGCCTCGTCGCCAGCTTCCAGCGTCAGTCCGGCCTGCAGCGCGGCATGGGCGGTGACGCGGTACAGCGCGCCCGAATCGAGCAGCTCGTAGCCCAGGCGAGCCGCCAGCTGGCTCGCCAGCGTGCCCTTGCCGGAGGCGGTCGGCCCGTCGACGCAGATCACCGGGATGTCTTCTGCGTCGGCCTGCACCACCGAGAACAGCGCCTCGAAGTAGTCCGGGAAGGTCTTGGCGACGCATTTCGGGTCCTCGATGCGCAGCGGCAGCCGCACCGGGTTGAAGGCGGCGAGCGAGAAGCACATCGCGACCCGGTGGTCGTCGTAGGTGTGGATCGATGCCGCCCGCCAGCCGTCAGCCGCCGGTGGCGTCACCTTGATGTAGTCCTGGCCTTCCTCGACGCTGGCGCCCAGCTTGCGCAGCTCGCAGGCCATGGCGGCGATGCGGTCGGTTTCCTTGACGCGCCAGCTCTCGATGTTGCGCAGCGTCGTGGTGCCGTCGGCGTAGAGCGCCATCACGGCCAGCGTCATCGCCGCATCGGGAATGTGGTTGCAGTCGAGGTCGATCGCCTTCAGGGGCCAGGCGCCGCGCCTGATCTGCAGGCTGTTGGCCGATCCGGTCACGACCGCGCCCATCGCCTGTGCCGCCTCGACGAAGCGGATGTCGCCCTGGATCGAATCGAGCCCGACGCCCTGGATCGTGATGCCTTGCTCGGACTCGGCGATCGCACCCAGCGCGACGAAATAGCTGGCCGATGACGCATCGCCCTCGACATGCAGGCTGCCCGGCGAGGTATAGCGGCTGCCGGCCGGGATGATGAAGCGCTGCCAGCCTTCGCGCTTCACGGTCACGCCAAAGCGCGCCAGCAGCTTGAGCGTGATCTCGATATAGGGCTTGGAGATCAGCTCGCCGACCACCTCGATCTGGATGTCCTGGCTCGCCACCAGCGGCAGGGCCAGCAGCAGCGCGGTCAGGAACTGGCTCGAGACATTGCCGCGCACCCGGATCGGTGCGTCGAGTTGCAGTGCGGCTGTCTCGCCGGTCCCCAGGCGCAGCGGCGGGTAGCCGTCATTGCCGAGGTAGTCGACCGGGCAGCCAAGCTGGCGCAGGCCATCGACCAGGTCGCCGATCGGGCGCTCGTGCATGCGCGCGATGCCGCGCAGCTCGAACTTGCCCCCTTGCTGCGCCGCCAGCAGCGCCAGCGCCGCGGTCAGCGGCCGCATCGCGGTGCCGGCATTGCCGAGGAACAGGTAGGCCGCCTTGACCGGCAGCGCGCCGGCCAGGCCGCGCACCTTGACGCTGTGGCCGCCCAGGCGCTCGATGCCGCAGCCCAGGGTCTCGAGCGCGGCCAGCATCACGCGGGTGTCGTCCGAGTCGAGCAGGTCGTGCAGGGTGGTCTCGCCCGCGCTGAGCGCTGCCAGCAGCAGCACGCGGTTCGAGATGCTCTTGGAGCCGGGCAGGGTCACGCTGCCGCCAGCGCTGCGCAGCGGCGGCAGGTCGAGGAAATGGGTCGAGTACATGGAGGTCAGGCCGCGACGGCCTCGGAAGGGTTGTAGGTCTGGCCGCCGAGCCGCCAGCCGGAGCGCGCCTGGCTCGCCTGCGCGATCAGGGTCTGCAGGGCATCGGCATCGTTCGCCAGCATGGCAGCCTCGAGCGCATCGAGCGCGGCACGGAAATGGCGCGACTGCAGCAGCACCTGCTCCCGGTTCGCGAGCAGGATGTCGCGCCAGACGCTGGGGTCGCTGGCCGCGATGCGGCTGAAGTCGCGAAAGCCCGGGCCGGCCAGTGCCAGCCACTCGTCGGCCTGCGGCTGGGCCTGGATCGCGTTCATCGCGGCAAAGGCCAGCAGATGCGGCAGGTGGCTGACGCTGGCGTAGGCGGCGTCATGGCGCTCGGGGCTCATCTCGAACACCTGGCTGCCGAGCAGGGTCCACAGCTCGGCGGCGAGCTCGACCAGTGGCGCATGGGTCTCGGGCAGCGGGGTCAGGATCAGCTGGCGCTCGCGGTAGAGGCTGGCCTCGGCGTGTTCGACCCCGGCCGATTCCTTGCCGGCGATCGGATGCGCCGGCACGAAGCGGCTCAGTCGGTCGCCGAGCGTGCGGCGCGCGGCGGCGACCACGTCACCCTTGGTCGAGCCGACATCCATCAGCAGCGCGCGCGGTGCCAGCACCGGCGCGATCGCGGCCAGGCTGGACTCGGTCGCCGCCACCGGCACCGCCAGCAGCACCAGGTCGGAGCCTTCGACCGCCTGCTCCAGCGTGGCGGCTTCGAGGTCGATCACGCCGAGCTCGAGTGCGCGTTCGCGCGTGCGGGCCGACTTGCTGTAGCCGACCACCTGGCGCACCAGGCCCGCCTCCTTGAGCGCGAGCGCGAAGGAGCCGCCCATCAGGCCGCAGCCGATCAGACCGAGTTGCTCGAACATAGTGAAATCTTCAGGAATTGCAGGCGCAGAGCGCCCGGATCAGTCGGCGGTCGGGTAGGCACCCAGCACCTGGTAGAAGGCGCACAGGCCCTTGAGTTCGTCGAGCGCGGCAGCGACCTGCGGCTGCGACGGATGGCCCGCGATGTCCATGTAGAAGTAATACTCCCACTGGCCCGACTTGGCCGGGCGCGACTCGAAGCGGGTCAGCGAGACGCCGTTCTTCTTCAGCGGCACCAGCAGGTCGTGCACCGCGCCGGGCTTGTTCGGCACCGACACCACCAGGCTGGTGCAGTCCTTGCCGGTGGCCGGCGGCATCGCCATGGTCTGCGGCAGGCAGATCACGGCGAAGCGGGTGCGGTTGAAGGCCTCGTCCTGGATCGCGTGCGCGACGATGTGCAGGCCGAACTGGCCGGCAGCGCGCTCGCTGGCCAGCGCGGCCCAGCTCGGGTTGGTCGCGGCCAGGCGTGCGCCCTCGGCATTGCTCGAGACCGCGCGGCGCTCGGCCTGCGGCAGATGCTTGGACAGCCAGTTCTGGCATTGCGCCAGCGCTTGCGGATGCGCCATCACCACCTCGATGCCGTCGAGCGAGTTCTGCTGGCGCAGCAGGTTGTGCCGCACCTGCAGGCTGACCTGCCCGACCACATGCACCGGCGAGCGCAGGAACAGGTCGAGCGTGCGTGCCACCGCGCCCTCGGTCGAGTTCTCGATCGCGACCACGCCGTACTGCGCGGTGCCCGACTCGGTGGCGTGGAACACCTCGTCGAAGTTGTCGCAGTAGATCAGGTTGGCGGCGCTGCCGAAGTACTCGATCGCGGCTTCCTCGGTGAAGGTGCCCTGGGGACCGAGCACGGCGACGCGCTGCGGCGACTCCAGCGCCAGGCAGGCCGACATGATCTCGCGCCAGATCGAGGCCACATGGGCGTTGAGCAGCGGGCCGGGGTTGGCGGCCTCGATCTTGGCGATCACCTGGGCCACGCGGTCCGGGCGGAAGAAGGGCGAGCCCTCGGCGCGCTTGATCGCGCCGACCTGTTCGGCCACGCGCGCGCGCTGGTTCAGCAACTGCAGCAGCTGATGGTCAAGGGCGTCGATCTGCACGCGCAGCTCGCCCAGGGCGGCACTCTGCACCGGGCCGGCCGGTTGGTTTTGCTTGTCGGTCATGTCGCTTCTGTTCTCAGGCCTTGCGCTCGAATTCCTGCATGTAGGCGACCAGCGCCTGCACGCCTTCGATCGGCATCGCGTTGTAGAGGCTGGCGCGCATGCCGCCGACCGACTTGTGGCCCTTGAGCTGCAGCAGCCCGGCGGCCTTGGCGCCGGCCAGGAAGGCGTCGTTGCGGCTCTCGTCGCGCAGGAAGAAGGGGATGTTCATGCGCGAGCGGCAGTCCTTCGCGACGCGGTTCTCGTACAGCGCCGAGCCGTCGAGGTAGTCGTAGAACAGCTGCGCCTTGGCGATGTTGGCCGCCTCGATCGCGGCGACGCCGCCCTGGGCTTTGAGCCACTGGAACACCAGCCCGGCCATGTAGATGGCATAGGTCGGCGGCGTGTTGTACATCGATCCTGCCTCGGCGACCAGCTTGTAGTCGAAGGCGCTCGGGCAATGCGGCACGGCGTGGCCGAGCAGGTCCTCGCGCACCACCACCAGCGTCAGGCCGGCCGGTCCCAGGTTCTTCTGCGCGCCGCCGAAGGCCAGGCCGACCCGGCTCCAGTCGACCGGGCGCGAGGCCACATGGGACGAGAAGTCGACCACCAGCGGCGCGTCGCAGCCCAGCGCCTTGAGGTCGGGCAGCTGGTGGAACTCGACGCCGTGGATGGTCTCGTTGCTGCAGATATGCACATAGGCGCTGTCGGCATCGAGCTGCCAGCTGCTCGGCTCGGGCAGGGTGGTGAAACCGCTCGCCTGGGTCGAGGCCGCCAGCCTGGCGTTGCAGAACTTGCCGGCTTCCTTGTACGACTTCTGGCCCCAGCTGCCGGTGACGACGAAGTCGGCCGCACCGCCGCGCGCCAGGTTGAGCGGGATGATGGCGTTCTCGGCCAGCGCGCCGCCCTGCATGAACAGGATCTTGAAGTTGGCCGGCACCGCCAGCAGCTCGCGCAGGTCGGCCTCGGCCTGCTCGTAGATCGAGATGAATTCCTTACCGCGATGGCTCATTTCCATCACGCCCATGCCGCTGCCATGCCAGTCCAGCATCTCGGCGGCGGCTTGTTGCAGCACGGCCTCGGGCATGGTGGCCGGGCCGGCGGAGAAGTTGTAGGGTCGCTTCATGTAGGGCTTTCGGTTCGGATGATTTCAGTCGGCGCTGGATTCGCTGGCGGGAGCGGCGTCGTCCGTTTCAGGCGCTGCGGCGACATCGCCATCGGCCGCGTCGGCGCTGGCATCGTTCTCGACGATGCGCTGCAGGCCCGACAGCTGGGCGCCCTCGTCGAGCGCGATCAGCGTCACGCCCTGGGTCGCGCGGCCGAGCTCGCGGATCTCGCTGACCCGGGTACGCACCAGCACCCCGGTGTCGGTGATCAGCATGATCTCGTCGTCGGCATGCACCAGCGTCGCCGCCACCACCTTGCCATTGCGCTCGGATTGCTGAATCGCGATCATGCCCTTGGTGCCGCGGCCGTGCCGGGTGTGCTCGGCGATCGGGGTGCGCTTGCCGTAGCCGTTCTGGGTCGCGGTCAGCACGCTCTGCTGCTCGTCCTCGGCCACCAGCATCGCGATCACGCTCTGGCCCTCGTCGAGCGCCATGCCGCGCACGCCGCGCGCATTGCGGCCCATCGGGCGCACGTCGTTCTCGTCGAAGCGCACCGCCTTGCCGCCGTCACTGAACAGCATCACGTCGTGCTTGCCGTCGGTCAGCGCGGCGCCGATCAGGAAATCGCCCTCGTCGAGGTCGACCGCGATGATGCCGGCCTTGCGCGGATTCGAGAACTGGTCGAGCGAGGTCTTCTTGACCGTGCCCATCGCCGTCGACATGAAGACATAGCGGTCCTCGGGGAAGCTGCGCATCTCGCCGGTCAGCGCCAGCACGACGTTGATCTTCTCGCCTTCGGCCAGCGGGAACATGTTGACGATCGGGCGACCACGCGAGCCGCGCGAACCGGCCGGCACTTCCCACACCTTGAGCCAGTAGAGCCGGCCGCGGTTCGAGAAGCACAGCAGCCAGTCGTGCGTGTTGGCGATGAAGAGCTGGTCGACCCAGTCGTCTTCCTTGGTCGCGGTGGCCTGCTTGCCGCGCCCGCCGCGCTTCTGCGCCCGGTATTCGCTCAGCGGCTGGCTCTTGATGTAGCCGCCGTGCGACAGCGTCACCACCATGTCGGTCGGCGTGATCAGGTCCTCGGTGCTCAAGTCCTGCGCGCTGTGCTCGATCTGGCTGCGGCGCGCGCCGGCCTTGGTCTGGCCGAATTCGGCCTTGATCACGCGCAGCTCGTCGCCGATGATGGTCGAGACCCGGGCCGGCTTGGCCAGGATGTCGAGCAGGTCGTCGATCTCGGCCATGACCTGCTTGTACTCGGCGACGATCTTGTCCTGCTCGAGGCCGGTCAGGCGCTGCAGCCGCATCTGCAGGATCTCCTGCGCCTGTGTCTCGGACAGGCGGTACAGGCCCTCGGCCTGCATGCCGAACTCGCGCTCCAGGCCCTCGGGGCGGTAGTCGTCGGCATTGACCTGGCTGCCGTCGGCCTTGGCGCGCGTCAGCATCTGGCGCACCAGCGCGCTGTCCCAGCTGCGCGTCATCAGCTCGGCCTTGGCCAGCGGCGGCGTCGGCGACTCGCGGATGATGCGGATGAACTCGTCGATGTTGGCCAGCGCCACCGCCAGGCCCTCGAGCACATGGCCGCGGTCGCGCGCCTTGCGCAGCTCGAACACGGTGCGGCGCGTCACCACTTCGCGGCGGTGCTGCAGGAAGACCTCGATCAGGTCCTTCAGGTTGCACAGCTTGGGCTGACCGTCGATCAGCGCCACCATGTTGATGCCGAAGGTGTCCTGCAGCTGGGTCTGCTTGTACAGGTTGTTCAGGATGACTTCGGGCACCTCGCCGCGCTTGAGCTCGATCACCACCCGCATGCCGTCCTTGTCGGACTCGTCCTGGATGTGGCTGATGCCCTCGATCTTCTTCTCGTGCACCAGCTCGGCGATGCGCTCGAGCAGCGTCTTCTTGTTGACCTGATACGGGATCTCGTCGACCACGATAGCCTGGCGCTGGCCGCGGTCGATGTCCTCGAAATGGCACTTGGCACGCATCACGACGCGGCCGCGGCCGGTGCGGTAGCCGTCCTTGACGCCATTGATGCCGTAGATGATGCCGGCGGTCGGGAAGTCCGGCGCCGGAATGATCTCCATCAGCTCGTCGATCGAGGCCTGCGGGTGCTGCAGCAGGTGCAGGCAGGCGTCGACCACCTCGTTGAGGTTGTGCGGCGGGATGTTGGTCGCCATGCCGACCGCGATGCCGGCCGAGCCGTTGACCAGCAGGTTCGGCAGCCGGGTCGGCAGCACCAGCGGCTCCTGCTCGGAGCCGTCGTAGTTGGGACCGAAGTCGACCGTTTCCTTGTCGATGTCGGCCAGCATCTCGTGCGCGACCTTGGACAGGCGGATCTCGGTGTAGCGCATCGCCGCGGCGCTGTCGCCATCGACCGAGCCGAAGTTGCCCTGGCCGTCGACCAGCATGTGGCGCAGGCTGAAGTCCTGTGCCATGCGCACGATGGTGTCGTAGACCGCCGAGTCGCCATGCGGGTGGTACTTACCGATCACGTCGCCGACGATGCGCGCCGACTTCTTGTACGGGCGGTTCCAGTCGTTGTTGAGCTCGTGCATCGCGTACAGCACGCGCCGGTGCACCGGCTTCAAGCCATCGCGCGCATCGGGCAATGCGCGACCGACGATCACGCTCATCGCGTAGTCGAGGTAGCTGCGCCGCATCTCCTCCTCGAGGCTGATGGGCAGGGTTTCCTTGGCGAAAGAGATCATGGGCGCGACGGGACCGGAAGGTCGTCTGGTAGAAGATAACCTCTTATTTTAAGTCGCCGCGCCAGCCTGCGTTCAAGGAATATGTCGAGCCGCTGATCCGGTGCCTTGTTGCAGCATCGCAACACAATCGGCAGCTAGCGGCTGGCCCTCCCCGGGCCAGTCTCTATCCGGCTTGGCGAGGACTTGGCTTGTGGCACAATGATAAATACCCGCTACCGGTAGGAACTGTCGGGGCGTGCAACCCAATTCGCAGCCATCTGCGCCAACAAAACCGAGGAAACCATGATCAAGCTCAACAAAGTGGCCATGTTGTTCGCTACCGCCGCACTGGCAACCGCCGCCGGCGCACAGACCGTCGATAACTGGAAGAACGGCACCGGCGACCTGGTGTGGAAGAACGGCACCAACGAACTGTGCTGGCGCGACGCCAACTGGACCCCGGCGACTGCGGCTCAAGGTTGCGACGGCGCCATCGTGCCGAAGCCCGCTGCTGCTCCGGCTCCGGCTCCGGTCGCTGCTCCGGCTCCGGCTCCGGTCGCTGCTGCCCCGGCTCCGGCCCCGGTTGCTGCCTCCAAGGTCACCTTTGCTGCTGACGCCTTCTTCGACTTCGACAAGGCTGTCCTGAAGCCCGAAGGCAAGGCCAAGCTCGACGATCTGGTCTCCAAGGTCAAGGGCATCAACCTCGAAGTGATCATCGCCGTCGGTCACACCGACTCGGTCGGCTCCGACGCCTACAACCAGAAGCTGTCGGTCAAGCGTTCGGAAGCCGTCAAGGCCTATCTGGTGTCCAAGGGTATCGAGAAGAACCGCGTCTACACCGAAGGCAAGGGCGAGAAGCAGCCGGTTGCTGACAACAAGAGCTCCGCTGGCCGCGCCAAGAACCGCCGCGTCGAGATCGAAGTCGTCGGCACCAAGTAATCCCCTTACCCCGGGATTCGAAAAAACCGCGCCTTGGCGCGGTTTTTTTCTGCCCCGACGCATAATTCAGCCATGGACAAGAACATGAACGTGGACCCGGCCGAGCTGGCCAAGTTCTCGGAGCTGGCACATCGCTGGTGGGATCCCGAGAGCGAATTCCGCCCCCTGCACCAGATCAACCCGCTGCGCCTGGACTGGATCGCCCGCCAGGCGCCGCTGTCGGGCCAGCAGGTGCTCGATGTCGGCTGCGGCGGCGGCATCCTGGCCGAGGCCATGGCCCGCCAGGGCGCCGAGGTGCTGGGCATAGACCTGGCGAGCAAGTCGCTCAAGGTCGCGCAGCTGCATGCGCTCGAGTCCGGCCTGGCCAACGTCGCCTACCGCGAGGTCGCGGTCGAGGCGCTGGCCGCCGAGCGCCCGGCGAGCTTCGATGTCGTGACCTGCATGGAAATGCTCGAGCATGTGCCGGACCCGGCCTCGGTCGTCAAGGCCTGCGCCGACCTGGTCAAGCCGGGTGGCTGGGTGTTCTTCTCCACCCTCAACCGCAATCCGAAGTCCTTCCTGTTTGCCATCGTCGGCGCCGAATATGTGCTGAACCTGCTGCCGCGTGGCACGCACGAGTTCGCCAAGTTCATCAAGCCCAGCGAACTGGCCAGCTTCTGCCGCCAGGCCGGTCTCGACCTGCAGGGCACGCGCGGCATGGAGTACAACCCGCTGACCAAGCGCTACTGGCTCAGCGGCGACACCAGCGTCAACTACATGATCGCCACCCGCAAGCCCGCATGAGCCGCTTCACCCATCTGCAGGCGGTGCTGTTCGATCTCGACGGCACCTTGGTCGACAGCGCGCCCGACCTGGGCCATGCCGCCGACCTGCTGCGCGTCAGGCGCGGCCTGCCTTCCTTGCCCTACGAACAATACCGGCCGATGGCTGGTGCCGGGGCGCGCGGCATGATCGGCGTCGCCTTCGGCTACGGCCCGGACCATCCCGAGTTCGAGGCGCTGCGCCAGGAGTTCTTCGCCAACTACGAAGCCTGCCTGACCGAGCGCACCCGTGCCTTCGACGGCATTGCCGAGCTGATCGGCGCGCTGCAGGACGGCGGCAAGCGCTGGGGCGTGGTGACCAACAAGTCCGAGCGCTTTGCCTTGCCGCTGACTGCGGCGCTGCCGCTGTTCGAGGCTGCCGCCACCGTGATCGGCGGCGACACCACCCCGCACGCCAAGCCGCATCCAGCGCCCCTGCTCGAGGCAGCGCGTCGCCTGGGCCTGCCGCCCGAGGCCTGCCTCTATGTCGGCGACGATGAGCGCGACATCGTCGCAGGGCGTGCCGCCGGCATGCCAACGGTCGCCGCCACCTACGGCTACCTGGGCGCGCTGGGCGATGTCTCGGCCTGGGGCGCCGATGCCGTGATAAATAATCCGCTCGAGCTCTTGAACTTTTTCGATCTGGCTTAAACTAACAGGTTCAGGGGCTGCATTGGTTTCGACGTGGGTTCGGACACGCAGCAGGGCATGTCGAGGTTCTGTCACCTCGTAAAACCGCAGAAAAAAACTAACTGCAAACGACGAACGTTTCGCACTCGCCGCTTAATCCGGTGAGCCTTGCAACAGTTGGCCGATGGGCTGGGCAAGGGCAGTCGTAAGACTGTCCAGGCTGCAAGGGAACTTACATGGGCTGGTCATCAAGCGGGCAACTTGCCGGGTGACGAGATTCAAGGTTGCTGGCCGGGTGCGTAGCGTGTCGCTGCGCGATGCATCTGGCGAGACTCAAATCAGACGACTACACATGTAGAACTGCGCGAAGAAGGCTTGCGGACGGGGGTTCAAATCCCCCCAGCTCCACCACTTTGAACCCCAAGTGATTGATTCACTTGGGGTTTTTCATCGTCTGACTTGCGGTAACCCGCCTGGCTGTGCCGTCGCACTGTGCCAGGCAGTGGAGAACCCATGTCGATCAAAGCCCCCTCAAGGCTGTACCACCGCCCCGGCACCAACCGCTTTCACTGGCGTGCCGCGATCCCGACAGACCTTCAGGCATACACCCAGCGTACCGAGATACGACTGTCACTTCACGAAGAGAGCCGAGCGGACGCCATCGCGAAGGCGAGCCAGCTTAACGCGGACCTGCCCCGGCTGTTTGACGAACTCCGACGCACCAAGCGCATGACGAACGAGCCACTGCCCAAGAACTACTTCCAGATTTGGCGAGACACCATGGTTGAGAATGCCAAGTATCGCCAGCGGATCGAACGGCTTGAGCAGCAGAACGCCGACTTGGAGCTCGACGCCTTCAAGCTGCGCCAGCAGCTCGCCGGGATGGTGGACCGTGACCAGGCCCAGGCTGCGCTGAAGCAAGCGCACACACTGGGCCAGCTGAAAGGCCACGAGACTCTAGCCGAGTCAATTTCGACCGTCAGATCACCAGAGAAGACAGCATTGTTTTCTGAGCTTGGTAAAGCGTACCTTGCCAGCTTTAATGCACGGCTTCAGCAATCGAAGAAGAGGCCACCATCGGAAAAGGCCCGTGAGAAATACGAAAAGGACATTGAGCTTTTCGTTAACGTCATGGGGGACATTCGTATCGGTGCGATCGATAAAGAGCTGGTGGGCGGTTACTGTCAAGTCTTGAAGAAATTGCCGGCAAACATGAACAGGGTTGAGAAGTATCGAGGTAAGACGATTGATCAGATTCTGGCTATGAATCCTGAGCCGCAATCTGAAGTTACGATTTCCGGTAAGCTGGGCACACTGTCCAGCATGTTCAAGTGGGCGCTTGAGGAAAAGAGAAAATGGGGTATCGACGCGAACCCATTTGTTGGCTTTGCGCTGAAGGATTCAAACAAGACGGTTCGCCGCCCCTTTACGAACGAGGAAATGCTGGCGCTGCTGAACCACTCGACGTTCACCACTCGACGCTTTAGGACGACATACGGTTACTGGCTGATACCCCTGGCAATTTTCACAGGTGCGCGACTTGGCGAGCTGTGCCAGCTGGACCTGAAGGACTTCATCACTGTTGACGGCATCGACTGTATCGACATCAACGACGAGTCCGAGAACAAGGCTATCCGAAAGAGACTCAAGACTGACAACGCCAAGCGCCTTGTGCCGATACACCCGGAACTAGTCAGGCTTGGCTTGCTGCGCTACGTCGCTAAGCTCAGAGTGGAAAAGCAGGTTCACCTGTTCCCCGAACTATCAAGGGACCGCAGGGATGGACCAGCGCAGGCCGCATCAAATTGGTTTCAGAAATTCCGTGCAAGGGTTGGTGTGGCTGAAAAGCAGAAAACTGTTTTCCACAGTTTTCGGCACTTGTTCATTACGAATCTTTTGGATCAGGGGATAAGCCCGCACATGGTCGCGCCAATCGTTGGGCATGAACCTGGAATTATCACCGCGTCCGTTTACTGGAACACGAAGGATTCCAGTAAGCGAAAGCCGACCGTTGAAGCGTTTCAATTGTCGGCAGACTTGCTGGCGCTGATTCCACCAGTTGAGTCGGCAATATTGCCGAAGGCGAAATTAAACACCAACCCGCCCAGGAAGAAAACCTAAGTTCCGAACTTTCCCAGGTGCGGATTTGTTTCAAGCTCCACAGCTTCGGCAAGCTCCCTTTCATCTGACTCGATTTCATTAATCCGTTTGATGACTCGCTGCAGCTGTACCAGCGACCATTCGCCACCGCCAGTAGTTTTGCGGCCCATCCGGTTGAGTTCCGCCACCATCTTGCGCTGACTCATGCCTTCCCGCCGCATACCGTCAATCTCACGTCGCAGGCTATCAGCAAAGACATCTGCCTGTTGCTGGCGCGGCTTTGTTGTATTAA
>NZ_PVLQ01000100.1 GCF_002980595.1 Malikia granosa
AGACACCTTGAAATCACTCATGTTTTGTCCTGGACAAAAATGATCTGCGCTTGTAACATTGAAAGCTGCGCCGCCAGCAAACACCTAGCCCACCTCGACCAACACCCATGGCCGGACTATTCAACAAGCTTCCGGGTTTCCAGCAAACCCCGGCCGGCGCCGAACGGGTCACCCTGCGGCGCCTGCCCCGGATCGCCTGGGTCGGCACGCTGTTGCTGCTTGTGCCGTCGCTGCTGGCCCGGCTCGCGATCTGGCTCGGCTTCAGCGACGAGGGCCCCGGCATGCCGGGCATGGTCGACATCTACGTGCTCAGCCTCGTCATCCTGCACTGGACGGTGCTGTTCACGGTAGGGATCTACGCCTTCATCGTGCTGGTGATGAAGGGGCCGGCCTATGTGGCCGACCCCTATCCGATGAACGACGCCGACGAACTCTGACCGGATCGGTTCAGAATTCGAGCACGATCTTGCCGAAATGCCGGCCCGAGGCTTGGTGCCGGAAGGCGTCGGCAATCTGTTCCAGCGGGAAGCTGTGGTCGATCACGGGTCGCATGGCGCCGGCCTCGATGGCGCGGATCATCTCGTGCTGCTGCTGCCGGTTGCCCACGATCAGGCCCTGCAGCCGGCCTTGCTTGGCCATCAGGGCCGCCGTCGGCACCTCGCCGCTCAGGCCGGTCAGGACCCCGATCAGGGCGATATGGCCGCCGACCTTGAGCGCGGCGATCGACTGCGGCAGGGTGGCAGGGCCGCCGATCTCGACCACATGGTCCACTCCTTGCCCGCCTGCGAGTTCGAACGCCTTGGCGCCCCAGTTCGCCTCGGTGCGGTAGTTGATGCCGTGGTCGGCGCCCAGCGCCTTCAGTCGTTCGAGCTTCTCGTCCGAGGACGAGGTCGCGATCACGGTCGCCCCCATCAGCTTGGCGAACTGCAGCGCAAACACCGAAACCCCGCCGCTGCCCATCACCAGCACCGTGTCGCCGGCCTTGAGTCCGCCATTGACCACCAGCGCGCGCCAGGCCGTCAGTCCCGCCGTCGTCAAGGTGGCGGCCTCGGCGTGGCTGAAGCCGGCCGGCGCGCGGGTGAAGCCATGGGCCGGCCGGACCACCGTTTCGCAGGCATAGCCATCGATGCCGTCGCCCGGCACCGTGGAAAAGTCTTTCACCTTGGGTCCGCCGTCGATCCAGCCCGGAAAGAAGCAGGAAACGACGCGGTCGCCGACCTGGAATTCCTCCACCCCCGGTCCCACCGCCTCCACGACGCCGGCCCCGTCCGACATCGGGATGCGGCCATCGGCCGTCGGCATGGCGCCGATCACCACCGCGTAGTCGTGGAAGTTGAGCGAGCTGGCATGAATGCGGACGCGGATCTCCCCCGGGCCCGGCGCGCCCGGGTCGCTGTCGTCGCACAGTTGCAGCTGGTCGATTGCGGCAGGCGCGCGCAGGTGGATGGCCTTCATGGCAGCGGGTCCTTTCGGGTAAGGCTGGTCCCAGACCGATTCTGGCGCCGGATCGAGCGTAATTCGTCAGCGATCAGCAATGGTCCGGCATGAGAATGTTGGAGTTCCAATCTGTATCCAGATCATGATAGCCCACCACCCAGCCGTTCCCTCCCTGGTCCCGACCGGCCGCCTGCGCGCGGTCATCAACCTCGGCAATCCCATCCTCGCCAGGCGCGATGCCGAGTCCGGCCAGCCCGTCGGCGTCTCGGTCGACCTGGCGGCTGAGCTGGCGCGCCGACTCGGCGTCGAAGCCGAGTTCCTGGTGGTCGAGAAGGCCGCCGATTCGGTCGCTGCCGTGACCGAGGGCAGGGCGGACATCGGCTTCTTCGCGGTCGATCCCGCGCGCGGCGCCGAGATCGCCTTCACCGCACCCTATCTGCTGATCGAAGGCGCCTACCTGGTGCGCGAGGACTCACCGCTGCAGGCCAACGAGGAGGTCGATCGCGCCGGACTGCGCGTCGCCGTCGGCAAGGGCAGCGCCTACGACCTGTTCCTGAGCCGCGAACTCAAGGCGGCCGAGATCGTGCGCGCGCCTTCCTCGCCCGACGTGGTGCCGGCCTTCCTGGAACAGGGGCTCGAAGTCGCTGCCGGCGTCAAGCAGCAGCTCGAGATGGATGCGGGGCGCCTGCCTGGCATGCGCCTGCTGCCTGGCCGCTTCATGGTGATCCGGCAGGCGATGGGCACGGCCAAGGCCAGCGGCCAGGAAGCGGCGGACCATGTCGCGGCCTTCGTCGAGGCAATGAAGGCGTCGGGCTTCGTCGCGCAAGCCTTGCAGCGCCACGGTATCGAAGGCGTTTCGGTCGCGCCAGCGGTCTGAAAGTTCCCGACAGGGGCCTCTGGCAAGGTAGCGCTTGTTGATAAACTCGCTCGATTGGTCAATCTGATCAAAGTAGGGCCTAAGCAGGCCGCTTGTCACATGGAGGTCTCTCCTTGCCAGACAGTGCCCGCACTGTAAGGCCGCGGTATCTTCGCCTCTCAGAGCTGATCCCAAAGCTGGCAAGATTGTCGATGACTGCGGCATCGGGTCGCCTGAAGTGATGGTGCTGGAAGAGTGAGTGATTCATGCTGATTACAAGACTGAGACTGAAGAACTGGCGCAATTTCCGCGAGGTCGATGTGCCGCTGGGCCCACGGACTTACCTGATCGGCGCCAATGCCTCGGGCAAGTCGAACCTGCTTGACGTTTTTCGCTTCCTGCGCACGCTGGCGCAGACCGAAGGCGGTGGCCTGCAGAAAGCCCTGAAGGAGCGCGGGGGACTGACCAGGTTGCGTAGCCTTCATGCACGCAAGGACCCCGAGGTCCGCATCGAGGTTGAACTGTCGGACTCACCTTCGGCAGAGGAACCGACCTGGCGTTATGTGCTGGCCTTCAAGTCGGAGGGCAAGGGCCAGCACCGCGTGCTGATCAGCGAGGAGCGGGTCGAGCGCCAGGGCCAGGTACTGCTGAGTCGCCCCAATCAGGACGATCTTCAGGATCTCCAGCGCCTGACGCAGACCCATCTGGAACAGATCAACAACAACGAGCCGTTCCGGGCACTGGTCGAGGATTTTTCCGCCACCACCTATTTGCATCTTGTTCCGCAACTGCTCAAGCATGGCGGCGAGATCAGCGCCCGTGTGATGGAAAACGATCCCTTTGGCCAGGGACTGATGCAGCGCATTGCCCAGACTAACAAGAGAACTCGCGAGGCGCGACTCAAACGCATAGCCCAAGCCCTGGCGCAGGCCGTTCCCTTGTTCTCGGAGTTGCGCTTCGCGCAGGATGAAGTCACGGGCTTGTGGCATCTGGAAGCCAACTTCACGCATTGGCGTGTGCATGGTTCCTGGCAGAAGGAGGACCAGTTTTCTGATGGCACGCTGCGCTTGATCGGCCTGCTGTGGGCCTTGCAGGAGGGTGATGGCCTGTTGCTGTTGGAAGAGCCTGAGTTGTCGCTGAATGATGGCATCGTCGAGCACATTCCGCTGATGATCGATCGCGTGCTGCGCGGCCTGAAAAAGCCGGCGTCGGCACGCCAGGTGCTGATCAGCACGCACAGCGAGGTATTGCTGAGCCAGGTCACCGATCCACAATCGGTCTTGCTGATCGAACCGGGGGTCAATGGCTCTACAGTTCGGCAGCCGGCGCCCGATGAACTTCAGGCGATGGAGCACGGGCTCAACCCTGCCGAGGTCTTGCTGCCCAAGACCAAGCCGCAATCGCTGGACCAGTTCGGATTGTTCTCATGAGCCGTATCCTCGTCGTCGGTGAGGATACCCTGTGCTGTGCCCTTGGCGAGCGCCTCGTCGCGGCCTGTCTGCCGGACTGGCAGTTGGCACAGCCCTCGATCGACACCAAGGGCGTGACCAAGTTGCAACCGTCCTTGCCACGTTACCTCAGCTTGGCTCGGAGTCTGCATCCGGTGCTATGCATCGCCGACACCGATGGGCAGTGTGCCGTGGAATTGCGCGCCAAGTGGCTGCCGCAAGCGCATGAGCGGTTCGTCTTGCGCCTGGCCATCACCGAAGCTGAAAGCTGGGTGCTGGCAGACCGGCAGGGGTTTGCGCAAGCACTGGAGGTTCCTCTGAACAAGCTGCCGCAATGTCCTGATGAGGAATCCGATCCCAAACGCTTGATCCTGACCCTGGTGAAGAAGTCGAAAATCCGTCAGTTCCGTGACGAGGTCGTGTCGTCCGCCGACCCCAGCAAGCCTGGAACTGGTTACAACTTACACCTCGGAGCATTTGTCCGGGGTCAATGGGATGCGAAACGTGCAGTGGAACATTCACCCAGCCTAGGGCCTGTTAACGCAAGTTGACAAGGCAGTGGACTTGGCTCGAAACTGTTGCGATGCAACTGACTCGCGAGCAATTCGAACAGATCGCTCCACTGCTGCCACGCCAGCGGGGCAACGTGCGGCTGGACAACTTCGAGGTGGTCAACGCCATCCTGTACGT
>NZ_PVLQ01000101.1 GCF_002980595.1 Malikia granosa
CCGATGTGATGTTTGCGGCCTTCATCACCGTCGCGTTCATCGCCGAGGTCCTTCGATTGCGTTAACAGGCCCTAGGGCTGTGGAGCATGGCGCTTCGCTGGTCGCGCGATCCTGCACGCAAGAATGGGGTGACGAGCCTTGACCCCGGCACTGGCTCCACGGTTAGGGCTGCTTGGTTCCCCACCTGACCCGGTTGGCCGCTTCCCCATGCGGGAAGGCCCGTCAAGCGAGATTGTAGCCTGAATCAGTCGCCCATCACCACGCCTTCGCGCCGCGGGTCGGCGCCGCCGAAATATCCGCCCGGTATCCGCTCGATTGCCTGCAGGCCGCTGGTCATGTCGATCTCGCGCAGCTCATGGCCACGCGCCCTGAGCGCGTCGAGGCTGGCCGGGGGGAAGCGCCCGGTTTCGAGCAGGGTCGGGCCGTTGAGGTTGCCGAAGTTGGGCAGGTCGATCGCCTGCTGCGCGTTGCGGCCCCAGTGCAGGCTGCCCCAGAGGGCCTTGGCGGTGTAGTGGATGATGAGGGCGCCGCCGGGGCTGCCGACACTCATGAGCAGCTGTCCGTCAGCCTGGTCGAACACCAGGGTCGGCGCCATCGACGAGCGCGGCCGCTTGCCGGGCTGGACCCGGTTGGCAACGGGCCGGCCCTGGGCGTCGCGCGGCACGAAGCTGAAGTCGGTCAGCTGGTTGTTGAGCAGGAAGCCCCTGACCATCTGGCGCGAGCCGAAGGCGTCCTCGATGCTGCTGGTCATGGCGACGGCACGCCCTTGCGCATCGACGATGCTGATGTGGCTGGTGCCGTATTCCGGCTGCTCGGGCATGCGGGCAAAGCTGGTCTGCAGGCCTTGCGGGCGTCCTGGCGGAGCTATCTGCATCGACCGCGGGCCGATCAGCTGCGCGCGCCGGGCCAGGTAGTCGGGCGAGAGCAGGCTCAGCCAGGAGCCGGCCGGTGGCGCAACGAAATCGGGATCGGCGACATATTGCGCCCGATCGGCGAAGGCCAGCCGGGCCGCCTCGGTGTAGTGGTGCAGCCAGTCGGCGCTGGGCAACCCGTTCGCGCCCAGCGGCAGGGCGGCGGCAGGGGTCTGCTGCAGCAGGCCCAGGATCTGGCCGATCGCCAGCGCCCCCGAGCCCGGCGGCGGAAAACCGCAGATCCGGTAGGCCTTGGCCGGCGGCACCGCATGCTCGAAGCACAGCGCCTCGCGCTGGCGCGGCTGGTAACCCGCCAGGTCGGCCAGGCTGAGATTGCCCGGGTTGCCCGGGTGCGAGCGCACCTTGTCGACGATGGCCCGCGCCACCGGACCCTGGTGCAGGGCTTGCGAGCCCTGGGCCGCAATGTCTCGCAGCAGCCGGGCCAGCTCGGGATTGCGCAGCCGATGGCCGACCGGCCAGGGCAGGCCTTTTGCATCGTAGAAGTAGGCGGCGGCGACCGGGTCCTTCCTGAGGTGCGGGTCGGCGGCCAGCAGCCGGTTGAGCCGCGGACTGACCCGGAAGCCCTGCTCGGCCAGTTGGATGGCCGGCTGGAACAGGCGGGCCCAGGGCAGCTGGCCATGCTGCCGGTGCGCCAGCTCCAGCATGCGCAGGCTGCCGGGCACCCCGACCGAGCGGCCGCCGACCACGGCGTCGGCGAAGGCCATCGGCTGGCCGTCGGGCCTGAGGAACAGCCGCTCGTCGGCTTCGGCCGGCGCGGTCTCGCGGCCATCAAAGGCCTGGACCGAGCGGCCATCGAAATGCAGCAGGAAGGCGCCGCCGCCGATGCCGCTGGACTGGGGCTCGACCAGGGTCAGCACCATCTGCACCGCGATGGCGGCATCCAGCGCGCTGCCGCCGGCCCGGATGATCTGGTAGCCGGCCTCGGTGGCCAGCGGGTTGGCGGCCGCCACGGCAAAGCTTGAGGTCTGCCAGCCAGGCTTGTCCTGGTAGCCCGACTGGCCCTCGGGCTGGTGCGGCGCCGGCTCGGGCAGGGTGAGCAGGGTGGGCGCCAGGCTGCTGCAAGCCGCCAGCAGGCTGGCTGAGAGCAGGGCGAGCAGGCGGGGCGGGGTGGGAAATCGCATGGCTGGTCCTGTGGCTTGTCCCTGGCGGGCGACAGGGCGCATTTTGACTTCGAAGACCGGGCTCCCCCAGACCTTAGAATCGCCGCCATGTCTTACGTCGTCCTGGCCCGCAAATACCGCCCGAAGAACTTCGCCGAAATGGTGGGGCAGGAGCATGTGGTGCAGGCGCTCGGCAATGCCTTGACCACCCAGCGGCTGCATCACGCCTACCTGTTCACGGGCACGCGCGGGGTCGGCAAGACCACGGTCTCGCGCATCCTGGCCAAGTCGCTCAACTGCACCGGTCCCGACGGGCAGGGCGGCATCACGGCCCAGCCCTGCGGCGTCTGCGAGGCCTGCCGCGACATCGACGCCGGCCGCTTCATCGACTACACCGAGCTCGATGCGGCCTCCAACCGGGGCGTCGACGAGGTCCAGGCCCTGCTCGAGCAGGCGGTCTACAAGCCGGTGCAGGGACGCTTCAAGGTCTTCATGATCGACGAAGTGCACATGCTGACCAACACCGCGTTCAACGCGATGTTGAAGACGCTGGAGGAGCCGCCCGAGTACCTCAAGTTCGTGCTCGCGACCACCGACCCGCAGAAGGTGCCGGTCACGGTGCTGAGCCGCTGCCTGCAGTTCAACCTGCGCCCGATGGCGCCCGAGACGGTGTTCGAGCACCTGGGCCAGGTGCTAGCCTCGGAAGCCGTGGCGTCCGAGCCGATGGCGCTGCGTCTGCTCGCGCGCGCCGCGCGCGGCTCGATGCGCGATGCGCTCTCCTTGACCGACCAGGCGATCGCCTTTGGTGGCGGCCAGCTGCAGGAAGCCACCGTGCGTCAGATGCTGGGCGCGGTCGACCGCAGCCATGTGTTCGCGCTGATCGGCGCGCTGGCTGCCGGCGACGGTCGTACCGTGGTCGAGACGGTCGATGCGCTGCGGCTCAATGGCTTCAGCGCCGCCTCGACGCTGGAGGAAATGACCGGCGTGCTGCAGCGCATGGCGGTCGCCCAGCAGGTGCCGCAGGCGGTCTCGGCCTCCGACGATCCCGAGGCCGCCGAGACGCTGAGGCTGGCCCAGGCGCTGCCCGCCGACGAGACCCAGCTGCTTTACAGCCTGTGCCTGCATGGCCGCGGCGAACTGGGCCTGGCGCCCGACGAATATGCCGCGCTGACCATGGTGCTGCTGCGACTGCTGGCCTTCAAGCCAGTCGGCGCGGCTGAAAAAAAAACTCTGAAGCCGGCTGAGCCGGCCGCCGGTCAGCCTGTGCTGGCCACGCCAACGGCTGCGCCGGTGGCGGCTACGGTTGGAGCGATGTCACCACCGCCGGCCGTCTTGTCCCGGCCTGCCACAGCCTCGACGCCGGCTCCGGCTCCGGTTCCAGCAGCAATGCCGGCTGCCCGTCCCGCGCCTGCCGTCCAGCCGACGCCCGCCCTGCCGGCCAGCCAGGCTCCCGTGGTCGCACCTGGTCCCCGCCATGCCGCTCCCGCTGCATCGGCGTCAGCTGCTGCTCCGGCAAGAGCCGCCGTGCGCCCGGGCCCGAGTCAGGCGCCTGCTCCGAGGCCGGCGCCGGCCATGGACGATGGCTGGAGCAGTGCCTACGGCTCCGATGTCGAGTTCGATGCCGAGGCCGAGCTCGATGCCATGATGCGGGCTGCACCCGCACCGATACGCTACGAGTCGGCGCCAGCCCGGCCTGCCAGCCCGGCCCCAGCTGCCAGTGCCAGTGCCAGTGCCAGTGCCAGTGCCAGTGCCGCCAGTGCTGTGCCGCAGCCTCCGTCACGGCAGCCAGAGCCGTCGCCGTCGCAGCAGGCCATGCCGGTCGTACCGGCCGCGCCAGCTGCCGAAGCCGATTTCTGGTTCCAGACCGTCATGGCCCTGTCCGAGTCGGAGGCCATCATCGCGCTGGTGCGCGAGCTGGCGCTGCAGTCCGAGCTGATCGCCCGCGTGGGCGACGAGTGGCAGCTGCGTTCGGCCAATGCCTCGCTGCTGCAGTCGGCCGCGCGCGAGCGCTTGCAGGCGGCGCTGGTCCAGGCGGGCTACCCGGTGCGGCTGCGCATCGAGCGCGGTGAAACCATCGACACGCCGGCGCGTCGCCTGGCCGCCGCTGCGGCCGAGCGCCAGCGCCAGGCCGAGGCCACCATGACGCAAGACCCCTTCGTGCAGGCGATGCAGCGCGACTTTGGCGGCAAAATCGTGCCTGGCAGCATCAAGCCGATCTGATTCCCACTTTCAAACCCCCTAAGGAAAACACATGTTCAACAAAGGACAACTCGCCGGCCTGATGAAGAAGGCCCAGACCATGCAGGAAGACCTCAAGCGCGCGCAGGACGAGCTCGGCAACATCGAGGTCAGCGGCGAGTCCGGCGCCGGCCTGGTCAAGGTCCTGATGACCTGCAAGCACGACGTCAAGCGCGTCACGATCGACCCCAGCCTGCTGGCCGAGGACAAGGACATGCTGGAAGACCTGGTCGCCGCCGCCTTCAACGCCGCGGTGCGCAAGGCCGAGGAAACCAGCACCGAGAAGATGGGCAAGATCACGGCCGGCATGCCTGGCCTGCCCGGCGGCATGAAGTTCCCGTTCTGACTGGCTGGCGGTGAGCCAGGCCCAGTCCCTCGATGCCCTGGTGCGCGCCTTGCAGCGCCTGCCGGGCGTGGGCGTCAAGTCGGCCTCGCGCATGGCCTTCCATCTGCTGCAGCATGACCGCGACGCGGCGCTGCAGCTCGCCCAGGCCTTGCAGCAGGCGGTCCAGGGCGTGCGCCATTGCGCGCTGTGCAACACCTTCACCGAGGACGAGATCTGTCCGACCTGCCTCGATCCGCAGCGCGACGCGGGCCAGCTGTGCGTGGTCGAGACGCCGGCCGACCAGGCCGCGCTCGAGCGTACCGGTGCCTACCGCGGCCTGTATTTCGTGCTGATGGGCCGGCTCAGCCCGCTCGACGGCGTCGGCGCGCATGACATCGCGCTGCGCCGGCTGTTCGAGCGCGTGGCCCAGCCGCCGCCGCACGAGGTGCGCGAGCTGATCCTGGCGACCAACTTCACCGCCGAGGGCGAGGCGACCGCGCATGTGATCACGCAGCTGCTCAAGACGCTGCAGGTCAAGGTCACAAGGCTCGCGCGCGGCGTGCCGATCGGCAGCGAGCTCGAATACGTGGACCTGGGCACCATTGCCCACGCGCTGGCCGACCGGCGCTGAGTCACGGCGCCCGGCGCGGCGCGGGTTTCCCTTGCACTGATGCGATCAGCCGTCGCCGACTGCTGTCTCTGATGTCCGGTTGATGTCCGGTCGGGCCTTGGCCGTCAGCGCTTCTTGCTGTCGAGCGCGACCTTCAGATCGCGCGATGACCTGGGCTTGCCGCTGGTCGGCTTGGTCGCCGCCACCTTGCTGCCCTTCTCGCCCTTCCTGCCCGGCTTGGCCTTGTCGGCTGCGGCCTGCTGGGCGCTGCGTTCATCCGCGGCGGCCATCCTGGCCTCGCGCTGCGGCAGCTGCAGCACCAGCTGCTGGCCGGGCTTGAGCTTGGCCTTGGGCGAGAGGTCGTTCCAGTCGGCGACCTTGGCTGCGCTGACCCGGTAGCGCTGGGCCAGCTTGGCCAGGGTGTCGCCCTTGCGCGCCTTGACCAGGGTCCGCACCAGGATGATCTCTTCCTTGAGCAGCAGCTGGCCATGGTCGGCCAGGTGTTCCGGCACATCCATGTCGAGCTTGCCGCTGCGCGGCACCAGCAGGGTCGAGCCGGCCTTGACCAGCATGCGCAGCGGGATCTTGTTGAGCTCGCGCAACTCGCTGGCATCGACCCCATGCTGCTCGGCGGCCTGCGCGACCGTCATGTCGCGCGGTGCCTTCCAGGCGGTCCAGCTCGCCAGCGGGCCGCTGTAGCTGGCCAGCTTGGCCTCGAACTCGGCCGCGTTGTCCCAGGGCAGCAGCACGCTCGGGTTGGCCGCCGCCATGAACATCGGCTTGTTGATCGAGGGATTGAGCTGGCGCAGGTCACGCTCGCTCACGCCCGCGAGCTCGGCCACCTTGGCCACGTCCATGTCGCGCTTGATCGGCACCGCGTCGAAGAAGGGGTGGTTGCCGATCGCCGGCAGCCTGGCGCGGAAACGCTCCGGCTGGGCCACGATGTTCTTGAGCGCCTGCAGCTTGGGCACATACTGGCGCGTCTCCAGCGGCAGGTTGATCTCGGTGTAGGAGGTACCCAGTCCCTGGGCCTGGTTGCGCTTGATCGCCTTGGCGACATTGCCCTGGCCCCAGTTGTAGGCCGCCAGCGCCAGGTGCCAGTCGTTGAACTGGCGGTTCAGCCGCTCGAGGTAGTCGAGCGCGGCCCGGGTCGAGGCCAGCACGTCGCGCCGGTCGTCGCGGAACATGTTCTGCGTCAGGTCGAAGTCCTTGCCGGTGGCCGGCATGAACTGCCACATGCCGGCGGCGCTCGCGCTCGAGACCGCCTGCGGGTTGAAGGCGCTCTCGACGAAGGGCAGCAGCGCAAGCTCGGTCGGCATGTTGCGCCGCTCGAGTTCCTCGACGATGTGGAACAGGTACTTGTTGCTGCGCGCCGTCATGCGCTCGATGTACTCGGGGCGGGCGGCATACCACTGTTCGCGATCGCGTACCGGATCGCTCTCGAGGTCGGGCATCGCAAAGCCGCGCCGGATCCGGTCCCAGAGGTCGGTCGGAACGGTCAGCGGCGCGACCGCGCGCAGGCCGATGCCGGGTTCGGTGCGCAGTTCGGACAGGGTTGGATTGCCGCCGCGCCGCGCCTTGAGCAGGTAGGGCGATTCGCCAGACTGCACTGGCGCTTCAAGGTTGGCTGCTTCGTCAGGCGCAGGCAGGCTGGAGCAGGCAGACAGGAACAGGGCGCTCAGCAGGGGCCACCAGAGTCGGTGTCGGTTCATCGGGGAGGTGGGGGCAGACCAAAGGTGTTGAGACCTCAATTATCGGCCAGGGTTCCCGCCACGCGCATTTTTCAGCGGAAACCGTTCTTCCACTCGCGCAGCGCCGCAAAGCGCGCCACCTCGTCCTGGGCTGCGGGGTCGCGCTGCGCCAGTGCCGCCAGCAAGGCCGGCTCGCGGCTGCGCAGGAAGGGGTTGATCTGGCGCTCGAGCCCGATCCGGCTCGGCAGCGTGGGTTCGCCGCGCTCGCGCACTGCCTGGCAATGCGCCAGATGCTGGCTGATCGCCGCATTGCCCGGCTCGACCGCCTGCGCGAAGCGCAGGTTGGACAGGGTGTACTCGTGCGCGCAGCAGACCCGGGTCTCGTCCGGCAGCGCAGCCAGCCGGTCCAGCGAGGCCAGCAGCTGCGCCGGCGTGCCCTCGAAGATGCGGCCGCAGCCGCCCGAGAACAGGGTGTCGCCGCAAAACAGCAGCGGTCCGCCCGGCGCCTGCGCCACGAAGTAGGCGCCATGGCCGGCGGTGTGGCCGGGCACCTCGATCAGCTCGAAGCCCAGGCCCAGCAGCTCGAGGCGCTCGCCAGCGCCCAGGCGCTGCACCGGTTCGACCGCCGCCGGCAAGGCCTCGGCTGCAGGGCCGTAGACCAGGGCGCCGCTGGCCGCGCGCAGTTCGGCCACGCCACCGGTGTGATCCTTGTGGTGATGCGTCAGCAGGATGGCCTGCAGCTGCAGCCCGTGTTGTTCCAGGAAGTTCTGCACCGGCGCGGCGTCACCCGGGTCGACCACGACCGCCTGGTGGCCGTCGTGCAGCAGCCAGAGGTAGTTGTCCTGGAAGGCGGGGATGGGATGGAGTTCGATCATGGGGCGGGGCTCGAGTGGCTGTTCTGGCGGCTGGGTGGAGATTCAGGCGCCGAGCAGGTAGTCGAGTTCCTGCTGGCTGAAGCCCGCGCGCAGCCGGGCCTCCTGGTTGAAGGGCGGGCGCAGCGGCGGCGCCTGGTGGCGCCGCACCAGCTCGCCGTAATGCGCGACCGGATCCAGGCCCTGGCCGGCGCAGAGCCAGCGGTACCAGCGGTTGCCGATCTCGACATGGCCGACCTCGTCGCGCAGGATGATGTCGAGCCGTGCGATCGCCTCGAGCGCATCGGGGGTGCCGATCCGCCTGAGCTTGGCCTGGATCTGTGGCGTCGCGTCGAGGCCGCGCGCCTCCAGCGTGCGCGGCACCAGGGCCATGCGCGCGGTCACGTCATGCGCGGTGCGCTCGCACATCAGCCAGAGCCCGTCGTGGCCGTCGAAGTCGCCGTAGTCCCAGGGCTGGCCGTCTTGCCGCGGCGGCATGGCGCGCAGGTGCTCGCGCAGCAGGCCGAAGTGGTAGGCCTCCTCGGCCGCCACGCGCAGCCAGTCGAGGTAGAACTCGCGCGGCATGCCGGCAAAGCGCCAGACCGCGTCGAGCGCCAGGTTGATCGCGTTGAACTCGATGTGGCAGATCGCATGGATCAGCGCCGCGCGGCCCTCGAGCGTGAAGGGCGAGCGCTGCGCGACCTGCTTGGGCATGACCAGGCGCGGCCGCTGCGGCCGGCCGGGCAGGGCGCTGCCGGCCGGCGGCATCAGCAAGGCCTCGGTGTCCAGCGGCAGCTGCGCGGCTTCGGCATGCAGCTTGCGGGCCAGTTCGCACTTGCGCCCGATGTCGGGACAGCACAGCGCGGCCAGCGCCTGCGCGCGCAGTTCGGGCAAGGCAAGACCTTGCGGGGCGGTTTCCATGGCTTCCATCCTTACAATTCTAGGCATGAGCATCTACCAACTTGACGACCTCGTGCCCGAGGTCGACCCCAGCGCCTTCGTCGCCGACAGCGCGCAGGTGATCGGCGACGTGCAGCTCGGCGCCGACAGCAGCGTCTGGTTCGGCTGCGTGATCCGCGGCGACTCCGACCGCATCCGCGTCGGTGCTGGCAGCAATGTCCAGGATGCCAGCGTGCTGCATGCCGACCAGGGCTTTCCGCTCACCATCGGCGAGCGCGTGACCGTGGGCCACCAGGTCATGCTGCATGGCTGCACCATCGGCGACGAGACCCTGATCGGCATCGGCGCCGTGGTGCTCAATGGCGCCCGCATCGGCCGCAACTGCCTGGTCGGCGCCGGCTCGCTCGTGACCGAGGGCAAGGAATTCCCGGACGGCTCGATGATCCTGGGCAGCCCGGCCAAGGTCGTGCGCCAGCTCAGCCCCGAGCAGATCGAAGGCCTGCGCCGCAGCGCCCAACACTATATCGCCAATGCCCGCCGCTACCAGGCGGGACTCGTCAAGCTGGCTTGAGACTGAAATGACCGAATTGCACAAATCCGAATTGCACAAGTTCCTGTTCGAAGGCCTGCCGGTGCGCGGCATGCTGGTGCGCCTGACCGGCTCCTGGCAGGAAGTGCTGCGCCGCCACCGCGAGGCCGGCGGCTATCCGGCCGCCGTCACCGAGCTGCTCGGCGAGATGTCGGCGGCCGCCGTGCTGATGCAGGGCAACATCAAGTTCAATGGCGCGCTGGTGCTGCAGGTGTTCGGCGACGGGCCGGTCAAGCTCGCGGTCACCGAGGTCCAGCCCGACTTCAGCTTCCGCACCACAGCCACCGTCAATGGCGAGGTCGCCGACGGCGTGCCGCTGAGCCACATGGTCAACGTCAACGGCCTGGGCCGCTGCGCGATCACGCTCGACCCCAAGGACCGCCTGCCGGGCCAGCAGCCCTACCAGGGCGTGGTGCCGCTGAGCGGCGAGCACAACGAGAAGCTCGAGAAATTGAGCGAGGTGCTCGAGCACTACATGCTGCGCAGCGAGCAGCTCGACACCAAGCTGGTGCTGGCCGCCAACGGCGAGGTCGCCGCCGGCCTGCTGATCCAGCGCCTGCCCGCCACCGGCGCGTCCAACCTGGCCGGCAGCTCTGCCGTGCAGGCCCAGGGCGACGCGATCGGCGAGAACGAGGACTACCACCGCATCGCCACCCTGGCCGCCAGCCTCAAGCCCGAGGAGCTGCTGACGCTGGACGCCGAGACTATCCTGCACCGCCTGTTCTGGCAGGAGGACCTGCTGCGCTTCCAGCCCGAGGACGGCCCTATCGAGCCCCGCTTCGCCTGCACCTGCTCGCGCGAGCGCGTTGCCACCATGCTCAAGGGACTCGGCGTCGACGAGGTCGAGTCCATCCTGGCCGAACGCGGCGAGATCGAGGTGGCCTGCGATTTCTGCGGCGCGCAATACCGCTTCGATCCGGTCGATGCGGCCCGCCTGTTCCTGCAGCAGGACCGCCAGCCGCCGGCCAGCGACCAGCTGCACTGAAGATCGCCCACGGCCTGTCACAGGGCCTGCACAATGACAAACGGCCACCCCAAGGGTGGCCGTTTTCATGGCATCGATGGCGCAGCGAGCCGCGCCTCGAATGATGCTCAGCGCGGTGCGGCGCTGGGCGGGGTGACCTTGACGAACACCTCGTTGGGCCGGAGCAGGCCGAGCTCGTAGCGCGCGATCTCCTCGACCATGGTCATGCCGTCCTGCAGGTCACGCACCTCGCTGGCCAGCTGCTCGTTCTGCTGGCGGGCCAGTTCGTTGGCGCGGGTCTGTTCGGCCAGCTGCTGGCGGTAGGCCTGGACCTGGGGCCAGCTGCCGCGGCCCAGCCAGAGCTGGTATTGCAGCAGCGCCAGCAGGCCCCCTAGACCCAATGCCACCCAGTGGCGTGGCGCGAGCATGGCGGATGTCGATCAGCGCAGGTTGTAGAA
>NZ_PVLQ01000102.1 GCF_002980595.1 Malikia granosa
TTTTTCAACGGCCTGTTAAAAGGAATTGTCTTGTTATTCGATGTCGACGGCAGCCGCCCTCATTCGATGCGATTCCTGGTCGTTGCGGAATACCAGCGGAGCCCAGGACGAGGTTGCACTTTCCGCCCGACGCACGATGTTGACCACCTGTTCATGCTGCGGGGATTTGCTGCAGACCGGATCGGCGGCGGCCGCGTCGCCGCTCATCAGATAGGCCTGGCAGCGGCAGCCGCCGAAGTCCTTGGCCTTCTCGTCGCAGCTGCGGCAGGGCTCCTGCATCCAGTCGTGGCCGCGGAAGGCGTTGAAGGCGCCGCTGTCGCGCCAGATCTCGCGCAGCGGCTGGCTCCTGACATTGGGCAGCTGCAGGCCGGGCAGGTTGCCGGCGTTGTGGCAGGGCATGGCGGTGCCGTCGGGCGCGATCGACAGGAAGACCTTGCCCCAGCCGTTCATGCAGGCCTTGGGCCGCTGCTCGAAGTAGTCGGGCACGACGAACAGCAGGCGGCAGCGGTTGCCGATCTGCTCGCGGTAGCGCTTGACGACCGCCTCGGCCGCCTCGAGCTCGGCGCGCGTGGGCAGCAGCTGCTCGCGGTTGACCAGCGCCCAGCCGTAGTACTGGGTGTTGGCAAGCTCGAGGTACTCGGCGCCCAGCGCCAGCGCCATCTCGATGATCTTGTCGACATGGGGCAGGTTGTGCTTGTGCAGCACGCAGTTGAGCACCATCGGCCAGTCGTGCGCCTTGATCAGCTCGGCGACGCGCTTTTTCAGCTCGAAGGTCCGGGTGTGGGTCAGGAAGTCGTTGAGCTCGCGCGTCGAGTCCTGGAACGAGAGCTGCACATGGTCGAGCCCGGCCTGTTTCAGCGCGCGCGCGCGCCGCTCGGTCAGGCCGACGCCCGAGGTGATCAGGTTGGTGTAGTAGCCGAGCCGGTGCGCCTCGGCGACGAGTTCTTCCAGGTCGTCGCGCAACAGCGGCTCGCCACCCGAGAAACCGAGCTGGGCCGCGCCGAGCGCGCGCGCCTGGGTCAGCACGTCGACCCACTCGCGCGTGCTGAGCTCGGGCTGGAAGCGGGTGTAGTCGGTCGGGTTGTAGCAGAAGACGCAGTGCAGCGGGCAGCGGTAGGTCAGCTCGGCGAGCAGCCACAGCGGCGGGCCGGGCGGTGCCGCCGCCGGAATCGCTTCAGTCGATCCAGCCACGGCTCTGTCCTTCCTGCAGCAGCGCCACGACCTGGGGCCGGATGCCATCGACCTGGAACAGCGCCTGCAGCTCGGCCACGATGTCGTCGAGCTGGCGGCGGCCGTCGCAGCGGCGCAGGATCTCGGCCGCACTCTGGTTGAGCTGCACCATGCCCTCGGGGTAGAGCAGCACCCAGGCGTCCTGCGCGCGCTCGAACTGGAGCCGGAACAGGCGCGACAGGCGCGGGCATTGCGGCAGCGCGGGAATCAGGGTTTCAGTCATGGCAGCAGGCCTTCTCGATCGCGTCGAGCATGCTCCAGAGCACGTCGAGCTTGAACTGCAGGATGTCGAGCGCACGCTGCTGCGCCGGCCGAGTAGTGAAATGGTCGAGCGTGACCTGCAGGCCATGCTCGACGTCGCGCGTCGCCAGCGGGATGCGGCTGCGGAAATACTGCAGGCCGTCGGCCTCGATCCAGGGGTAATGCGTGGGCCAGGTCGCGAGCCGGTCCTTGTGGATCTGCGGCGCGAACATCTCGGTCAGCGACGAGCAGACCGCCTCCTGCCACGGCGCCTGGCGCGCGAAGTTGACATAGGCATCGCAGGCGAAGCGCACGCCGGGCACGACGAGATCGAGCGACCAGAGCGCGTCGCGCGACAGGCCGACCGCCTCGCCCAGGCGGGTCCAGGCCTCGATGCCACCCGCGCTCGAGCCTTCGTAGTCGCCAAAGCCGTCGTGGTCCAGGATGCGGTCGACCCACTTGCGCCGGTGCTCGCGGTCGGGCATGTTGGCGATGATGGCGGCGTCCTTGCGCGGGATGCAGATCTGGTAGTAGAAGCGGTTGGCGACCCAGCAGCGGATCTCGTCGGGCGTGCACTGGCCGCCGTTCATGCGCAGGTTGAAGCGGTGGTGGATATGGTAGCCGGCGCCCTTGGCGCGCAGCTGGCGCTCGAATTCGGCCCGGTCCCAGGCCAGTGCTTGCGGCGGCAGGGCTGCTGTCATAGTTCGATCTCCAGGCCATCAAAGGCCACTTGGATGCCGTGCGCGGCGAGGATGGCGCGCTCGGGCGAGTCCTCGCGCAGGATGGGGTTGGTGTTGTTGATGTGGATCAGCCACTTCTGCTTGCCCGGCGGCAGGCTGTCGAGCAGCGCGATCATGCCGCCCGCTCCGCTCTGCGGCAGATGCCCCATCTCGGCCGCCGGCTTGGCTGACAGGCCCAGGCGGATCATCTCGTCCTCGGTCCAGAAGGTGCCGTCGACCAGCAGCACGTCGGCCTGCTCCATCAGCGCGCGCGTGGCGGCGTCGATCTGGCCCAGTCCGGGCGCGTAGAACAGCTTGCGGCCGCTCAGCGGGTTGTGGACCATCAGCGCGATGTTGTCGCCCGGTCGCGCCTGGCCGCGGAACGGCGAGTAAGGCGGCGGCTGGCTCGCGATCGGCACCGCATGGACCTGCAGCGGCTCCAGGAAAGGCAGGTCGAGCGGCTGGCCGTCGAGCGCGATGGGCCGCGTCTGCAGGCCGCAGTAATGGCCCAGCAGTCGCGTGAGCGGGAAGCCGGTGCCGATGTCGTCGAGCACCTCGGCCGTCGCGTACAAGGGCAGCGGCGCGCTGCGCTCGCGCAGCATCAGCAGTCCGGTGCAATGGTCGATCTGGGCGTCGATCAGCAGCACCGCCGCGATGCCGCTGTCGCGGATCTGGCGCGCGGGCTGCAGGCCCGGCGTCTCGCGGATCTGCTGCAGCACCTCGGGCGAGGCATTGACCAGCAGCCAGTCGCTGTCATTGGCGCTGATCGCCACCGAGGACTGCGTGCGCGGCCGGGCAACTATGGTGCCACGGCGCAGCCCATCGCAGTTGGGGCAGTTGCAGTTCCACTGCGGAAAGCCGCCACCGGCGGAAGATCCCAGAACGCGTAGGCGCATCGTGCTTGTCAGGGTTGGATGAATGGGGCGGGACACATCCAGCGCGACGCCGCTGTGCCCCGGGTTGCGGTTCAGCGGTTGGCGATGTACATCGTGATCTCAAAGCCAAAGCGCAGGTCGGTGAAGCTCGGTGCGGTCCATTGCATGATGTGTCTCCAGTGAAAAGGTTGTGGAAGGCTGGCACGGATCTGGCGTCGAAATGTCACAGCTGGCATGCCGACGCTGTTTGCGGTACAGCCTCCCTCCACGCAGCAACAATGATGCCAATCGGACTCCGAGCATGACCCGTGTTTACCCTGATGAGTTGTCCCGCCTGGCGCTGGCGGGCGGCCAGTCGCTGGCCTTTCACCAGCTGGGCCAGCCGGGCCGGCGCGCCTGGCTCGCGCTGCATGGCGGCCCGGGCAGCGGGGCCGGCCCGGCACTCTGGCAGGGCTTCGAGCTGCCGGCCTGCCAGCTGCTGGCGCCGGACCAGCGCGGCAGCGGCGCCAGCCGGCCGGCCGGCAGCCGCAGGGGACAGGGCCTGCCGCAGCTGATCGCCGACCTCGAGCGCCTGCGCCAGGCCCAGGGCCTGGCCAGCTGGAGCGTGCTGGGCGGCTCCTGGGGCGCGACGCTGGCGCTGATGTACGCGGCGCGGCAGCCGCAGGCGGTCGAGGCACTGGTGCTGCGCGGCAGCTTCAAGGGCAGCCGGCGCGAGGTGATCCGGCTGCTGCGGCGCTTCTGGCCCCGCTCGGGCCCGGCCCTGCCGCCGGCCCGGGGCGCTGGCAGCGGGGTCCGGCTGCGCCATTGCCGCCCGGCGCAGGCGGACGCGGTGTTGCAGCAACTGTCACAGCTGTTCCGCAACGGAACAGTTGCGCCACGCACCAGCCGGATCGCCCAGGCCTGGCAGACGATGGAACAGGCCGCCGCGCTGCATGGCGCGCGCCGGGCCTGGCTCGGCGCCACGGCCGTCGACGAAAGGAGGGAGCTGCGCCGCCACTGGCAGGCCATGGGGCCGGCGCGGTTGCAGCGCCGACTCGAGCGCCCGGAGGCGCTGCCCGCCCGGGCGCAGAAGAAACTGTGGCAGAAATACCGCATCCAGTCCCACCTGCTGGCGCGCCGCTGCGGCCTGCGCCCGGGCGACTGGGAGCGAGCCTTGCAGACCGTGGCGATGCATGGCATCGCCACGACCTGGATCCATGGCCGCCACGACCCGGTCTGCCCGCCCGGCAACAGCCTGCAGTCGCATCGCCGCCTGACGGAGCTGGCCCCGGGCGGATCGCAGCTGCGGTTGACCCGGGCCGGCCACCTGGGCCACGAGCCGGGCAATCTGCAAGCGATCCGCGCCGCGGTCCGCCATGGCTAGGACGGGGCGGCTGCGGGCCGCAGCGGCAGGCCTGGCGCTGGCCCTGTCCGGGCTGGCCAGTGCCGCCGACTGCCAGACAAGGCCCAGCCAGCACTGGCAGGGCATCGCCCCCGGGGTCTGGGTCTGGCCCGGCGCGGCCGAGGACATCGAGCCGGGCAACCGGGGCCATGTCGCGACCCAGGTGCTGATCGCGCAAGGCAGGCGCGCGACCTTGATCGACCCCGGCCCCGGCCTCACGCACGGCAGGCAGGTGATGCGCTCGGCCCGCTGCGAGCTCGGCCTCGAGATCGACCGCGTGCTCAACAGCCACGCCCATGCCGAGAACGTGCTCGGCAATGCCGCCTTCGGACCGCCAGCTGGCAGCGCCGCGATCGAGGCGACCGCGAGCACCCGGCAGTCGATGGCGCAGCGCTGCGAGAGTTGCCGCCGCGCGATCGCCGACGCCACCGCCGATCCCGCGCTGGCCCAGACGCCCATCCTGCTGCCCGCGCCCGTGTTGCAGGACGGCCAGCGCTGGCGCAGCGACTCGGGCGACTGGCTGACGCTGGAATTCCGCTCGGCGCACAGCGAAAGCGACCTGGCCTGGTGGAACGAGCGCGAGCGCCTGCTGGTCGCGCCATCCCTGCTCTACCAGGACCGGCTGCCCGAACTCGCGCAAGGCAGCCTGCAGGGCTGGATCGCGGCACTGCAGGCGCTCGATCGCCTGCAGCCCGAGCGGCTGGTGGGCAACCGGCCGATGGCGCGCGCCGGGCTCGCCGCGACCCTGGACTACCTGTGCGAGCTGGAACGCCAGGTGCTGCAGGCGCTCGAATCCGGGCTGTCGGCCACGGAAGCGATGCGCCTCGAGCGGCTGGCAAGGCAGCGGCTGGCGGGCCATGCCGAGCGGCACGGCTTCAACCTGCAGCGCGCCTGGCGCGAGCTCGAGCCACGCTGGATCCAGGGACTGCCGGCCGCCTGCCCGGCCCGGGACTGAAGGGCTCAGCCCCAGACATCCTGCGGCAGCAGCTCCTTCTTGCGGTAGATGGTGTTGCGCGAGACCCCGAGCAGCTTGGCGGCTGCTGACACATTGCCGCGGCACTGCCGCAGCGCACCGGCCATGGTATCGAGCGCGACATCCTCCATGCGCCGGCTGGCCGCGAGCGAGTGCAGCTGGGGTGGCGCCACGGGCGACTCGTGCTGCACGGCCACGGCATCAACCCCGTAGGAGGCCGCCGAAGGCTGGGGCGCACTGGCGGCCGGCGCCGACAGCGCGGCGCCGTCATTGACGCCCAGGACATGCTGGGTAGCGTGCTGCGGGGCCGGCGCCGTGTCGAGCGCAGCCCTGACCGAGGCGGCCACCGCGGCCATTTCATCGAGGAAATCGTCCGGCAGGTGCTCGGTGCGGATCACGCCCTCGCAGCCGACCAGGGCGACCGCGGTGCGCAGCACATTGTGCAGCTGGCGGAAGTTGCCCGGCCAGTGGTAGCGCCGGAACAGCGCCAGCACCTCGTCGGCGAACTCCAGCCGCTGGCCGTCCTCGCACAGGCTGTCGAGCACCTTGCGCAGCACGATGTCGAAGTCGGTCCGGTCGCGCAGTGCCGGCAGCCGCACCACCATGCCGTTGAGCCGGTAGTAGAGGTCCTCGCGGAAGCTGCCGCGCGCGATCGCGCCCTTGAGGTCGCGGTGGGTGGCGCAGACGATGGCGACATCGACCTCGTACTCCTTGCCCGAGCCGAGCGGATTGACGCAGCGTTCCTGCAGCACGCGCAGCAGGCGCGCCTGCAGCTGGGTCGGCATGTCGCCGATCTCGTCGAGGAACAGGGTGCCGCCATTGGCCTGCAGGATCTTGCCGGGCGAGCCCTTGCGCTTGGCGCCGGTGAAGGCGCCCTCCTCGTAGCCGAACAGCTCGGACTCGATCAGTGTCTCGGGAATCGAGGCGCAGTTGACCGAGACGAAGGGCTTGCCGGCGCGCGCCGAATCGTTGTGGATCGACTGCGCCAGGATGTCCTTGCCGGTGCCGGTCTCGCCCAGGATCATGATCGGGATGTCGCGGTCCAGCACCAGCTGCAGCTTGCGCACCACCTGGGCGACCTGCGGATCGCCGGTGTTGAGGTAGTTCAGGCTCGAGAGCCCACGGCGCGCAGCGGCGCGGCGGCGCTGGGTGGCCGCCTGCGCCGAGATCTGGGCAGAGGCCTCCTGCGCCGGCCTGACGAGCGGCTTTTCCCAGCGCGTGCCGGACTCCGGCTCGCTCATCGTGACCGCCAGCCCCGACTCGCCGCCGCCGATCCAGGGACTGCGCGCCCGCAGCCGCACCTGGCACCAGACCGCCACGCCGTTGCTCAGCACCAGCATGACGGGCTGGCCGTTGGCGCCGCGCAGGCGGTCGTGCAGCTGGGACATCGACAGCCCGAACAGCGACGAGAAGGTGTGCGCCTGCAGGCAATTGACGCTCTGGCCGAGCTGGAACTGCGCGCTGCGGTTGGCCGACAGGAAGCGGCCGTCCTGGCTGAACACCGCGATGCCCTCGACCAGGGTACCGAGGAACTCCTGGCGCGAATGGAAATGGATGCGCACCGCGTCGGAGAAGACGTTGGCGAACATCTGGTTCTCGATCATCTGCGCCGACATGCGCACCAAGGCCAGCGTGTGGCGGTGGTAGCTGCGCTCGTCGCCCGTCACGTCGAGCGCGCCGACCACCTTGCCGTGCGGATCGAAGATCGGCGTGCAGGAGCAGGTCAGGATCTGGTTGGCATACAGGTAATGGTCCGATCCATGGACCACCACCGGCTGCTCCTCGGTCAGCGCGGTGCCGATCGCGTTGGTGCCCTTGCTGCGCTCGGACCAGCTGACGCCGGGCGTGAGCGCGACGCGCGAGGCCTTCTCGAGGAAATCGCTGTCGCCGAGCGAGTGCAGGATCAGGCCTTCCTTGTCGGTCAGCAGCACCATGCTGTGGGTGTTGGCGATCTGCTCGTAGAGCGTTTCCATCACCGGCGCTGCATGCTGGTAGAGGAAGCGGTTCTGCTCGAGCGCGGCGTGGAACTCGGGCCTGGGTGCCAGCGAGAAGTCCGGGCAGTCACGGTGCGAGAGTCCGAAGCCCTGCGAGCGCTCGTGCGAGAGCCGGATCACGGTCTCGTGCTGGGAAATGTCGGTGGAGTAAGGCCACCCGACTCCGGGCGCACCGCCCAGGGTCGCAGATTGAATCGAGCTCATCGCTTGGGTCTCCGGTGGCGAGCTTCAGGAGCTGGCACCAGCCAGCCTGGCTCGCCTGTTTTTTCAAGGCGGCAAAGTCCGACCGCTGCGGGAAGTCGGAACTGTGGCATCGGATTGTCCTGCATATCGACGGCTACAGGTCCCAGGCAACAGGCCAGGAGACTAGGGAGATTCCCTAGCGCAGCCCGGACGGCTGGCCAGCGCCGCGAACAGCAGGGGTGTCACAGCACAAAGCAGGCCTGCTCCGTTTTGCAACAGGCATGGATCAAGGCCGTCCGGCTGCCGTCGGCGCTGGCGGGCCGGCGCGACTGGCACGCATATTGCGCTCCCCGGCTGTCCAACAAAAACAGGAGACCGCCCAATGATCCTCTCGAACCGTTTCAAGCGCCTCAAGCAGACCATGCTGGCCGGCGCGCTGGCCACGACCGCCGCCTTCGCCCTCGCCCATGGCGATGTCGTGCCGCAGTCCGTCGACACCCACACCCTGCCCCAGCTCGGCCCCAAGTGGCTCGACAGCAACCCCTACAGCAAGGGCGACGCGCACCGCGAGGCCTTGCGCATCGGCACCTCGGCCTACAACCAGAACTGCGCCCGCTGCCACGGGCTCGAGGCGATCTCGGGCGGCATCGCCCCCGACCTGCGCAAGCTCGATGGCGACTGCTCCGGCCTGGCCGATGCGGCACAGAAGGAGCTCTGCTACGCCGAGATCAGCGAATACTTCGTCGGCACCGTGCGCAAGGGCCGCACGCGCGACGGCCGCGTCTACATGCCGCCCTTCGAGGGCACGCTGTCGCAGGAGGCGATCTGGTCGATCAAGACCTACCTCGAGACCCGCCGCGCCGACTGACCCCGAGCCAGGACAAGCCATGATGGAAATGACCAGCACCCGGCGCACCCTGCTGCGCGCCGCCGCCGCAACCCTGGCAATGCCCGCGCTCGGACTGCGGGCGCAGGAACTCGAGGACCTGGACAAGGTGCGCGCCGCGGGCGTGCTCAAGGTCGCGGTCTACAAGGACAACGCGCCCTACTCCGACGGCAAGGGCAGCGAGCTGTCGGGCGTGGACGTGGCGCTGGCCCAGGGCCTGGCGCGCGAACTGGGCCTCAAGCTGCAATTGCTGCCCTTCGACGCCGGCGAGAACATGGGCGACGACCTGCGCAACATGGTCTGGCGCGGTCATTACCTGGGCTACGGCCCGGCCGACGTCATGCTGCATGTGCCGGCCGACAAGTACCTGATGCAGAAGAATCCCCAGGTGCTGATATTCGGCCCCTACTCGCGCGAGACGCTGGCGGTGTTCCACGACAAGCGCCGGCTGCCCGAGGTCAAGAGCGGCAACGATCTGGCCAGCCTGCCCCTGGGTGCCGAGCGTGGCAGCGGGGCGGCCAGCGCGCTGATCGGCTACCAGGGCGGGCTGCTGCGCAACCAGACCCGCTTCTTCGACAACGGGGTGCAGGCGGCCGATGCCGTGATCAATGGCGACATCGCGGCAGCCTACGTCAGCCGGGCCCAGGCCGAGACCGCGCTGTTCCGGCGCCAGGCCAACGCGGCATCCTTCGAGCTGAGCGAACTCGGCCTACCCGGACTGCAGGACAATGGCTGGCCGCTGGGCATGGCGACCAAGTCCAGCCACAAGGCACTGGCAGGCGCGCTCGAAGGGGCGCTCAAGCGCCTGCGCGACAAGGGCGAGCTGCTCGCGATGTTCCGCGACCAGGGCCTCACCCTGGTCGCGCCCTGACATGCCAGGAGCGCAGACATGCTGATAGGAGTACCCGCCGAGACTGTCGCGGGCGAGACGCGGGTCGCCGTGACGCCCGAGACGGCGAAGAAGCTGGTGGCGCAAGGCCACCGGGTGCTGGTGCAGGCCGGCGCCGGCCTGGCTGCCAGCGCGACCGACGCGGCCTA
>NZ_PVLQ01000103.1 GCF_002980595.1 Malikia granosa
CGATTGATGACACGCCCTAGACTCGATGACCTTTCGGTTAAGGGCCTCCAGGGAGTTAAGTATGCCGGACAGGCGCAGTTACTGGAGTTGAGGGCTGAGCTCGGGAATCGGATTCATGGCGGCGGTCTCAATGAAGCAGCTCGGGCTGGATGGGAGCGAACAGGCTGGCGGCGGAGTGAAGGAAGCGATGGAGCGAGTAGACCTGCTCGGCAGCACTGCCCTCCAAGGGCTGGCGGTCGGCACCGCTCTTGAGGATGGACTTGACGGTGGCGTAATGCGGGCTGTCATGCGCCAAGGCCCGAGTGCAAGCACCTTCCAGGCGCCATAGGTCTTGGCCAAGGCGAAAACGCATTGGGCGGCGAGCAGGCGCTCGACGATTCGGTCCGACAGCAGGCGCTCGATCAGCTGCAGGCATGACGCCCCGATGGCATAGGCATGCTGTTCCAGCCACTGCCCGTCATGGGCGAAGAACCATCGCGCCTTGGGTGGCATGTGGTCATGTACCGTCATGCGCTGACCCGGGTGCAGGCTGCGTGCGTGACTGGCCACGAGCAAGTGGTCGTGGAACAGCAATACGCTGCTGTCCGTGGCACGCAGCCACAGCGTATTACCGACCCAGGCCAACGGGGCCGAGTACAGGCAATGATCGAACTTGACGTGGCAATCACGGTGCACGCTGATCTGGTGCCAGCTGCCCAGGTCAGGCGCCTGATCAGGCAAGGGCTGCAGATGCGGACGCTCCAGCGTGAATAGCTTCAAGGGTGCAACGCGAGTAGTGCTGTGGCAGCGCTGACCGGCCTCAATCATCACCCGGGCTCGAACCTGTGCGTTGAGGTCGGACAGGTCGCGAAGTTGGCCCAGCGGCAAGATGTTGCCCTTGACGTATTTGCCCCCGGCCTCGACGACGCCTTTCTTCTGCCAGTCATGCGGCGGACAAGGGTCAATTCGGAAGCGGTAACCGCCGAAGGATGCGGCTGCCTTCAACGCCACGACGTACTGAGGCCTGGCGAACGCCTTGAAGGCCACCTGGCTGCCGGTCTAGGTTGCCACCGGCGGGCGCACGAAGTTCAACCAGCATCAGCACAAGATTCCGAAGCCCTACGCCTTGGATGCCATCTGCGTCTGCGAGGTCTCCGCCCTCAACGGCTGGCACAAGCCCACTCTGGCAATCAAGGGCACCGGGCGCTGCAGCTACCAGTGCACCCGGCTCGACAAGTACGGCTTACTGCACAGCTACCTCGTGCGCAGCAAGATGGTGCACGGGTTCGCAACCAGGGGCCCAGCGATGCTACTTTTTTGCGCCACCCTGGGGATGTGGCTTAACCGACCGGAGCTGTGCGAGCCAGGCGCTTTCGATTTGCCGCGAGGCGCTTTACCGGTTAAGCCTCCGCGACACCCCTTCGGCGTGGCAAGGCGTGGCGCTGCGTCCGCGAACGACGCTCCTAGTTGGCCAACCGCCCCCCAACCACATCCGTCACCGGAGACTGGCACGTACCCTCGCCCACACATATCCCTGCTGGCGAGGGAGATATACGCAGCAGCCTAAAGCTTTTGGAAAGGAGGATCACCAGAACCGGAGGGGAAGCCATCATCAATGCGACCAGTAGATCTACGGCGTCGAATTGCAGCAAGAGTAGTTGCACGGCTTTGAAGGCTGACCTGCTCAAAAAGTGGGGCCGCAGTGTGCCTACTCCGATGCGACGAAGTTGCCGCTGCAGGTTGCCTCATCTAGCCGTGTCGGTTCGAATCTCGTGAGCAACCTTACGCACATGTGCCGGCCATGCAACGAAGCCAAGGTCTTCAGCCTGGCGCACTATCAAGCAGGCTTGGCGCAGATTCAGCTCCATGCGAAGCGAATGCCCAAGTACGCAGCGGCCATCGACACAGCACGCCTGGCGCAAGCCCATCGAACACAGCAACCAGGATAGCCAGCACTCGTGTATGGTGTCAGCCGATAGCCCAGTACGAGTCCGTCGCTTCGGCCCATAGCTGGCCTGCCATTGCGCACCTGCGGTGCGCTGTGACGGCCCCGGCCGTCCTGGCCGGCGAAGTTTCCCCTCGAAGTCCGCCACCAAGAGAAACACTGTGCGAGTGAGGCTTCATCCGTCCTCCCGTGAAAGTTCCTACGCTTCGGCCCCTAGCTGGCCTGCCTTTAAGCTCCTGCGGTACCCCATGACGGCCCCGGCCGTCCTGGTTGGCGAAGTTCCCTCTCGAAGTCCGCCACCAAGAGAACAGTGCCTGAGCATCAAGCAAGCGCTGCGTCAAGCTTTCAAGAAATAGAAAAGGCTCGCGCCTAGTCAGCGCAAGCCTTGCAGTAATCGCACATCCTGGTCGTGTAGTGAGGCAGCTGTCTGCTGCTCAGCGCATCATGCTTTCGATCTCGGTTATTTCACGTGATTTTCATGTACGGCTCTTTGATCTTGTTGTCCCGCAAGATCGTAAGATGAGCTTTGTACTTCCTCAGGAGAGTCGTGGCCGACCAGGAACATGCTTGAGCGGCTAACGTGGCGAAACTGAAGGCCGATGCTGGCACAAGAGTACAGGTAATCAATCTCGTTGACTGGTCTGTGAGTTTGCGCCAGTCCACGCAGGATCGGCGGGCTAAGGGTTGTTGGTCTTTTGATATGGCAGCAGGTCTTGCAACTCAAACGAAGCTCTCCTCGCGTGTCGCTTTTTCAGCTACACTGATACATAACCTCGAGTCTCAATGCTTCTGAAGCTCTCAGGAGTGTTGTCACGCTAAGGAGTTGGGGGGAGGCTCGGCGGCTATGAGTTTTGTTTTATGTGTGTGAGCCGCCGAGGGGGCGTAGCCCCTTGACTTGATATATAGAGTCTAATTAAGATGTCTTAGGCTACATTTTTCCTAAGAAAATCAACGAGATATGACGGGTCGAAAAGCCTCTGGTCCAAGGATTTTATCCGCTAGTCCATATCCGTTTAGCCGCCAGTCCATGAAGTAGCTATAATTTCCTGATTATAGCTTCATGGGAGCACTATCTGTGCAAGAAGAAACTGCCCAGTCATCCATCTGGCCTGAGCTGAACTTGCCGTTTGGCTTTTGGGAGGAAACACGGATCGCTCCCAACATACTTGTTAGAAGTGCTGCGTTCAGCACACTGGACTACACTGGCGGGGCGGTGCGTCCTGAAGTGATGGAGCCACTAAAGCTATCGGCATTATCACAATATAAAATCGATCAAGTTGCGGGTGTGCGCTTGTCGCAAACTGACGCAGACCTGTTTTTTTGGCTTCTGTCACGTCTCTATCGGTACGGTGCTCCGAAGGATCGTGCCTGGGTCTACTTTAAGCGAAGTGAAGCATTGACGGGACGGGCTCGGGGTGGCAAGACAGACCTATTGCTGGAAGATTCGTTGCAGCGACTGATTCGCGCAGAGTTTTCCTACGAGGCGCTGGGTGTGGTAGGCAGAACTCGACTTTTGTCATCTGTAGAGCGCTTCGATGAAGACAAACCGTATGACTTCAGAGTGACTGTCTCAGACGGGGTGGCTCAACTACTAGCGAACGGCGACTGGATGGCGCTTTCCGGAACAGAGCGCGAGGAGCTTGCGGGGGATTCGCTTGCGAAAGCCTTGCATGCTTTCTACTCATCGCACATAACTGTATATCCGATGTTCCCAGCCACTTTGAAATCGCTCACGGGACGTGAGTCCATGCAAGAGAGCAAGTGGCGGCACGCTCTCAAAAAGTCTCTGGCACGGGTCCAAGAAGTCACGGGATGGGCTGGGTGTCATCTCGTCGAAAACGGTGACAACGCTGGAAAAGTCGTTGTGCGCAAGGGTGTGATTTCTAGTCGCAGCCGAAAGAGAGTCGCGAGTGTGGCCAAGAAGTCACGCAAGACCCCCACAACAGAACCCTGCGATTCTTGAACATTTTCAGGCTACTCACCCCCTTCGCTGTTCGCCAGCAGCAGCGTGTTGAGCAGATTCAGCTCGTTCGAGGCCATGAAGTAGCAGTCGTTGAATACCAGGTCCAGCTTCAGAGGATTTACCTCGCCAACCGCTGCGGCCCAGGGGAACGATTCGTACTTGGGCAGTGGCGGCATCACCGCCGACCCCGCATTCAGCGTGCGGCCTAACGCCTCATGCCACTGCTCAGGGTCATCGAGTCGGAACCTCTGGCCCTCATCGTGGGTCTCAGCGTGCAGTAACTGGAAGTAGCCCGCCGGTAGGGCAACCCAGGTGTTGGGTGACTTCAACTCCTTCAGCGTCCGGAACTCGTTGGCTGCATCATGCTGTTCTCGTTGCAGCAGCTTGCGCAAATTCGCCGCCGGGTTCCGGAGCACTGGCGGAAACTGGCGTTCCTCTTCGATGGCCTTGAGCTGACCCATCAAGCTTCTGGTGGCCCGGCTGATCTGGGTCGCATGACCTTCGAACGAGAAGATTTCCCGCTTCTCGAAGTCGGCCCAGGATTCGACGATCGTCGGGCCGGAGAAGCTGACATGGTCGGGCAGGCTCGTGCCCACATCGGCGGCCACCAGCAACGGGGACAGTCCGTGCGTGACCAGGTCCATGAGCTCGCGAATGCTATCAGCCTTGACCAGTGTGCGCCCGTCGGCGCCCCGCTTGGCCACGCCATGTAGTTTCGTGCGCGAGAAGATTTCGTCCACGTTGCCCTGCGCCCGACCAGCGAGGGCCTGCAGTTCCTTGTCGCGATCCTGGACCTTGAAGATCTCCGCCTCGCGCATGAACTGCGAGACATACTGCGACATCAGGCTAATGAGTTCGTCGACCCCGACAGCACCGACGGGTACCAAGGCCAGCTTCTGGCGCAGGTCGGAGTCCCCAGTGATGCGCGTCAGGATGGTCGACCGCAGCATGACCAGCAGCGTCATCAAGTCGAGCGACTGACGCAGCCACTGTCGGGCGTCTCTATCTTCGGCCACGAGGTAATCGTCGACGAGCATGACCAGGTGGCGTGGCACGCTGTCGCCGGACACCGACTCGCCGTGCTCGTCGTGGTACCGGCCCCGACCACGGTAGATGAGCTGAGCAATCTCCATCAGCCCCGCCTCGATGTTGAACCTGGGCACGCTCGCCAGAATCCAGTCCGTCTTGGGGAACGACACTCCTCGGGCGCCCGAAGAAGTCATCAGGAACACCTTCGCCGTGTCGCGGACTGCCGGCTCGACAAGCTTCTTGCGCCGCCACCCCGGGACTGATGCGTCGAGGATGTGGACGTTGCCAGCTTCGAGTCGATCGGGGTCAAGCGCGATGAGCTTGTCCTGCAGCAAGCGCAGGAAGACCTTGTCCTGGGCAAAGTAGATGACTTGCTGTGCTCCCGCGTCCAGCGCCTTCAGTACCTCGGTGGCTGCGTTGTTCAAGACGGCTTCAGCGGCCACACGCTGTATGGCCTGCCGCGGGGTCTCCTGCTCGCCTGTTGGCTTCTCCTGAATGTCCACCGACGTCATCTTGACCCGGTAGTGGATGTGAAGCTCGCTGGCCGGGAAGCTGTTCGTCATGACGTGCAGGGTCGGGCGTCGCTTGCGGGCAATTTTCACCTTCGTCGCTGTGACGCGGAATGGTTTCTCGCCTGCTGACTTGGACACCAGCATCTTGTCGGGCGACTGGTCACCGGCGTTCAGGTAGCGGTCCAGCACAACCTCGTTCCCCAGCGATGCGTCCGACACCACGAGCGTCACGGCAAAGGGGCTTTGCTCCCCGGCCTCTTCGAAGCAGTCGATGAATTCATTTGACAGCCACTCGGCGATCGCATGCACGAACGGCGCTCCGGCGCCGTCTCCTGCCAGCTCGTCGACCATGACCACGATGGTGGGCATGCGCCTGGCGAACAGGCTCCGTTCGGCTCGACCAGCAGGCGAGATGGACTGGTTCTTGAAGATTTGTGAAAGCGCATCGAGGGTGGTCTTCTGGTTCGCGCGCTCCCGGAAGCCCTGAAGGGCCGCGGTCAGCACCACGCGGTTCACCTCTGGGTTGAGTGCGAGCAGTTCTTTGGACGTGAGGGCCATCCCCTTGAGCACACCCATCAGAGGGCGGTCCTTCACAAAGTCCTCGTGCTCCGACAGGGTGGCCTTCTGCAGCTTGTGGCCCGCGACCTCTGCGTCGATTTCTTCCTCCTGTTCCGGTGTGAGCACCAGAAGGGTGGTGTTGTCGGGTTTCACCAGGTCAGCCACGCCGTCGGCAACCACGACGCATTCGATGCGGCGTTTCGTGGCGAGGCCCTGTTCGACCAGCTTGTCATGCCACCTCTCGGCCGCAGCAATCAGGGCCGCGTTGGTGGTCAGGGTAAGGATGCCCGTCGGCTCATGGGTGATGTCCTGCCGGGCTAGGCTCTGCGTGACGTCTCGGTTGATCACGACCCGGGGGCTGAGGTAGAGAAACAGGTAGCCATCCTGCTTCTGGCCCAGATGGGTACGAATCGCCGTCGTCTTGCCGATGCCAGGGTTACCCTCCAAGGCCAGCACGTTCAGTTGGCCGGTCTTGGCAGACTGCATGCCGGCGACGATGGCAGCTGCGTGCATGTCGCGCAGCGACAGGGTCGGTGCACCGCGCGCAAAGTCACGCATCGAGGTGCCGATGACTTGGCGGGCAGGGCCTCCAAAGTAGGCCTGCAGCTCTTCGGTCTCTTCGACCAGGGCCACGGCGTCGTCAATAGGGAACTGGTCAGTCGGGTTGGCGAAATTCGGAACGGTTTCGTCGAACTCGAAGACATAGTCACGGCCCACCTCCGGCTCTCTCCGTAGGGCCTTCATGCCGGCCTTGAGCCGTCGTGGCAGCTTGTTCAGCATGCCCCGGAACATCTTTTCGACCTGCTTCTCGAGGCCGGAGTCATCCCCGTCGGCGAGCTTGTGGGTCTCGCGGTAGGCCTTTCCCATCTGACCCATCAGCCTGCACCGAGGTTCGGCTGGCTGCTCTGTCACGAATCGGGCTGCCAGGCTTTCCAGACCATGGGGTGTGATGGCAAGCGCTCGCACGGTGCAGGCCTTTTGCAGCAGCCCTTGCTGCTGAAGCAGGTGTGCCGTCGATTCCGCGTAAGAGCTTGCCTGGCAGAGCTTGTACAGAGGCTTGTCATGGGAGGTGAGAGCGCCCAGGTAGTTCGCGATGTCCGGCGACAGCTTGAACTCCTCGCCGTCGACTTCAGCCGACACGCGTGCGAACACACTGCGCGAGTCCACGACCCGTCGATGGCGCAACAGCTCATCGAGATGGGCGCCTTGCTCACGGAAGTCCAGCAGTTCCGGCGGCATGCTGAACGAATACTCCTGCACCAGCAGGAAGTCGTCTTGCTTGCGCTTGCGGGGCGACGTGAGCCAGAGGGTGAAGTCCGAATTGGCGGGCTGACCCTTCCTGGACCAGGCCGGGTCGACGATGCCATGCAGGCCGAACTCCTCGTAAAAGGCCTGCCGCGTCTCCTCGCGAGCGGATTGCTCCAGGGTGGACTCGCCCGGCAGCGTGAGCGGGCACCAGAGGGCACGCACTTCCAGGCTGTCGGCAGAATTGATCTGCTTCCTGACTTGCTCGACATAGGCGCGCATCGCCGTGTAGCCGACGCCGTAAGCCGTGAGCGACAGGTGCCGCACTCTCGAGGACACCACCTCTCGCATGGCGTGGTCGATGATGTCGAGCTTCAGCCAGAGCTGTTTCGTGATCTCGAGCAAATGGAACTCCTTCCATCGCTTCAGGCCGGGCCTGTCCCGACGGATGAGACCAGACTCGACGAGATGGGCGAGCACCCCTCGCTTGACCAATACCTCGTAAGCCTGGCCCCAGTATTCAGCCTGCTTCTGGAAGGTCAGCTCGCTCACTGGGACTCCTTGTGGAGGACCTTCGTGACATGTGCCAGCACTGCAGGAAGGGACAGCAGCACGCTGCGGCTGCCGCGACGGCTCATGATCTCAATCTCGCCCGATGCGCTGGTCTTGGTCGGATTGGCCCAGTCGAACGGGTCGAGAACCGGCAGCAAGATGGACTTCGCCGACGGCTTCTCGCTTTCGAGGAAGTGGATCGCCCGCAAGACGCTGACGAGCGATTGGTGCACTCCAGCGGTCTGGCCGATGCCCAGTATGTTCATCTCGGCGGTCTTCGCGGCCTCGAGGTTCGTGACGCGCTGTTCGGCGTCGTAGAAGTAGGTGCAGAAACCCGACTGCGGGCGGTCCTTGTCGTCACCGACGACCGCCAAGGTGGCGAAGGTGTAGACCGGCATCACGCTGCGCAAGACGTCCTGCGACATCTGGGCGTACATTTCCTGGTGGTCCTTGAAATTGACCACTTCGAATCCGCTTTCCGTAATGTTCCGTCGGCGCAGACGGGTGGCCGGGAACACGTCGCGGCGAAGGGCATACAGGTTGAGGTCAGGGAAACGCTGCATCGCCGCGTCCAGGAACTCCAGCGTGCCGTGCGGTGCATGGCGTTCGGCAGCACGCCCGATATGGCGGTTGCCGAAGTGATGCGACAGCAGCATCACATGTTCATACCCCGCAGCACGAAGACGGGCAATTTCTTCCAGGATCGGCTGAGGATTCTTGAACTCCTTCCTGTTTTCCACCAGGCGGGACCGCATGCTGTGCATCTGCAGGGTCGCGCCGTCGGCTGTGCGCTCGGCGACATAGGTCCGGCTCATGAACAGGTAGCCGTCCGCGTCCATGTGTGCGGGGTGCGAGTCGCACGGCCGCGTGACGTAGGTGACCAGAGCGACCTTGTCCAGTGACCCGTCGAAGCCGAACTTCATCGGCTGGCCACCGAGGAGGGCGTTCAACGCGCCAATACGCTTCCAGCGAAGGTCCCCCGGCTTGGACGCCATGGTGGTCAGGCCTTGGAGCTTGATGCCGCCTTCGCGTGCGAGCGCTTTCTCCAGCGCCTGGCTGATGGCGTAGACGGCGGTGTTGGGGTCTTTGGCGTCTTCTTCTCGGGAGAGCTTGCGACCAGAGTGCTGCAGGCGGACCATGGTGATGGACGTGTTGGCCCTGGCGGCTCTCACCCGCCGCTGCAGTTCCCACAGCAGGACATAGAGGATCAGGGCCAGCGCCGTGATGCTGGCCGCTCGCAGTTGCTCCGACCGGGCCTTTTCCGCCTCGTTCTTGTCCCTCGACAGTCGCAGCACTCCGAGGTCGTACTGGATGTCGACCCCGTTTCCAGTGTCGAAGGTCTTTTCCAGGGCGAGGTCAGGCACCCACTGGCTTTCTTCTTTGAGCCAGCGGAAGGGCACGAACCTGACCGGCAATACGGGCTGGCTGAGGTCACGTCGCATCGCCACCGTCCGAGCGTCACCGGCGACGGACAGGGCGCGCTCCTTGATCTGCGTGCGAACCACGTAGGACATGAGACTGCCGGGGACGAAGTCCTCCTGGGAAACGGTCAGGTGTTCGAACCAGGCAATCGAGTCCTCGCCTTGCCCAGGCTTCACGAGGATGTCGGTCTTCGAGGTCAGCGAGTCGAGCGCTTCCGCATTGAGGATGCCGCGACGTACCGAGACCGTGAACCTGTCGGCCACCTGATTGGCGCGGCTGACGATCTTGTTGGCCTTGTTGCGCAGCAGGTCGACCAGTTCGCCGGCGATGTCATCCATCGCTGTCTCCCGCATGGCCAAGGCGCCATACAAGGCGAGCAGCGTGCGGCGCGGGGCGCTTTTGAGCTGTGCCTCGATCCGCCTGGCTTCGACTTCGGTGTTGATCGCCGTCGGTGCGTCGAGCGAGTCAGGAGTGACGAGATAGAGGAAGACGAGTTCGGCAACGTCCCGGCGAACGTACGAGCGATCCGCCTCCTCGTTGAAGAGGCGGTCCTGGAGCCGCTCCATACGCGACACGAAAGCCGACTGTCCTGTCTGCGGGTTTTTGCCGTTCACCCGGAAGCGGTAGGACACTTCACGTTGCGTCTTTCCATCTTCGGTGCGCGTCTCGAAGAGCTGCGCGGAACCTTCTGCCCAAACGGGCAGGCAGCTGTAGAAGAGGGCCTTGCGCAGATGCTCACCCAGGTCGGACACGTTGGCTTGACCATAGACGAGGCTCGGGTCCAGCAGAACGGCGTTGCCCTTGACGCCGGCGAACTGCTCGAAGCACGCCCTGACCCTGGCGACATAGGCCTTGAACCCCGCCTTGTTGCTTTGGGCTGCCAACGCATCCATCAGCCCCATCGTGACCTGGAGCCGCACGCGGGCCAGGGCCTCGTCATCGAGGAAGTTGAGAAATTCGCGAATCTGGTCGCCCGGCCGGTTGCGCCGACTCATGATTTCTCGGACGGTTTCCTCGATGTCCTCGTCGTCGGCATCCTCGCTGCGCATCTTGTTGGCAATGCCCTTGCAGAGCTCTTCTAGCCGGTCCGGTGCGTCGATGGTCTCAATGGCGGTCAGTACCTTGCCGATGTCCTTGGCACGCTCATTGGCGTGGCGGTCATTCGAGGCGAATACCACCGGCACCAGCGCAGCGCCGGTCAGAACGGAAGGCCGACGTTCGTTGACCGTGTTCGCCATCAGCTGCAGTGCGCTGTCCAGCGAGTCAACCGTCAGTCTGGAAAGGTCGACTCCCGCGAGTGCCTCGTCCAGCGCAGCGGAAGCGGCGCTGTGAAGCTTCTCGATGCCCTTCGTGGCCGCCGTCTCGGTGCCATGGAGCAGACGGCCGCCGACCCTGGCTGTAGTCCCTCGTGGAGGCACGAGCAGGTCGCGAACGAATCCAGAGTCTGCGCCTGGCGCGAATTGCTGGATGAATTCCGCGTCGCCATAGAGGCGCATCAACACGCCCCGGGTGTTGATGACGAGCTTCGAGCCGTCACAGGTGACCAGCGGCAGCGCTTTCTGGGCCGATGCGGCAATTGGGGGCAGGGCCTTGGCCAGCAGTTCGGCGAGCTTGGCCAGGTTGAGGGACGGGGTGACGGAATGAGCGTGCACACTCGAACCGCCCCTGAAAGGGGTAGTGGACATGGGTCGGCTCCTTTTCTTGGCAGGTGGGCCACTTCACACCGCGAGCGGACCAGTCTCGTGGGTGGATTTTCTTTTTGCTTACATTAGTTTATCTGTCTTTTGCTTTGTTGTGGTGCCTGAAATGTTGAATATGCCACACCGTCGCGGCTTCGGCTGGCTGTCTGTGAATAGGTTCAGCCGGTTGTTTCCACCAGTTCCACGGGTCGACCTTGCCCGGCTCCTGCAGAGGTGACTTCTTGGCCGCTGTTCCAGAATCTGGGCTGTCGCCTTCAGCGCCGCTGTCAGCTGCGTCAGGATTTTTCCGTGCGGCGGCCGCGCCGTGCCGGATCAGTTTGCGATTTCGCGCTTGCAGAGAGATCGCCTCGTCACCTTCAGCTTGGCATCCACCGTCGCCTTGTTACCCACCTCGACGACCTCATTTTTGTGACCAGGGCCGATACCGTTCCAGACGTCTGACTGGAGACTGTCGGACCGTCCCTTCAGGGTATTCCACCCGGAGGACGGGAACACTATCGGGCAGGCGCCTTCACGGGACCATTTCAAGTTGACCCTGTGCACGACGGAACCGACACGCGATGCAGTCAATTACCGCTGGTCCTCTCGCGCCGTGGCGCGCCCCATGGTGATCACAGCTGTGTTCCCTGAGTAGTACACCCGCCCGCACTCTTTCAGCATGGCCGGGAAGGCGCGCTAGAAGCTTTCGTCAGACATGATCAAGAAGCACCTTCTGGTGCCCGGTGTCTATCCGAATGGCAGCCAGCGTGGAATCCAGATCGGTGTGCGACTCGGCGCTTCAATGGGCGGCAGCTGAAGCCGATCCTGACGCCGAGGCAGATTCTCCCAAGGCGCCTGCGCCGGCGCCAGTCGAGATCCTCCAGAGGTGGTGTCGAGCTGCCTGGAGTGTTCGGGTCCAGCAACTCCTGGGCAGCCCAATGAGCCGCAAAGCGTGGATCCAGGCTAGGATCCATAGGAAAGCCGTTGGCCGTATTGTCTGCATGCACCGGTTGAATCGCCTTTTGCCCGAAAATCGCAAGGCCACTGTCCCAAAAAAGTCCTGAGCCCCATCCGATCGAACCAGGTCCTGTGGAAGTCGGAGAGCTCGGGGAGGCTACATGACTCTTCTCTAACGTCGGAGAGCTCACCCACCCTACTCATAAATTCGGGGGTGGGCAAGCTTTCTCGAGAGCTTAGAGCTTGGATGGGGAGGTGTGGCGCAGGAAAAGGTCCAACCTCGCCTGCACCCCCGGGCGCCCGCTTCGCGGACCTCACCGCGTGGCGGCTTTTCCTCGGGGCCTGCCAAGGGTTTCTTTACCTCGCAGAAAACCCCGCACTCTTCCTGCTTGCCTATGATCCTGTCGCTGGCACCCTGGGCAATCTGCGCGCCAGTGGGTGCTCCACCGTCCCCAAGCGCGTCCGCAATCTTGGCCGACTTCAGCAGGTTCACATCACCGGATTGAAGGAGCATAAGATGGCCGCTCATCCCAATATAGGGGAGGGGGAATCAGGATGAAACCGCGCATCAGTCTCATCACGCTGGGGGTCGGCGATTTGCCGAGGTCACGCGCTTTCTATGAGCGCCTGGGCTTTGTGGTCAGGCCGGAGAGCACCGAAGACATCGTCTTCCTGGACATGGCTAGCGGTCTGGTCCTGGCACTGTTCCCGCGCGAGAAACTGGCTGAGGACGCCCACGTTGACAGCACTGGTTCCGGCTTCAGTGGCTTCACCCTGGCGCATAACGTCGCATCGCCCGAGGAGGTCGATGCCGTGCTGGCTGAAGCCGTCGCTGCGGGCGCCACGCTACAGAAGCCCGGACAGCAAGTGTTCTGGGGCGGCTACTCGGGGTATTTCGCCGATCTGGACGGCTTCTTGTGGGAGGTCGCCTACAACCCGTTGATGGACCTGACCTGAATCGTCTGACTTCCATGAAGGGCAAGGTCAAGCGATGGAAGTCTGCCTTCGAATTCGCCTGGATACCCTGTACGGGATCGGTTCCAGTCGCGGTGTCCTGATGCCGAAACGCCACCGTGAAGATGAAGACCTTGTCCAGTGTCAGAGCGAAGCGCCCTGTGATGTTGCCCAGCTGAGCAGAGTCTCGAGCGTGGTGCGTGTCACCAAGTCTGAACCGAGCTTCCTTCGATAAGCCGACCGATAAGTTACTTACGCAATCGCACAAAAAGGTGTGGTTTACACCTCGGGCTGGAAGCCCTTGCTCTCCAGCAGGTTGAGCAGCTTCAGGAACTGACCGCTAGGATGCATCTCACTGATTTACCATGCGAGTACGGTACCGAGAACGTTCCGCCCGTTCAATCAGCAGCACGCAAGTCCTCCACCGTCAGTCCATGGCGTTCCAGGGTCTCGATGATCTCCGCGATGGCGGCCTGCCGCTCGGCCTCGGGGTCCCGCTCCGCCTGGGAAAAGAAGGCGCTGGCCTGCTGGAGCAGGTCCTCGAACCGGCGGTCGGTCAAGGGTTCTTGCCTGACGGGAGGTGACGTAGATGGTCTGCGGTGAGCTCGGTCGGGGCGTGATTTCATCGGAAGGGACGGGATCTGGAGGTTGCCTTGTTCCGGATTGCCAGGCTGGGTAGCACGCGCTGCAGTTTACCCACCCGGCGCGGGCGGAGCTGGCGTCTGCCACACCGCCTCCAGGGCCGCACGCTGCAGCCAGACTTGGCGCACAAACGGGTCGGCGACGGCATAGACGCCGTGCGACTTCCGCATGATCAGGTTGGCCGCCATCATCCGGTCGACCATGTTCTGTACCTGAGGGGTGTCCACTGCCGAACCGATGCTCGCGGCATAGCCGGCCATGGCCTCCGCCGCAAACAAGCCCGACGCCCCGGCTTCGCCACCCTGGGCGATGCGATTGAAGATCGTAGCCGCCAGGGTGCCGAGTTCCTCGACGGCGGCGATCTCCACGTCGGCTGCTGCCGAGGCGAGCGTGGAGCAGATGATCGGGAAAGCCAGATCGGGTGGTTCCGCGCGTGACTGCACCTGGACCAGGGCGTTCTGCAGCTCCTCGGGCCGCTGCCCCATGGCCAGGAAGCCCTCCCACATCGCCTGCTCGCATGGCAGCTTCACCCCCGGCAGGGCCTGGAGCTGCTGCCGCTTCCACTGCACGAAGTCCCGCCCCAGCGGCTCGTAGGGCGCCGACACCGCACCGGAAAACGGCTGCGAGCGCCGTGTGGCCATGTCGGTCACCCGCGACTTGTGCGAACCAGTGCCCACGATCAGCAAGTGACCCGGCGTCTGCGGACGGGTGTTGACTGCGTCGCGCGCCGCCTTGAGGGCGAACATCAGGTGGCTGCCCTCCTCGGATCCGAGTGCCTGCTGCACCTCGTCGACGATCCACCACGCTGGCCTGCACCTGGTCCACGAGCTCGGTGAAGGCCTGTGCCAGGGTGGTACCGCCCTTCTGGCCCACGCTGTCGAGCTGGAAGCCGAAGGACAAGCCGTCCACCCCGAGGTTCCAGCCCTTGAAGCTGTCCAGTAGTCCGGAGCCGGAAGAGGTCAGCTGTGTCAGGGTGTCCTGTACCGCTTCATGGACCAAGGAGGCCGTGCTCTTGCTGCGATCGGCCCAGAGGTCGACATAGATCACCAGCGCCCCCATGGCATCCAGGGTCGGGATCAGGTCCTGGCGCAGAAAGGTGGTCTTGCCGATGCGGCGGATGCCGGACAGGAACACCCCGGATCGCACCTGCAGCTGCAGCGAACTGGGCTGCAGCAGCTGCCGGGCCATGTCCTGGGCGTACTCGTGGCGGTGAAAGACGTCGGAACTGGCCATGTTTAGTCTGGTTTATCCATTACAGATAATTATCTGATTCAGATAATTGTGCTGAAAACTGGGGGCGTGCAGCAGTCAGAAGTCTGGAATCCGGCAGGGAAGGCTTTAATGGTAAATTAGTTTACTGTATAGTCCAGCCATGACCCGAACCCCCACGTCCCCTGCTCTCGCCCGCACGCGCCAGGCCCGCCTGATGGTGCTCTGGCTGCAATGGCGCCTGAGCCGGCTGGCCAGTGGAGCAGAGGCACAGGAACGCGACTTCGCCGCCAGCCTGGGGTTGTCGCCGAGTCAGTGGAGCCAGCACAAGGCCGGCAAGCCGCTGGGCCTCCGGCTGGCGCGCCAGATCGAGGAAGCCAGCGGCCAACCCGCCGGCTGGCTGGACCGACCGCAGGAAGACACGAGCGCCGCGGCCCCGCTGCGCGAGCTGTTCGAGTCCAGTCCCCCGGACAGCCTGCCCGCGACCACGCAGGCTCTTGCCCAGGCGCTCGGCATCGACCCGGCGGCCTATGCGCGCGGCCTGGGCCTGGCCGAGTCGCCGACCCGAGCCGGCTTTCCGTCGCCGGCGGCCGACCACCGCATCCAGCGCGTCGACCTCAATGCCGAGTTGGTCCAGCACGAGGAAGCCACGATGCTGGTGCGCGTACGTGGCGAGTCGATGCGCGACGTCGGCATCTTCGACGGCAACCTGCTGGTGGTCGACAAGTCGCTCACCCCGGTGCATGGCGACATCGTCGTCGCCATCCTGGACGAGGAGTTCACCTGCAAGAAGCTGTACTGCCGTGACGGTGTCGTCAAGCTGCTGCCGGCCAATCCCGACTTCCCCGAGATCATCCCGCAGGAAGGCCAGGAGCTGCGCATCTGGGGCGTGGTGACCTCGACCGTCACGCGCTTCCGTTGACCCGGTCCGAGCCGACATGACCCAGCCGCTCTACGCCCTGCTCGACGGCAACAACTTCTACGTCTCGTGCGAGCGCATCTTCGATCCCAGGCTGCACGGGAGACCGGTCGTGGTGCTGTCGAACAACGACGGCTGCGCGATCGCCCGATCGGACGAGGCCAAGGCGCTGGGCATCCGGATGGGCGCGCCCTGGTTCCAGATCCGGCATCTGGAGCAGGAAGCCGGCCTGGTCGCGCTGTCGGCCAACTTCGCGCTCTACGGCGACATCAGTGACCGCATGATGAGCCTGGCGGGCCGGCTCGGTCATCGGCAGGAGGTCTACAGCATCGACTTAAGTGCACCAGGCTACTGTTGCGTTTCCTTTGAGAAGGAAGTCGTTGACTGGTGTTGCGATTAACAGAGTAGGGCTGTTGCGTTTCATTGGCAGTGGCGACCATTGCCCGGAAGCCAAGTGGGCACCCGGGTGAGTATTTTGGAGCAAACCCACTAGGCGTTCGCACAACAAGTCCTCCACCGATTTCCATCCCAAACTCATCAACGATTTGCATTCAATTCGGCCACCTATTGCTGCCGTTCAACCTCCAGGACTCTATGACTGCTACGCAGCGAGAGCCGACGGTCGCAGGCATGTCAGCCGGAGACTGCTCTCGGCCACAAGCGGGCATGGAGCGGCGGCGGGTTCGGAGGCGGCCTGATCTATTAAGGAAGGTCTGCACAACCACCGCTGACGCGGCGGCTTGGGGCTGTTATTTCAGATGACGACACTTTTTTGCGTTCAAAGGGCAGATACGGGGCGTATTGAGCCCCAGTCGTGGCCCCTTGGCCGTTTTTGGGCGCACTCATCCCTGCGCCCCCATATTCAAGAGTCGTTTGCGCACCATCCACAGGTTGGACAGTGCAAACAGCGTCATCAGATTGGCCGTATTCTTTGCCAGCCCACGGTACTTGACCTTGACGTAGCCGAACTGCCGCTTGATGACACGAAACGGATGTTCCACCTTGGCACGGATGCTGGCTTTGGTCTTTTCCAACCGCTCCAGGATGCTGCCCATGGGCGTGCTCTTGTCCATGGCCTTTCGCTTGCCAGGCATCATGGCGATGTGCCATTTCACATCCGGGTGCTTGGCTTGAATTTCTTCGCGCTTTTCAATACCCCGGTAGCCCGAATCGGCAAAGACGTCCGTTTCTTGGCCGTGCAACAGCGCGTGTGCCTGGGTGATGTCGTGCGCGTTGGCCGCTGTGGTGGTCACGCTGTGCACCAGCCCCAAATCGGCATCCGAGCCGATGTGCGCCTTCATGCCGTGATGCCACTGGTTGCCCTTTTTGGTCTGGTGCATCTCGGGGTCGCGCGCGCCTGTGCTGTTCTTGGTCGAACTCGGCGCCGCAATCAACGTCGCATCCACGACTGTGCCTTGCTTGAGCAGCAAACCCTTGGCGGTGAGCGTGGCGTTGACGGTTGCCAAGATTTGCAAGCTCAGATCGTGAGCTTCGAGCAAATGGCGAAAACGCAAGATGGTGCTTTCGTCGGGAAGATGGTCCTCTCCCATGTCCAGCCGGGCAAACTCACGGAACATCGGCGTGTCATAAAGGGCTTCTTCCATGGCCGGGTCAGACAAGTTGAACCACTGCTGCAAAAAGTGAATGCGCAGCATCGTTTCCACAGCAAACGGTGGACGACCACCTTTGGCGCCACGCGCCGGCGCGTGTGGCGCAATCAAGCCCACAAGCTCAGCCCAAGGCACGACCAGGTTCATCTCGTCGAGGAACTCGCGCTTGCGCGTTCTCTTGGTCTTGCGTTCAAATCCAGTGGTGCTCAGGCTCATCTGCTTCATGCTGTCACTGTCTCACATTCAGGGCTGCATGCGGAGGTTTTGCAGACCATCCTTTACTAAGGTTTCCGAAAGT
>NZ_PVLQ01000104.1 GCF_002980595.1 Malikia granosa
AGCGGCTGGCCATCGAACCACAGCACCTTGATGATGTCGCCGCGCCGTCCGCGAAAGACGAAGACGTGGCCGCTGAACGGATTCTCGCTCAGGGCGGTTTGCACCAGCGCGGCCAATCCGTCGAAGCCCTTGCGCATGTCGGTGTGACCGGCCACGATCCACACCCGCGTGTTTGCCGGCAAGCCGATCATGAGCGCAGCACGGCCAGCACCGTCTTGAGCTGCGCGACATCGATCTCACCACTCAGGCGCACCACGGCGCCACACAATTCGATCTCCATCGTTCCCGAGGACGGGTAGGCCCTCGTCGCAGTGGCTGCCTCGCGGCAAGCTGGCTCGGTCGCGATCGTGACCGGCAGCAGCGCAGGCACTTGGCCTGGCCAATGTTCCAGCTTCATCCAGTGCCGCAACAGATTGGCGTTGACGCCATGGCGCAGCGCCAGGCCGGCCACCGAAACATCGGGTCTGCGCGCTTGTTCGACCAGCCATGCCTTGCTGCGCACGGACATCGACACGACCCTGGTGCGGGTGATAGCCTTCTTCGTTGGACGCACCCTGCCTAGCTGGGGTCTGAATCGCGACATGGTTTGTCGTGTCCTGCCGGAACAATGGTGACTCAGTCACACGACGAGTCACCCGATGAGCACCAGCGAAGACGTCCAGATTACCGAACCATCCGCAGCCTTTCTGTTCAGCGCCGAGACGGGCGACCTGCAGGCGCTCAAGCGCTGGCTGGATGCCGGCGTCTTGCCCGATACCTACGAGGATTCCGGCTGGACTGCGCTGCACACGGCCGCGAGCCAGGGCAATCAGGTCATGGTCACGATGCTGCTGGAGGCAGGAGCGAACCCGAACGCTGCCTGTCAGGATGGCTGGACCCCGGTTTGCGAGGCGGCCAAGCGTCAGCAGGTCGAGGTCCTGGAACAACTGCTGGAGCGGGGCGGGCGTCCCGATCTACCCGAGCCCTGGTCGGCATTCCAGGCCGCGCTTCGCGCCAAGGCGCGAGCCGAAGTCTTCCGCTGTCTGATTGCCAGGCTGGATCGCGCTGTCACCGGACCGCGGGGCGAATCCTTGCTCAGGCTGTCCATCGCAGCCGGGCACCCCGATGCCGTCCAGGTATTGCTGGAGGCCGGCGAACAGGGACCGATGCAGCATGCGGGTGATTTCGAGCTGCTCACTCTGGCAGGCTCGCAGACGAAAAGCGCGATCTTCATCGCGGTCTTGAAGCATTTCCAATCCCGGCTCGCGCAGGAGCAGCTGTCCCGGTTGCTGAAGCTGCAGTGTGACAAGGGCGTCTGCGACAGCGAGGCCATCTACCTCCTGCTCGCAGCCGGTGCCGATCCGCTCTGGAATCACGCCGGCGGAAGCTGCGCGGTGCAGAGCGCCTGCGCGCAGGGCAATGCCGGGTTGCTGAGGCAGTTGACGCACAAGCGGCCGAGTGAGATACCGCCGGACGCCTACGTCTGGCTGAGCCAGGGAGCGCGCGCGGCCGTCGAGCAGGAAGAAGCGCGCTTCAGCAAGAGCCAGTGGGCCCAAGGCCCCCGGGCGCTGCACGAGTGGGACGCCGATCCGCGCGAAGTCCTGAAACACTACCTCGAATGTCTGGATCTCCTGCAGACGAAGATTCCCCTGCCAGCCAGCACCGATCTGCTGCTGCTGTCGATTGCGGCGGACAATTTTTCCCTGTTTCAGCAACTGCTCGCCACTGGAGCGGATCCCGATACGAAGCAGTCATGGGACAGGCGACCGTTGATCGAGGCGATCGGGTACCCATGGGGTTCGCCCTATCTGTACCGCTTGCTCGTTGCAGGTGCCGATGTCAACCGCACGAGCCCCCGCGGCGACACCCCCTTGTTGACCGCCATCTCGGTCAACCGGAGAAGCCACCGGGAGGAAACAGGTCTGATACCCAGGCTGCTCGAGAGCGGAGCCCACCCGGACCTGGCGTCTCTTGATGAGGGCGTCACGCCGCTGATGCTGGCGATCAAGCGAAACCACCTCGACGCCGCCCAATGGCTGCTCGAAGCTGGAGCCAACCCTTTCCTGGCCGACCATTCCGGCAGCATGGCCTACCACCACACCAGGATCTCGTCCAAGAAGTTCAGGCGGCTGCTGGAGCAGCAACACCAGAAGGTTTTCTTGAAAATGAAGATGTCGTCCGACAGCGAGCAGGAAATCGAATGACCGCGCAAATCTCTGACCGCCTGCTCTACCAAGGCAAGCAGCACGAAATCTATGGTGAGCCGCTCGATGCCTATCTCGGCCAGCTGAAGAGCCCCCTGAGGTTCCAAGTCGCGTCAACCGCCTTGTGGCGCGGCTACCTCTGTAAATGGGCCATCGAGGATGGCCAGCTGTTCCTCCTGAGCCTGCAGGGCATCCTGGAGAACGACGAGGTCGCCTCGATCAAAACCCTGTTTCCCGAAAGCTCGGGCAGGGTCCACGCCGACTGGTTCAGCGGCATCCTGAGGCTGCCGCAGGGCAGGAGGATCGAATATGTCCACATGCCCTACGCCAGCGTGTACGACAGGGACCTGTTCATCCGGGTGCAGGACGGCATGGTGCTGGATGAGGAGCTGGTCGAAAACAGGTCGGAAGTCCACAGGACCCGGATCGGGAGTCGGACAGTCTTCGAATTCGAGCAGGACGAGTACGAGAGCCTTTTTGGCTTGCCCCTCGAAAAGAGATTTCCTGTCGTGCCAGGCTTTTCGCGCCAGCACTTTCCGGGCGACGCGCCGCTGGACTTTTCGGAACTGTCGAGCCCGTATCTGGAAACCATACTGTCCGCCCATTTCGGCACCGAACCGGCGGCTGAGCCGATCGAGACCTTCGACCAGCTGATCCAGTCCGCTTGGCAGGCGGTCAGGAAAGCCGAAGGCAGCCATTTCGTCGCCGAATGGGAACAGGCACCGCGCCCGTTTCACTACTGGGAGGTCGATACCCGTCCTGTCCTGCGCCCGTACCTCGAGGCAGTTAAATCGCTCAGCGCGGTCGATCCATTGCCCGCTACAGCGGACCTGCTGGTCTTGGCCATCCAGGCCGATGACCTTACGTTGCTGCAGCAACTGCTGTCGAGCGGGGCCGATCCCAACGCCAGCGATTCCGAGGGCCGGCTGCCGCTGGTCGAAGCCTGTGGCCGCTCCTGGGGAACGGCATTTCGCGAGTACCTGCTGCGCGCAGGTGCCGATGTCAACGGCATTGACGGTCACGGCAACACGCCCTTGCTAGCGGCCGTCATGACTCAGCCCGACGAGCAGCTGGATGAACCCGGCGGCCTGAGCGATCTCCTGCACCGGGGTGCAGATCCCGACTGTTCCAAGCGCGAGGATGGCTCGACCGCGCTGATGCAGGCGATCGCGCAGGGCAAATGGCGCACTCTCAAGCCGCTGCTGGAAGCCGGTGCCAATCCGTATCGGACCAACCGGGATCGTAAAACCGCCCTGGACCAGATCGGCAAGGACAAAGCGAGACGGAAAACGGTGGCCAAGCTGCTCCAGGGCCTCTACGCCGAATGCTGGCAACGCCGGCAGGCCGAGCGCGGACCGGCCTCTTGACCCCACTTTCAGAGGAGCACCGATCATGTCGATCGAATTCCTGCAAAACCTCAATGGCAACAACCGTGGCGCCTTGCACAGCAGGTTCGACCGGTTCGACCATGAGCCCCGGGTCGCCTGATAATCGTCGGCGGGCACCGTTGCAGCCCGGCGAGCAAGACCTGATTGCATGGAGGAACTTCAATGCGACAGCTTTTGTCGCATGCTTGGTGATACTGAGGGCTGATCCAGTACCCCAGTCGCCATGCCTCTCTCCACCGCCGCCGGCCCCGCCTTGCATCCCCGTCTCCGACTCTGGGTGCTGCGCCTGATTCTGGGCTTGCATTTGGATATCCACTACATCTCGGATGCGGGCTTCATCCATAAAAGGTTCGCTGCGGAGATCGGCTATCCATTGACCTCGCAAGAACAGCCAGATCCTGAGGGACTCACCACACAGGATTATTCGGCCAGTTTGCAGATCTTCAAGCGCTGGCTGGCACAGGCCGAGGCTGAATGTCAGCTCGACCAGGGATTTCCGATCCTCAGGGCCAATCTTGACCGCATGGCATCAGTCATTGGCCTGGGAGAGGTGGAGCTGGCCATCCTCGAATTCATCGTGGTCCTTGGAAACCACTGTATCCTGAACCGGGTGCTCAGCAGTTCGGACATCATGCGTTACGATCCCCGGCCAGAGGTATCGGTACTCAGTGTGGCCTTGCTGTTGCCCGAGGCCGTCATCCGCCACAGCCTGGGGTCTGATGGCATTTTGAGCCAGTCAGGACTACTGACGATCAACTACGGCGAAGCCAGCAGTTTCCAAGTCGGCAGCTCCGAATCCATGTTCCAGATGCCGGGAGTGGACCTCGCCTTCAAGCTTTACAGCCAGGTACTTGAGCCGGCGGATATCCTGCAGGACATGATCAGTCCCGGCCGCTCGGCCAGCCTGAGCCTGGACGACTATGCCCATATCGGCGATATCCTGCAGGTGCTGCACCCCTATCTGGCGCATGCCATCAAGACCCGTCGCCAGGGTGTCAACATCTTCATCCACGGCCAGCCAGGCACCGGCAAGACCGAACTGGTGCGGACCTTGGCCCAGGTGCTGGGCGGCACCCTGTACGAAGTCGCGCACGAGGATAGCCGTGGCATGCCGCTCGGCATCAAGTCGCGTCTGCAGGCGGCGCAGGCGGCCCAGTTCATCCTGAAGGAGCCGCGCGTGCTGCTGATGTTCGACGAGGTCGAAGAAATCTTCAAGCCGGCGCAAGAGTCCAGCCATTCCGGAACCGCCCACGCCAACAAGGCCTGGGTGAACCGGATGCTGGAGCAGAACGCGATACCGACCGTCTGGATCTCCAATACCCAGCAGGGAATGGACCCGGCCTTCACACGCCGCTTTGATCTGGTATTCGAGTTGGACGTGCCTCCCCGCGCGCAGCGTGCACGCATCCTGAAAGCGCACAGCCAGGGCTTGCTGCAAGAGGAGCAGATCGAGCGCATCGCCCGTCATGCCGCACTGGCGCCGGCCGTGGTGGCACGCGCGGCATCGGTCATCGGCTGCGTAGCAGGTGAAGTCGGCTCGGCCAGCGTCGGGCCGGCGTTCGAGCGGCTGCTGAATAACACGCTGAAGGCACAGGGGCACGACCGCATCGCCGATGCGCGAAGCGGGCAGCTGCTCGGACGCTACGACGCACGGTGGGTCAACAGCGACCTGGATCTGGAGGTGCTGGCGGCAGGTATTCAACAGTCGAAGGGCGCCCGGGTTTGCCTCTACGGCCCATCTGGAACGGGCAAGACGGCCTGGGCCCGCTGGCTGTCAGAGAAATTGGAGCGCCCCTTGCTGGTCAAGCGCGGCTCGGACCTGCTGGGCCGCTACCTGGGTGAGAGCGAACGCAACATTGCTGCAGCCTTCGCCGAGGCGCAGGCCGACCAGGCGGTGCTGCTGATCGACGAAATCGACAGCTTCCTGGCGCAACGCCACGACACCGCGCCCCAATGGCATTACTCGATGGTCAACGAGATGCTGACCCAGATCGAGGGCTTCGATGGCGTGCTGGTCGCGACCACGAACCTGATCCGGCATCTGGACCAGGCGGCGCTGCGCCGGTTCGACCTCAAGCTCAAGCTCGACTATTTGCGCGCGGAGCAGGCACTGGCCCTGTTCTCCGATTGCTGCGACGCGCTGGGGCTGGGCCGCCCGGCAGCGGATGACGCCGAAGCGGTGCGCCGAATGCGGCAGCTGACGCCGGGCGACTTTGCCGCCGTGCAGCGGCAGCATCACTTCCAGCCGGTGCGCGATGCTGCCGGGTTGGTGGCTTCGCTGAAGCAGGGCTGCGAGCTCAAGAATATCGGATCGAGCGAGCGGATCGGATTTTTGTGAAACACAACCCACACCATGCAACACACACTTGACCAGAACCCACACCAAGAACACCCTACCGATACCGCAGTGGAAACCCATTTCGCACCAGCCTCCGACCTTGAACTTGTGTCGGTCGCACCGATGTTTCCCACGGCACAACACGCCGTGCAGGCTGAACCGCCCCGGGTGCAAGGCCCCCACGACAACTTCATCTTCCAGCTGCTGCAAGTTGTACCAACTTACCAGGGCGAAAGCAAAGGACTGCCTATCAAAAAAATCCAGAAAGCATTGGCGCAGAACAACGTCGTACGCAGCGTGCGCACGCTGCAACGGCGCATCGACCAACTGCGCGATCAATACTTCGACGTGACCCAGAAAGGCAAGAGGTACATCGTGCAGCTCAGGCAGGGATTGCGCGGCATCAACTTCCAGCCACTCATGCCGTCGGAGTCGTTCCTACTGACGCTGGCCTACAAGCAACTGGCATCGATGTTGCCGCCCAGCCTCAAGAGCAATTTGGAAAACGTTTTCGAACAGGCGCTGGCCAGCTTGGACACCAACCCGCAGGCCGGATTTGACCGCGAATGGATGGACAAGATCTACGCCGCCAACTCCACCCAGCCGCTGATTCCAGCTGAAAACCAGTCCGGTGTGCTCGAACAGGTCAGCCATGCGCTGTACCGCAACCACTACCTGCAGGTGATTTACACCAACAAGGTGGGGGAACGGCGTGAAGGCGAAGTCATGCCCCTAGCGCTGGTGCAGCAGGGCAACAAGATGATGCTGGTATGCCGCTGCGATGCTTGGGACACTGAGGAGCTCAAGCGCAACCCCAACGCCCAGCGGCCCATCCACTGGAACCTGATGCTGCATCGCTTCAACAGCGCTCAATCGCTGGACAACCAGAGCTTCATTCGCCCTGCCGATTTCGATGTCAAGGAGTATGAACGCCGGGGCGGCTTTGGCATCGGTAATGGGCAGATGGTACGCCTGAGCTTTGACATGAAGAGCGAATTCGCCCTCAGTCTGCTCGAAACCAAGCTTTCGGCAGACCAAGAAGACATAAAACACGGCGACTGGATCACCATCCGCGCCACCGTGGCCGACACCTTCATCCTGAACCACTGGCTCAGGGGTTTTGGGGAGGATGTGAAAAACGTCACCAAGGTAGTGACAGACCTGTAAGGCGACACTCAGCCGACTAGATACCCGCCCGGAACCGCCCACCAACAGCCTGGGTGCGGGCTGGACGCAGCGAGGGGTCCCCGCTGCGTCCGTTGTGATGCTACGCGTTCTGAAATGCGGCAAACAGTGAGCGCTCTACATCAAGCGGGCGCCACAGCTGTTCCTTGTCTGCACCACAAGACCAACGCCAATCCTGCTGATTCAGCAGACCTGCCACTTGCTGTAAGTACTCGCACCAAGATTGATAGCGTTTCTGAACTGTAGGTGAATGCACACTTCCCACACCATTGCGAATGGCAAGTGGGTACGGATTTTGATTCAGCCCGTTACGGATACGGTTGTCGTACACCCCTGCTTTGTCCGGGGCCAGGAATGCAATGATCTTAGAGCCGAACGGCGTACGACTCAACTGGTTCTGGCCAGACAAGCCCGATATCGCTTGACCCAGGTGCCCGTTATTTGCGTAACCGTAAGCAGTTGTCAGACAAAGCACTGCCCCTGTCGGACAAACTGAATCTCCATGCGGAAGACGCCCATGGAGAAACCAGTTGACCCGGTTAACAGCGTAGTTGTGGCTGAACGTGTAAAACCCCCAGTAAATCGCCGACGCCAAACCCAGCACCACCTGCTCCGGCTGTTCGGAACGCAGCAGATGCTGATGGTACTGATCCAGCCACAAGTCAGTGACTTCACCATCAGCAGGTCGACAGAAAACCGCCATCGGTCCGCGTTCAAAGAGCTGGACATCCCCCGTTTCTCCCTCTTTGGCGATCCGGATGTACGCCTTGGGATAGTTGTAGCTGGACCGAAAGCCTTGAAGCTGCTCGGGAGTGAAATTTGTCAAAGCATGAATATCCATCCGCACTTCCATCATTTTTTGGAATTATTGAGCCAGGCTCGGGTCAATCAGCACACCCTTGCCATGCACACAAACGCCAGCCCACACCAGCAAGCATGACATTGGAGTGATGCGCCGGAACACAATCCCACCTTCTTTGCGATCAAACACCTTATGAGCCACCCGTCCCTCCACGGAGTCCAGCGGCAAACCTGTGGTACCTAGTCGACAATTCATCGCGTCCCCACGCAATGCTTTACCATTTTTATGTTGGAGCAAATTCTCGATTTCGTCAAATACACGTAGCGGGATCTTGGATGAGTTTCCCAAGTTGTCAACATGGACGTACCCATTCTCCAAGTCCAGCTGGGCCGTAAAGCTGCCTTGGCGCCTCTTGGGGATCTTGGCAACCCCCCCGTGCTCCTGCAAAAGATCGATGATGGCCTGTCGATAAGTCATGCTGCTTCCTTCTTCGGATGTTTCTAAAACCGGCTACGTCAGGGGTGCCGGTGACACCCCCGTCAACCGCTATTCTTGTACCTGAGCTTCAAAGAACGCCTGCCGGAAATCACGCCCGCTCAACTGGCAGTACGCCGGCTTGACGCTGATTCCTTCGTTCAGATGCTGTTGAAGCCATTGCTGGGCGTTGTCCTGATCCGGGATCTCGCGAAGGGCGCTCGAAACCTCCATCGGCTTACAACTTCCCGTCGATTCGAACAACGCGGCACACCCGCGCCGGTCATCCCCGCCAAATTGCTCTTCCATAAGTTCCTCTAAGCTGGCTTCATCCCAGTTTTCGCGATCTTTGTCCATGGCCTGAATGTGTTCAAAAAAATCTTGGGTTTTTTCGGGGCCACCGAACCAGCTCAGGCTCCACAACATCGCTTGCAACACCTCGCCCAGTGACAGGTCGGTGCAGCTCACGGTGCTCACACATTGGCCGAAACGGTTCGAGCGACCATCCGCCTCGTACACTTTCACTTGGCTGTTAAAGTGCAACGGCACATCCAGCAGGTAGCGCAAGTCGGCACCGTCCAGAGAGTAATGCACCATGCCGTTGGCGTCCGGATGCAGCGTAGCTTCCTGCCCAGCCGGACAACGGCCGAGGGCCGACAGGCGCAGCATGGGTACCTCAGAGTACGCACCGGTCTTGGAGTTGACGTCCCAGGCGCGGTACATCTCCACACGTTCGATCGTATTGCCACCCTCGGCGGTCAGTGCACCCTTGGCGGCGTAGGCGCAAAATTCTTCCGCGTAGAAGCGGCGGTACACCAACAGCAAGTCGGGGCAGGTCGCGAACAGTCCAAAGAGGTCGCGGACGGTCACGTTGGCATCGAGTTCAAGCGGAGCAAACAGGAACTCCACCGCACGGGCGCTGACGTCCTCGTGCTCCTGGTTGTTATTCGTCGAAGCTAGGACGCGCAACAGCGCAGAACCGGGTTGAAGGATCAGAGGTCTCACCAATCAGCTCGCTTTTCGTTTTTGAATAATGCAGAGATTGAGCAACCCTTTAGCGTCAAAAAGTGACGCATATTGAGATGCCTAATGTTACTTGTCTTCCAAGTCCGATGAAATAACTCTGCCAAACTATGACTTCTTTGATTGCCTCTTAAAGAAGCGCGGCCAACATGTTTCCTCTTGCAAAAAGATTTCCATTGCTGTCGCGCGTTTCATTTTTAGCCGGATCATAACGACCTTTCAATACTCCATACTTGTCACGTACCTCAAGTACTCCGTCGTATTGGGTTCTTATCCTCCCCACAAGATAACCATTTTTGTCACGCAAGTCTTGTTCTGTCATGTTTTCTCCTATTCAGGGCATAGAGAATGAATGTAGCAACTGCCCAACATTGCTATTCCGAGCTTTTAACAGTAACCGTCGTACTCAGACCAGGCTGATCGTCTGCGCGCTGTAGTCCATCACGATCTGCTCAGCCAGTCCCTGGAAACGCCGCTGCAGGAACCACGCGACGCGAGACACCGCGTCTAGCGCCAATTCGTCCAGCGGCTTGTTGTGATCTGTGTCTGCGGTCTGCCACATCGCGTAATAGCTTGAAATAAGACGCTTCAGATCCCCATCGGCCAGATCGCACTCGGTCTGGTTGATGACCTCAGGCGCCTTCTGGTCGCTGACCGGAATAAGAACATCCCGCATGTTGGGTGCGATCAAGTGCAGCATAGATTCCCATCTATCGATACAGAGGGTGTCCTCAGACTCAGCAATCAGATCTTGATGTTCATGACTGGAGTAGCAGGTCAATCCGTTCCTGCGTGTCAGAATGACAGGGAGCATTGCCACTTCCTTGATCTGGGATTCTTGGATCATGTTCTTACGTTGCCTATCACGGGTTGAAATCGAAGATATCTGGATCGTTCCGCTAGATCTCCGGCAGGCAACGCGCTTCGCAGCCGATCCAGAACGCGGTCAACAGATGGAATGTCTTCAGCTGCAGCCATTCTCGGACCAGAGAGCGACAAAACCTGTCGCGTTCAGCTCAGCAGCTTCGAAATCGCTGAGAGCCCGGCAGCAGCACCTACGGGAAGGCCTACATCCAGCCGGGTCGGCACCTCCCATTCATTCGGATTTATCCGGACCAGACGTCCGCCGTACTGGCGGATCACGCGCTGGCTGAAGTGCCGCACCGAAGGGATCGCCGTGCCTGCGCCCAGCTCGATGACCACCGGCCGTGTGACTGTTGACAGCCAGGCTTGCTGACGCTGGCCCTGGTCAGTGGTACGGCTATCGATCCAGTCCCAGTCGTCGAACATCAGTATGTTTGGGCGGGCCAGGCCACCGCAGTAAGGGCAGACGGGAGCCAGGTTGCGCAGCCAGCAGCGTTGCACATCGACGTCAGGCAGGAAGGCGTCCGCAGGCCAGATCGCTTCGCAGCAAGGCTGCAAGCACTGCAGGCGATGGATCGAGCCATGGCATTCGTGGATCAACTCTGGTTCGAACCCCGCCTTCTGGAACTGGCCGTCGACATTGCTCGTGAAGACGCTGACCCCATGCGGCATGCGTTGACCCCATTGAAGCAACAGATCGAAGCCGTGATGCGGCGTCGTCTCCCGGTACAGCGCCAGGCGATGGCCATAGAAGCCCCAGGCGCGTTCAGGCGACGAGTGAAAGGCTGCTGGCGACGCGATGCTGTAGAAGTCGATCCGTGCTTCGCGCAAGGCAGGGTAGGCGCGCCAGAAGCCTTCCTTGCCGCGGAAGTCCGGCAATCCGGAGTCGACGCCCATGCCCGCGCCGGCGGCAATAATCAGCGCATCGGCTTCTTCGATCAGCGCTGCCGCCCGAGTTATCGCAGCGTCGTCAAGCGGGGTGGCAGGATCACTTGGCATGGGAGTCGAGTCATCGGCCGTGGGTTCAGTTCAAGCCTTGATCGCTCCAGCACGGCTGCGGCGCCACAGCGAGGAAATTTTCTTGGCTGGATTCAATGATCATCTGACAATGATCGACGAAAAAAGTATCCAGAATTGGTATTTGGGTATGAGGGATAGTACCGACTATCTGGGCATTGAACAGATGCAGGCGGGCATGGCCTATTCGATCTGGGCTCGCCAGGCGTTTACCGGCATCTGGCTGCCCGAGCGGCAGGGCTTCCTGATCACGCGCTACAAGATACACCCCAAGCCGTATCTGTTCGTCGAGTTGCACTGGGACACGGGCGAAGCCTACGGTACCGCAAAGCCACTGCGCCCGCTCGAGATCTGTCCAATGCCGCTGCCGCCGATATCGGCCTACCATGACGAAGAGCAGAACGCCGCCCTGTGCGCCTGGCTCGACGCACTGGAGCAGCGCCATCCTCCACTGCCAGGCTGGGATTCCCTCACCGAACGTCGTCAGATCACGACACTTCAACTTTGACCGCCTGCTCGGCAGCGCCGCGGAAAATAGACGATCCTGATGTCTTCAACAACATCAACGTCCATAGCCAAGCGTTCGCACGATCCTCAAAAGCTTCATGTCTCACTGGCCAAACGGCTGGCCGCCTAGGCAGAAAAGGCTCCTTGAAATCACTCAACGACGGACTAAACTGTCCCGAAGCTGCCGCGCATCCTCCGCACCAGGGTTCTTTTTCAGCAGCCGGTCCAATGCCGCAATGGCCTCTCTGGTGCGTCCGACGTTGGCCTGACTGACCGCCAGGTTGAAAAGCGCATCCTCGAAGCTTGGCGACAGCTTCAATGCCTGCTGGAAAAAACCGATGGCTTCCTGATCCTTCTCCATTGACTGGGCCAACACGCCGAGACTGTAGGGCACCACCGGGCTGGAGGGATCTATGTCCTTGGCCTTGTAAAAACTGTCCTTTGCAGCCTGGGTATTTCCCAGCGCTGCCTGCGCGTTGCCCTGGTTGATGACTGCATCAAAGTGCTTGGGCTGGAGTTTCAAGATCTTCTTCGTCCAGACCAGCTGCTGCTCGGCTTGTCCCGCTTTGCCATACAGGCCTGACAAGACCAGCATGGTGGCCACGTCACTCGGTTTCAGGTCCAGCATCTTCAGCGTTGCACGAATCGACTGCCGGATGTCGCCGCGTGCTTCCGCCTGCTCGCTCTGCAGACGCAGGCGGTTGAAATCAGCCTCGTTGGCGTACGAGGGCAGCGTGACGAGTGATTTCAAGGTGCC
>NZ_PVLQ01000105.1 GCF_002980595.1 Malikia granosa
GGCGCCGATCTTCTCGGTGGCCGACTACGGCCTGGAAGCCGACCTGTTCACGGCGGTGCCGGAGCTGACCAAGGCGCTCTGAGCCGGGGCGCATTTCAGGCAAGAGGGCATCGCGGCGCGATGCCCTTTTTGCTGCCTGGGGCTGGCGAGCCGATCGCCCTTGCCGCCTCAGGGCTGGCCGCTTGAGAGCAGGGCTTCCATGCTGGCCAGCGTCTGCTGCAGCGCACCCGGCTGGTCGCAGGCCACGACCTGGCGCCTGGTCATGCTGCGCACCCAGGTCAGCTGGCGCTTGGCGAGCTGGCGGGTCGCGAAGATGCCGCGGTCGCGCAGCTCGCTGAACTCGGCCGCGGTCAGCTCGGCGTGGCCGGCCTGTTCGGCAGCGTCCAGCGCCTCCCAGGCCTGGCGATAGCCGACGCAGCGCATCGAGGGCAGGTCGGGCGTCAGGTCGCCGCGCGCGCGCAAGGCGCTCATCTCGTCAATGAAGCCCTGCGCCAGCATGGCGTCGAAGCGCTGCGCGATGCGCTCGTGCAGCCAGGCGCGCTCGACCGGCTCGAGCGACAGCAGCAGGCCCGGCTGGCCTTGGATCTGCAAGGGGCGGCTGGCTTCGGCCGCCTTGTCCCGGGTGTGGAAGGCCGAGATCGGCCGGCCGCTGGCGCGCCAGACCTCGAGCGCGCGGCCGATGCGCTGGCTGTCGTTGGGCGACAGGCGCGCGGCCGTCAGCGGGTCGACCTGGCCCAGGCGCGCATGCAGCGCCGGCCAGCCCAGTTCGCCAGCCTCGGCCTCGATGGCGGCGCGCAGCGCGGGCTGGGCCGGCGGCATCTTGTCCAGCCCCTCGAACAGCGCCTTGAAATAGAGCATGGTGCCGCCCACCAGCAGCGGCAGCTTGCCGCGTGCCTGGATCTGGTCCAGCAGGGCGCTGGCATCGCGCACGAATTCGGCTGCGCTGTAGGCTTGCAGCGGATCGCGGATGTCGATCAGGTGATGCGGCACGCTGGCCAGTTCCGCCGCGCTGGGCTTGGCGGTACCGATGTCCATGCCGCGAAACACCAGCGCCGAGTCGACGCTGATGATCTCGACCGGCCAGCGCTGCGCCAGCGCGAGCGCCAGCGCGGTCTTGCCCGAGGCGGTCGGGCCGGCAATCGCCAGCCAGCCGGGACGGCGGTCCAGGGTGGAACAGGGGGCAGGGGTCATCTCGGCTGGCACTTGGGTCTTGTCAGGAGGCATCACATCGGTTCAGCCTGGATCAGCCCAGGCGCTTGAGCGGCGTGCGTACCTCGCCATGGCGCTGCACCGCGGTCCAGGCATTGAGCGCGACCAGCGCGGCCCAGAACAGCACGCCCCAGCCCAGCGCCAGCCGCGGCGTGACCCAGTCGTGGCTGATCAGCCAGCCCAGGGTCTGGCCGTTGCCGAACGCCATCACCATCGCCAGGCAGCCGCCCCAGGCCGATGCCGTGCCTGCCGCCTGCGGAAACGGCGCGATCGAGCCGGTCTGCGCGCAGGGCTGGTGGATGCCATGCGCCATGATGTAGAGCCCGAAAGGCAGCGCTGTTGCCCAGGCCGAGGCGAGCTCCAGCCAGGTGGCCAGCGCCAGCCCCAGCCCGCCGGTCAGGCTCAGTCCGCCGGCGATCGCGATCGTGCGGCGCAGCCCGAAACGTGTCAGCAGGCGGCGGCAGACGAAGGTGCCGGCGATGTAGAGCAGCGACATCGAGAGCATCACCAGGCCGAAGGCCGACTGGCTCAGTCCGAGATCGCTGCTGAAGACGAAGGTGGCCAGCGACAGGAAGGTGAACAGCCCGCCGAAGGAGAAGGCCGAGATCATGGCCTGGCACCAGAAGGTCGGGTGGCGCAGGATCAGGCCCCAGTTGCCCAGCAGGCGGGTCGGCTTGAGCGCGTCGCGGTCGGGTTGCTGCAGCGTCTCGGGCTGGCGCCACAGCAGCATCGCGAGCACGACGGCGCCAAACAGCGCGACCCCGCCCAGCGCCGCGCGCCAGCCCAGATGCTGCGCCAGCCAGCCGCCCAGCGGACCGCTGAAGCAGGCGATCAGCCCGAGTCCGCCGAGCGCCTTGGACATCACGCGCGCGCCTTCGGCGGGCTGGTAGAGGTCGCGGATCACGGCGCGCGCACCCATCATCGAGGCGCCCATGGCCAGGCCCTGCAGGCCGCGCCAGCCGACCAGTCCCTGCATCGAGCCGGCCAGCGCCGCGCCGATCGATGCCAGCGTGAACAGGCCCATGCCGCTGATCAGTACCAGGCGGCGGCCGAAGCGGTCCGACAGCGGGCCCCAGACCAGCTGCGACAGGCCAAAGCCCAGCAGCAGCGAGGTCAGGGTGAGCTGGGCCTGCGCCATGCTGCCGCCCAGGCTGCGCGTCAGTTCCGGCAGCGAGGGCAGGTAGAGGTCGGTCGCGATCGGCTGCAGCCCCATCAGCAGTGACAGCAGCAGGACCAGCAGGGTGGGCGAGATCGAGCGCGGGTTGGCGAGTTTCATGTGTCAGCGTCCGCGCAGGAACAGCGCATCGAGTTCGCTCAGCTTGAGCTGGCGCCAGGTCGGGCGGCCGTGGTTGCACTGGTCGCTGCGTTCGGTGGTCTCCATCTGGCGCAGCAGGCCGTTCATTTCCTCCAGCGTCAGGCGCCGGCTGGCGCGCACTGCGCCATGGCAGGCCATGGTCGCGAGCAGCTCGTTGCGCGCGCGCTGCACCACGGTCGAGGCCTCGTGCTGCGCGAGTTCGGCCAGCACGCTGCGCGCGAGCTCGACCCCGTCGCCCTGGGCCAGCGCGGCCGGCACCGCGCGCAGCGCCAGCGTCTGCGGCGAGAAGGGCGAGATCTCCAGTCCCAGCTGGCGCAGCTGCTCGGCGCAGCCTTCGGCCGTCGCGATCTCCTGTGGCGTGGCGGCGAAGGTGGCCGGAATCAGCAGCGGCTGGCTCTGCAGGCCGGCGTCCGGGCTGGCCTCGAACTGCTGCTTGAGCTTCTCGTAGACGATGCGCTCGTGCGCCGCATGCATGTCGACCAGCACCAGGCCCTGCGCGTTCTCGGCCAGGATGTAGATGCCGTGCAGCTGCGCGATCGCGCGGCCCAGCGGCCAGTGGCCGCTGTGCGGCGGCTCGACCGCATCGGCACCGGAGGTCGGGACGGCGCTGGACTGCAGCGGCTGCGCCGCCGTCAGCGACGGGTCAATCGATGGCCTGGCCGCGTGCAGCTGGGCTGCCGGCTGCTGCCGCTCGGCTGGCTGGCCGGGCTCGAAGGCAGTCGCCGCGCCGGCCTGTCCGTCCAGTGTGGCGGCGGCCGACTCCCGTGCGTGCCCCGCCTGCCAGAGCAGCGACAGGTCCTTGACCTGGTGGCCGACCGGCTCGGGCCGGCTCCAGGCCGGATGCCAGTTCGGGTTCGGGTTCGCGGCGGGCGGCTGCTGGATGCCGAGTCCGAGCTGGACCCGTGGCATGGCCGGCTGGGGTCCGGCCTCGGCCATGGCGCCCAGGCCGGATGCCGCTCCCTGGGCTGCCGGGTCGGCTGGGCCGGCCGCTTCTGTGCCCGCCGCCGAGCGCGGCTTGGCCAGCGCATTCTCGATCGCGTGGCGCACCGCCTGGTGTACCTCGCGCCCGTCGCGAAAGCGCACCTCGATCTTGGTCGGATGCACGTTGACGTCGACCCGGGTCGGATCGATCTCGATGAACAGCGCGTAGCTGGGCTGGCGCTGGCCGTGCAGCACGTCCTCGTAGGCGCTGCGCGCGGCATGGCTGATCACCTTGTCGCGCACGAAGCGGCCATTGACATAGGCGAACTGGCGGTCGGCGCGCGCGCGCGCCGCGTCGGGCAGCCCGGTCCGGCCCCAGACCCGGATGCCCTGGCCCTGCCAGTCCAGCGCCAGGCTCTGCGCCAGGAACTCCTGCCCCAGCAGGTCGCCCAGGCGCTGCGCCAGCGCGGCCTGCGGGTCGTCCTGGTGGCAGGCGCGCCATTGCTCGATCAGCTTGCCCTCGTGCCAGACCGCGAAGCCGACCTCGGGCCGCGCCAGCGCATGGCGGCGCACCGCCTCCAGGCAATGCGCGAGCTCGGTGGCATCGGTCTTGAGGAACTTGCGCCGCGCCGGCGTGGCGTAGAACAGCTCGCGCACCTCGACGGTGGTGCCATGGGTGCGCGCGGCTGGCGACAGCTCGCCGGTGCGCCCGTGCAGCATCCAGGCATGGCCGTCCTCGCCGCCGGCCTCGCGCGACAGCAGACTGACATCGGCGATCGAGTGGATCGCCGCCAGCGCCTCGCCGCGAAAACCCATGGTGTGGACCGCTTCGAGCTCGGCCAGATTGCTGATCTTGCTGGTCGCATGGCGCTTGAGCGCGGAGGTCAGCTCCTCGCGCGGGATGCCGCTGCCATCGTCCTCGACCGAGATCAGCCGCACGCCGCCGGCGAGCAGCCGCAGCGTGATCTGGTGCGCACCGGCATCGAGCGCGTTGTCGACCAGCTCGCGCACCACCGAGGCCGGGCGCTCGACCACCTCGCCGGCGGCGATCTGGCTGATCAACTCGTCGGGCAGTTCGCGGATCGGGCGCCGCGGCACTGGCGCGGCGGCAGATGGCCCGGAGTCGGGCAGGGGATGGGCGCTGGAGCTGGAATTCACCCTTGGATTGTAGGTGGCCGGCCGTCTGGCCGCTTTTGTCATCGGGAGGCTGGATAATCTCGCATCATGGACATCATTCCCTTCCTGATCGATTTCATCCTCCATGTCGACAAGCATCTGCAGGCCTTCGTCGCCAGCTATGGCGCCTGGGTCTATGCGCTGCTGTTCCTGATCGTCTTCGTCGAGACCGGCCTGGTCGTCATGCCCTTCCTGCCGGGCGACTCGCTGCTGTTCATCGTCGGCGCGCTCGCGGGCGCGGGCCTGATCAGCCTGCCGCTGGCCATGGGGCTGCTGGTGCTCGCGGCGATACTGGGCGACCAGCTCAACTACCAGATCGGGCGCTACTTCGGCCCCAAGGTCTTCCAGTGGGAGGACTCGCGCTTCTTCAACAAGCGCGCCTTCGAGCAGGCCCATGCCTTCTACGAGCGCTATGGCGGCATCACCATCATCCTGGCCCGCTTCATGCCCTTCATCCGCACCTTCGCGCCCTTCGTCGCCGGCGTGGCCGCGATGTCGCGCCCCAAGTTCACCGCCTACAACGTCGCTGGCGGCCTGCTCTGGGTCTGCGGCCTGACGCTGGCGGGCTACCTGTTCGGCAACATGCCCTGGGTCCAGGCCAACCTGAGCAAGATCATCTGGGCCCTGATCCTGGTGCCGGGCCTGATCGCGCTGTTCGGCGCCTGGCGCGCCGGCCGCCAGCCGGCCTGAACCGGCCCTGCCATCTCCCACGGACTGGCCAGGGGGCTAGCGCAGCCGCCCGGCTTGCGGTAAGTTAGCGCTGTCCACTGATCATTTTTGCTTTATCCAACGTGGGAGTCGAGTATGACGAAGAACCAGAGCCCAGCCGACCAGCAGGAACCCCATGCCCGCAAGGTCGAGAACGACCACAACAAGATGGGCGAGCAGGATGCGACCCAGCTCAACCAGGGCCATCGCACGCCCGAGAGCCGCAGCGACCGCGAGTCCCATGTCGGCAGCAACAACCAGTCGCAGGAAAGGCGTCATTCGCCGGGTCACGGCGACTGATCGCGGTTGTGCGCGGCCCGCATGGGCCGCGTCCGGCAAGGCGGGCTGCCCAGGCAGCCCGTTTCGCCTGGTGCCCTAGAAGCCGCCCAGGTTCTCGATCTCGTCGACGACCATGCCGGTGCCGATGATCAGCAGCAGGATGTCGTTGTCGACGCGCACATATTCATAGCCGGCCGGCGGGCGACCGAGCTCGCGCTTGAGCTCGACCGGCAGCGGATAGCGCACCAGCTCGCGCGGCAGCGCCTGTCCGATCGCCCATTTCCTGGCCTGGCCGGGTGGCAGGCAGCCGTTGTGCTTCTTGGCCAGTCCGGGCGGGCAGCGGCCGGCCCGGACCCGGGGCTCGAAGTAGTCGCGCACCGATTCGCGCTGCCGGTCGCCGAACTTCGCGCCGCTGGCGCCCGGCGGCAGGACAGCTTTGCCGGGCCGGACCTGTTCATGCCTGGGGCCGTAGCCCCGCTCCTGGTGGCCATCCTGGTAGGCGCCGTGACCGGGTCCTTGGGACTCGCGCATCTGCTCATGCATCGGCTCGCGCTTGTGTCCTGGGCCGCCGGCCCAGTCGGGCTTCTCGGCCCAGCATGGGGCCACGAGGGCGCTGGCACACAGCGCCGCGGCGGCAATCTTGGCAAGGCTCATGATCTTCCTCCTGGCTATGAATCGACAGGATCATTAGGCCGCAATTGCCGCTCCGCTTCAAGGCCGAAGCGAAGGGCGCTGGCTCAGTCCTGGCCCAGGGCCAGCAGCACCCGCTTGAAGGCGGCGAGGTCGGCCTCGGCGATCTGGCCCAGCTTGTCCTTCATGTAGTGGCCGGCCGACCCGGAGATGGCGGCCTGGCGTTCGCGTCCTGCCGCGCTGAGCTCGACCTGCCCGTCGTCGCGGTGGCACAGCAGCCCCTGCTGTTCCAGTCCGGCCAGGCCGTCGGCGACTTCTTCCGGCTCCAGGTAGGTGGCGCGGCCGAGCTCGGCCCGCTCGCAGGCACCCTCGAGCAGGCGGTTGAGCAGGCGCGACATCGGCATGTCCAGGCCGAGCGCCTGCCGGTGCGACTCGAAATCCAGCGACAGGCGCTGGCTGGCATAGACCAGCTGGCGCAGCAGCTCGGCGTCGGACAACAGGGGCGCTGCATCCGGGCCGCTGGGCGGGAGGGTTTCGGCCAGTGCCGGATGCTCCTGGGCGACGCCGTAATGCCCCTGGGTGAACAGCAGCGGCGCACCCTCGAAGCGCGCATAGCGCTCGACATGGCCGACCAGGATCAGGTGGTCGCCGCCCTCGTGCACCTGCTCGAGCCGGCATTCGAGGTGGGCGATCGCGCCCTCGATCAGCGGCGCCCCGTGCAGTCCGGCCTGCCAGCGCGTGCGCTCGAAGCGCTCCGGGTGCGAGGAGCCGAACAGCTGCGAGAGCTCGACCTGGTCGTCGGCCAGCACGCTGACCGCGTAATGGCCGGCCTGCAGGAAATCCTGCGCGCTGGAGGATTCGCGCCGGATCGACCACAGCACCAGCGGCGGGACCAGCGAGACCGCCGCGAAGGAGTTGACCGCCATGCCGACCAGGCGCTCGCCGTTGCGCGCGGTCACGACCGTCACGCCGGTCGGGAACTGGCCCAGGCAGCGCCGCAGCGCGCGGGCGTCGCTTGCCGGATCGCCGGCCTCGATCGGTTCGCGTGCCGTGGCGTGCTGCGCCGTCGCTTCGCGGGACAAGTTTGCGCTGGCCTGGCTCATCTCTTGGTCTTTGGCTTGAGGGGTGGAACGGGGGGAAGGGGTGGGATCATAGCGGTTTGCCCATTTCCCTGGTGCGCCTATTGCTGTCGGGGCCGGCGCTCAGGCCGGGCCCGGGCGCTGCGACTGGCCGCCAGATTCCGGCTCGGCTTGGCAGTAATGGCAGATTGCACCGATTTTCGCGGCTCTGATTTGCTAGTATGAAGACCATGTGCAGAAAACCCCTGCTGATGCCGCCTGCTTGCCTGTCCTCGGACCGGGAGGGCCGCTGTTGCGCCTGGGATCGGGACAAGGCCGAGATGCCTGCTGCAGGCGGTGCGGGATGATGCCTGGCCGCAAGACCTGGCTGCGCTTTGCGCTGCCGTTGCTGGCGCTCACGCTGCTGATCATGCTGGTGGGGGCTTTCGGCTACCGCTACCTGAGCCAGCAGGTGCGCGACGAGACCCACCGCACGCTGGCGGTGATCGCCGAGCAGAAGCGCCAGCAGATCGAGGACTCGCTGGCCGAGCGGCGGCTCGATGCCGAGCTGTACTTCTCCGGCCACTCGCAGCTTGAGCTGCTGTTCGAGCAATGGCTGCGCCGCGATCGCCGCGATGCCGTGCTGCGCGAGCAGATCAAGGCACGCATGGCCGAGCTGGCCCGCGTGCGCGCCTGGGAAGGGCTGGCAATCCTGGAGCCGGGCGGAGCCATGATGCTGTCGGTCGGCGATGTGCGTCATGGCGAGCTGTCCGAGCGGGTGCGCGACATCGCGCGCCAGCCGCGCATCGAGCTGGTCGACCTGCAGCGCCAGGCCGACGGCGCGGCCCATTACGGGCTGCTCGCACCGCTGGGCCGTCCGGGCCGGCCGCCGCTGGCCGTCGTCTACGTGAACTGGCGCGCCGATCGCGACCTCTATCCGCTGGTCGAGTCCTGGCCGGTGCCGACCCGCACCGCCGAGACCTATCTGGTGCGGCGCGAAGGCGAGCAGGTGCTGTTCCTGACGCCGCTGCGCCATCGGCGCGATGCCGCGCTGACCCTGAGCCAGTCCCTGGGCACGCCCGACCTGCCGGCCGCGCGCGCGGTCAAGGGCGAGCGCGGCATCATCGCCGGCGGACGCGACTACCGCCGCCAGCCGGTGCTGGCCTATTCCGCCGCCGTGGCCGGCAGCTCCTGGCTGATGATCGCCGAGATCGACGAGGTCGAGGCCTATGCCGGCGTGCGCACCATGTCCTGGGTCGTGGCCCTGGTCATGGGGCTGGGCCTGCTGCTGGTCTACAGCGCCGGCTACCAGGCCTGGCGCCGCGACCGGCAGGCGCAGCAGCTGGCCCTGCTGCAGGCCCAGCGCGCGGCCGAGGCGCGCTTTCGCGTCATGTTCGAGCAGGCGGCGCTCGGCGCGGTGCTGGTCGATGCGCGCGACGGCCGCATCGTCGAGTCCAATGCGCGCTTTGCCGAGATGGTCGGGCGCAGTCCGGCCGCGCTCGAGGGCCAGGACCCGCTGCAGTTCACCCACCCGGACGATGTCGCGCAGAGCCGCGCCGGCATGGCCCGTTTGCTGGCCGGCGAGGTCTCCAGCCTCAAGCTGGTCAAGCGCTACCGGCGACCCGACGGCGCCACGGTCTGGGCCAGCCTGAGCGGCGCGCCGGTGCAGGAAGGGCTGCAGCGCCCCGCGCTCTGCCTGGTGCTGGTGGAGGACATCACCGAGCGGCGCGAGATCGAGGAGCGGCTGCGCATCAGCCAGGAGCGGCACCGCCTGATTGCACAGAACGCGATCGACGTGATCGTGACGCTCGACATCGACGGCCGCTACACCTATGTCAGCCCCTCGGTCGAGAAGCTGTGCGGCTACCGCGTCGACGAGGTCATGCGCCAGAGCCTGGACCAGCTGCTGACGCCGGCCTCCAGCCAGACCGTCCAGGCCTATTTCCAGTCGCTGCGCGAGCGCCAGGCGGTCCAGCTGCCACTCGAGGGCTTCCGGGCCGAGATCGAGTTGCGCCACCGCAGCGGCACCAGCCTCTGGGTCGAGATCATGTTCAGTCCGCTGCTGAGCGCCGACGGCCGCTTCGTCGAGGTGCTGGCGGTGGCGCGCGACATCAGCGAACGCAAGCGCTACGAACATGAGCTGCAGCAGGCCTATGACGAGGCCGAGGCGGCCAATGCCGCCAAGAGCGAGTTCCTGGCCCACATGAGCCACGAGATCCGGACCCCGATGAATGCCGTGCTCGGGCTGGCCCAGGTGCTCGAGCGCGAGCCGCTGTCGGGCCGCCAGCGCGAGATGGTCGAGCGCATCCGCAGTGCCGGCCAGTCGCTGCTGGCCATCCTCAACGACGTGCTCGACCTGTCCAAGATCGAGGCCGGTCAGCTGCGCCTGGAGCCGCGTCCGTTCGAGCTTGCCGCGCTGCTGGCCAATGTCGACAGCCTGATGGGCCAGGTCGCCCGCTCCAAGGGCCTGAGCCTGCAGCTGCAGGCGCCGCAGCCCGATCCCGGGCCGCTGCTCGGCGACGGGCTCAGGCTCGAGCAGATCCTGCTCAACCTGCTCGGCAACGCGGTCAAGTTCACCGAGCAGGGCCGCGTCGAGCTGCGCGTGCGCGTGACCGAGCAGGAGCAGGGCAGCCTCTGGCTGCGCTTCGAGGTCAGCGACAGCGGCATCGGCATCGCGCCCGAGGCGCTCGAGCGCCTGTTCTCGCCCTTCACCCAGGCCGATGCCGGCATTGGCCGGCGCTTCGGCGGCACCGGGCTGGGCCTGTCGATCTGCAAGCGCCTGGTCGAGCTGATGGGCGGCGAGATCGGCGCCGAGAGCCAGCCCGGCCAGGGCAGCCAGTTCTGGTTCGAGCTGCCCTTCGAGCGCACCGCGCTGGCCTGCGAGCCCGCCGCGCGCCGCGCGCCGCCCGGGCCATCCGCGCCGCGCCTGCTCGGCGCCCATGTCCTGGTGGTCGACGACAGCGCGATGAACCGCGACCTGGTCGAGCGCGCGCTGCAGCTCGAGGGCGCGAGCGCGACCCTGGCGGCCGATGGCCAGCAGGCGCTGCAGCGGCTCAGGTCGGGCCCGGACGCCTTCGATGCGGTGCTGATGGACATCCAGATGCCGGTGCTCGACGGCCTGAGCGCGACCCGCCTGATCCGCAGCGAGCTGGGCCTGCGCGAGCTGCCAGTGATCGCCTTCACCGCCGGCGTGCGCGAGGAGCAGCAGGCCGCCGCGCGCGCGGCCGGCGCCAACGAGGTGCTGCCCAAGCCGATGGACCTCGAGCAGATGGTGACCCTGCTGTCGCAATGGGTCCGGCCCCGGCCGTCCGTCCCGGGCTCCGAAGTCCGGCCTGTGCCGCCCCCTGCGCCAGGCGGGCCGGCGGCCTTGCCAGCGCCGGGCGCCTGCGCGCCAGCCGCAGTACCTGCAAACGCCAAGCCAGGCGCCGCGAAGCCGGCCGGTGCGACCGGCTTTCCAGCCATTGCCGGACTCGACACTGAGCGCGCCGCGCAGCGCCTGGGTGGCGACCGCGAGATCTTCCTCGACCTGCTCGCGATGTTCGTCGCCGAGCACCGCGATGCCGTGCGCCAGGTCCGGGGCGAGCTCGCGCGCGGCGAGCGCGAGGCTGCTGCCCGTCGCATGCACACTCTGCGCGGCAGCGCGGGCTTCCTGTGCGCGAGCGGGCTGATGCAGTCGGCCGCCGCGCTCGAGGAGGCGATTGACCGCGGCCAGGAGGAGCTCGAGCCGGCGCTGCTGGCGCTGGAGCGCTCGATCGCCGGCCTGGTCGAGGCCAGCGCGCCCTGGCGCTGAGTGCCGCCGCCGCGACCTGATGCGGGCGGCAGCCGCCAGCGCCTGGCTGGCGCCGACTCAGTCTGACTCGAGCCGCCGCGCGCCCAGCCGTTCGCTGATCGACTGGCTGGCCTGCTTGAGGGTCAGCGCCTGCGGGCTGGCCTCATCGAGCTGCATGCTCGCGGTGGGCCCGATCGCGGCGATCACCAGCGCCAACCGGCCGAAGCCGTCGAACACCGGCGCCGCCAGCCCGCTGATGCCCAGGTGCAGCTCGTCCTGTACCCGGCTCAGGCCGCCCTGGCGCACCGCCTGCAATTCCGCCGCGAAGCCGGGCTCGTCCAGCGCGCCGGCATGGCCCTCGCGCGCCAGCGCCTGCGCGACCTCCTCGGCCGGGCGCAGGGCCGCGAACACCTTGCCGGTCGCGGTATGGCGCATCGAGGCCGCGCTGCCGTGGCGCATCGAGATATGCACCGGCGTCGGCCCTTCCTCGACCCGGATGATGATCGGCGACAGCCCGCCCCAGACCGCCACCGACATGGTGCAGCCGAGCTTGTGCGCCAGCCCTGGCAGGGCGGCAATCGCGAGCCGGACCGGGTCGACCTGCTGCAGGCTGATCAGGCCGAGCTGCATTGCCAGCGGCCCCAGGCCGTAGTGGCCGCTGACCGGGTCCTGCTCGATCAGCCCGAGCTTGCCGAAGCTCACCAGGTAAGGGTGGGCCTTGGCCGGCGTCATGTCGGCCTCGCGCGCGAGGTCCTTCAATGCCATGCGCCGTCCGGTGTGCGCCAGCGCCTTGAGCAGCTGGCCGCCGACCTCGACGCTCTGGATGCCGCGCGAGGTGCGGGTTTCGCCCGCTTCCTGGCTTGGCAAGCTGGGGGCGGCGGGCGGCTTGTGCGATGCGGAAGTTCTGACCATGGGCCTATTGTCGGCGCAGAAGGCGAGGGGGGCCAAGGATCAAGGGTCAATGGCCAAGGGTTTTTACCTAAGTGAATTGGTTTGTCAATGACGAATATTTTGGCTACCATCGCGGTCAGTCATTTCGTTAAACACGTTCGTCATTGACGAATTTCAACCTGGAACCGCCATGAGCAGCAAGACCTTCGCTTCCGCCGCCGACCTCGAAGAAAAGAAAGTCACCTTCGAGAAGCTGTCCGAGCATGCCTACGCCTATACCGCCGAGGGCGACCCGAACACCGGCATCATCATTGGCGACGACGCCGTGATGGTGATCGACACCCAGGCCACGCCGGTGATGGCGCAGGACGTGATCCGCCGCATCCGCGAGATCACCGACAAGCCGATCAAGTACGTGGTGATGAGCCATTACCACGCGGTGCGCGTGCTGGGTGCCTCCGCCTACATGGCCGAGGGCGGCGAGCAGATCATCGCCAGCCGCGACACCTACGACCTGGTGGTCGAGCGCGGCCAGTTCGACAAGGACAGCGAGATCGGCCGCTTTCCGCGCCTGTTCCAGAACGTCGAGAGCATCCCGGAAGGCCTGACCTGGCCGACCATGACCTTCGAGGGCAGGATGAGCATCTGGCTCGGCAAGCTCGAGGTGCAGCTGATCCAGCTCGGCCGCGGCCACACCAAGGGCGACACCGTGGCCTGGATTCCGTCCGAGAAGATCCTGTTCTCGGGCGATCTGGTCGAGTTCGACGCCACCCCCTACGCGGGCGACGCCTACTTCAAGGACTGGCCGCAGACGCTCGACAACGTCGCCGCGCTCAAGCCCGAGAAGCTCGTGCCCGGCCGCGGCGCCGCGCTGACCACCCCTGAGCAGGTGCAGGCCGGCCTGCAGGGTACGCGCGACTTCATCCAGGACCTGTACGAGAGCGTGCAGGCCGGTGCCGCCGCCGGCAAGGACCTGCGCGCGGTCTACGAGGAGACCTTCGCCAGGCTGCAGCCGAAATACGGCCACTGGGTCATCTTCAACCACTGCATGCCGTTCGACGTGACCCGCGCCTATGACGAGGCGACCGAGCACCAGCACCCGCGCATCTGGACCGCCGAGCGCGACCGCCAGATGTGGCTGGCGCTCGAGGGCTGATGCCCAAGGCGTGGGCTCCTTGAGCAGCCGGCGCTGAATTCCGACTCCACTGCCGCCGGCAGCGCCTTGCGCGGCCGGCAGGGCGGAGCTTTGCCCGGATCCAACACAGCCATCGATGCGGTGGCTTTCACCCAGCAGAGGCAAGACATGAAACGCGAAGACCTTTCCCACTATCCCTTCCGCGGCGACGGCGCCCAGGTGCAGGCGATCGAGTTCGCCTACCAGCGCTCGCCCGACCAGGACGCCGAGCGTCCGGTCCATCATCCGGTCGTCATCGTCGGTGCCGGCCCGGTCGGCCTGACGCTGGCGATCGACCTGGCCCAGCGCGGCCAGCCGGTGCTGCTGCTCGACAACGACCACCGGCTCTCGATCGGCTCGCGCGCGCTGTGCTTTGCCAAGCGCACGCTCGAGATCTGGGACCGCCTCGGCGTCGGCGACCCGATGGTCGACAAGGGCGTGTCCTGGAACCTGGGCAAGGTCTTCCTGCGCGACGAACAGGTCTACCAGTTCAACCTGTTGCCCGAGGACGGCCACGAGCGCCCGGCCTTCATCAACCTGCAGCAGTACTACTGCGAGGCCTACCTGGTCGAGCGCTGCCTGCAGCTGCCCAATATCGAGATCCGCTGGGACAACAAGGTCAGCGGCATCGAGCCGCGCGACGACGGCGCGCTGCTCGGCATCGACACCCCCGAGGGCAGCTACCGGATCGACGCCGGCTGGGTGCTGGCCTGCGACGGCTCGCGCTCGACCATGCGCCAGCTGATGGGCCTCGAGAGCAAGGGCCGCATCTTCCAGGACCGCTTCCTGATCGCCGACGTCAAGATGACGGCCGACTTCCCGACCGAGCGCTGGTTCTGGTTCGACCCGCCCTTCCACCCGAACCAGAGCGTGCTGCTGCACCGCGAGCCCGACAACGTCTGGCGCATCGACTTCCAGCTCGGCTGGGACGCCGACCCGGAACAGGAGAAGAAGCCCGAGAACATCATCCCGCGTGTCAAGGCGCTGCTGGGCCAGGACACCGAGTTCACGCTCGAATGGGCCAGCGTCTATACCTTCGCCTGCCTGCGCATGGACCAGTTCGTGCATGGCCGGGTGGTGTTCGCGGGCGACTGCGCGCATGGCGTCTCGCCCTTCGGTGCCCGTGGCGCCAACAGCGGCGTGCAGGATGCCGACAACCTGGCCTGGAAGCTGGACTGGGTGCTCAAGGGCCGCGCCGGCGTCGAGCTGCTGCAGAGCTACGGCCCCGAGCGCGAGTACGCGGCCGACGAGAACATCCGCAACTCGACCCGCGCCACCGACTTCATCACGCCCAAGAGCGAGATCAGCCGGCTGTTCCGCGACGTCACGCTGGGACTGGCACGCGAGCACGAGTTTGCCCGTCGCCTGGTCAACAGTGGCCGCCTGTCGGTGCCGGCCACCCTGCATGGCTCGGCGCTCAACACGCCAGATGTCGATGCCTTCGCCGGCAAGATGGTGCCGGGCGCCGTGCTGACCGACGCCCCGGTGCAGCGCGCCGACGGCCAGGCCAGCTGGCTGCTGCGCGAGACTGGCGCCGACTTCACGCTGCTGGTGTTCGGCGATGCACCTGCATGGACCCAGGCCCTCGAGCATGTTCGCACGATCTCGATCGGCCGCGACCTGCTCGATGTGCAGGGCCTGGTCGCCCAGCGCCTGGACGCCAGCCCGGGTTGCGCCTACCTGATCCGCCCGGACCAGCATGTGGCCGCGCGCTGGCGCCAGCCGAGCGAAGCCGCCGTGCGCGCCGCGCTGGCCACCGCTACCGCCCAGTCCCGCGCAGCCGCAGCCGCAGTCGCAGCCGCAGTCGCAGTCGCAGTCGCAGTCGCAGTCGCCACCGCCGCCTGAGCCCGAACCGGAGAACCCCATGCTCAACACCCAAGTCACCCCGCTGAACTACGACGACATGTACGAGGCGCTGATCGAGGCCCACCAGGGCCTGAGCACCGAGCAGAGCCATGTCATGAACGCGCGCCTGGTGCTGCTGCTGGCCAACCACATCGGCGACCTCGACCTGCTCAAGCAGGCCTTCCGGCTCGCGCGCGGCCAGGACGCCGCGCCGCTGCAGCCGCCAGGCGCGGACAGGCAGGCGATCACGCCCGTGGCGCCGACCCATGCCGCCGCCTGAGCCCGAATTCGTCTGACCGATCACAAGCGGCCGCAGAGCCGCCATTCCCTCGTTGCGCAAACCCACAGGAGACAAGCATGAAATTCAATTCCAAGTTGCTCGCCGCGCTGGCAAGCGCCGCTCCCTTTCTGATGGCCGCGACCACGGCCCAGGCCCAGCAGGTCACGATCAAGTTCTCGCATTTCCTGGCGTCGAACTCGAACTTCCACAAGGGCGTGGCCGAACCCTGGTGCGCCGCGATCGAGAAGGATTCGGGCGGCAAGATGAAGTGCCAGCTCTACCCGGCGCTGCAGCTCGGCGGCACCCCGCCGCAACTGGCCGACCAGGTCAAGAACGGCGTCGCCGACGTGGTCTGGACCTCGCCGAGCTACTCGACCGGCCGCTTCCCGCGCACCGAGGCGCTCGAGCTGCCCTTCACCCTGCCGCCCGACGGCCTGGCTGGCTCGCGCGCCATGTGGGAGTACACGCAGAAGCACGGCATGGATGACTTCAAGGACTTCAAGGTGCTGGCCATCTTCTCGGCATCGAACGTCGTCATCAGCACCGCCAGCAAGCCGGTCATGACGACAGAAGACCTCAAGGGCCTGAAGCTGCGCAGCCCGTCGCGCTTCACCTCGCTGTTCCTGACCGCGCTCGGCGGCACCCCGGTCAACATGCCGGTGGCGGCCGTGACCGAGGGCATCTCGAAGGGCGTGATCGATGGCGCGATGGCGCCCTGGGAGGTGCTGCCCGCCACCAAGATCGACGAGGTCACCAAGTACCACATCGAGGGCGCGGCCAACCAGCCCGGCTTCTCGCAGACACCGATGGCGGTGCTCATGAACAAGGCCAAGTACGACAAGCTCGATCCCGAGCTCAAGGCCGTGATCGACAAGCACAGCGGCCAGGTGCTGGTCGATCTCGCGGGCAAGGTCTGGGACCAGGGCAACGCCGAGGCACGCAAGAAGATGATCGCCCAGGGCAACAAGGCGCTGACGATCAAGGACGCCGACTACAAGGCCATGGTCAAGGCATCGGCCAGCGTCGAGGCCGACTGGATCAAGCAGGCCACCGCCAAGGGCCTGGACGGCACCAAGCTGGCGGCCGAGGTCCACGCTATCGGCAGCAAGTACCTCGGCAAGTGAGCGCCGGGCCGGACCGCGGTCCGGCCCTGGCCCGCAGAGCAGCAACTATCAGTCGTCGAACAGCTCGCTGAGCCAGGACTTCTTCTTTTTCTGCGGGTAGTAGCCCTGCTGGTAATGGCCGGAATGGTGCCGGTCCTTGCCGAAGTCCGAATAGCGGAAGTCGCGCGGTGCCTCCTGGTGGTAGGCCTGCTGCGGCGCTTGCGGCTGGGGAGCCGGCTGGGGCTGGGAGGCAGACTGGGCCTCGGCGCTGCGCTCGATCAGCTTGTCGAGCTCGCCGCGGTCGAGCCAGATGCCGCGGCATTTCGGGCAGTAGTCGATTTCAATCCCCTGGCGCTCGGTCATGGCGAGCAGGGTGTCGGGGCAGACAGGACATTGCATGGATGAGTCTCACTGGGTTGGAGCTGACCTGGATTGCAGCACGATTTCGATGGGCGGCCTTGCCGTGCGGTCACCGTCGCCCTGTCGATAGAATGCCAGCATAAAGGAGCCCGCCTTGAACCCCGATCCGTCCCTGTGCTCGGCCATTCTCGAGCAAAGCGCCGATGCCATCATCTACGCCGACCGCGAGGGGCTCATCCGCCGCTGGAACCTCGCTGCCGAGCAGTTGTTCGGTTTCACCGCCGGCCAGGCCCTGGGGCAAAGCCTGGACCTGATCATTCCCGAGCGCCTGCGCGCGCCGCACTGGGCCGGCTACCACCGGGCCATCGCGGCGGGCCGGACGAAACATGCCGGCCAGCCGACGCTGACCAAGGCCTTGCATGGTTCCGGCGAGACACGCTATGTGGAGATGAGCTTTGCGGTCGTCGCCGACCCGGCTGGCGGCGTGCTGGGCTCGGTGGCGATCGCCCGTGCGGCCAAGCCGCCGAGCCGGTGAGGCCCGACCGTCTTGAAGGTGGGCTGAGGTGATGCAAGATCCGAACCTAGGGCCTGTTAACGCAAGTTGACAAGGCAGTGGACTTGGCTCGAAACTGTTGCGATGCAACTGACTCGCGAGCAATTCGAACAGATCGCTCCACTGCTGCCACGCCAGCGGGGCAACGTGCGGCTGGACAACTTCGAGGTGGTCAACGCCATCCTGTACGT
>NZ_PVLQ01000106.1 GCF_002980595.1 Malikia granosa
GGGCACCTTGAAATCACTCGAGTCGCCCCGAAAAAGACGAAGCCCGCACGGGGCGGGCTTCGCGGATTCGACCTGCGCCGCCATCAATGAGTTCTGTGCGCCGGTCGATGAATCAACTGTAGTGGCGCGGACGGCGACTGTCGATCCTGTTCCGGTTACGAAACTCCGGCGTCGATTTATTTGGCTTGCGCCACGGGTTGGGGGTTCTCGGTTTTCTTGTCTACCACCACTGATTCGCCCATTCGCACCGGCAACTGGTTCGGGTAGTCATAGCCCGTCCCCTTGTTGTGATCAATGATGGCTCCAATCCCGCCACCAAAGATGATGTTGCCCCACATCGATCCAGCGGCCCGGGAAACCGCCTTCAGCAAGCCATCAGGCACGCCGTCCTTCTTGCAGGTTACATCCAGATCTTCGTTTGACTTGCGCACCATGACATTGGATGGAGTCTTGGAGTTCCATTGGCCCTTGTCATTCGAGAGCTTGCACTCGGCCTCGACCGGCTGGCCTTGATAGGACGAAGTCAATGCCAGCGATTGACTGGAATCTTGCGTGATCGTCGAGCAGCCGGTGGTGGCGACGATGAGCACGGAAAGCGCAAGGAGGCGGAGTTTCATGAAGGATTGCCTTATGTTTGGCGAAATGATTTTCCATCATTACATTTTTAACTGAATGCAGTCACTGCTGATTCGGGCATGGTGTCAGTCCCGCGGTGCCGGAATCCAGCGATTCAGCGTGACGGCGAGCTGCTCGCGGTTGATCGGCTTGGAGATATGGTCGTTCATGCCGGCGGCTTCGGTCGCCAGCCGGTCCTTGGGCATCACCGCCGCCGTCAGCGCGATGATCGGCACCGGTGCCGCGCCGCGCGCCGCCTCTTGCGCGCGGATGGCACGGGCCGCCTCGAAGCCGTCCATCTCCGGCATCTGCAAGTCCATCAGGATGGCGTCGAAGCGTTCCCGGCCGGCCTTCTCGACCGCCTCGCGGCCTCCGCTGGCCGTCTCGAACTGCAAGCCCAGCTTGCCGACGAAGGCTCGCGCCACCAGCAGGTTGGTCGCGTTGTCATCGACGATCAGCACCCGGGCCTGGCGCCCGGCGGCAGGCTCGATCGACGGCGCGGTCGGCTGGCCGGTCGGCGCCGCTGCCGCCAGCGGTCCGGCGTTGTCCTCTTGCAGCTGCACCGTGAACCAGAACCGGCTGCCCTGGCCTGGCTGGCTCTCGACGCCGATCTCGCCACCCATCAGCTCGACCAGTCGCTTGCTGATCGACAGCCCGAGCCCGCTGCCGCCGTAGCGCCTGGTCGTCGAGTTGTCGGCCTGCTGGAAGGGCCGGAACAGCCGTCTGATCTCCTCGCGCGCGAGCCCGATGCCGCTGTCCTGCACCTCGAAGCGCAGCCGGGTCGCCGTTTCGCTGGCGGCCGCGTCGATCCGGTCGACCCTGACCCTGACCCCGCCGCGGGTGGTGAACTTCAGCGCATTGCTGACCAGGTTGCTGAGCACCTGCAGCAGCCGCAGCGGATCGCCCTTCAGGGACGGCGGCAGGCCCGGCGCGAGTTCGAATTCCAGTGCCAGCCCCCGCTCGGCGGCCTTGAACGAGAACAGCATCCGGGTCTTCTCGAACAGCGCATCGAGCTGCAAGGGCAGCGACTCGAGCGCGAGCCGTCCGGCCTCGACCTTCGAATAGTCCAGGATGTCGTTGAGCACGCCGAGCAGCGCCGTGCCCGAGCCGTAGATCTTGTCGAGATAGTCGCGCTGCTGCGCGTCGAGCGGGGTGTCGAGCAGCAGCCGCGACAGGCCGATCACCGCATTCATCGGCGTGCGGATCTCGTGGCTCATGTTGGCGAGGAACTCGCTCTTGGCCCGGTTGGCGGCTTCGGCCGCTTCCTTGGCCGCAGCCAGCTCGAGCGAATGGGCCTTGAGATCGGCCGCGGCCTGCTGTGCCTGCTGGCTGGCCGCCAGCAGCTTGGCCTCGAAGCGCTGGCGCTCCTGGACCACGAAGAACACCCAGCAGAAGGCCGGCTGGTCCTGGTACAGGATCCGGTCGGCGTTGATCAGCACCGGTATCTCGCGCGGCTCGTGCGTGCGCAGCGTCAAGGCCAGTTCGCGCACCCGGCCCATGTGCAGCAGCATCGGCCAGACATGGGTCTGCAGGAAGATGCGGCTGGCGGGCGGCAGCATGGCTTCCAGTCCAACGGCTTCCCAGTGCTCGCGGCTGCCGCCCAGCACGGCGAGCAGCTCGTCGTTGAGCGCCAGTATCCGGCCGGAGAGGTTGGTGACGAGCAGGGCGCAGGGCAGATCGAGGAAGGCAGGCATCAGGCCTTCTCCCATGTGCAGATCACGGCTTCAGGCATTCGGCAGATAGCGCTGCAAGGCGTCGATCACGAGTTCCGGTCGGCTCATGTGCGCCGAATGGCCCTTGACCTCGAGCAGTTCCAGGGTGCTGCCGCGCAGCTCGCGCTGCAGGTAGTCGCCGACCGAGAGCGGAACCAGGGCATCGTCGCTGTGCTGCAGGATCAGGCAGGGCTTGCTGACCTTGGCCAGGTCGGCACGGTGGTCGGCAAAGAAGGTCGCTTCGGCAAAGGCGCGCGCCAGCACCGGATCGGTCGAGCAGAAGCTGTCGATGAAGGTCCCGGTGACGGGGTCGCCGGGCGCCGTGCCCGCGGCCAGTGGCGCGAGGTAGTTGGCCCAGCCGATATAGTTCATTTCCATCAGTCCGAGCAGGCCCTCGAGGTCGGAGCGCTCGAAACCGCCGTGGTAGTCCGGCGGGTGGTTCAGGAAGCAGGGATTCGGGCCGAGCAGCACCAGGCGCTCGAACAGGTCGGGCCGGGCGATCGAGGCCAGCATGCCGATGTTGCAGCTGACCGAATGCGCGACCAGCGTGATGCCGCGCAGCTCCAGCGCGTCGCAGACCTCGATCATGTCCTGGGCGTAGCCGTTCAGCGTCGCATAGCGCTGCGGGTCGAAGGCGCTTGGATCGGACTGGCCGCTGCCGACATAGTCGAACAGCACCTGGTGGTGCGTGCCCTCGAACGCCCCCGTGATCCGGTGCCACATGTACTGGTTGCAGCCGAAGCCATGGGCATACAGGATCACCGGACCTTGCTGGCCGATTTCGCGCACATGGTTGCGCTGCCGGATGTTCGAGGGCATTTCGATGGGCCTGGGGCAGTGAATGAGGTCAGGCTGGTAATTGATGAATCTATTATATCTTTGTAGCCATGAACCTCAAGCCGTGATGGGCTTTGGCCCTGCAGCAGCACTGCCCGTGACTGCCTCAGCGCAGTCCGGCCCAGAAGCCTTCGAGCAGCCGGGCGAAGGCTTCTGGCTGCTCGACCGCGCTCAGGTGGGCGGCGTCCAGGCTGGCCAGCTGGGCGCCCGGGATGCGGTCGGCGATGAGCTGCGACATCGCGGGCGGGGTGGCCTCGTCGCGGCTGCCGGCGATCACCAGCGTCGGGCAGGCGATGCGTGCATTGCCGGCGTCGAGCGCGATGCCCGCGACCGCGGCGCAGGCGGCGGCGTAGGGGACGGCCGGGGTGGCTTCCAGCACGGCACGCAGCTTGGCGACGCGCTCGGCACCGCCATTGACCTGGTCGGCGCGGAATTCGGGCGTGAACCAGCGCTGCAGCGCGCCGTCGGCGATCGGCGGCACGCCGTTGGCCAGCACGGTGTCGATGCGCGCCTGCCACATGGTGCGCGCGGCTTCGTCGTAGCTGGCGGCCGAGTTGGCGATCACGATGCTGCGCACCAGTTCCGGGTGGCGCGCGGCCAGCGCCTGCGCGGTCATGCCGCCCATCGACAGGCCGACGAAATGCACCGGGCCTGCGCCCTGGGCGCGGATCAGCTCGGCCGCGTCATCGGCCAGGTCGTCCATGCTGTAGGCACCGGCGGTGGCGGGCGTCTGGCCGTGGCCGCGCTGGTCGTAGCGCAGCACGGTGTAGCGGTCCTGCAGCGCGGCGGCGACGCCGTCCCACATGGTCAGATCGCAGCCGAGCGCATGGCTCAGGATGACCAGGGGGCCCTGGCCTTGCTTGAGGGTGTGGAGCTGGGTCATGAATAGCCTCTCGAGGGAAAACACAGGAAAAAACCCCGGCCGGACTGGCCGGCGGGGTTCGCAGCATTGCCGACAGGGCGCGCCCTGTCGCTTCGGTCAGTATCAGGCCGCGTAAGCCGGCTTCGGTGCTGCGGCAGGCCGTTTCTGCAGCAGGCTGAACACCAGCATGGCCAGGGCCGCGATGGCACCCGGGATCGCGAACACCATGAAGTTCAGCTGCAGCGGCAGCTGGGCCGTCATCAGCGCGCCGCCCAGCAGCGGGCCGACGATGGCGCCGTTGCGGCCGATGCCCGAGGCCCAGCCCAGGCCGGTGGAGCGGATCGACATGCCGTAGAACTGTGCCGTGCCGGCGTAGAGCAGGATCTGGGTGCCGATGGTGGTCGCGCCGGCGATGAAGATCAGCAGGTACAGCATCTCGGTCGAGCTCTTGAAGCCGAGCAGGCTGATCGACACCGCGGCGGCGGCGAAGAAGCCGACCATGACCTTGTACAGGTTGAAGCGGTCGCCCAGCCAGCCACCCAGGATGGCGCCGGCCATGCCGCCGAAGTTCAGCGCGAGCAGGAAGCTCAGGCTCGAGCCCAGGCTGTAGCCGGCCTGGGCCATCAGCTTGGGCAGCCAGGAGCTCAGCGCGTAGACCATCAGCAGGCAGCAGAAGAAGGCGACCCACAGGCACAGGGTGCGCAGCAGGCGGCCTTCGCGGAACAGCTCGACCACCGAGGCGCTGCGGCCCTTGGTGTCGTGCAGCACGAGTTCGTCATTGGCAGTCACCGAGCGGCTGGCGTCGACGCGGGCCAGGATGGAGCGGGCCTGCTCGTGACGGCCCTGGCGCACCAGGAAGCCGACCGATTCCGGCAGCAGGTACAGGATCACGGGCAGCAGCAGCAGCGGGATGCCGGCGGCGAAGAACATCGACTGCCAGCCGAAGGCCGGCAGCATGTAGATGCCGACGCCAGCGGCCAGCATGCCGCCGAGCGAGTAGCCGCTGAACATCACGGCCACCAGCGTGCTGCGCAGGCGCTTGGGGGCGTATTCGCTCATCAGCGCCACCGCGTTGGGCATCAGGCCGCCGCAGCCGAGGCCGGCGATGAAGCGGAAGATGCCGAACTCGGTCGGGCTGGTGGCGAAGCCGTTGGTGATGGTGGCAATCGAGAACAGCGCGAAGCAGATCGCGATGCCCTTCTTGCGGCCGATCTTGTCGGCCAGGGTGCCGAAGACCAGGGCGCCGAACATCATGCCGAACAGCGCATAGCTGCCCAGGGCGCCGGCCTGCAGCGGGCTCAGGTTCCATTCCTTCATGATCGCCGGCAGCACGACGCCGAAGATGAACAGGTCGTAGCCGTCGAAGATCAGTAGCAGCGCGCACAGGCACATGACCATCCAGTGGAAGCTGGAGAACTTCGCGTGGTCTATGACCTCATGGACATCGATCTTTTTCATTTGTCTCTCTACTCTAGTGGGCAAAAAAAACCAGGGCGGCATGGCTGCCCTGGCGATGGAGTCGTGTTCGTCAGCCGAGGTCGCCGCCGCCGACCGGCAGCGTCGAGCCGGTGATGTAGGACGCCTCGTCCGAAGCCAGGAAGCAGATGGCGTTGACCTGCTCGTCGATCGTGCCGTAGCGCTTCATCAGCGTCGAATCGACGGTCTGGTCGATGATCTGCTGGTACCAGGCCTTTTCCTGCTCGGTCTGCTCGTTGGTGTTGCGCGGCACGCGGCGCGGCGGTGCCTCGGTGCCACCGGTGGCGATCGCGTTGACGCGGATGCCGCGCTGGGCGTTCTCGAACGCCAGGCAGGCCGTCATGGCGTTGACGCCGCCCTTGGCTGCGCCGTAGGGCACGCGGTTGATGCTGCGCGTCGCGATCGACGAGACGTTGACGATGGCGCCGCTTTGCTGCTTGAGCATGTAGGGCAGCACCGCATGGCAGCACCACAGGGTGGGAAAGAGCGAACGGCGCACTTCGGCCTCGATCTCGTTTTCCTGGTAATGCTCGAAGGGCTTGGTCCAGATCGTGCCGCCGACGTTGTTGACCAGCACGTCGATGCGGCCGAACTTCTCGGCCGCCTGCTCCATGACCCGGTGGCAGTCGGCGAACTTTTCCATGTCGGCGGTCAGCGCCAGCACGTCGACCTTCTTCTTCTTGAGCTGGTCGCGCAGTTCGAACACCAGTTCCGAGCGGTCGACCAGCACCAGCTGTGCGCCTTCCTTGGCCATGCGCAGCGCGACGCCGTGGCCGATGCCCTGGGCGGCGCCGGTGATCACGGCCACCTTGTTCTTGAATCGTTTAGTCATGCGGATGGAGATGAAAAAGCCCGTTGGCACGGGCTGTTGGCTGGGATCAGCAATCAGGCGCTGGCCGCGAACTTCTCGTAGTGGAAGCTGACGGGCTTGACGCCCTGGTCGCGCAGGTACTGGTTGACCGCCTCGACCATGGGCGGCGGGCCGCACAGGTAGATGTCGACCTCGCCGTCATGGAGCTGGCCGGCCTCGAGGTGGTTGGTGACATAGCCCTTCTTCGGCTGGGCGCTGTTGGGATCGACCACGACCAGCGCATAGCTGAAGTTGGGCATGGACTGCGCGAAGGCTTCCAGCTTGTCGATGTCGACCAGGTCGGTGTCGTTGTTGACGCCGTAGATCAGGTGGACCGGGAACGGGCTGCCGCCGGCGGCCGCGATCTTGTCCAGCATGGCGGTGAACGGTGCCAGGCCGGTGCCGCCGGCCAGCATCAGCACCGGGCGCACGATGTCGCGCAGGTAGAAGCTGCCCTTGGGGCCGTTCATGACCAGGGTGTCGCCCGGCTTGGCCGATCCGGTCAGGTAGCTGCTCATCAGGCCGCCCGGCACGTTGCGGATCAGGAACGAGACCTCGCCGTCCTTGGGCATGGAGCTGAAGGAGTAGGCGCGATGCGCCTCGGTGCCCGGCACCTGCAGGTTGGCGTACTGGCCCGGCAGGAAGGACAGTTTCTGGATGTCGTCGCCCGCCACGGTCAGCGTGATGGTGCTGTCGGAGACCAGGCGCACGTCCTTGATGGTCGTGGTCAGGCTGGTCTGCGCGGTCTTGCAGACGGCCGAGGAGGCGGGAATGCTCACCACGCAGTCGCTCTTCGGACGCATCTGGCAGGTCAGCACGAAGCCTTCCTTGAGCTCCTCCTCGGTCAGCGCGTCGTCGATGTAGTTGCTGCCCATGTCGAACTCGCCCGACTCGCAGCTGGACTTGCAGGCGCCGCAGGCGCCGTCGCGGCAGTCGATGGGGACGTTGATCTTCTGGCGATAGGCGGCATCGGCCACGGTCTCGCTGTCTTTGCAGTCGATGAAGCGCGTGACCCCATCCTCGAAATTAAGGGCGATTTTGTAAGTCGACATGATGTTCTCTCGGTTGCTGGGTGGAGCAAGCCGGGTTTGCCCGGGGAAAAAGACCGGCGCCAGCCCCTGCGAAGCCGGCGCCGTTGCCTCCGGATCCAGTCTGGCCCCGCCAGGGGGCCGGACCGTGATCAGAGGTGGTAAACGTCGAGGACGTGGCGGATGTAGTCGTTCTTGAGCACGACCTTCTTCGATTTGATCACCGGCTTGGCGCCCGAGAAGTCGATCGTCAGGAAGCTGGTGCCGGCGAAGGTGTCGGTCACGTTGTAGCGCACGCTCAGCGTGAACCAGTTGTGGCGGACCTTCACGACATCGCCATTGCGCTCGACGATCTCGACGTTGGAGATGTTGTGCGAGGTGCGGGTGTCGGGGATGGTCGCGCTGGAACGCTCGGTGCGGATGCGGAAGACGCGGTCTTCCAGGCCGCCACGGCTCGGGTAGTAGATCAGCGAGATCTCGGTCTGCGGATTGGTGGTCAGTTCACCGTCGTCGGCCCAGGCCGGCATCCAGAACTCGGCCTGCGGGTCGTACATCTCGATCCAGGCGTCCCAGTCGCGGTCGTCGAGCAGACGGGCTTCCTGGTACAGGAAGGCGCAGACGTTTTCGTAGGAGGTGGTCATGCTGTGGCTCTCCGGTGTTTACTTGGCGTTGGCTTGTGCAGCTTCTTCGGCGTCGACTGCCTTGCGCATCTGCTCGACCCAGTAGGTGTGCTGGGCGACATACAGGCCTTCGTCTTCGGTCTTCACACCGGACAGGATGGGCTTGAGACCGATCTTGTCGGCTTCGGCGTCGGGGCCGCGCACCCAGTGCTCGGCGCCGCGCGACATGTCGTTCCAGGGAGCGGCAGCGCCCTTGTAGCCTTGCTGGCAGGAACGGAACTCTTCCAGGTCGTCCGGCGTGGCCATGCCGGTGGCGTTGAAGAAGTCCTCGTACTGGCGGATGCGGCGGGCACGGGCCTCGGCGCTTTCACCCTTGGGCGCGATGCAGTAGATGGTGACTTCGGTCTTGTCGACCGAGATCGGGCGCAGCACGCGGATCTGCGAGCTGAACTGGTCCATCAGGTAGACGTTCGGGTACAGGCAGAGGTTGCGCGAGTTGTTGATCATCCACTCGGCCTGGTTGGCGCCCACGCGCTCGGCGAGCTGCTCGCGCACCGGGTACAGCGGACGGTCTTCCGGGTTGTCCCAGCGGGTCCACAGCAGCAGGTGGCCGTTCTCGAACGAGTAGGAGCCGCCGCCCTTCTTGGCCCAGCCGCCGGCGCTCATGGCCTTGATCTGGTCGTTGCCGGCTTCGCGCTCCTTGCGCGCGGCCTGGGTGGCGGCGTAGTTCCAGTGCACGGCGGTCACGTGGTAGCCGTCGGCGCCGTTCTCGGCCTGCAGCTTCCAGTTGCCTTCGAACCAGTAGGTCGAGGCGCCGCGCAGCACCTCCAGGCCTTCCTCGGACTGGTCGACGATCATGTCGATGATCTTGCGCGACTCGCCCAGGAACTCCTCGATCGGTTGCACGTCGGCGTTCAGCGAGCCGAACAGGAAACCGCGGTAGTTGGCGAACTTGGCGATCTTGGTCAGGTCGTGGCTGCCTTCCTTGTTGAAGGTGTCAGGGTAGCCGGTGTTGTCCGGGTCCTTGATCTTGAGCAGCTTGCCGGAGTTGTTGAAGGTCCAGCCGTGGAAGGGGCAGGTGAAGGTGCCCTTGTTGCCGGTCTTGAAGCGGGCCAGCTGCGCGCCGCGGTGGGCGCAGGCGTTGATGAAGCAGTTCAGCTCGCCGGCGCGGTTGCGGGTGATCATCACCGGCTGGCGGCCGATGGTGGTGGTGAAGTAGTCGTTGGTGTTCGGGATCTGGCTTTCGTGAGCCAGGTAGATCCAGTTGCCTTCGAAGATGTGCTTCATCTCGAGGTCGAACAGCTCCGGGTCGGTGAAGACGGAACGCTTGACGCGGTGCAGGCCCGAGTCGTGGTCATCGACCAGCATGCCTTCCAGGCGCTCGCGCAGATTTTCTTGGCTCATAAATGATCTCCGTTTGGACTTGTAGCTCTGGTCCGCTGCGGCAGGGGCCGAAACGGCTGGGTCGGCAGGCAGGTCTGTCAGGAGAGGAGGAAGTCCCTGCCGGACAGTGCGGGCGGCATGCTCAGTGGCTGGCAGGTGACGGTGCGACGCCGTCGGGCGCATGCCGCTGGTGGGAGCGGTGCCCGCTGTCGCTGTTCTTGTCTCCTGCGGTAGCCTGCGTCGCGGTACCGTCTGCTCCCCTGCTGCTGCGACCACTGGACCTTGGGTCCGGTCGCTGGCGTTCCAGGGGCTTGCTTGTTTTCCGGGGTGAATCTTATGAATAAAACCTGATCCAGATCAAAGACTGTTTTAGAATCATCCGATACTCAGAAAGTATCGCGATGGATTTTCGGCACCTCAAGTATTTCGTCGCAGTGGCGCAGGAGCGCAGCTTCACCCGGGCGGCCGAACGGCTCTATATCTCGCAGCCACCGCTGAGCCGGCAGATCCAGCAGCTCGAGGAGGAACTCGGCCTCAAGCTGCTCGACCGCGAGGCCAGGCCGCTGGCGCTGACCGAGGCCGGCCGCTTCTTCCATGCCCGCGCGGTACGCATGCTCGAGCAGCTCGACGAGACCATCGCGATGACGCGCCGGCTGTCACAGGTCGACCGCCGGCTGGTGATCGGCTTCGTGCCCTCGACCATGTATGGCGCGCTGCCGCGCATCGCGCGCCTGTTCCGCGCCCGTCGGCCCCAGGTGCCGCTGGTGCTGGTCGAGAAGACCACGGTCGAGCAGGGCGAGGCGCTCAAGGCCGGCCAGATCGACGTCGGCTTCGGCCGGGTCCGCTTCGACGACCCCAGCCTCAGGCGCGAGGTGCTGCGCGAGGAACCGCTGGTGCTGGCCATACCCAGCGAGCATCCGCTCGCGGCCGAGCAAGGGCCGGTCAGCCTGGCACAGGCCGCGGCCTTCCCGCAGCTGATCTACCCGCGCAAGCCGCGCCCGAGCTATGCCGACCATGTGCTGTCGCTGTTCCGCGACCTGGGCCTGGAGCCGGTCGAGGTGCATGAGGTGCAGGAGATGCAGACCGCGCTCGGCCTGGTCGCGGCCGGCATGGGGCTGTGCCTGGTGCCGGCAAGCGCACAGCGGCTGCGCCCGGACGAGGTGGTCTATCGCCCGCTGCTCGAGTCGAACGCGACCTCGCCGATCATCATGAGCACGCGGCTGAACGACCAGTCCGACGACATCGTGCTGCTGCGCGAGCTGATCAACGAGGTCTACCGCCTGCAGGCGGTAGAAAGGCTGGAGGCCGAGCGCAAGTCGATGCCGGTGCTGACCGGCCCGCGCAGCAGCCCCTGAGCCGGCTTCAGCGCAGCTGCAGGCCGCGGCGCAGCACCACCGGCTTGCCGCCCAGGCGGTTCTTGCTCATCCAGTGCGCCAGCGCCGAGTCGAGCTGGTCGGCATGCTTGGGGAACCAGTCGGCCAGATGCTCGACCAGGTCGCGCACCACGTCGGCGCCGAGCTCGCCCTTGGCGAACATCGCGCCGACCTCGTGCACCGAGGCCAGCACGGCGGCATGTTCGTCGATGTGGCAGTCGCGCGGCGGGAAGTCGGTTTCCCGCATCCAGCGGTTTTCCATCTCGAAATGGGCTTCGCAATGGCGCGTGAACTCGGCCAGTAGGTCGGCCAGTTCGGCGTCGGCGGCGGTCTGCATGCGGCCGACCAGGCCGACGAATTCCTCGTGCACCTCGTCGATGGGCGTGTAGCCCAGCAGGTACATATCGTTCCAGTGCATGGATTGCTGGTCGGGGTGTTGCTCGTTGCTCATGTCTCTTCTGGCTGGTCTGTCCGGGAGGGGAGGGCGGTGACGCGATGGCGCCGGACCGCGGCTGGGCCTGAAGTATGAACCAGCCCGGCCGGTTTTGCCGCGCGCCTTGGCCGCCGCGGCTTCAGCGGCGGCGCCAGGCCTTGGGATTGCTCGCGCGCAGGCAGGCGCGCCGGAAGGCCTGCAGCGTGGCCTCGGCGAGGCCCAGGATGCTGCCTTCGGGGTAGCCGGCCGGATGCGTCCGGTTGCAGGCCGGGCCGGGCAGGGCGACCGGGCAGGGCTGGCCGGGATCGGCGCCGAAGGGGCGGCCCAGCAGCAGCTCGGCGCCCTCGCTGATGTGCTGCGCGGTGTGGATATGGAAGCAGCCCTGCTCGACCGCCGCGCAGACCTCGCGCGACAGCATCAGGTGGCGCCGGTTGCGCGCCGGGATCAGCACCCCCTGCTGGCCGTCGAGCCCGGCATCGCGGCAGACCGCGAAGAAGCCCTCGATCTTCTCGTTGACGCCGCCGATCGGCAGCACTTCGCCATAGGGGCTGATCGCGCCCGTGACCGCGATGCCCTGGCGCAGCGGCAGACCTGACAGCGAGGACAGCAGCGCGTAGAGCTCGGCGCAGCTGGCCGAGTCGCCCTCGACGCCGGAGTATTCCTGCTCGAACACGATCGAGGCGCTCAGCGCCAGCGGCGCGATATGGCCGAACAGCGCCGACAGGTAGCTCTGCAGGATCAGCACCGCCTTGTCGTGGATCGGACCCGACAGCTCGACCTCGCGCTCGATGTTGAGCAGGCCCTCGGTGCCGGCGACGGTGCGCACCGTCACCTTCATCGGCTGGCCGAAGCGGTAGTCGCCGAGGTCGATCACGGTCAGGCCGTTGAGCTGGCCGACCCGCTCGCCGCTGAGTGCGATGATGCGCTCGCCGTCGGCGATGGTCTCGCGCAGGCGCTGCTCGAGGTAGTCGTGGCGGTGGCGCTGCGCCTGCAAGGCGGCGGCGACATCCTCGGCATCGACCCGCCGCGCGCCGCGCGCCTGCGCCACCGCCGCGCTCTCGACCACCAGCGCCTCGGTGCGCGAGAAGGCCGCGCACTGGCGCGCCTGGTCCTCGGTCTGGCGGTGGCTGTCCTCGATCAGGCGCGCCACCGCTGCGGCGCTGAAATGCGGCAGGCCCAGGCGCGCGCAGACATGGGACACGAAGACGCCGCTGGCGCGCCGCGTCGCGTCGCTGGCCAGGAAGCTGTCGGCGAAATCGACCTTGGCGCGGAAATGGCGCGCGAACTCGGGGTCGCCCTCCTGCAGCGCGTAGTAATGCTCGTCTGAGCCGACCAGTACCAGCTTGACATCGACATCGACCGCCTCGGGCTCGAGCGAGGTCGAGGCCTGTGCCGAGTACACCACCGCCGGTTCCTCGATCTGCAGCCGGCCGTTGCGCAGGAAGCGGCGCAGCTTCTCCCACACCAGCTCGTCGGCCAGCAGGTCGCGCATGTGCAGCATCAGGAAGCCGCCATGGGCCTTGAGCAGGCTGCCGGCGCGGATGCGCGAGAAGTCGGTCACCAGCACGTCGTTCTCGGACTGGTACTCGATGCTGCCGAACAGCGACCGGAACAGCGGGTTGTTCTCGACGATGACGGGAGCGCCGTGCGCGCCCGCGTTGTCGACCACCAGGTTGACGCGGTAGCGCGCCAGCACCTGGGCCAGCGCCTCCTTGCGCTCGGGCTCGTCGTCGGGCTCGCCGCTCTCGAACAGCTGCAGGTGCTCGAGCAGGTCGATGGCGACCTGCTCGAGCCAGGCGCCGAGCTTGCGCGTGTCCTTGATCTGCTTCTTCAGGCCCTGGCGGATCGCCTGCAGCTCGCGCTCGAGCAGTGGCTTGACGGCCTGCAGCCGCAGCGCGGTCACGCCCTCGTCGAGCGCGCGCTCGAGCGGCCGGGTCAGCTCGAGGAAGCGCAGGATCTCGGCGCGCAGCTCGCGTTCGCCCTGGTCGTAGCGCTCGCGCTCCTCCTGCGGCAGACCGGCGAGTTCGGCCTCGGTCAGGCCCTGCCCCTTGCTGCCGATCAGGGTCAGGATCAGCTGGCCACCCTCGCGCCGCAGCGCGAAGTGGCGCTCGGCGGCAAAGGCCGACAGCGCCTGGTAGGCCTCGGCCTCGCGTTCGGCGTAGTCATGCTCGAGCTTGTCCTGTGCGGCCTTGAAGTCGGATTCGGCAAAGCGCTTCGGGATGTCGGCCTGCAGCGACTTGACCAGCTGGACCATGGACTGGCGCAGCTGGCGTCCCTCGCCGGCGGGCAGACGCAGCGCGCGCGGGCGCTCGGGCGCATCGAAGTTGTGCAGGTAGCACAGGTCGGGCGGGGCCGGACGCCGGGCAGCGGCGGCCTGCATCTCCTGCTGCAGCAGGGTCGAGCGCCCGGTGCCGATGTCGCCGAGCACGAACAGGTGGTAGTCCGGGTGGTCGAGCCCGAGCCCGAAGCGGGCCGCGGTCAGCGCGCGCTCCTGGCCGATCCAGGGCAGTTCCTCCTGCGCCAGTTCGGCCGTGTCGGCAAAGCCGAGCTGGGCGGGATCGAGCTGCAGGCGCAGCTCGGCGGGAGTGAGTCGGATGGCTGGCATGCGGGCTCCTGATCTGCCGCTCCAGTCTAGCCCTGAACGCCCGTGCCTGCCTAGCCAGCCGCCACGGCAGGCCGTTACACTGCCTGCATGAACACCGCTACCCCCGCCCTTGAGCCCATGAACGACCAGGACTTCGACGCGCTCGACCAGATCCTGGACAGCCTGCGCGAGCGCCTCGACGAAGTCCCGCAATGGGAATTCTGCGAGGGCGCGATCGCCGCGCTGATCTGCTGCCGCCGCGACATTCCGGCGGCCGAATATTTCGGCGCCCTGATGGGCGACGAGGACAGCGGCCAGTTCGGCCCCGAGCTGTTCGCTTCGCCCGAGCAGTACGAGCAGTTCCTGACGCTGTGGAACCGGCGCTGGAACGAGGTCGTGGCGGCGCTCGACGCCCAGGTCGACAACCTCGAGGACCCGCAGGCCTATGCGCCCGAGGTGATGGACGTGCGCGGCGCCGTGCTGGCCATGAGCGAGCAGGAGCGCGCCGAGATGGCCGACGAGCTGGCCGACGAGGAGCTGCCCTATTTCGCCCAGGTCTGGGCGCTGGGCTTCATGTTCGTGGTCGAGACCTGGCCCGAGGAATGGGCCGCCCCGCGCGACAAGGAAGCGCGCGAGTGGCTGGAGGATGCGCTGAACCGCATCGTCACGCTGACCGAGGACGACGACGGCGAGCCGGTCATCAGCATGTTCGGCGAGGACAGCCCGCCGAGCGTGAGCCAGGAGCGCATCAACGCCTATGGCGACGCGATCTGGGCCGCCTACGACCTGCGCGATCTCTGGAAGAGCATCGGCCCGCGCGTCGAGCAGGTGGTCAAGGGCGATGAGCCCGGCCGCAACGACGCCTGCCCCTGCGGCAGCGGCAAGAAGTACAAGAAATGCTGCGGCGCCAATTGATCCGGGCCTGATTCCCTAGCCTCATTACCTGGCCTGGTCCCGGGCTGGAATGCCGGTGCTGCCCCATGGGGTGGCGCCGGCTTTTTTGATTTGAAGCCATGAAGCCTTCCCTGCAACGCCTGCGCGCCGAATGGGCGCCGAGCATCCCGCGCGAGCTGCTGGCCGGTGCGGTCGCGACCTTCGCGCTGATCCCCGAGGTGATCGCGTTCTCCTTCGTCGCCGGCGTCGATCCGGCGGTCGGGCTGTTCGCCTCCTTCGTCATCAGCCTGGTGATCGCCTTCGCGGGCGGACGTCCGGCCATGGTGTCGGCGGCGGCCGGCTCGGTGGCGCTGGTGGCGGCGCCGCTGATGGCCTCGCATGGGCTGCAGTACCTGCTCGCGGCCGGCCTGCTGGCCGGGCTGGTGCAGGTCGGCTTCGGTCTGCTGCGGCTGGGCGTGCTGGTGCGCTTCGTCTCGAGCTCGGTGCGCACCGGCTTCGTCAATGCGCTGGCAATCCTGATCTTTGCCGCGCAATGGCCCCATCTGCAGGCCGCCAACGGTATCGGCTGGGCCATGCTGGCGCTGGGCCTGGCGCTGATCTACGGCCTGCCGCTGTTGCCCGGACGTGCCTTCACGCTGATCCCGCCGCCGCTGATCTGCGTGCTGGTGCTGACGCTGCTGAGTCAGGCGCTGGGCCTGCCGCTGGCGACGGTGGCCGATCTGGGCCGGCTGCCCGAGGCGCTGCCGAGCTTAGCCCTGCCCGCGGTGCCGCTCTCGCTCGAGACGCTGCGCATCATCGCGCTGCCGGCGCTGGCGATTGCCATGGTCGGCCTGCTCGAGTCGGTGCTGACCGCCGCCGTGGTCGACGAGATGACCGAGACCCCGAGCGACAAGAACCGCGAGTGCTCGGGCCTGGGCCTGGCCAATATCGGGGCCAGCCTGTTCGGCGGCATCGCGGGCTGCGGCATGATTGGCCAGGCGGTCGGCAACGTGAAGTACGGCGGTCGAGGACGCCTGTCGACGCTGTTCGCCGGTGTCTTCCTGTTGCTGCTGATGGTGCTGCTCAAGCCCTGGGTGTCGCAGGTGCCGGTGATGGCGCTGGTCGCGATCATGGTGATGGTGTCGGCGTCCACCTTCGACTGGAAGTCGCTGCGCGCGCTGGTGGTCCATCCGCGCAGCTCGAGTGCCGTCATGCTGGCGACCGTGGTGGTGACGATCGCGACCCACAACCTGGCCGCTGGCGTCGGCATCGGCGTGCTGCTCAGCGGCGTGCTGTTCGCGGTCAAGGTGTCGCGGATGCTCGAGGTCAGGGCGGAGGACGACGCCGCCACTGGACTGCGCACCTGGCGCGTGACCGGCCAGGTCTTCTTTGCCTCGGCCGACGCCTTCATCGAGGCCTTCGACATCCTCGACGTCGAGCGGCGGCCGGTGCGCATCGACCTCGCGCGCGCGCATTTCTGGGACATCACGGCGGTGGCGGCGCTCGACAAGGTGGTCGAGCGGCTGCGCCACCATGGCTGCGTGGTCGAGGTGGTCGGGCTCAACGAGGCCAGCGCGGTGCTGATCGACCGGCTCGGGGCCAGGGCCGGCGAAGCCGCCTGAGCCGGCTGCCGGCGTCTCGTCCGGAGCGGGCGCGGCCCGGGCTTGACGCCCAGGCCGCCCGCGCGTTCAATCATTCCAGCATCCACCGCCAGGAGATCAACATGCGCATCAGCGACCAGGACTATTTCCGCAGCTGCATCGCCAAGGAGCGCCAGCTGGCGCAGCTGCTGGGCCACCGCCAGATCGAGGAATGCTACGAGAGCGTCGGCACGCTCTGGGACGGCGCGCAGAAGCTGCCGGCCTGGACGCGCGACTGGGCGGCCTGCGGGCCGCTGCTGGCGCGCTTCGGCATCCCTGTCGTCTTCGTGACGCCCGAAGGGGCGGACGAGCCGGACCATGCCCACATCGGCGCGACCCGGGTGCGCTTTGCCGACCATCCCGATCGCGACCGAGCGCTGATGTCAGGCATCGTCAGGGAAGTGATTCGGCGGCTGGAGCACCCGCACCCACACCTTGCGGCTGCCGAGCCCTTGCGGCCGCTACCTTGAGTGCTGTAGATCAGTGTGTCAGTTGAGCGGGCACCTGGCGCATGGATTCCTTGATGTTTTCCTTGATCGAGCGCTTGTTGGCGATGCGTTGTCGTTCGAAGACTACCAAGTCCTCGGAAGTCGTCGCGGTGCCCGTTGCGCTGATTGGCAAGCCCAAGCGCCACCCTTCGCCTTCGATCGTGGTGTAGTGCACCGTCGACTGCTTATCGAAAGTGAGGCCGAACAGTGGCTGTTGCAGCGACAGTAACTCGGCGTCGATCTGGTTACGGCCACTGACTGGGTGAAAGAAGAGCGCTGTAAAAAAGTGCTATGGTTGCCGCTGGTGTCCTTGCTAAAGTGGTGGTGCAATAAAGTATAAGCCCAGGGTTATTATTGAGGTGGCAATCATTAACCTGATCAAGCGGCATAAAGCACAGAGTCATGCTGGAGATAGGATTTCACCCACTCCGTGTTGCTGATCAGGAACTGCATGAAGGCTGCTGCCTTCCCCAGCAGTCCGTCTCGAGTCCTGCAGCGGTTGGCGCTGCGCAACTGCGTCTTGAAGTCCCGGTTGAGGTACTCATCCGGGTTGCTCTGCGGTGCGTAGGGCATCGCAGAGACCGCCCGAATGGCCGGCTGCAGCCGAGCTCCAGCCAGGTCAAGCGCGTAATGGCACTGCTGAGGGCAGCCAGTGCCCCCGTAGCAGCGTAGTACCTCCTGCAATGCACCATCGACGCTGAACGATGCCTGTCAACCCGCAGAGTTGGCCGGCATTCCAGGCCACACGCAAACAGGCTTTGTTGCGCAATTCAA
>NZ_PVLQ01000107.1 GCF_002980595.1 Malikia granosa
CAGTTGTGTTAGCGGCTGTAAGTGGTGGGTAAGCGCTGCGGATGCACAATGGCTATAGGGTTGGTGTTCATGGCGCCGACGATGCAAGACGGAGACAGGCATGAAGCAGAAACTGGAGTCGCAACGCCTGCTGGCGCTGTTCGTGGCTGGCTGCCTGCTGCTCAACTATCCCCTGATCGCGCTCTGGAACCGCGAGGCGCTGCTCTGGGGCCTGCCGCTGTTTCCGCTCGCGCTGTTCGCGCTCTGGGCCCTGCTGATCGCGGCGCTGGCCTGGCTCATGGAGCGCCGGCCGGACTGAGTCCGGTTGGCCGGTAACTCCCCCATGTCGCCGCTGCTGATCGTCGCCTGCTCGCTGGCCTATCTGCTGACGCTGGTCGCGGTCGCGGCCTACGGCGACCGGCACGCGGCGGCCGGTAGATCGGTGATCGCCAGCCCCTGGGTCTATGCGCTCTCGATCGCGGTCTACTGCAGTGCCTGGACCTATTTCGGCAGCGTGGGTCGGGCCGCCAGCTCGGGCGTCTGGTTCCTGCCGATCTACCTCGGGCCCATGCTGGCCATGGTGCTGGCCTGGCTGGTGCTGCGCAAGATGCTGCGCATCGCCAAGCGCTACCGCATCACCTCGATCGCCGACTTCATTGCCAGCCGCTACGGCAAGAGCCCGCTGCTGGCCGGACTGGTCACGCTGATCACGGTGGTCGGCATCGTCCCTTACATCGCGCTGCAGCTCAAGGGGGTCTCGGTCGCCTACGACCTGCTGACCGCCGTTCCCGGCAGCTCCGCCCAGCCGCGCGCCTGGTGGCAGGAGAGCACCTTCTATCTCGCGCTCGCGCTGGCCGGCTTCACCATGGTGTTCGGCACCCGCCATCTCGACAGCAGCGAGCGCCATGAAGGCCTGGTGGCGGCAGTGGCCTTCGAGTCACTGGTCAAGCTGCTGGCCTTCCTGGCCGTCGGCAGCTATGTCAGCTGGGGCCTGTTCGATGGCGTGGATGACATCTTCGCGCGCGCCCTGGAGCGGCCCGAACTGGCCAGCCTGCTGGCGCCGGGATCCAGTGGCGGCTTCGACCATACGCAATGGTTCGCGCTGACCCTGCTGGCCATGCTGTCGGTGATCCTGCTGCCGCGCCAGTTCCAGGTCATGGTGGTCGAGAACGTCGACGAGCGTCACCTGCGGCGCGCGGCCTGGGTCTTTCCGCTCTACCTGCTGCTGATCAACCTGTTCGTGCTGCCGATCGCGCTGGGCGGCCTGCTGCATTTCGGCCCCGGCCAGGCCGATCCCGATACCTTCCTGCTCTCGCTGCCGCTCAGCCAGGGCCAGCCGGCGCTCACCCTGCTGGCCTTCATCGGCGGCCTGTCGGCGGCCACCGGCATGGTGATCGTCGAGACCATCGCCGTCTCGACCATGGTCTGCAACGACCTGGTGGTGCCGGTGCTGCTGCGCACGCGTCGCTGGTCCGAGGGAGGACGCGATCTGACACGCGCCATCCGCAACACCCGCCGGCTCGCCATCCTGGCCGTGCTGCTGCTGGGCTACCTGTATTACCGCCTGGCCGGCGAGGCCTATGCCCTGGTCAGCATCGGCCTGATCAGCTTTGCCGCAGTGGCCCAGTTCGCGCCCGCGCTGTTCGGCGGCATGTACTGGCGCGGCGCCACCCGCCCCGGTGCCTTCGCCGGCCTGCTGGCGGGCTTCGCGCTCTGGTGCTACACCCTGATGCTGCCTTCGCTGGCCAAGTCGGGCTGGATGGCTGACGGCTTCCTGCGCGATGGCTTATGGGGCCTGGCCTGGCTCAGGCCGGAGGCCTTGTTCGGCCTGGGCGGCCTCGACCCCTTGACCCATTCCCTGTTCTGGAGCCTGCTGGCCAACGCCGGCCTGTATGTCGGCGTCTCGCTCTGGCGCAGCCCCTCGGTGGCCGAGGCCAGCCAGGCGCTGCTGTTCGTCGACGTGTTCGAGCGCAGCAACCAGTTGCAGCCGGTGTTCTGGCGCGGCCAGGCCAGCGTCGCCAGCCTGCTGGCGCTGGCCGAGCGCTTCCTGGGGCCTGTGCGCGCGCGCGAGCTGTTCGAGCGCTTCGCCCGCCAGCGCGGCATCGACCAGATCGAGCGCCTGCCGGCCGATGCCGAACTGGTCCATTTCGTCGAGACCCAGCTCACCGGCGCGATCGGCAGCGCCTCGGCCCGGGTCATGGTCGCCTCGGTGGTTGAGGAGGAGGCGCTGGGGCTGCAGGACCTGCTCGACATGGTCGAGGAGGCCAAGCGTCTGCTGCTGCATTCGCGCGAGCTGGAGGAAAAATCGCTCTCGCTCGAGCGCGCCAGCGCCGAGCTGCGCGCGGCCAACGAGCAGCTCAAGAGCCTGGACCGGCTCAAGGACGACTTCATGTCCTCCGTCACCCATGAGCTGCGCACGCCGCTGACCTCGATCCGTGCCCTGGCCGAGCTGATGCGCGACGATGCGCGCGCCGAGGCCGATGGCGCGCGCGCCATGCGCCTGGAGCAGCGGCAGAACTTCCTTGCCATCATCGTCGCCGAGACCGAGCGCCTGGGCCGGCTCGTCAACCAGGTGCTCGACCTGGCCAAGATCGAGTCCGGCCATGCCGAGTGGCACAACGCCGAACTCGACCTGGCCGAGCTGATCCGCCGCAGCGCGCAGACCGTCGCCGAGCTGCTGCGCGAGCGCGGTGCGCAGCTCAGCCTCGACCTGCCCGTTGCGCCCCTGATGCTGCGCGCCGACCCCGACCGCCTGACCCAGGTGATGATCAACCTGCTCTCGAACGCGGCCAAGTTCGTGCCCGAGGGCGGCGGCCAGATCCGGATCCGCCTGGCCCGCCAGTCAGACCGCGTCGTGGTCGAAGTGCAGGACAATGGGCCGGGGGTGGCGCCCGAGCAGCAGGCGCTGGTGTTCGAGAAGTTCCGCCAGGGCGGCGACAGCAGCCAGCGCCCGCAGGGCACCGGACTGGGCCTGCCGATCAGCCGCCAGATCGTCGAGCATTTCGGCGGCCGCATCGAGCTGCGATCGCAGCCGGGGCAGGGCGCCTGCTTCAGCTTCTGGCTGCCGCTGGGCGTACCCGATAACGACAAGACTGGAGACCGCGCATGAGCGCCAAGATACTGATCGCCGACGACGAGCCCAACATCCTGCTATCGCTCGAATTCCTGATGCAGCGCGAGGGCTACCAGGTGCTGGTCGCGCGCGACGGCCAGCAGGCGCTCGACGCCATCCTGCAACAGCGCCCCGACCTGGTCCTGCTCGATGTCATGATGCCGAAGAAGAGCGGCTTCGACGTGCTGCAGGCCGTGCGCGAGCACGACGAGCTCGCCGGCCTCCGCATCCTGATGCTGACCGCCAAGGGCCGCGACACCGACATGGCCAAGGGCCTGGCGCTGGGCGCCGACGACTACATGACCAAGCCCTTCTCGACCCGAGAGCTGGTCGAGAAGGTGCGCGCCCTGCTCGGAGCGGGCGCATGATCCGGCCCGGTCGCACCGACCGGCGCCTGTGGCTGCTGCTGGCCGTCGCGGCGCTGGCCTCGGTCGCCTGGCTGGCGCTGACCTTCGCGCTGGTCGCCGCCACCCTGGAGCCGCAGCCGCGCCAGGCCGCCTTCGAGCTGATCGGCCCGCACCTGGCGCTGGTCGGCCTGACCTGGGCCGGTGGCATCGCCGCCATCGCCTATGGCCTCAAGCGCTGGTTCGACTTCTGGGTCACGCCCTCGGTACGGCTGGCCGAGGAGGCGCAGATCCTGCTGCGTACCGACGTGGTGCGCGAGCTCGCGCCGGCCGGCAACCCCGAGACCCGCGCCCTGGCCAAGCTGTTCAACCAGCTGGTCGAGCAGCGTGAAACCCTGCGGCGCGAGATGGACGGCAAGGTCCAGGCCGCCGCCCAGCGCATCGAGGAGGAGAAATCGCGCCTGGCCGCGCTGATGGCCGAGCTGACCCAGAGCGTGGTGGTCTGCAACCTCGACGGCCGCATCCTGCTCTACAACCAGCGCGCGCGGGCCCAGTTCCGCGACCTCGTGCCAGCCAGCCAGGCCAGCGCGCCGGGCCAGGCTGGACCTTCAGCACAGCCCGCTGCCGGCGCCGGCCTGCTCGGACTGGGCCGCTCCATCCATGACCTGTTCGAGCGCCAGCTGGTCGAGCACGCGCTGGAGAACGTGCGCCAGCGCATGCGGCGCGGCGCTCCCCAGCCCTCGGCCCAGTTCGTCACCATCACGCCCGCCGGCCAGCTGCTGCGGGTCCAGCTCGCGCCGGTGCGTCCGGCCGCCGGCAGCGCGGCCGACCAGGACATCGCGGGCTATGTGCTGATGCTCGACGACGCCATGCCCGACTACCAGCAGGTGGCCGAGCGCGACCGCGCGCTGCAGGCCCTGACCGAGGGCAGCCGGGCCTCGCTGGCCAGCATCCAGGCCGCGCTTGAGATGCTCGACTTCCCCGACCTCGAGCCCGCCATGCGCGAGCGCTTCCTGCGCGTGGTGCGCGACGAGGCACAGGCCATGGGCGAGCGGCTCAAGCCCCTGGTCAGCGAGGCCTCCGAGCGCCTGTCCAGCCGCTGGCCGATGGAGGACATGCTGGGCAGCGACTTCGTCACCGCCGCGCTGCGCCGCATCGAGCAGCAGACCGGCCTGTCGGTGCGCGCAGCCGAGCTCGACCCCGCCGCCTGGCTGCGCATCGAGAGCTTCAGCCTGCTGCAGGCCCTGATCTATCTGGCGGCGCGGCTGCAGGACGAGTTCGCGGTCCGCTTCGTCCAGTTGCGGCTGCAGCCGGTGCCCAGCGGCACGGCCCGCGTCCATCTCGACCTGCTGTGGGTCGGGCCCGCGATCAGCACCGAGACCGTCATGGGCTGGGAGCTCGATCCGGTGCGCATCGGCCAGGAGGCCTATTCCTTCTCGGTGCGCGACGTGGTCGAGCGCCACGGCGGCGCGCTCTGGTTCGAGCGCGACCGCGCCAGCCACCTGTCCTTCTTCCGCTTCCTGCTGCCGGGCGTCTCGCCCCGGCAGGCCGCCGTCCCGCCCGAGGCCGGACCTGCCGAGCCCGCCGGCCGGCCCGAGTTCTATGACTTCGACCTGTTCAGCCGCTCCGAGCAGGCCAGCGCGCTCGACGACCGCCCGCTGCTCGACCTGGTCTATACCGTCTTCGACACCGAGACCACTGGCCTGAATCCGGCCGGCGGCGACCAGATCCTGCAGATCGGTGCCGCCCGCATCGTCAACGGCAAGCTGCTGCGCCAGGAGACCTTCGACCAGCTGGTCGACCCGCAATGCCTGATCCCGCCCGCCGGCATCCCGATCCACGGCATCAGCCAGGACATGGTCCGGGGCCAGCCGACCATAGGGCAGGTGCTGCCGGCCTTCCATGCCTTCGCGCGCGACACGGTGCTGGTCGGACACAACGCGGCCTTCGACATGCGCTTCCTGCAGCTGCTCGAGGCCGACACCGGCATCGCCTTCGACCAGCCGGTGCTCGACACCCTGCTGCTGTCGGCGCTGGTGCACCCGAGCCAGGAGTCGCACCGCATCGAGGCGATCGCGCAGCGCTTCAACCTCGAGGTGCAAGGCCGTCACAACGCGCTGGGCGACGCGCTGGTGACGGCCGAGATCTTCCTGCGCCTGATCCCGCTGCTGGCCGAGAAGGGCATCCACACCCTGGGCCAGGCGCGCGCCGCCGCGCAGCAGACCTATTACGCGCGGCTCAAGTACTGAAGGCGGGGCAGGGGGCAGCCGGCCTCATCGTGGCGCGAGCGCCAACCGTTGCCCGGCCCGCCCGGCAGTCGTGTCAGTAGTCGAGCCGCTCGGGCTTGATCTCCTGCAGGATGATGGTCGAGATCTCCTCGATCGACTTGCTGGTGGTCGAGAGCCAGCGCACGCCGGCGCGCCGCATCATGGCCTCGGCCTCGCTGACCTCGTAGCGGCAGTTGACCAGGCTGGCATAGCGCGAGTTGGCCTTGCGCTCGTTGCGGATCTCGCTCAGGCGCTCGGGGTTGATGGTCAGACCGAACAGCTTCTTCTTGTAGGGCACCAGCGCCGGCGGCAGCTGGCGGCGCTCGAAGTCCTCCGGGATCAGCGGGTAGTTCGACACCTTGAGCCCGAACTGCATCGCCAGATAGAGCGAGGTCGGTGTCTTGCCGCTGCGACTGACCCCGATCAGGATCAGGTCCGAGTTGGCCAGGTCGACATGGGTCTGGCCGTCGTCATGCGCGAGCGTGAAGTTGATCGCCTCGATCCGGTCGTGGTATTCCTTGCTGCGCGTGACATCCGAGAAGCGGCCGACCCGGTGGTTCGACTTGATGCCGAGCTCGGCCTCGATCGGCGCGATGAAGGTGCCGAACATGTCGATCAGCATGCCCTTGCAGCCGGCCTTGAGCACCGCCAGCACTTCCATGTTGACCACGGTCGTGAAGACCAGCGGCCGGCTGCCATCGACCTTGGCGCAATGGTGGATCTGGTGCACCGCCTGGTGTGCCTTGTCCACGCTGTCGATGAAGGGCATGCGGATGCGGTGCGGCTTGATCTCGAACTGGGCCAGGATCGCGTTGGCGAAGGTCTCGGCCGTGATGCCGGTGCCATCGGAGATGAAGAATGCGGTGCGGTGCGGCATCTGGTACTTACCCTCGGTTCGATTGTCGCGACAAGGTCGGCGCGCAGCCCGCGCGGCCCCTACAATGTTTCCGATTATCCCGAATTGCATCGCCATGCCGCGCCGCGACCGCACAACAGCACAACGACAGGTCAGCGCGCGTCAGCCGGGATCCGGTTTTTTTAACTTAGTGGAGCTTCCCATGTCCCAACTGTTCAGCCCGACCGCCCTGGTCGTGCCTTTCGAGCAACTCCGAATGAGCGACGTCGAGATCGTCGGCGGCAAGAACGCCAGCCTCGGCGAGATGATCTCGCAGCTGCCCGAGGGCGTGCGCGTGCCGACCGGCTTCGCCACCACGGCGCATGCCTTCCGCGAATTCCTGGCCTTCGAGGGCCTGGCCGACAAGATCAGCGCCAAGCTCGCCGCGCTCGACACCGAGGACGTGCGCGAGCTGGCTCGCGTCGGCGCCGAGATCCGCGCCATGGTCGAGGCCCAGCCCTTCCCGGCCGACCTCGAGCAGGCGATCCGCGACGCCTACGCCACGCTCAACGGTGACAGCACCACCGCGACCTACGCCGTGCGTTCCTCCGCCACCGCCGAGGACCTGCCCGATGCGTCCTTCGCCGGCCAGCAGGAGACCTTCCTCAACGTGCACGGCATCGAGGAAGTGCTGCACAAGATGAAGGAGGTCTTCGCCAGCCTCTACAACGACCGCGCGATCAGCTACCGCGTCCACAAGGGCTTCGCGCATGACGTGGTCGCGCTGTCGGCCGGCGTGCAGCGCATGGTGCGCTCCGACCTGGGCGCTGCCGGCGTGATGTTCACCATCGACACCGAGAGCGGCTTCGAGGACGTGGTCTTCATCACCTCCAGCTACGGCCTGGGCGAGACCGTGGTGCAGGGCGCCGTCAACCCGGACGAGTTCTACGTCCACAAGCCGATGCTCAAGGCCGGCAAGCAGGCGCTGATCCGCCGCAACCTCGGCTCCAAGCTGATCGAGATGGTGTTCGCATCGCCCGAGGAGAAGGCGGCGACCGGCAAGCTGGTCAAGACCGTCGAGGTGCCGGTCGAGCAGCGCAACCGCTATTCGCTGACCGACGCCGACGTGCTCGAGCTGGCGCGCTACGCGGTCGTGATCGAGCAGCACTACGGCCGCCCGATGGACATCGAGTGGGGCAAGGACGGCAATGACGGTCAGCTCTACATCCTGCAGGCCCGCCCCGAGACGGTCAAGAGCCAGGCCGCCGGTCAGGTCGAGCTGCGCTACAAGCTGGTCGGCAAGGGCGCCGTGCTGGCCTCGGGCCGTGCCATCGGCCAGAAGATTGGCACCGGCCCGGTGCGCCTGGTGCACAACATCAGCGAGATGGACAAGGTCCAGCCCGGCGACGTGCTGGTGACCGACATGACCGACCCGAACTGGGAGCCGGTCATGAAGCGCGCCAGCGCCATCGTGACCAACCGCGGTGGCCGCACCTGCCACGCCGCCATCATCGCGCGCGAACTCGGCATCCCGGCCGTGGTCGGCTGCGGTGACGCGACCGAGACCCTGACCGAAGGCACGCTGGTCACCGTCAGCTGCGCCGAGGGCGATACCGGCCGCATCTACGACGGCCTGCTCGAGACCGAGGTGTCCGAAGTCAGCCGTGGCCAGATGCCCGAGCTCGACGTCAAGATCATGATGAACGTCGGCAACCCGCAGCTCGCGTTCGACTTCGCGCAGATCCCGAACGGCGGCGTCGGCCTGGCGCGCCTCGAGTTCATCATCAACAACAATATCGGCGTGCACCCGAAGGCGATCCTGGACTATCCGGCCATCGACGCCGACCTGAAGAAGGCGGTCGAGTCGGTGGCGCGCGGCCATGCCAGCCCGCGTGCCTTCTACGTCGACAAGGTCGCCGAGGGCGTGGCCACCATTGCCGCCGCCTTCTGGCCCAAGCCGGTCATCGTGCGCCTGTCCGACTTCAAGAGCAACGAGTACCGCAAGCTCGTCGGCGGCAGCCGCTACGAGCCCGACGAGGAAAACCCGATGCTGGGCTTCCGCGGCGCGGCGCGCTACATCAGCGAGGACTTCGGCGAAGCCTTCGCGATGGAATGCGAGGCGATCAAGCGCGTGCGCGAGACCATGGGCCTGACCAACGTGCAGGTGATGGTGCCCTTCGTGCGCACCCTGAAGCAGGCCGAACGCGTGGTCGACCTGCTGGGCAAGTTCGGCCTGAAGCGTGGCGAGCACGAGCTCAAGCTGATCATGATGTGCGAGATCCCGAGCAACGCCATCCTGGCCGAGCAGTATCTGCAGTTCTTCGACGGCTTCTCGATCGGCTCCAACGACCTGACCCAGCTCACCCTGGGCCTGGACCGCGACTCGGGCCTGGAGCTGCTGGCGCATGACTTCGACGAGCGCGACCCGGCCGTCACCGCCCTGATCAGCCTGGCAATCAAGGCCTGCCGCGCCCAGGGCAAGTACATCGGCATCTGCGGCCAGGGCCCCAGCGACCATCCGGACTTCGCCGAATGGCTGCGCGACCAGGGCATCAGCTCGATCTCGCTCAACCCCGACTCGGTGATCGATACCTGGCAGCAACTGGCGGGCTGATCACTGTTCCGTTCCAGGTCCGCCGAGGGCCTGGTCCAGACCGGCAATGAGGGCCGGCTTGCGTCTGTCTGGGCGCGGGCCGGCTTTTTGACTTTCGTGGCTTGCCGTGCTGAATCACAGCCCGCAAGGCATGGTCACGCCACGCTTGGCCAGTGCCGCGGTGAAGAGGCGCCAGCCGTCGGCGATTTCGGGCAGGGGGTCGTCGCCGCGTTTGCCGCCTTGGAACTGACAAAACTTTTCTATTGCGGTTTGCTTGATTACCCGTGGGTTCTTACTAAGGTTTCCGAAAGTA
>NZ_PVLQ01000108.1 GCF_002980595.1 Malikia granosa
TGATTAATACAACAAAGCCGCATAGCGTGTATCTCGAACACGGCCTCGTAACGGCCCGGCTTGGCGCGCAAGACGATGGACGGGAACACACGGTTCAGCACGGCGCGGGTGCGTTCAGGCGCATGATCGTCAGATAGGAAGGCATCGACAACTGCATCTAGCGGAATATTCAGCTGCCGGCGCATTGCGTCAGTGTTGACCGCTTGGGCGTGCTGCTCCAACTCCGAAACTTCATGCTGTAGACGCATGGTGTCCTCTCTGGCTTCCAGGTATTGCCGCTCAAGAACCGGGTCTTCGCTACCGATGTCCTTGAGCAGTCTCGCCAAGCGCTGCCGAGCGGCATCCGCCTTGTGTAACCGGGTCCGTGCGTCCTGCAACGACTGTTCATGGCCACCTGCCAGCTTTTCTTTCAAGCGCTCACGATATGCCGCTATCACTTCTTTGGACAGTATCTTTTGCATCAGCCAGCGCATCATGATCCGGACGCCCTTGACAGAGATATAGATGGGCTGTCGGCCAGGCTGTCCCTCGCGAGATGCGTGCTCACACTGGATGCAGTGCAGCGTTCCAGCGCTGTTGCCGCGAGCCGGGTGAAAAGACAGATAGACACCGCACGTCCCGCACCGGAAAACGCCAGAAAACGCATGTTTACCGCCGCCATAGGTCCGCTTCTGCCCCAGATGACTGCTGATAACAGCTGACTCACTAGCGGATGGGCTGCGCTTGCCCATCGACTGCACGGCATCCCAGTCATCTGGGCTCACGAGAACAAGTTCCGGCATGAACCGTTCCAAATTTCGTTCCTGGCTGCTATTGCTACGTCCAAAATTGACTAGGTACAGCCCTTTGTACATTGGATTGCCGAAGATGCGCCAGATGGCAGAGCCGCGCCAGTACAGGCGCTTTCCGTCGGAGGTCTGCCGCGGCGTGGGCACGCCGCGGCTATTCAGTACCGCAGCAATTTCCTGCAGGGTCATGCCGTCTTTTCGGCGTGCAAATATTTCTCGTACCACGGCTGCCTCATCAGCCTTGACACACCAGCAGCAGCGGCCTTCAGCCGTGGAACGCGCCTGGTCAATGGCATAGCCATACGGGATCGCGGTGACCATCGCGCCGCGCTCGAACTCGCCCAGCATGGTCCTTGAGACACGATGCCTGGTCTCATCGATGAAGAATTCAGAGAACACAGACTTCATGCCGAAAATGAGCTTGGCGCTTGGCTGCTCAGAGTCAAATCCGTCCGCCGTCAGCAAACGGACCTTGTGCTCGTGCAGTTCCGCCAGAAAGTCGAGGGATTCGCGCGCACTGCGCGCCAGACGGCACTGCTGGTCACATATCAGTACGTCGATTTTTCCGGCACGGACCAGCTCGCGCAGCTGCTGGTAAGCACTGCGCTTGTGGGTCTTGTGTGACTGGCCCGAGACCGCCTCGTCGTAAAAGATCAGATCGTCGTCGACTTTCATGCCGAAGCGTTGCGCAACCTCGCGACACATGCGGACCTGATCGTCAATGGACGTGGGTCGCTGTAGGTCAAGCGAATAGCGGGCATACAGAGCCACCCTCAGCCACGCCGTCTTGTCGCAGCTTATCTCTGAGATGCTGGCCGGGGTGGGCAGCTGGTCGAATTTTCTTGCGGTTGTCCGATTTTGGACGGTTGGGGATTGCATTTACTAAGGTTTCCGAAAGT
>NZ_PVLQ01000109.1 GCF_002980595.1 Malikia granosa
GTTTTTCAACGGCCTGTTAGTTGCGTGAGCGGCGGCCAAGTGCCGCTGGTTTTTTCCCTCTATAACTAAAGATAATCTTTACTTATCTTTAGTTAAAATTTCAACGACAAAACCAAGCCACGCGTCAAGAGCCACCCCCAGCCCCACCAAACCCCCATGGCCACAAGCCCTTACGCCAGCCGCTACACCCGCCGCCTCGGGCCGCACCACTTCGCCTACCTGCGCGCCATCGCCGAAGGGCTGGAGCGCACCGACTGCGCCCGCCGCTACCTGGGCATCGAACATGGCCACGAGGCGATCACCGCGCACCGGCTGGTGGTCGACCAGGTGCGCGCGGCCGCCCGGCGCCGCGGCGAGCCCTCGGCGCGCCTGATCGGGCTCACCATCCGGGTGCCGGACTCGGTCCAGCCCAGCCTGGAGGACTTCATCGCCGAGCGCGGCCTGGACGACTGGAGCGAGGCCGAGGTGACCGAGCTCTACCTCGAGCTCTGTGGCGAGGCCCAGAGCCCCGACCCGAAGGCGCAGCGCAGAGAGCGGCTGCGCAAGCGCCAGATGGCACTGCTGAAGTCCCTCGAGCAGGCGGTGGCCCAGGCGCCGAGTCCGTCGGACTTCGTCGGCGGCTGGTTCGACGAGGCGCTGGCGCGCAAGCTGGACCTGGCCGGTTTTCACACGCTGGGCGAGTTGAACGCCCGGGTGAGTGCCGGCGGGGTCTGGTACAAGTCCCTGCCGGCGGTGGGCAAGGCCAAGGCGCGCCGGATCGAGGCCTTCCTGCGCACGCTGCTGCCACGCGAGGCGCAGGCGCTGCCGTTCTTCGGGCCCTTGCGCCAGGGCGGCTCGGCGCTGGTGCCGCATCAACCCCTTTTCCAGCCTCATATCGTCCCGGCCGCGAGCCTGCTGGGCGAGCTCACCATCGAGCAGACGGTCGAGGCCTGGATCGCGGCGCGGGCCAATTCCGAGGCGACGCGCAAGGTCTACGCACGCGAGGTCGGTCGCTTCCTGGTCTGGCTGCGCCACGAGCGTCCTGGCGTGTCGCCGGCCCAGCTCGGGGTGCGCGATGCAGTGGCGTTTGCCGAGCTGCTGCGCGACATTCCGATTCACTTCATCTCGCGCCGCAAGGCCGCCCCGGGCACGATCGGCTGGGCGCCGTTCCGCGGCCAGCTCACCCCGGCCAGCCGCAAGCAGGCCCTGACCGTGGTCTCGAGCTGGCTCGACTGGCTGGTCGAGGCGCGTCACATCGAGGCCAATCCGTTCCGGCTCATCTCGAGGAAGCAGGGCGACGACCGGGACATGCGCGGCGAGGTCAAGGCGATCTCCGAAGGCGCGATGCAGGCACTGCTGCGTTACTTCGAACAGGCGGAGCCGTCCCCGGCCATCCACCGCATGCGCTTCCTGCTGCGTTTCCTGGAGGCGATGGGCTTGCGCGCGAGCGAGCTGCTGGCCGCGCGCCTGGGCGACCTGGTGACGCTGCCCGAGGGACTGGCGCTCAAGGTCCATGGCAAGGGGGCCAAGAACCGGCATGTGACGCTGAACCGGCAGGCGCGCGAAGCGCTCAACGACTATCTGGCGGCGCGCGGACTCGGCGACTTCCTGAACGCCGACCCGGCCACGCCGGTGCTGGCCTCTGCGCTCGACCCGATGACGTCGATCAGCTATCCGGCGCTGTACCAGACCGTCAGGCGCTGGCTGGAGAAGGCCGTTTCGGCCAGTGCCTTGCCGCAGCACGAGAAAGCCCAGCTCTACAAGGCCTCGATCCACTGGTTGCGCCACACCTTCGGCACAAGGCTGATCGAGAAGGGGGCGGCGCCCGATGCGGTCCAGTCGTCGATGGGACATGCCTCGCCCGCTACGCTGGGTCGCTACACCCGATCCAGTGCCAAGCGACAGTTCAGCGAGGTGGCGAAGGTGTTTGGGGAATAAGGGCGCAACGGGAGACCAGTGCTTCACCAGCAAGACGCTTCACATAGAAAGATCGTAAAATCGATCTATTGATATATAAACCTCGTTTTAAGTGACATGAAGGTCAGCCAGTCCGCCATCCTTTCCAGCCGCCAGCTGGAAGATTGCGCCCAGCTCGGGCAGAAACTGGCTCGCCTGCGTCTGGCACGCAGGGTCAAGCAGACGGACGCCGCGCTGCGCGCCGGGCTTTCGCGCAACACCGTCTATCGCCTGGAGAAGGGCGACCCCGGCCTGGCATTCGGGCAGATCCTGCGCTACCTGGAGGCCATCGCGCCAGGCAGCACCCTGCTGGACCTGCTGTCCGAGAAAGACCCGGCCCTGCTCGCTCTATCCGCCCGGGAAAAGACCCAGCGCGTGCGCGACCTGTCGGCGACCGAGCTCAAAGAACTCGACTTCTGAAGGAACGACCCGCATGGCAGCCAAGGAACTCAAGCTGATGGTCTTCGCGCACCTGGGCCAGGACTGGGCGCCCTGTGGTCAGTTGCTGATGACGGAACAGGGGCCGAATGTCCTGGCTTCCAGCTTTGCGTACGGCCTGAACTACCTGCGCCGTGCCGACGCGCTCGAGGTCGACCCGGTGAGCCTGGGCATTCAGGATCGGACCGCGGTGCAGGGCAAGCGGCTGCTGCCGGCCAATGGCCTGCCACTCTTCGGCGGCATCCGGGATGCGGCACCGGACTCCTGGGGACGACGCGTCATCGAAGCCAAGCTCAAGGTTCCAGCCAACAGCCTGCCCGAGTCGCAGTACCTGCTGCATGCCGGCAGCGACCGGGTCGGTGCGCTCGACATCCGAGAGTCGATCCATGACAGCCCGACACCGGGCAACAGCGGCACCCATGCGCTGGAACATCTGATGGATGCTGCCGAGCGCATCGAGGCGGGCTTGCCGATTCCGGCGCACCTGGAAGCCATCTTCATGGACGGCACTGCGCTGGGCGGCGCACGCCCCAAGGCCTCGGTGCGCGATGAGCATGGCGTGCTGTGGCTGGCCAAGTTCTCCAGCCGCCATGACGGCTTCGACATCCCGGCGATCGAATGCGCCGCACTGCGCCTGGCGGCTGCGGCTGGACTGACTGTGCCACCAGTGGAAGTACGCACGATAGGCACACGCAAGGTCATGCTCATTCGCCGCTTTGACCGCTACTGGGCCGAACCAGGCCAGACGATGGGGTTCGAGGACGATCTGCTGGCGACACAGCCGGGGGGAGGCAAGGCCGAACACCGCATGGGCTTCGTCAGCGGTCTCACGATGGCTGGCTGTGACGAAACCGAGTCGCGCACGAAGGCGTACACCGATCTCGCGCTGGCTGTGCGCAGGCACTGCCACACGAGCGTCATCCGCGCGGATAACGCGGAGCTGTTCAAGCGCATGGTCTACAACGTTCTGGTCAGCAACGACGACGACCACCTGCGCAATCACGGCTTCCTCTGGGATCCACGCTTGGCCGGCTGGCGGCTGAGCCCGCTCTACGACGTGCTGCCGAGACCCAGCCTCGCCTCGGAACGATTCCTGCATCTGGGCATCGGTCCGCAGGGTCGCCTGGCCACGCTCGACAACGCCCTCGCGGCACACGAGATGTTCACCCTGTCACGCGCTGCGGCCTGCGAGATGATTGCCGACATCTGGCGTGTCGTGCGCGAGTGGCGGGTCTATTTCGAGGGGTTCGACGTTCCGGTGGAAGAGATCGAGAAGATCGCACCGGCGTTCCGCCATCTCGACGATGTGACGACGCTGTCGCTGCGCAAACTGTTGCCTTGATGGTGTTGCAACGGTCAGGGTGGCCAGAGGGTGGAACGACAGTCATGGGCGTGACAGAGCACACCGTGTGTGCAATGAGCGACGGAAATATACCAGCAGTTGACCACCACCGAACCAGTTGGGTCGATGACGGCTTCAGGCTGAGAGCAGTCGGAAAAAACTTTGCTGTGACCGGCAGGTATCGGCCAAAAGCGGAAATTCGCCCACCCCAACAGCGGTCGGCTGCAAAGGCTGTAGTGATTTCGGAAGCAGCCATTGCTATCTGATTGCTATTATTTCTTTGAGTTAGCTTCTACTGATGAGCAGGCAACTTCATAGATGGCGGCTGCGTTCAACACAGATACCGGCGCCCCCCTGCGTGCAATCTGGAGCATAGCCTGACCGATAACTTCGGTGGTTAGAACATGTGACGGGAACAGCTTCCGGCCAAAAGTGAGCAAGGGGCTCAGGACTTTATAGAAGATGCGATATGAGGCAGTCTTGGACACTGCGTTGTTCAAGGGCTTAATAACTGCCGGACGCAAAACATGCACATGCTTGAATGGTAGGCGTAGCAGTGCGTTCTCCGTCTTACCCCGAACCCTGGCCCACATGCTTGAACCTTGTTCGCTGCTGTCTGCCCCTGCGCCCGATACATAAACGAAACTCGCCTGCGGGCTGAAGCGGCTAAGGCGCTCAGCCACCGCCATCGTAAGACTGTATGTCAGCGCTGTGTATTTCTCCTCAGAGAGGCCCGATGCCGATACCCCGAGGCAGAAAAAGCAGGCATCCACGTTGCGCAGGTCATCATCCGTAATTTCGGATGTGTCTGTCGCAAAATTCGGACGCACCACCTGAACCAGTTTTGGATGGTCCAACAGCAATGCCGAACGACCGATGGAAACCACACGTTCAACGTCGGCCGCGAGCAGGCACTCGCGAAGAACGCCGCCACCCACCATGCCGGTAGCTCCAAAAATAAGAACTCTCATCGTAACCGACCCTACCCATTCATTGAGCGATTCGCTAGATTTGCGACTCGCCACTCCGATGGCGTTTGTTCTTCCCACTGCCTGAAGGCTCGGAAGAACGAATTCTTGTCTTCGTAGCCAAGCATGTAGGCAACTTCAATGAGCGACAAGGAAGCGTCAGACAAATACTCAAGTGCCAACTGATGTCTTGTATCACTCACAAGGGCCTGGAAACTGACACCTTCATCCGTCAGGCGCCGCTGTAGGGAGCGTTCGCTCATAGCCAGTTCTGCTGCGACCGAACGAATGTCCGGCCGACCAGCCGTCAACCGCCGGCGCAGTACCCAGCGGGCCTGCTCAGCAACAGAACCCGACATCAAATGGTGTTCAAGACGCCGGTCCAGTTCTGGCGCAATCACCTCCAACAAGTCCCTGTTGTAAGTGACGAATCGCTTGTCGAGGTCATCTCGCCGGAAACTAATACGGTCTTCCGCGGCATTAAACCTAACTTGGCAGCCGAAATATCGTTCGAGCGCGGACCTCGATGCCTCAGGACGGGCCAACTCCAGCGCGACTGGTATCAACCGTTCTGAAGTTCCTCTGCGGCCTAGCTCCACGAGCGACGCCATCGTGGCATCGACCAGGGAATATGGAATCGAATCCGGGGCGGCATGCGGCCAGCGGACAACGATGTCGACGCGGTCACCCTTTTCCGTGAGTACAACATCCTCGGGCGTGCACAGACGCTTGAACCGGGCCACCCGATTCAGCGCATCTCGGAAGTCCCTAGGGCCTGTTAACGCAA
>NZ_PVLQ01000011.1 GCF_002980595.1 Malikia granosa
GGGCTGGGGCTGGGGCTGGGCAGGCGGATAATCCCTCACATGGCTTTGATCACTCTCAATCAGGTATCGCTGGCGTTCGGGCATGTGCCCCTGCTGGATCACCAGGACTTCTCCCTCGAAACGCAGGAGCGCGTCGGCCTGGTGGGCCGCAACGGCACCGGCAAGTCGTCGCTGCTCAAGATATTGGCGGGGCTCGAAAAGCCCGACGATGGCCTGGTCCAGACTCAGAACGGCTTGCGCCAGGCCTATGTGGCGCAGGAACCGCTGCTCGATGGCGATGCCAGCGTGTTCGAGGTCACGAGCGAGGGACTGGCACGCGCCAAGTGGGTGCGCGAGCAGTATCTGGAGCACGCGCCGGGAGTCGATCTCGATGCGCTGCAAAACGAGATCGAGGCGCTCGATGCCTGGAACTGGGAGCAGCGGGTCGAACAGACGCTGGACAAGCTGCAACTCGATGGCTCGACCCGGGTCGGCGAGCTGTCGGGCGGGCTCAAGAAGCGGGTGGCCTTGGCGCAAGCCCTGGTCAGCCAGCCTGATGTGCTGCTGCTCGACGAGCCGACCAACCACCTCGACCTCGACGCGATCGGCTGGCTCGAGGAGCTGCTGCTGGGCTTCAAGGGCAGCGTGGTGGTGATCAGCCACGACCGAGCCTTCCTGGACCGGGTCACGACGCGGACGGTCGAGCTCGATCGCGGCCGACTGATGAGCTATGCGGGCAATTTCAGCCAATACCAGGTGCTGAAGGAGGAGCAGCTCGCGCAGGAGGCAGTGATCAACGCCAAGGCCGACAAGCTACTGGCCCAGGAGGAGATCTGGATCCGCAAGGGGGTCGAGGCGCGGCGCACGCGGGCACAGGCGCGCATCGAGCGGCTGTCGGTGCTGCGCTCGCAGCGGGCGCAGCGGCGCGAGGCCGTCGGCCGGGTGCGCATGGAGGTCAGCAGCGGCGCGCCGAGCGGCAAGCTGGTGGCGGAGCTGGAGAACGCGAGCAAGTGGTTCGGCGAGGGCGATTCGCGCAAGACCATCGTGAAGAACTTCACCGCCACCATCCTGCGCGGCGACAAGGTGGGACTGATCGGCCCGAACGGCGCCGGCAAGACCACGCTGCTGAAATTGATCCTGGGGCAGCTGGAGCCCGACGAGGGCACGGTCAAGCGCGGCACGCAGATGCAGGTGGCCTATTTCGACCAGATGCGGGACCAGCTCGACCTGGATGCGACGCTGGAGGATTTCATCAGCCCGGGCAGCGAGTGGGTCGAGATCAATGGCCGCCGCACCCATGTCAAGAGCTATCTGAGCGACTTCCTGTTCTCGCCGGCGCGCGCGCATGCGCCGGTGCGTACGCTGTCGGGTGGCGAGCGCAACCGGCTGCTGCTGGCGCGCCTGTTCGCGCGCCCGGCCAACGTGCTGGTGCTCGACGAGCCGACCAACGACCTCGACATCGACACGCTGGAGCTGCTCGAAGGCCTGCTGGCCGAGTACGAGGGCACGGTGTTCCTGGTCAGCCACGACCGGCGCTTCCTCGACAACGTGGTCACGAGCACGATCGTGTTCGAGGGCGACGGCCTGTGGCGCGAGTACGAGGGCAGCGTGCAGGACTGGCTGACGCAGGCGGCGCGGGCGCAGGGCGCAGTGGCCGGATCGCCGTGGGGCGCCAAGACCTCTTCCGGCAAGCTGGGCGAGAAGACGCCGGCGGCCAAGGGACAGGCAACGGCGGCAGCGCCTGCGGCGGCACCGGCGCCCAGCGTCACGCCTCAGGTCAAGCGCAAGCTGAGCTACAAGGAACAGCGCGAGCTCGAGGCGCTGCCGGCACAGATCGAGGCGCTGGAGCAGGAGCAGCAGCAGATCGACCAGGCACTGGCCGACGGCCAGCTGTATGCGAACGAACCGGCCAAGGCTGCCTTGCTGTCGGCACGCCACGGCGAGATCGAAGAGGCACTGATGACGGCGCTGGAGCGCTGGGAGCAGCTCGGCGGGGTCTGAGCGCTCAGGGCTGCAGGTCGGGCAGGTCCACCAGGGTGGAGAGCGGCAACTCGCTGAGCTCCTGCAGCAGCTGGGCCAGCGAGCGCCCGGCGGCTTCGACCAGTGCCCGCCCGGTCGCGGCATCGGCCAGCGCGGCGTTGCCGACCGCGCCCTGCGGGTGGTAGTCCTGCATCTGCCAGGCCAGCTTGGCGCTGCGGCCGTTGCCCAGGATCGGGTACTGGGCGGCGCGCTGTTGCGAGGTGGACGGGAAGTCGCGGGCCCGGTCCATGCGCACGAGTTCGGGCTTGAGCGCGAGCATCATCGAGGTCTCGACCTGGCCGGCATGGATGCCGAAGCGGTGCTCGGCGGCGCTGAAGCGGGTGTTGAGGTCATGGCCCTGCTCGTCGAGCAGGGGCAGGTTGAACCAGCTCGCGCTGTAGACCAGCATGTCCAGGCGGGTGCGCAGGTCGCGCGCGACCAGGTCCATGATACCGGCATGGCCGCCGTGGCTGTTGAAGATCAGCAGCTTGCGCACGCCAGCGCGCGCGACCGACTCACCGATATCGGTCCACAGCCGCAGCACGGTCTCGGGCCGCAGCGTGAGGGTGCCGGGAAAGCGCTGGTGCTCGGGACTGAGGCCGACCGACTGGGTTGGCAGCACATAGGCCGGGCAAGTCGCCGGCAGGTGCGGGCCAGCGGCCGCCAACACCCCGTCGACCAGGTCGGCATCGACCGACAGCGGCAGATGCGGGCCGTGCTGCTCGATCGCGGCGACCGGCAACAAGGCGACGCTGCGCTCGGGATCGAGGCTGGGGAAATCGGTGGTGCAGAGGTCGGCCCAGCGGCGCAGGACAGGAAGGGAATCGGGCATGGCGAGATCTTAAGCCGGACAGGGATTGGAGCGGTCCTGCACAATGCGGTGCCGGGACTGCGGCATCTGCCCAGCCCCGATCTCCCCTTACCTGCTTGCTTCACGATGCGTCACTGGATCGCCCGACTGCTGTTCGCCCTGCTGTGTACCCTGTCCTGGCCCAGCTGGGCGCTGGACCTGACCGGGGGCGGCATCGTCAAGACCGAGCAGGTGAGGGCCGAGCTGCTGGTCCATGCCCCGGAGGGAGTGACCGCGGGCAAGCCGCTCTGGCTGGGGCTGCAACTGCAGCATACGCCGCACTGGCACAGCTACTGGAAGAACGCGGGCGACTCGGGGCTGCCGACCGAGCTGCGCTGGACCCTGCCGGCTGGCGTGACGGCCGGCGAGATCGCCTGGCCGACGCCGCGCAAGTTCCCGCTCGGCGAACTGGCCAACTACGGCTATGACGGCACGGTGTTGCTGCCGGTGCCGCTGCAAGTCGGCCCCGAATTCCAGGGCGAGGCGCTGGTCGTGAAGCTGCAGGCGAACTGGCTGGTCTGCCGCCAGGAATGCATCCCGGAGGAAGGGCATTTCCAGCTCCGGATTCCAAGCCAGGGCTCGACGGCCCAGCATGCGAGCCTGTTCCAGCAGGCCTGGGACGCGGCGCCGCGCGCCCAGGCAGCGGCGAGCAGCCGGCTGCAGCCCGACGAAAAATCCCTGCAAGTCAGCCTGGACGGATTGCCGGCGGCTTGGCGCGGCCAGTCGCTGGAGATATTTCCCGAGACGGCCGGGCTGATCGCACCGGGCGCACCCTGGACCCAGGCCTGGAACGGTGCGCAATGGAGCGCGCGCCTGCCGCTGTCACCGGAGCGCAGCGAGGGGCCGAGCCAGGTGGCGCTGGTCGTGGCGCTGGCAGGCAAGGCCGAATCGCCGGCCGGGGTGCGGATGGAAGTGCCGGTGCAAGGCAAGTGGCCGGCCGCCGCCGCGCGCAGCGAAATCCCGGAGGCACTGAAGCAGGCGCTGGCGCAAGCGCCTCAAGATACAAGCGCCAGCAGCAATTCCGCAACGACGGGCCGCATCGGCCTGTGGGCCGCCTTGCTCGGTGCGCTGGCGGGCGGTCTGATCCTGAACCTGATGCCCTGCGTGTTTCCCGTGCTCGCGATCAAGGTAATAGCCTTCGCACGCCATGCCGATGACCGGCGTGCGCACCGCCGGGCCGGGCTGGCCTACACGGCGGGCGTGCTGCTGTCCTTCCTGGCGCTGGGCGGCCTGCTGCTGCTGCTGCGGGCAGCGGGCGAACAGCTGGGCTGGGGCTTCCAGCTGCAGAACCCGGCGGTGGTGGCCGGGCTGGCACTGCTGTTCACCGTGATCGGACTGAACCTGGCCGGGCTGTTCGATTTCGGCCGCCTGCTGCCGGCCTCGCTGGCCGGGCTGCAGTTGCGCCATCCGCTGGCGGATGCCTTCCTGACCGGCGTGCTGGCAGTGGCGGTGGCGTCGCCCTGCACGGCACCCTTCATGGGGGCCTCGCTGGGACTGGCGATCGGCCTGCCGGCGGCACAGGCCTTGTCCGTCTTCGCGGCCATCGGCATCGGGATGGCGCTGCCCTATCTGGCAGCCAGCTTCTTCCCCTGGGTCGCCCATGCGCTGCCAAGGCCCGGCGCCTGGATGGAGACGCTGCGCCAGTTCATGGCTTTCCCGATGCTCGCGACCGTGGTCTGGCTGCTCTGGGTGCTGGGTCAGCAGACCGGCATCGATGGCGCGGCGACGCTGCTGCTGGCGCTGCTGCTGCTGGCCTGGCTGGCCTGGGCAATCAGCCGACGCGGCAAGACCCGCCGCTGGCTCGCGCCGCTGCTGCTGGCCGGACTGCTGGGCTGGCTCTGGCAAGCGGGGGGACGGATCTGGACTCCGCTGAATGAGCCGGCGCAGGCGACGACGGCATCCGCGCTGCCGACTGCCGACCGGAACTGGCACGGCTGGACGCCCGAGCGCCTGGCTCAGTTGCAAACGAGCGGCCAGCCGGTGTTGGTGGACTACACCGCAGCCTGGTGCGTGACCTGCCAGTACAACAAGGGCACGGTGCTGGCCGACCGGGACTTGCTGGCCCATCTGGCCGACGCGGGGGTGGTGCTGTTGCGCGCCGACTGGACCCGGCGCGACCCGGCAGTGACCCAGGCATTGGCGGCGATCGGGCGCAATGGCGTGCCGACCTACGCGCTCTACCTGCCCGGCCAGGCGCCCAGGCTGCTGTCCGAACTGCCGAGCCGCGCCGAGGTGATCGAGGCCTTGGGTCGACGCTGAGCCGTTTGCGATCGATCAAGTCCTGCGCGATCTCGGGAGCGGGAGGCCGGCCGGCTGGCAGCGCTGCTGCGACAATGTCGGGATGAGCACGAACGCGACCCCCGGCAGCTTTGCCCCGCTGCAAAACGACAGCTTCCTGCGCGCCTGCCTGCGCCAGGCCACCGACCACACCCCGATCTGGCTGATGCGCCAGGCCGGGCGCTACCTGCCCGAGTACCGCGCCACGCGCGCCCAGGCCGGCAGCTTCATGGGACTGGCGACCAACGTCGACTACGCCACCGAGGTCACGCTGCAACCGCTCGAGCGCTACGAGCTCGACGCAGCGATCCTGTTCAGCGACATCCTGACGGTGCCCGACGCGATGGGACTAGGCCTGAGCTTTGCGCTCGGCGAAGGCCCCAAGTTCGCCAAGACGGTGCGCACCGAGGCCGATATCGCCGCGCTGGCCGTGCCGGACATGGACAAGCTGCGCTACGTGTTCGATGCGGTGACCTCGATCCGCCGCGCGCTCAACGGCCGGGTGCCGCTGATCGGCTTCTCGGGCAGCCCCTGGACGCTGGCCTGCTACATGGTCGAGGGCGGCGGCTCGGACGACTACCGCCAGGTCAAGACGCTGATGTACCAGCGCCCCGACCTGATGCGTCGCCTGCTCGAGGTCAATGCCGACGCGGTCGCGCTCTACCTGCGCACCCAGATCGAGTCCGGTGCCCAGGCCGTGATGATCTTCGACAGCTGGGGCGGCGTGCTGGCCGATGGCAATTTCCAGCAGTTCAGCCTGGCCTATACCAGGCGGGTGCTGGACCAGCTGCCCAAGGAGTTCAATGGCCAGCGCATCCCGCGCATCGTGTTCACCAAGGGCGGTGGCCTATGGCTGGACGACATGAACAGCCTGGACTGTGACGTGCTGGGCCTGGACTGGACGGTGAACCTGGCGCAGGCGCGCGCCCGGGTCGGCGGCCAGGTCGGTGGACCGGGCAAGGCCTTGCAGGGCAACCTGGACCCGAATGTGCTGTTCGCCGATCCCGAGCAGGTGGCTGCCGAGGCCGTGCGCGTGCTGGAGAGCTTCGGCACGCCGCATACCGACCGCGACACGACCGGCCCGACCCATGTGTTCAACCTGGGCCACGGCATCAGCCAGCATACGCCACCCGAGATCGTCAAGGTGCTGGTCGATACCGTGCATGCGCATTCGCGCCTGATGCGCGCGCGCGGCTGAAGCGACGAAATCCGATGTGGAAAACGGGCTTTTGCACAGTTTGGTCGCAGCGTCAGGGGACAATCCTGGTGCCCGCCAGCTGGCTGAGTCCGGCGAGAAGAAATCTTCAAGCCTTTGTAAATATTGGATTTTTTCTCCAGCCCATGGACGGACTCCGGGCCAGAAGGCCAAGCAGCAGGGGCAAATGTCCAGTTCACCCGCACCGGTTGCCAACAAAGTTATCCACAGAAATTCCGCCTACGCGACAGCGGCAGGTCGGCAGCCAATTTCCGGTCTCGATGAATGGCTGATGCTGGCGACCCGAACCTGTCGCTGACCCCGCTGGCGGTGGTCGTGACCACGCCCGCCTACAGCGGCCTGGGCCCGGCGCTGACCTATGTGCATGAGCGCCCGCTGGAGCCAGGAACCCTGGTGCGGGTGCCGCTGGGCCAGCGCGAGGTGCTGGGCCTGGTCTGGGAGGCGCCCGGTCTGAGTCTGGAAGGACTGGAGCCCGGACAGGCGCGCGCAGTGCTGCAGGTGTTCGATGCGATCCCGCCGCTCGACGCCGCCTGGCGCGGGCTGGCGAGCTTTGCCGCGCGCTACTACCAGCGCAGCCTGGGGGAGGTCGCGCTGGCCGCGCTGCCGCCGCAGTTGCGCGATCTGCAAGCCGAGCAGCTCGCGCGCAAGCTCAAGCGGCTGGCCAAGGCGGCGGGCAGCAGCACGAAGGGCGGGCACCAGCCTGATGCCGCAAACTCGAACGCCGGGGCGCCGGCGGCGGAATCCGCAGCGGACAACAGCGCCCCGCCCGAGCTCAGCCCGGAACAGGCCGTCGCGCTGCAGCGCTTCCAGGCCGACGATCGGCCGGCGCTGCTGTTCGGCACCACCGGCAGCGGCAAGACCGAGGTCTATCTGCGCGCGGTGCAGGAACTGCTCGAGCAGGACCCGCAGGCCCAGGCCCTGGTCATGGTGCCCGAGATCAACCTGACGCCGCAGCTCGAGGCCCGCTTCCGGGAGCGCTTCGCGCGCTGGGGCGTGGTCGCGCTGCACAGCGGGCTGACGCCGGCGCAGCGGCTAGACCACTGGCTGCTGGCGCACCAGGGCCGGGCGCGCATCCTGCTCGGCACCCGGATGGCGATTTTTGCCAGCCTGCCGCAGTTGCGCCTGATCGTGGTCGACGAGGAGCATGACCCGAGCTACAAGAGCCAGGAAGGCGCGCGCTACTCGGCGCGCGACCTCGCGATCTACCGGGCCAAGCGCGAGAGCGAGGGCCGATCGCCCGGGCATTGCCGCGTGCTGCTGGGCTCGGCCACGCCCTCGCTCGAGAGCTGGCGCGCAGCCGAGATCGGCCGCTATCTCAAGCTCGAGATGCCGCAGCGCATCGGCGGCGGCGCGCTGCCCAGGCTGCGGCTGGTCAACATGAACCACCAGCCCAAGCAATGCGTGCTGGCACCAGCGCTGCTGGAATCGATCGCCGAGCGCGCCGCACGCGGCGAGCAGAGCATGATCCTGCTGAATCGCCGTGGCTACGCGCCGGTGCTGGCCTGCCACGCCTGCGGCTGGAAGAGCGACTGCCCGCACTGCAGCGCGCATGCGGTGTTCCACAAGATCGACCGCACGCTGCGCTGCCACCACTGCGGCCACAGTGCGCGCGTGCCCTATGCCTGCCCGGACTGCGGCAACCTCGACATCGCGCCGGTCGGGCGTGGCACCGAGCAGCTCGAGGAACAGATCGCCGGCCTGCTGGCCGATGCCCGGCGCGCCGATGGCGGGCCGATCCGGGTGCTGCGGCTGGACGCCGACAGCACGCGCGCCAAGGGCAGCCTGGAGCAGCAGCTCGCCGGCATGCACGAGGGCGAGTTCGACGTGCTGGTCGGCACCCAGATGATCGCCAAGGGCCATGACTTCCGCCGCATCACGCTGGTCGCGAGCGTCAACGCCGACGGCGGCCTGTTCGCGAGCGACTACCGGGCGCCCGAGCGGCTGTTCGCCCTGCTGCTGCAGGCCGCGGGCCGGGCCGGACGCGATGCCAGCTTCGTCGCCAGCCAGGGCACGGCGGTCGAGCTCTGGGTCCAGACCTGGTACCCCGAGCATCCGCTGTTCGCAGCCCTGGCCCAGCATGACTACCCGGCCTTCGCCGCGCAGCAGCTGCAGGAACGTGAAGAGGCGCTGATGCCGCCCTACTCCTTCCAGGCGCTGGTGCGTGCCGAAGCGCGCACCCAGGAGGCAGCGCAGGCACTGCTGAACCTGGCAGCTCAGGCCGGCGAGGCGCTGCCCGGGCGCGAACACCTGACGCTCTACCCGGCGGTGCCGATGGCGATCCAGCGCGTGGCCAACATCGAGCGCGCGCAGATGCTGATCGAGAGCGATTCGCGACCGGCGCTGCAGGCCTTCCTGGCGGCCTGGCAGGAGCAGCTGCAGCTCGCGCGCAGCCGGCCCGAGGCCAAGGGCGTGCTGCGCTGGGCCATCGACGTCGATCCGCAGGCGATCTGAAGCGCGGCTGCCACACATAGGCTGGAGCGGGGACGAAATCGACACATGAAACGGCAACCAGAAGCGAAAAAACTGCTCTACCTTTATCATTGAGAGCCTTTTCATGCGCCCCACCCCATGTCAGCCGGACTGAACATCGCCCAACTCGATGCCGTGAATCACCTCGGCGGCCCCTGCCTGGTGCTGGCAGGCGCCGGCTCGGGCAAGACGCGGGTGATCACGCACAAGATCGGACGGCTGATCCAGGCCGGGCTGGCGGCGAACCGGATCGCGGCCATCACCTTCACCAACAAGGCGGCGGCCGAGATGCGCGAGCGCGCGCGCCAGCTGGTCGGCAAGGCGGCCAAGGACGTGCTGATCTGCACCTTCCACTCGCTCGGGGTGCGGCTGCTGCGCGAGGACGGCAAGGCGCTCGGGCTGAAAAGCCAGTTCTCCATCCTCGACACCGATGACATCACCAGCATCCTGAAGGACTGCGGCGGCACCACCGACAGCGCGACCGCGCGCCAGTGGCAATGGACCATCAGCGGCTGGAAGGGCGCCGGCCTGAACGCCGAACAGGCGCTAGCCCAGGCCAGTGACGAGAACGAGCGCGTGATCGCGCTGGTGATGGCGCGCTACCAGGAGCGACTGGCCGCCTACCAGAGCGTGGACTTCGACGACCTGATCGCGCTGCCACTGAAACTGCTGCGCGAGCATGCCGAGGTGCGCGAGAAATGGCAGAAGAAGCTCGGCCATGTGCTGGTCGACGAATACCAGGACACCAACGCGACCCAGTACGAGCTGCTGAAATTGCTGGTCGGCGAGCGCGGCCGCTTCACCGCGGTGGGCGACGACGACCAGTCGATCTACGGCTGGCGCGGCGCGACGCTGGACAACCTCAAGAAGCTGCCGCAGGACTATCCCGAGCTGCGCGTGATCAAGCTCGAGCAGAACTACCGCTCGACCAGTGCCATCCTGCGCGCGGCCAACAACGTGATCGGCCCGAATCCCAAGCTGTTCCCGAAGACGCTCTGGAGCGAGCTCGGCGAGGGCGAGCCGGTGCGCGTGACCGCCTGCGACCAGGAGGACCACGAGGCCGAGCGCGCCGTGGCCCGCATCCAGAGCCTGCGCGCCAACCACAAGCACAAGGCCTTCAAGGACTTCGCGATCCTGTACCGCGCCAACCACCAGGCGCGCGCGCTCGAGACTGCCTTGCGCCGGGCGCAGATCCCGTACAAGGTGTCGGGGGGGCAGAGCTTCTTCGATCGGGCCGAGATCAAGGACCTGTGCGCCTGGCTGCGGCTGCTGGTCAACAACAATGACGATCCGGCCTTCCTGCGCACGATCACGACCCCGAAGCGCGGCATCGGCCACCAGACGCTGGCACAGCTCGGCGCCTTCGCGACCCAGTACAAGCTCAGCCTGTTCGAATCCCTCTTTTCGCATTCGCTGGCGGCGGCGGTCAACGCGCGCGCGCTGGCCGGACTGCACGAGTTTGGCCGCTACCTCAACGACCTCGAGCACCGTGCGCGCCAGACCCGCGGCGCCGAGGCGGCCAAGGCCTTCCTGAGCGACTGGCTCAAGGACATCGGCTACGAGCAATACCTCTACGACAGCGAGGACAGCGAGAAGGCTGCCGCCGCGCGCTGGGGCAACGTGATCGACTTCTGCGACTGGGTGGCGCAGCGCTGCGGCGGCCAGATCGACGACAGCGGCGGCATCACGACCGAGCGCGAGGTCAGGTCGATGCTGGAAGTCGCGCAGACCATCGCGCTGATCTCCACCATCTCGGAGCGCGAGCAAGAGGCCGACCAGGTCACACTGTCGACCCTGCACGCCTCCAAGGGCCTGGAATGGCCGCATGTGATCCTGGCCGGGGTCAACGAAGGCCTGCTGCCCTTCAAGCCCGACGACGATGGCGACGGCGCGGCGCTGGCCTTGCGCATCCAGGAAGAGCGACGGCTGATGTATGTCGGCATCACGCGCGCCCAGCAGACCCTGGTGGTGAGCTGGCTCAAGCGGCGCAAGAAGGGGCGCGAGATGGTTCCGGGCCAGCCGAGCCGCTTCATCGAGGAGATGGGGCTGGACCAGGCGACGGTCAAGGAAGACCCGCGCGAGAAGTTGCGCGCACTGCGCGCCGAGTTCGCCGCCCGTGCGGCACAGGCACAAGCGGCGCCATGAGCGCCACCATGAAAACAAGCAATCGATGGGGACAATCATGCACCAAGCCGGATCGCGCCGACCCGTGCTGGGCCTGTTGCTGGCAGGCTGCTGCCTGCTGCTGACCTGGCCTGGACTGGCCCAGGAAGCCACGCCACCCGGCAAGACGGTGCTGACGATCAGCGGCAGGATAGGCGCCGTGCCGCCGGGTGTGCCGGTCGCCTTCGACCTGGCCCGGCTGGAGGCGCTGCCACAGCGCAGCTTCACGACCCAGACGCCCTGGCAGGACAAGCCGCTCCAGTTCACCGGTCCGCTGCTGCGCGAGGTGCTGGCCTCGGTCAAGGCCCAGGGCAGCCAGCTCAAGGCGATTGCGCTCAACGACTACAAGGTCAGCATCCCGGTCTCCGATACCCAGCGCTTCGACATGCTGCTGGCCCTGCGCGTCAATGGCGAACGGATTCCCGTGCGCAGCAAGGGCCCGCTGTTCGTGGTCTACCCTTACGACAGCGACGAGGAGCTGCGCAGCACGCTCTACTACAGCCGATCGATCTGGCAGCTCAAGGCGATCGAGGTTGAATGAGTCCATGCGCCTGCCCAGCCATCGCCGCCTCCTGCTCGGACTGTCGCTGACGGCAGCGCTGCTGGCCGTGGCATTCGCGATCATGCTCGCGGTGCTGATGCGCCAGAGCCGTACCGTCGAAACAGCGACCCGGCTCCAGGGCGACTCGATCACCGCGCTGACCTTCCAGCTCGAGCGCGAGTTCCTGCGCCTGCGCTCGGACCTGGCCTTGACGCTGCGCAGCCGCAACCCGCCCGACTGGGAAGCGGTCACGCTGCGCTACGAGATTTTCCTGAGCCGGGTCGAACTGCTGCGCGACAACCCGAGCACCCTCAAGCTGCGCCTGCGCTCGGAATACCAGGAGCTGATGCCACGGCTGGAGCAGTTGATCGCCGATGCCACGCCCTTGCTGAACACCGCCCAGCAGCATCGCGCCGCGCTCGAAGCGCTGCTCGAGCACCTCTACCAGCTGGGGCCGGACATCCAGGCCCTCTCGGTCGCCTCGAGCCTGGTGGTCGCCGGGTTGATCGAGGAACAGGTGCTGGTACTGAATGCGCAGAGCGCCCAGATCCGGTGGCTGGTCGGCGCCCAGCTGCTGCTGCTGTTGCTGGCGGCGACCGGCCTGCTGCTGCGCCAGCGGCGCCAGGAGCAGGAACAGGCCGCGCTGCAGGCGCTCAATGGCGAGCTCGCCACGGCGCGCGACCTGGCCGAGGCCGCGAGCCGCAGCAAGAGCCGCTTCCTGGCCAACATGAGCCACGAGCTGCGCACCCCGTTCAACGGCATGCTCGGCATGCTCGGCATGCTCGAGGACAGCCAGCTCGACCCGTTGCAGCGCACGCACATGCAGACCGCCAAGGACTCGGCGCAGCATCTGCTGCACCTGCTCAACGACATCCTCGACCTGTCGGCGCTCGAGTCGGGCCAGATCAAGACCCAGCTCGAGCCAGTCGACATGCGCCAACTGCTCGCGGACATCCAGCAGCTCATGGCCAGCCAGGCACGGCACAAGGGCCTGGAGTTCCGGTTCGAGGCACCGCAACAGTGGCCAGGCTGGATCGAGACCGATCCGACCCGGGTGCGCCAGATCCTGTTCCACCTGCTGGGCAATGCGATCAAGTTCACTGACAGCGGCCGCATCACCCTGAGCGTGAGCTGCGCGGCCCGGCCAGATGGCCGGCTGCACTGGCGCTGCGCGGTCAGCGATACCGGCATCGGGATGGACCCGGCCCGGCTGGCCCAGCTGTTCCAGCGCTTCCACCAGCTCGAGGCGGACGCGAACCGGCGCTTCGGTGGCAACGGCCTGGGGCTGGAGCTCTCGCGCACGCTGGCCCGCCTGATCGGCGGCGACATCACCGTCGAGAGCCAGGCCGGGCAAGGCTCGACCTTCACGCTGACGCTGGAGACGCCACTCTGCCCCGGCCCCGCGGTCCAGCAGCTAGCAGCGGCCAGCCCGGCAGCGCTGCCGGCGGTCGGTCCGAACGAAGCGGCGCCTGCGCTCGACATCCTGGTGGCCGAGGACCACCCGGTCAACCGCAGCTTCATCGGCACCCTGCTCGAGCGGCTCGGACACCGGGCCAGCTTCGCCGTCAATGGCCGCGAGGCGCTCGAACAGGTCGAGCAACGGGACTTCGACCTGATCCTGATGGACATCCACATGCCCGAGATGGACGGCCTCGAGGCGACCCGGGCGCTGCGCGCCCGCAGCGATGACAAGCGGCAGATTCCGGTCATTGCCCTGAGCGCCGACGTGATGAACGAGGCGCGCGAGCAGGCGCTGGCCGCCGGGGTCAATGAATTCCTGTCCAAGCCGGTGCAGAAGCAGCAGCTGCAACAAGCGCTGCTGCACTGGAGCCGGCAGCGCCACTGAGCGCCGCCCGCCCTGACCGCGGGTCGGCCCAGTGCCAGGGCTCAGACCGGTAGCTGGCCCAGGCGGTCGCCAGCCGCTAGCGCGACCCCGCGCAGGAAATCGGCCACCGGCAGGCGCTTGCCACCCGCACGCTGCAGCTCGGTCAGGCGCAGCAAGCCAATGCCAGCCTGCACCAGGACGCCATCGGCATCGGCGCTGCGCACGCTGCCCACGGGGCAATCGGCGCTGGCGGGCTGCTCACCCTCGGCCACGGCGGCCCAGACCTTGAGCGACTCGCCCTGCCAGCTCGTGACCGCGCCCGGAAAGGGGTTGAAGGCACGCACCCGGCGCGCCAGCGTCTGTGCGTCGAGCGACCAGTCGAGCAGGGCCTCGGCCTTCTCGATCTTGTGCGCGTAGTTGACGCCCGCGGCCGGCTGGGGCGTGGCGCTCAGGCCGCCGCAGGCCGCCAGTTCGAGCGCCTCGACGATCAGGCGCCCGCCCAGTCCGGCGAGCCGGTCGTGCAGCGTACCGGTACTGTCGTCGGGACGGATGACCAGCTTTTCCACCAGCAGCATGTCGCCAGTATCCAGCCCCTGGTCCATCTGCATGATGGTGATGCCGGTCTCGGCGTCGCCGGCCTCGATCGCGCGATGGATCGGCGCCGCACCGCGCCAGCGCGGCAGCAGCGAGGCGTGGATGTTCAGGCAGCCCAGGCGCGGCAGCTCCAGCGTCCACTGTGGCAGGATCAGGCCATAGGCGGCCACTACCAGCACGTCGGCACCGGCCTCCAGCAGCGCTGCGCGCGCAGCCGCTGCATCTTCCGGGTACTTGCCGTCGAGCTTGAGGCTCATCGGCTGCGCCACCGGGATGCCATGCTTGAGCGCCAGCTGCTTGACCGGCGAGGCCTGCAGCTTCATGCCGCGCCCGGCCGGGCGGTCCGGCTGGGTCAGCACCAGCGGCACCTCGAAGCCGGCGGCCAGCAGCGCCTGCAGCGCCACCGCGGCGAATTCGGGCGTGCCCGCGAAGGCAACCTTCAGGCTCGCCATCTCAGCGCTTCGCCTCGCGCTCGGCCTTGACCAGCTTGGCCTTGATGCGGTCACGCTTGAGCTGGGACAGGTGCTGCACGAACACCTTGCCGTTGAGATGGTCGATCTCGTGCTGGATGCAGACCGCGAGCAGGCCCTCGGCCTCGATCAGCCGGCTTTCGCCCTTTTCATCAAGCGCGCGCACCTTGACCGCGATCGAGCGCTCGACGCCGTCGTAGATGCCGGGCACCGACAGGCAGCCCTCCTCGCCGCGGCGCTTGGTCGGGCTGGCCCATTCGATCTCGGGGTTGATCAGCACCAGGGGCTGGTTGCGCTCCTCGCTGGTGTCGATCACGACCAGGCGCTGGTGGAAGTCGACCTGGGTCGCCGCCAGGCCTATGCCCTGCGCGTCGTACATGGTCGCCAGCATGCGGGCGATCATGGCGCGGATGGCGTCATCGACCGCCGCCACGGGCTTGGCCACGGTGTGCAGGCGCGGATCGGGGTAACGCAGGATGGTCAGCAGTTCGGTATCGGACATGGGGAGCTATATCGGTAGAAGGCGCAAGATCGCCGCCAGAGGCGCAGCGCAAAGGTGACTATTTTCGCGGCTTTTCCGCGTCGCGTCTGGCGCTGCGGGTTTTGCGCTTGCCAGAAGGGGGGACTGGAGGCAAGATCGGCATAAAAACCACCCGAGGGAGGAAGCGATGGCAGCCACGAGCAAGCCCGGGCCGGGCCAGGAGGCACAAACCCGAGAAACCGCCATGCCGGCCGTCAAGCCCGACCGACCGGCGGGCGGGCGCCGCGACCTGCTGGCCGGTGCCGCGGGCTTCACGCTGCTGTGGGCAGCAGCTCCGGCACTGGCCTTCCCGGACTATCCGATCACGGCCGGCCAGCGCGGCACCGCGCAAAGGGTGGCGCAGGCCGGCGTGCCGCTGTCCGAGCTCAGCCCGAACGCGCCGGAGCGCTATCGGATCAAGCGCGGCGACACCCTGTGGGACATCTCGGGGCTCTACCTCAGGCGGCCCTGGCGCTGGCCCGAGCTCTGGGGCATGAACCTGCAGCAGATCCGCAACCCGCACCTGATCTTCCCGGGCCAGTGGCTGGTGCTCAACAAGGCCGACGGCCGCGCCTGGCTCAGCCTGGAGCAGAAGGACCTGCCAGTGGTCAGGCTGTCGCCGCGCGTGCGCAGCGAGAACCTGGCCGAGGCGGCGATCCCGCCGATTCCGCTGGACAAGATCCTGCCCTTCCTGAACGAGGCCCTGGTGGTCGACGAAGGCACGCTGGCCGGTGCGGCCCGGCTGGTCGCCACGCCGGAGAACCGGGTGCTGCTGAGCCAAGGCGACCGGGCCTATGCCCGCGGCCAGTATGGCGACAGCGAGCGCCCGCAAGGCCTGCCGCTGCGGCTCGAGGCGGGCTCGCCGCGCCTGCTGCGCATCTTCCGCAACGCGGTCGCGCTGAAGGACCCGGGCAGCGGCGAGATCCTGGGCTACGAGGCGCAATATGTCGGCCAGGCCGAGCTCGCGCGCTCCGAGGACATCGTCGTCAGCACCGGCCCGGACGGCCAGCCGCGCCAGCAGGTCATGCCGGCAACCGTGGACATCACCGTGGCCAAGGAGGAGGTCCGGATCGGCGACCGCCTGCTGCCCGCGCCGCCGCCCGAGTGGCCGGTGTTCATCCCGCATGCGCCCGATCCCGAGCAGCAGGGGCAGGTGGTGTCGATCTACGGCAATGCCGTGCGCTACGCGGGCCAGAGCCAGATCGTGGCGATCAACCGCGGCGCGCGCGATGGCGTCGAGCCCGGCCAGGTGCTGGCCCTGCTCAAGGAAGGCGGGGTGCTGCGCGACAAAACCGATCCGGACAAGCCCGAGCTGCGCCTGCCGGGCGAACGCAACGGCCTGATGATGGTGTTCCGGACCTTCGAGCGGGTTTCCTACGCGCTGCTGCTGCAGATCACCGACGGCGTCAAGGTCGGCGACCGCTTCAGCAACCCCTGAGCCGCACATGAGCCGCACATGAGCCGCGCGCTGCCGGATGCCGAGCGCGACGCTTGGCTGCGCCTGAAGCTCACGCCCGGCGTCGGCGATGCGACCGCACGCAAGCTGCTGGCGGCCTTCGGCCTGCCGCCGGACCTGTTCGCCCAGCCCCGCGCGGCGCTGGCCGCGGTGGTCGGTCCGGCCCTGGCTGAGCGACTGCTGGCCGAGCCCGAGGGCTGGCAAGAGCTGTGCGAGCAGACCCGGCGCTGGCTGGACGGCGATGCGCGGCGCCAGTTGCTGACGCTGGGCGACCCCGACTATCCGGCCGAACTGCTGCAGATCGAGGACCCGCCGCTGCTGCTGCACCTGGAAGGCGATCCGGCCGCGCTGCGCCAGCCGCGGCGGCTGGCCATGGTCGGCAGCCGCAACCCGACCGCCCAGGGCGCCGACCATGCGCGCCAGTTCGCGCGCGCGCTGGCCGAGGCCGGCGCCTGCATCATCTCGGGGCTCGCGCTCGGCATCGATGGCGCCGCGCACGAGGGCGCACTCGAGGCCGGCGGCCATACCGTGGCGGTGGTTGGCACCGGGCTGGACCTGGTCTATCCGAAGAAGCACCAGGCGCTGGCGCGGCGCATTGCCGCCCAGGGCGCGCTGGTCAGCGAATGCCTGCTCGGCACGCCGCCACTGGCGCCCAACTTCCCCAGGCGCAACCGCATCATCTCGGGCCTGAGCCAGGGCGTGCTGGTGGTGGAGGCGGCGCTGCAGTCGGGCTCGCTGATCACCGCACGCCAGGCCGCCGAGCAGGGACGCGAGGTGTTCGCGATTCCCGGCTCGATCCACTCGCCGCAGTCGCGCGGCTGCCATGCGCTGATACGCCAGGGCGCCAAGCTGGTCGAGTCGGCACAGGACATCCTGGAGGAACTGCAGGGCCAGGCGGCTGCGCCGGCTCAGGATGGGACGGCTGGCGCGGCGCCAGACCCGCAGGGTGCCACGGCTGGCGGAGATCCGCTGCCGGACGATGCGCTGCTGCGGGTGCTCGGCTTCGAGCCCTGCGGACTCGATGCGCTGCAAGCCCGCTGCGGCCTGGACCTGCCGACCCTGCAGGCCAGGCTGCTCGAGCTCGAGTTCGACGGCTGGGTGGCCCGCCTGCCGGGCGGGCTCTACCAGCGGCGCGCGCGCGCCTGAAAAAAAGCCCCCCGGCCGTCAGGCAGGGGGGCTTGCAGGTCAAGGCTGGGGACGCTCAGACCACGGCGCCCGAATGCGGGTCGTCCGGATCGCCGGCCTTCTTGCTCGGCGCCTTGACCAGGTCCTCGCGCTTGATGCCAAGCCACATCGCGATCGCGGCGGCGACGAACACCGAGGAATAGATGCCGAAGCAGATGCCAATCGTCAGCGCGAGCGCGAAATGGTGCAGCGTCTGGCCGCCGAACAGCAGCATCGACAGCACCATGATCTGGGTCGAGCCGTGGGTGATGATGGTGCGGCTGATGGTCGAGGTGATCGCGTGGTCGATCACCTGCACCGAGTCCATCTTGCGCTGGCGCCGGAAGGTCTCGCGGATGCGGTCGAAGATCACCACCGACTCGTTGACCGAGTAACCCAGCACCGCCAGCACCGCCGCCAGCACCGCGAGCGAGAACTCCCACTGGAAGAAGGCGAAGAAGCCCAGGATGATGACGATGTCGTGCAGGTTGGCGATGATGCCCGAGACCGCGTATTTCCACTCGAAGCGGATCGCGAGGTAGAGCATGATGCCGGCGATCACGAAGGCCAGCGCCTTGAGGCCATCCTGCAACAACTCCTTGCCGACCTGCGGACCGACGAACTCGGTGCGGCGCAGCGACACCCCGGGATTCTGCGCCTTGAGCGCGGCCATCATGGCCTCGCTCTGCTGGCCCGAGCTCTGGCCCTGCAGCACCGGCAGCCGCATCAGCACGTCGCGCGAGGTGCCGAAGTTCTGCACCGGCACGTCGGCATAGCCCAGGCTCGCGACGACCTTGCGCACCGACTCGAGGTCGGCCGGCTGCTCGTAGGCGACTTCCATCACGGTGCCGCCGGTGAACTCGACCGAGAAGTTGAGCCCGCGCGAGAACAGGAAGAAGACCGCCGCCAGGAAGGTGATCAACGACACCGCGTTGAGCACCAGCGCGTGGCGCATGAAGGGGATGTCCTTCTTGATTCGAAACAGTTCCATCGGGTTCTTCCTGTCAGTCGGCCTTGGCCGCGGCATCGGCCGGTTTCCACACCGTGCCGATCGACACGGACTTGAGCTTCTTCTGGCGGCCATACCAGAGGTTGACCAGGCCGCGCGAGAAGAACACGGCAGAGAACATGCTGGTCAGGATGCCGATGCAGTGCACGACCGCGAAGCCGCGCACCGGGCCGGTGCCGAAGGCCAGCAGCGCCACGCCGGCGATCAGCGTCGTGATGTTGGAGTCCAGGATGGTGTCCCAGGCATGCTCGTAGCCGGCGTGGATCGCGGATTGCGGTGCCGCGCCGTTGCGCAGCTCCTCGCGGATGCGTTCGTTGATCAGCACGTTGGAGTCGATCGCCATGCCGAGCGCCAGCGCCATCGCGGCGATGCCGGGCAGGGTCAGCGTGGCCTGCAGCATCGAGAGCACGGCGACCAGCAGCAGCAGGTTGACCGACAGCGCGATGCTCGAGAACAGACCGAACAGCATGTAGTAGACGCACATGAAGACGGCGATCACGATGAAGCCGCCGATCACGCTGTTGAAGCCCTTGGCGATGTTCTCGGCGCCCAGGCTCGGGCCGATGGTGCGCTCCTCGATGATCTCCATCGGCGCGGCCAGGCTGCCGGCGCGCATCAGCAGCGCGAGGTCGGTCGCCTCCTGCGGGCTGTTCATGCCGGTGATCTGGAAGCGGTTGCTGAGCTCGGACTGGATGGTCGGCGCGGTCAGCACCTCGGGGCGGCCCTTCTCGATCAGCACCACCGCCATGCGACGCTTGATGCCGTCGCGGGTGACGGCGCGCATCGCGGCGCCGCCCTTGGCGTCGAGCGTCACGCTGACCACCGAGCTCGAGTGCTGCTGGTCGATCGAGGCATCGGCGCCGGTCAGGTTCTCGCCGCTGAACACCACCTCGCGCGACAGCAGCAAGGGCTCCTTGCGGCCGTCGCGGGTCGAGTAGAGCAGCTCGGTGCCGGGCGGCACCAGGCCCTGTTCGGCCTCCTGCAGGCGGGCCGGGTTGTAGTCACGCGCGCCGGGCTGGCCATGGGCCTCGACCATGCGCACTTCCAGCGTCGCGGTGCGACCCAGGATGTCCTTGGCCTTGGCCGTGTCCTGCACGCCCGGTAGCTGCACCACGATGCGGTCCTGGCCCTGCTGCTGGATCACCGGCTCGGCCACGCCTAGCTCGTTGATGCGGTTGTTCAGGGTGTTGATGTTCTGCTTGAGCGCCTGCTCCTGGATCGCGCGCGCGCCTTCGGGCTTGAGGCGGGCCGTCAGGCGGAACTCGCCCTCGGCGGCGGATTCGGTGAACACCCAGTCGTTGAACTGGGTCTTGAGCAGCTCGCTCGCGGCATTGAGCGACTCGGCATCACGCAGCCGGATGTCGAGCGCCTGGCCCTCGCGGCGCACGATGGCGCGCAGGTTCTTTTCGCGCAGGGCGGTGCGGACATCGCCGGCCAGCCCGTCGGCGCGCTTGACCAGCGCGCCCGGCATGTCGACCTGCAGCATGAAATGCACGCCGCCGCGCAGGTCCAGACCGAGGTACATCGGCGCCGCATGCAGCGACTGCAGCCAGGCCGGGGTGCGCGGGAGCAGGTTCAGCGCCACGACATGGCCGGGATCGGCCCGGTCGGTGTTGAGCGCGTGGTCGATCGCGTCGCGCGCCTTGATCTGCAGGTCGGTGCTGGCAAAGCGCGCCTTGACCGAGTTGCCGTCGAACTGGATCGCTTCGGCCGCCAGCCCCTGTTGCGCCAGCACCTGCTCGACGCGGCCGACCATGGACAGGTCGACCTTGATGGTCGCCTTGCCCGAGGAGACCTGGACCGCCGGCGCCTCGCCAAAGAAGTTGGGCAGGGTGTAGAGGGTGGCAATCAGCAACGCGACCACGATGGTCACGTATTTCCACAGGGGATATCGGTTCATGAGCCTGGCGCTCCGTTCAAAAAGCCGAACGGCCGGACCCGGGCCCGGCCGAACTCAGTCGCAGGGGAATTACTTGAGGCTGCCCTTGGGCAGCACCTGCACCACGGCGGAGCGTTGCAGTTGGACTTCGACGCCGCTGGCGATCTCGACGCCGATATGGCTGTCACCGATCTTGCTGACCTTGCCGAGCAGGCCACCCGCGGTGACGACCTCGTCACCCTTGGCCAGCGCGTCGATCATGGCCTTGTGTTCCTTCTGCTTGCGCATCTGCGGCCGGATCATGACGAAATACAGCACGCCGAACATCAGCACCAGCGGCAGCATGCTCATCAGGGTCGATTGGGTGTCGCCGCCAGCGGCGGCCTGGGCGAAAGCGGGAGAAATGAACACTTGGGGTCCTGTCAGAAAAGAATTCGGATGCAGCAAGCCTGGAGGGCCGGCCTGCGGCCATTCTAATCGTCGCCCAAGTCGAAGCGCTCGCGCAGGGCCTGGGCGAAGCCGGGCGTGCCGCCCAGGGTCAAGGTCAAGGTGTAGCGCGGCAGGCCCTCGCCGACAGGGCCGCCAGCCAGGCGGCGCGCGGCCGGGTCGTAGTCGAGCTCGAGCGCGGCGACGGTCTCGAGGCTGGCGTGCAAGTCGTAGTCCCAGTCGCCATCCTCCTCGAGCGGGCCGCGCACGCCGGCAAAGCCCTGGTGCGCCCAGTCCAGCAGGGCGGCGACCTCGGCCTGCAAGGCCGGCCATTGCGCGGCGCCGACGCTGGCCATCGCCTCGAAGCTGGCAAGGCCGGCGCTGTCTTCGCTGCAGTCGAAATGGAGGAAACGCAGGGTCTGGCTCATGTTGAGGGAGGTTCCATTTTTTCAGAAGAGTCCGATTGTGCTGCGACCGGTCGCGGCTCGGGCCGGCTCAGGCCCCGTCGCCGGCCGCTGCCTGCGCGCGCCACTGCGCCAGCAGCTCGGCCCAGCGCTCGCGCGCCGCCGCCAGGTGCCGCGCCTTGACATGGCCGAAGCCCTTGATCTGCCCCGGCAGGTGCGCGAGTTGCAGCGCCAGCGCGTGGTTGTCGGGCTTCAGCGTGCGCAGCAGCTCCTCGACCAGCGCCAGGTAGTCGTCGATCAGCGCGCGCTCGCTGCGGCGCTCGTCGCTGCGGCCGAACAGGTCGAAGGCGGTGCCGCGCAGGAACCTGAGCCTGGCCAGACCGCGCATCAGGCCCAGCATCCAGGGGCCGTAGTCCTGCTTGCTGAGCTCGCCGCGCGCGTTGCGCTCGGCCCAGAACGGCGGCGCGAGGTGGAAGCGCAGCCGGTAGTCGCCCTCGAAGCGCTCGGCGACCTCGCGCTCGAAGCGGCCGTCGGTATAGAGACGCGCCACCTCGTACTCATCCTTGTAGGCCATCAGGTCGTGCAGGTGGCGCGCGACTGCCTCGGCCAGCGCGGTCTTGCCGGGCACGCGCTCGGCCTCGGCCTGCTGCACGCGGCGCACGGCCGCCTCGTAGCGGCGCGCGTAGGCCGCATCCTGGTAGGCAGTCAGCCGTTCGACGCGGTCGCGCAGCAGCCCGTCCAGCCGCGGCCTGGGCTGGAAGCGCAGCGGCTGCTCCGCCGGCGCCAGCAAGGCCTGCACGCGGGCGCCGTCATGCGCCGACAGCCGGCCCCATTCGAAGGCAGCCAGGTTCTTCTCGACCGCCGTCGCGTTGAGCTCGATCGCGCGCCGCAGCGACTCGCGCCGCACCGGCACCCAGCCGCGCTGCCAGGCATGGCCGAGCAGCACCGGGTTGGCGTAGAGCGCGTCGCCGACCAGCTGGCGCGCGATGGCCTCGGCGTCGAGCACCGACAGCGCGGGCTCCCCGACCGTCTGGCCCAGGATGGCCTGGCATTGCGCGCCCGGGCTCTTCCAGCCGCCCTGGTGGACGAAGGCCGCCGTCGGCGCGACATGGGAGTTCAGCGCGACCCGGCTGCGGCCGGCGCGCAGGCGTGACACCGACTCGGCTTGCGCGGCGACGATCGGGTCGCAGCCGAGCAGCAGGTCGGCCTCGGCCATGCTGACGCGGGTGGTCAGGATGTCGGGCTGCCGGTCGGCGATCTGCACATGGCTCCAGGTCGCACCGCCCTTCTGCGCCAGCCCGGCGGCGTCCTGCGTCACGACGCCGCGCCCGTCCAGGAAGGCCGCCTCGCCGATCAGCTGGCCCAGCGTGATGACGCCAGTGCCGCCGACGCCAGCGATCAGGATGCCGTAGGGATGGACCGTGGCTGGCAGCTCGGGCTCGGGCAGCTCGCCCAGTTCAGCCGGATCGGGCAGTGCCTTGGCGGTGCCGCGCCGCAACCGGCCGCCCTCGACGGTCACGAAGCTGGGGCAGAAGCCGTCCAGGCAGGAATAGTCCAAGTTGCAGCTGCCCTGGTTGATCTGGCGCTTGCGGCCCAGCTCGGTCTCGAGCGGCTCGACGCTCAGGCAGTTGCTTTTCTCGCCACAGTCGCCGCAGCCCTCGCAGACGGCGGCGTTGATGAAGACGCGCCGCGCCGGCTCGACCAGCAGGCCGCGCTTGCGCCGGCGCCGCTTCTCGGTCGCGCAGGTCTGGTCGTAGATGATGGCGGTGGTGCCGGGGATCTCGCGGAACTCGCGCTGCAGACGGTCGAGCTCGTCGCGGTGCTCGACCGGTACATCCGGGGGCAGCCGCAGCGTGACGCCACCGACGGTGCGGTGCTCGGCGTTGACATACTTGAGCGGCTCGTCGGTCACGATCACGATCCGGCTCACGCCCTCGGCGCGCAGGCTGTGCACGATCTGCAGCACCGAATGGCCCTCGGGCCGCTCGCCGACCGGCTGGCCGCCGGTCATCGCGACCGCGTCGTTGTAGAGGATCTTGTAGGTGATGTTGACGCCGGCGGCGATGGTCTGGCGGATCGCCAGCAGGCCGCTGTGGAAATAGGTGCCGTCGCCGAGGTTGGCGAACAGGTGGGGCTCGCGGCTGAAGGGCTGCTGGCCGACCCAGGGCACGCCCTCGCCGCCCATCTGGGTGAAGCCCTGGGTGCGGCGGTTCATCCAGGTCACCATGTAGTGGCAACCGATGCCGGCAATGGCGCGCGAGCCTTCCGGCACCACGGTCGAGCGGTTGTGCGGACAACCCGAGCAGTACCAGGGCGGCCGGTCCGGCGCGCTGCCGCCCGCGTAGAGCGCCTGCAGCGAGCGTTCGCGCGCGTCGAGCAGCTCCAGATGGGCCTGCACCCGCTGCGCGATCGAACTGCCCGCCGCCAGCAGGCCGCGCCGCTGGAGACGGCGGCCGATCGCGCGCGCGATCAAGGCCGGCGTCAGGTCGGCGGTCGCGCGCAGCAGGGTCTGTCCGCTCGGGTCGGGCAGGCTCCATTCGCCGCCGCTGTGGTCGGCGCCAGCCTCGTCGAACTTGCCGAGCACGTCCGGGCGCACGTCGGGCCGCCAGTTGTAGAGTTCCTCCTTGAGCTGGTACTCGATGACCTGGCGCTTCTCCTCCACCACCAGGATCTCCTGCAGGCCGGTGGCGAACTCGCGCACCGTCTGCGCCTCCAGCGGCCAGACCACGGCCACCTTGTGCAGCCGGATGCCGAGCGCGCGGCAGGCCGCCTGGTCCAGCCCGAGGTCGGCCAGCGCCTGCAGCGTATCGCCCCAGGCCTTGCCGCTGGCGATGATGCCGTAGCGGTCGTCCGGGCCGGACCAGACATCGCGGTTGAGCCGGTTGGCGCGCACATAGGCCAGCGCGGCATACCACTTGTGGTTCATCAGCCGGTCTTCCTGCGCCAGCGGGGTGTCGGGCCAGCGGATATGCAGGCCGCCCTCGGGCACGGGGAAGTCCGGCAGCCAGATCTGCACCCGCTGCGGATCGACCTCGACCCCGGCGCCCGACTCGACCACCTCCTGGATCGTCTTCATGCCGGCCCAGAGCCCGGCATAGCGGCTCATGGCGAAGGCATGGATGCCCAGATCCAGGATCTCCTGCACGCTGGACGGGAAGAACACCGGCAGGCCGCAGGCCTTGAACACATGGTCGCTCTGGTGCGGCGCGCTCGAGCTCTTGGCCGCGTGGTCGTCGCCGGCGACCGCGATCACGCCGCCCCAGGGCGTGGTGCCGGCCAGGTTGGCGTGCTTGAACACATCCGAGCAGCGGTCCACGCCGGGCCCCTTGCCATACCAGATGCCGAACACGCCGTCATGCTTGTGCGTACCCGGCGGCGCGTAGCCCAGCATCTGCGTGCCCCAGAGCGCGGTCGCGGCCAGCTCCTCATTGACGCCGGGCTGGAACACGATGTCGTGCGCCCGCAGATGCTGCTTCGCCTTCCAGAGCGCCAGGTCATAGCCGCCCAAGGGCGAACCACGGTAGCCGCTGACCAGGCCGGCAGTGTTCTTGCCGGCCAGCGCGTCGCGCTGCTGCTGCAGCATGGGCAGGCGCACCAGGGCCTGGATGCCGCTCATGAAGACATGGCCGCGCGCCAGCGCGTACTTGTCGTCGAGCGTGACGGACTGCGCTGCAGGACGGGAAGGAACCGGTGCATTCATCGACGTTCTCCTGCGGACGGATGGCGACGACTCGCGGGGAAACGAATTCCGGGCCGCGACCGCTACAGACGACTGTATGCCCGCCCGCCGCGCGTTTGTCAAACCTGGTTTTTCATCGAAATTTCACTTTCGGATGGGAAGCTTGTCGTGTTATTCGCTACCAAACGTCACACAGACATGAACCACAATCCCGGAACCTCCCGTCGCAACCTCCTGAAAATGCTGTCGGCAGCCCCCATGCTGCCGCTGTCTACCGGTTTTGCCGGTTCCGCCCTGCTGGCAGGTTGTGGTGGTGGCGACGACGCCAAGCTCACCGGAGTCAGCTTCAGCTCGATGCCGGCACCGACGCTGGCCAACCCGGCGGCCATGGCAACGACCACCGTCGGCTCGGTGATGAGCGCCAGCTTCGACGACGGCAGCAAGGTCGACTTCAAGCTGTCCTACGCACCGTTCTTCATCACCGGCGACCTGGTCGACGATGGCAAGGGCGGCAAGGTGCTCGCCGGCGGCTATTTCGACATCAACAACAAGCCCATCATCGACAAGACCGTGGCCGGCAAGGAGCGTCAGTTCTTCTCGGACTGCCCGGATGGCACCTCGCTGATCAAGATCGAAGGCGCCAAGATGGCTGGCGTCAAGGGCAACACGGTGTTCGCGGTGGTCCAGTTCGAATACACCACCTGGGCCCAGGACGGCAAGAGCGACATGTACGGCAAGCTGCCGTCGCCGATCGCCGTGCTGACGCTGGACCAGAACCCCGACACCGGCAAGCTGAGCCTGGTCAAGTACCACAACGTCGACACCAGCAGCGTCCACGGCCTGTGGATCACCTGCGGCGCCAGTCTGTCGCCCTGGGGCACCCACCTGTCGAGCGAGGAGTACGAGCCCGACGCGTTTGCCGCACGCAGCGCCAACAACATGGACGCCTTCAGCCTGAACCTGTACGGCGACGCGAGCAAGGCCAACCCCTATCTCTACGGCCACCTGCCCGAAGTAACCGTCAACCCCGACGGCACCGGCAGCATCAAGAAGCATTACTGCACCGGCCGCATCTCGAAGGAGCTGGTCCAGATCATGCCCGACGAGCGCACGGCCCTGTGCGGTGACGACTGGACCAACGGCGGCCTGTTCATGTTCGTCGCCGACAAGGCGCGCGACCTGTCCTCCGGTTCGCTCTACGTCGCCAAGTGGAGCCAGACCTCCTCGGCCGGCGCCGGCTCCGCCAACCTGAGCTGGATCAAGCTCGGCAGCGCGACCAGCGCCGAGATCGAGAACCTGGCCAAGACGCTCAAGCCGACCGACATCATGGATGTCAAGACGGTCGATCCCACCATCGCCGACCCGACCGCGACGGGCTACACCAAGATCAACTACAGCGGCAAGTTCAACTGGGTCAAGCTCAAGCCCGGCATGGAAAAAGCCGCCGCCTTCCTCGAAACCCACCGCTACGCAGCCCTGATGGGCGCCAGCATGGGCTTCACCAAGATGGAAGGCACGACGGTCAACATCAAGGACAAGATCGCCTACTCGGCAATGTCGCGCCTGGAAGCGTCGATGATCAAGGGCAACGCAGCTGCGCAGACCGGCAGCATCGAGCTCGACAAGAAGATCTCTGCCGGCGCGGTCTACGCAATGAACCTCAAGGGTTCGATCAAGGACACCGCAGGCAACGCGATCAACAGCGAGTGGGTGGCTGTCGACATGGCCGCTCCCGCCGCGCTGGTCGGCGAGGACATCGCTTCCGACGCGCTCGGCAACACCGGCAACCCGGACAAGATCGCCAACCCGGACAACCTGAAGTTCTCCGAGAAGATGCGCACCCTGTTCATCGGCGAAGACAGCGGCCAGCATGTGAACAACTTCCTGTGGGCCTACAACGTCGACACCAAGGTGCTGTCGCGCGTGATGTCGATCCCGGCTGGCGGTGAATCGACCGGCCTGCAGGCGGTCGACGAGATCAACGGCTGGACCTACATCATGAGCAACTTCCAGCACGCCGGTGACTGGGGCGCGATCCACAACACGGTCAAGGCCACGCTCGATCCGCTGATCAAGGCCAACTACAAGGACAAGTTCGGCGCTGCCGTCGGCTACCTGACCGCCGATTCGGCACAGTTCTCGCTGACCAAGCGCTGAGCCTGGAGTGCGGCCACGGCCGCCATGACCGCCCCCCGAGGATGACAGGCCCGGGGGCTTTTTTGCGTTCGAAATGAAACCGTCACACTCAGCTGCGAGGATCCGTGCCATTGCTCCCCCGAAGGAATCCTGCATGTCTCACCCGCCCCCCAAAGACGAGTTCAACGACGGCGAGAACGTCAACTTCTCCGCCAACGCCCATATCGATGACCTGCTCGAGGCACGGCTGAACCGCCGCCTCGCGCTCCAGGGCGGCATCGGCGTGACCACCGGCTTGCTGCTGGGCGGCTCGGCAATGGCCGCACAGGGCCAGGCCAAGGGCGCCGCGCGCGCGAAGCAAGCCGCCCTCAAGCTCGGCTTCGGTTCGGTGGCCAAGCACCGCGACGACAAGGTGACCCTGCCGGCCGGCTACCAGATGACCATCCTGCATGCGCTGGGCGACCCGCTGCACTGGGGCGACGAGTCCTGGAAGGGCGACGGCAGCGAAAGCGCCGACTCCTACAACCGCCGCATCGGCGACGGCCACGACGGCATGTACTTCTTCGGCCTGGGCGAAGCCGGCAAGTTCGACGCCAAGCGCTCGGACCGCGGCCTGCTGTGCGTCAACCACGAATACGTGGTCGCACCCTATGCACTGCACCCGAACGGCAAGACCGCTGGCGCTGCCCGTGTCGCGAGCGAAGTCGAGAAGGAGATCTACGCCCACGGCATCAGCGTGGTCGAGGTCAAGCGCGACGCCAAGGGCGCCGGCATGAGCATGGTGCGCGGCTCGCGCTACAACCGCCGCGTCACCTCGGCCACCCCAATGGCCTTCGCCGGCCCGGTCAAGGGCAGCGAGCTGGTCAAGACCAAGTTCTCGCCCGACGGCATGAAGACCCGTGGCACCAACAACAACTGCGCCAACGGCTACACCCCCTGGGGCACCTACCTGACCTGCGAGGAAAACTACACCAACGTGATCAGCCGCGCCGCCGGCGATGACGCCAAGCGCAGCGCCAAGGAGATCACCGGCCTCAAGCGCTACGGCATGACCGACGGCCGCAAGAGCCCCTACCTGTGGGATACCGCCGGCAGCGACGACCTGTTCGCGCGCTGGAACAGCGCCGTCACCGGCGCGACCGCCGGCGACGACTACCGCAACATCTTCAACACCTTCGGCTGGGTGGTCGAGATCGATCCCTTCAATCCCGACCGCACCCCGGTCAAGCGCAGCACGCTGGGTCGCTTCAACCACGAAGGCGCCTGGCCGGTGCCGGCCGTCAAGGGCCAGCCGATCGTGATCTATTCGGGCGACGACTCGCGCAACGAGTACATCTACAAGTATGTCTCGAAGGCGCTGTGGGACGAGGCCGATGTCAACGGCGGCCTGGCCGCTGGCGCCAAGTACCTCGACGAGGGCACGCTGTATGTCGCCCGCTTCAATGCCGACGGCAGCGGCGAATGGCTCGAGCTGACCCATGGCAAGAACGGCCTCGACGCCGGCAACAAGCTCTACCCCTTCGCCGACCAGGCCGATGTGCTGGTGCACGCCCGCCTGGCCGCCGACGCGCTCGGCGCGACCAAGATGGACCGCCCGGAATGGGGCGCGGTCAACCCGCTGAACCACGAGGTCTACATGACCTTGACCAACAACAGCAACCGCGTCGCCAACGACGCCACTCCGACCGGCGTGCAGCTCAAGCCCGACGCAGCCAACCCGCGCTACTACAGCGACAACTACAGCGCCGACGGCAAGAGCAAGGTCAACAAGGGCAACCCGCACGGCCACATCATCCGCTGGAAGGAAGCCGGAGCCCAGGCAGCGACCCGCTTCAGCTGGGACATCTACCTGTTCGGCGCCGAGAGCGATGCCGCTGCCGACATCAACCTGTCGGGCCTGACCGCGGTCAACGACTTCTCGAGCCCGGACGGCCTGTACTTCGACCCGCGCGGCCTGCTCTGGATCCAGACCGACGACAACGCCTATACCGACCAGACCAACTGCATGATGCTGGCCGCCGTGCCCGGCAAGGTCGGTGATGGTGCCAAGGCCGTGGCGGCTGGCGGCACCGAGACCCGGGTCGGCGCCAAGGCGACGCCCGACAGCGTGCGCCGCTTCCTGGTCGGCCCGAAGGACTGCGAGATCACCGGCATCGCGATCACGCCGGATGGCCGCACCATGTTCTGCAACATCCAGCACCCGGGCGAGGAGAGCAAGCTCGAGTCCCTGTCCAGCCACTGGCCGGACAGCCAGACCAACCCGGGCTCGACCCAGCGCCCGCGCTCGGCCACGATGGTGATCACCCGCATCGACGGCGGCCCGATCGGCCTCTGATGACGACGGCGCCGGCCTGATGGGCCGGCCCAGGCCACCGTGCAAAACCCCTGCCGCCGCAAGGCGCGCAGGGGTTTTGCATGTCGAGGCGCCGTCAAGCGGCGCCAGAGATCAGGCTGGGAATCAGCCCAGGTGCTTGGCGAAGAAGGCCAGCGTGCGCTCGCGCGCCAGCGCGGCCGAAGGCGGGTGCGAGGCACCGCGCTGGTCGCAGTTGAAGCCGTGGTGGGCGTCGTAGCTGTGGACCTCGACGCCGGGCTGGGCAGTGCGGAAGGCCTCGACCGTATCCATCGGAATCCAGTTGTCCTGTTCGGCGAAATGCGCCAGCACCGGGCATTGCGGCTGGCGCGCGGCCTCCTCGGGGGTGGTCATGCCGCCGCCGTAGTAGGGCACGGCAGCAGACAGGCCCTGCAGCTCGCAGGCGCTGCGCCAGGTCAGCAGGCCGCCCCAGCAATAGCCGACGATGCCGACCTTGCCGCCGCTGCGGCGCGCGGCCTCGGCGATCGCGGCCTGGATGTCGGCCAGCACGCCGGGCGCCGGCAGCGCCTCGACCGCCAGCTTGAGCGCGAAGCCGGCCTGCATGTCGGCATCGGTGTAGCCGAGCTCGACGCCGGACTTGACGCGGTCGAAGGTGGCCGGCGCAATCGCCAGGTAGCCCGCGGCCGCATAGCCGTCGGCGACGGCGCGGATATGCGAGTTGACGCCGAAGATCTCCTGCAGCACCACGACGGCGCCGCGCGGCTGGCCGGCCGGCTCGGCCAGGTAGGCGGGACAGCTGCGGCCGTCGGCAGCGGTGATGGCGATGAATTGGCCCATGAAAACAGTCCTCCTGAAGGGTCAAAAACCGATAGGTTAGCGGACTTCGATGGCGCGGCATGGCCGACAATGCAGCGATGGAACTCAAGCCGCTGATCACCCTGCTGGCGATCGTCAACCCGCTGGCGATCGTGCCCTTCTTCATCCATTACACCCAGGGCTTTTCCGATGAGCAGCGCCGACGCACGGTGCTGATCGCCTCGTTCAGCGCCTTCGCCGTGATCGCGGCCTGCGCGCTGCTGGGCCTGCAGATCCTGGACTTCTTCGGCATCTCGCTGGCGAGCTTCCAGGTCGGCGGCGGCATGCTGCTGCTGAACTCGGCGCTGTCGATGCTCAACGCCCAGCCGGCCGAGGCGCGCACGACCCAGGACGAGGTCGACGACGCCAACGCGCGGGCGTCGATCGCGGTGGTGCCGCTGACCATCCCGCTGCTGACCGGCCCGGCCTCGATGTCGACCGTCGTGATCTACGCCGACCGGGCCCAGAGCCTGCTGCAGCATGCCGCGCTGGTCGGCTACGGCGTCGTGATCGGGCTGGCGACGGCGGTCTGCTTCACGCTGGCCGAACCGATCGAGCGCATCCTGGGCAAGACCGGCATCAACGTCATGACGCGGATCATGGGCCTGATCCTGGCCGCGATCTCGGTCGAGGTGATGGCGGCCGGGCTGATCAAGATCTTCCCGGCGCTGAACGGCTGACGCCGGCCGGCTGCGCGCTCAGTCCGCCTCGGGCGCTGGCGCCTCGTCAGCGGCCTCCTCGGCGTCTTCCTCGGGCTCGGGCGGCGCCTTGACGAAGGTCACCGGCACCGGGGCATCCTCCAGCATGCCGCGCGAGACCGAGCCCAATGCGCTGCGCACCAGGCCCATGCCATGGCTGCCCATGATGACCGCGTCGCAGCCCTCCTCCTCGATCAGCTCGAGCAAGGCCGGCACCACGTCGCCGACCACCACGGTCTCGGCATAGGGCAGGCCCGCGATGTCGGCGAGCTGCACCGCGGGCGCCATCAGGTCGCGCCCGGCGCCGACCGCCACCTCGGCCAGCGCCTCGGGGTCATGCAGGGTCAGCATTTCGTAGGCCGAGGCCGGCTCCTGCACGTTGGCGAGCACCAGCTCGAGCTCGAGCCCGGCACGCGCCAGGGCGATGGCATGCTGCAGCGCCTGCAGCGCCAGTTCGGAACCATCAATCGGGACGAGCAACTTCATATCCAGCCTCCAATGCGGCCGCCCGGATGGCGGCTCGGTCATGGCTATCATAGACCCGCTCAGGCACTCCACCGCCAGGGGCCAGCGCGCGAGCTGGCAGGTCCGGGAGGTCGAGTCGCCAATAGGGTTTACCCTTGCAGCTGTTCGCAAGTGGCCATCAGGGGCGATAATTCGTGCCATTTTTCGTCAAGGCCCTCTTGACTTCGGCAGGGTCGACACGACATATTTAGCAACATGCAAATGACTACACACCATTCTCAGGCCTATCTGAAATTTCTGAACCTGGTCAAGGCGATCCGCGACCTGCCGACCTTCCCGATGCTGGATGCGGTCGAGCAGTCCCTGCTCGAGAGCTTCGCGGCAGTCTGGCACACCGGCAAGCAGATCACCGTGCTCGAAGCCATGCATATGTCGAAGGAAATCTCGCCCAGCACCGTGCACCGTCGCCTCAAGACGCTGCGCGCCAAGGGCATGATCACCCTGGTCAACGACAGCGTCGACAGCCGCACCAAGTACGTGATGCCGACCACGCTGGCCAACCAGTGCTTCGACCAACTCGGCCAATGCATGGACGCTGCACGCCAGGCCTGAGCCGCGCACCGATTTCAGATCCAAGGCTTAGCCGCCCTGCTCGCAAGAGCCAGGCGGCTTTTTTGTGTCCATAGCCAGGGTACGGGCAACGACCGGGCCGCCAATCGGCCGCCGCCGATCCTGGTTATCATCCCTCGAGCTATCGCCAGATGGCCCCTGCTCCCGCGATCACACAACAAGACGCCCCGAGACATGTTCAGTATCAAAAATAGCTCGCTGTCAGCCCGGCTGACCCTGCTGATCGTCAGCGCCTTGCTCGGCATGGCAGCCCTGGCGGCCAATCTCCTGTTCACTGAACGCCAGCTCATCCTGGACGAACGCAGCGGCAGCGTGCGCCAGTCGGTGGAGACCGCAGCCGGCATCGTCACCTATTTCGAGACCCTGGAACGCGAAGGCAGCCTGTCGCGCGAACAGGCCCAGCAGCAGACCAAGGCCGCGATCAAGGGCCTGCGCTATGGCCAGGGCGACTATTTCTGGATCCAGGACATGCAGGGCCAGATGCTGATGCACCCGATCCAGCCCAAGCTCGACGGCCAGAACATGAGCGGCAACCGGGACCCGGACGGCAAGCTGTTCTTCCAGGAGATGGTCGATGTCGCCAAGCGGGAAGGCGCGGGCTTTGTCAGCTACCAATGGCCCAAGCCTGGCAGCGACAGCCCGCAACCCAAGATCTCCTATGTCAAGAGCCTGCCCGGCTGGGGCTGGATCATCGGCTCGGGGGTCTATGTGGACAACATCAATGCCACCCTGGTCAAACGCGCCACCAGCCTGATCGCCGGGGTGCTGGTGCTGATGGCCGCCGTGCTGGCGCTGGGCCTGCTGATTGCGCGCACCATCCTGCGCCAGCTGGGCGGCGAGCCCAACTACGCGGCCGAGGTCACGCGGCGCATAGCGGCGGGAGACCTGAGCACCAGGATCGCAATCAAGTACCCCGGCCAGGAAAACCTGCTGACGGCGCTGGAGACCATGCGCACGCAGCTGGCCACCGTGGTCAGCCAGGTGCGCCAGCGCTCGGAAAGCGTGGCCTCGGCCAGCACCCAGATCGCCCAGGGCAACCTGGACCTGTCCTCGCGCACCGAGAACCAGGCCAGCGCGCTGGAGCAGACCTCGGCCTCGATGGAAGAGCTGGGCTCGACCGTGCGGCAGAACTCGGACAACGCGCGCCAGGCCAACCAGCTGGCCCAGAGCGCCAGCGAGATCGCGGTCCGGGGCGGCGAAGTGGTGGCCCAGGTGGTCGACACGATGAAGGGCATCAACGACAGCTCGCGCCGCATCGCCGACATCATCGGCGTGATCGACGGCATCGCGTTCCAGACCAACATCCTGGCCCTGAACGCCTCGGTGGAGGCGGCGCGCGCTGGCGAGCAGGGGCGCGGCTTCGCGGTGGTGGCGGCGGAGGTGCGCAGCCTGGCGGTGCGCAGCGCCGAGGCGGCCAAGGAGATCAAGGGTCTGATCACGACCAGCGTCGACCGGGTCGAGCAGGGTTCGCTGCAGGTGGACCAGGCCGGCGCGACGATGAACGAGGTGGTCGCGGGGATCAAGCGGGTGACCGACATCATGGGCGAGATCAGCGCGGCGAGCGCCGAGCAGAGCTCGGGCGTGGGCCAGGTGGGCGAGGCGGTGATGCAGATGGACCAGGCGACGCAGCAGAACGCGGCGCTGGTCGAGGAGATGGCGGCGGCTGCGACCAGCCTGAAGGACCAGGCTCAGGAGCTGGTGCAGACCGTCGCCGCGTTCAAGCTGGCTTGAACCGCGCGGAAGCGGGGCCAGCGGCCCCGGACCTCAGGGGCTGACGAAGCTGCCCGACTTGCCGCCGTGCTTCTCGAGCAGCCGGAGGTCCGAGATCACCATGCCGCGGTCGGCGGCCTTGCACATGTCGTAGATGGTGAGCAGCGCGCAGTTGACGGCGGTCAGCGCCTCCATCTCGACCCCGGTCGGGCCGACGGTCTCGGCGCTGGCGCGGCAGAGCACGGCCTGCTCGGCCTCGAGCAGCTCGAACTCGACCGTCACCCGCGTCAGCGCGATCGGGTGGCAGAGCGGAATCAGGTCGGCGGTGCGCTTGGCCCCCATGATGCCGGCCAGCCGCGCCACGCCCAGCACATCACCCTTCTTCGGGCTGCCGTGCCGCACCAGCTCGAAGGTGGCGGGCTGCATGCTGATGCGTCCCTGCGCGATGGCGATGCGGTGCGTCTGCGCCTTGGCGCCGACGTCGACCATGTGGGCCTGGCCGCTGGCATCGAAATGGGTGAGGGGAGAATCGCTCATGCTCAGATTTACCTAGGTGATGTGATCAGCTGCCGGAACAGGCATGATACGGCGATGCGCGTTCCCTTCCGTTCCCGCTGGCGGCCCTGGCTGGCCGCGACCCTGCTGCTGACACCCCTGGCCTGGTCGCAGGCCCAGGCGCCGGCCGATCCGCCCCAGCTGCCATCCGGGCGCGCCCTGCCCAGCCTGGGCGACGGCGGCGAGATGACCTTGGGCGAAGAGCGCCGCATCGGCGACCAGATCGCCCGCTCGATCTACCGCGACCCCGAGTACCTCGACGACCCGCTGCTGGCCGACTACCTGCAGCAGGTCTGGCGGCCGCTGCTCGACTCGGCGCTGGCGCGTGGCGAACTGCCGCCCGACGCCGACCAGCGCTATGCCTGGCGCCTGCTGCTGCTGCGCGACCCCTCGGTCAACGCCTTCGCGCTGCCGGGCGGCTACCTCGGCGTGCACCTGGGCCTGCTGGCGACCGTGAGCAGCGCCGACGAGCTGGCCTCGGTGCTCGCGCACGAGCTCAGCCATGTCTCGCAGCGCCATATCGCGCGCCTGCTGACGCAGCAGAGCCGGCAGGCGCCCTGGATGATCGCCTCGATGCTGCTCGGCGTGCTGGCGGCCAGCAAGTCCAAGAACGCCGACATCGGCAACGCCGCCATCGTCGGCGGACAGGCGCTGGCCATGCAGACCCAGCTCAACTTCTCGCGCGACATGGAGCGCGAGGCCGACCGGGTCGGCTACGGCATCATGACCGAGGCCGGCTTCGACGGCGCTGGCTTCGCGACCCTGTTCGACAAGCTGCAGCAGGCCTCGCGGCTGAACGACGACGGTGCCTTCCCCTACCTGCGCAGCCACCCGCTGAGCACCGAGCGCATGGCCGACATGCGCGCGCGGCTGGCGCTGAACCAGACCCCGGCACATGACCGGGTGGGCCCGAGCCCGGCCCTGCATGCGCTGATGTCGGCGCGCGCGCGCGTGCTGGGCGAAAGCCGGATCGAGCGACTGCAGGCGCTGGCGCAGGCCGGGCGCTCGAACGCGGCGCCGCTGCGCGACCCGGCCACGCTGGCGCTGCGCTATGCGGCGACCCTGGCCGCGGCCCAGCTGCGCGATGTCGGCACGGCACAGGAACAGCTCGGGCGGCTGCTCGCCGCCCTGCCCGACGACGCAGCCGCACGGCAGGCGGTCGACCTGCTCGCGCTCGAGGCCATGCAGCTGACGCAGAGCGAGCGCCTGGCGGGATTGGAGCGCGCGACGTTGCAGCGCCAGGCCCTGGCAGCCCCCGAGCGCGCTGCGTTGATCCTGGGCGCGCGCGCCGCCGCCGCGCCAGCGGATGCGCGCGCGCTCGACAGCGCCAGCCAGCGCCTGCAGACCTGGCTAGCGCTGCACCCCGACGACATCCCGGCCTGGCAGGCGCTGGCCCTGGTGGCGCAACAGCAAGGCCAGCCGGTGCGCGCCGCGCGCGCCATGGCCGAGGCCCAGCGCGCCCAGCTCGACCTGGCGGGCGCGCTGAGCCGCATGAAATCGGCCCAGACGCTGGCACGCCAGCAAGGCAACATGGATCACGCCGAACTGTCGATCATCGACGCGCGCACGCGCGAGTTCGAGCGCCTGCTGCGCGAGCAGTTCTGCGAGGAGCGCGAACAGCGCGACGCCGTCTGCCAGAAACCACGCTGAAACTGCATTTCTTGCGGCCGCCGGAGGGGCACAGATAAAATCAGGGGTTTAGATTTTTGAGGCTCCCATGACCGACGCCAAGACCCCATCCCAAGCCTCCACCGTCAATGCGCAAACCATGGCCAATGCCATCCGCGCGCTGGCGATGGATGCCGTGCAGCAAGCCAACTCCGGCCACCCGGGTGCGCCCATGGGCATGGCTGACATGGCTGTCGCGCTGTGGGGCCGCCACCTCAAGCACAACCCGGCCAATCCGGCCTGGTTCGACCGCGACCGCTTCGTGCTGTCGAACGGCCACGGCTCGATGCTGATCTACGCGCTGCTGCACCTGAGCGGCTACAAGCTGCCGATGGGCGAGCTGAAGAACTTCCGCCAGCTCGGCAGCAAGACCGCCGGCCATCCGGAAGTCGGTCACACCCCGGGCGTCGAGACCACCACCGGCCCGCTGGGCCAGGGCATCACCAACGCGGTCGGCTTCGCGCTGGCCGAGAAGCTGCTGGCCGCCGAGTTCAACCGCGACGGCCATGAGATCGTCGACCACCGCACCTATGTCTTCCTGGGCGACGGCTGCCTGATGGAAGGCATCAGCCACGAGGCGATCGCGCTGGCCGGCGCCTGGAAGCTGGGCAAGCTGATCGCGCTCTACGACGACAACGGCATCTCGATCGACGGCCAGGTCGCGCCCTGGTTCATCGACGACACCCCGAAGCGCTTCGAGGCCTGCGGCTGGAACGTGATCCGCGCCGTCGACGGCCATGACGCCGACGCGGTCGATGCCGCCATTGCCCAGGCCAAGCTCGATGCGAGCAAGCCGACCCTGATCTGCTGCAAGACCCATATCGGCAAGGGCAGCCCCAACCGCGCCAACACCTCGAAGGCGCATGGCGAGCCGCTCGGCGCAGAGGAAATCAAGCTGACCCGCGAAGCGCTGGGCTGGACCTACGGCCCGTTCGAGATCCCGAAGGAAGTCTATTCCGCCTGGGACGCCAAGGACGCCGGCAAGGCCGCCGAGAAGGCCTGGAAGGACCGCTTCGCGGCCTACAAGAAGGCCTTCCCGGCCGAGGCCAAGGAATTCGAGCGCCGCATGAAGGGCGAGCTGCCGAAGCACTTCGAGCAGGTCGCCGCCGACACCCTGGCCGCCGCCCATGCCAAGGCCGAGACCGTCGCCAGCCGCAAGGCCAGCCAGCTGGCGCTGGAAGCCTTCACCGCCGCGCTGCCCGAGCTGCTCGGCGGCTCGGCCGACCTGACCGGCTCCAACCTGACCAACACCAAGTCCACGCCCAACCTGCGCTTCGACGCGGCCGGCGCGGTGGTCAAGAACGAGGCTGGCCAGGGCGGTCGCCACATCAACTACGGCGTGCGCGAGTTCGGCATGGCCGCGGTCATGAACGGCATCGCGCTGCACGGCGGCTTCATCCCCTACGGCGGCACCTTCCTGACCTTCAGCGACTACAGCCGCAACGCGATCCGCATGGCCGCGCTGATGAAGCAGCGCGTGGTCCACGTGTTCACCCACGACTCGATCGGCCTGGGCGAGGATGGCCCGACCCACCAGTCGATCGAGCATGCCGCCAGCCTGCGCCTGATCCCGAACCTGGACGTCTGGCGCCCGGGCGACACCGCCGAGACCGCGGTCGCCTGGACCGTCGCGCTGCGCAACACCACCAAGCCGACCGCGCTGCTGCTGAGCCGGCAGAACCTGGCCTATTCGCCCAAGGCCGCGCTGGAAGACATCGCCAAGGGTGCCTATGTGCTGAGCGAGCCGGCCGATGTCGGCTTCAAGAAGAGCAAGAAGGCCAAGGCCGTGATCATCGCGACCGGCTCCGAGGTGCAGCTGGCGCTGGCGGCGCAGAAGCTGCTGGCCGAGCAGAAGGTGGCGGTGCGCGTGGTCTCGATGCCGAGCAACACCACCTTCGACCAGCAGGATGGCGACTACAAGTACAGCGTGCTGCCGGCCGAGCTGCCGCGCATCGCGGTCGAGATGGGCGTGACCGAGGGCTGGTGGAAATACGGCTGCGACGCCGTGGTCGGCATCGACAGCTACGGCGAGTCGGCCCCGGCACCGGTACTGTTCAAGCATTTCGGCTTCACGCCCGAGAACGTCGCCGCCACCGTGCTGGCCGTCGTCGGCGAGAAGCTCTGATCCCGCTCCAGGCGGCGGGCCGGTCCCGCCGCCACCCGGCCCGACAGGGTGCCGTCAGCGCACCCGTCCATGCTTGGGGTACGTAACGATTTTGTAACTTCCGGAAAAAGCAAATCATGACCATCAAACTGGGCATCAACGGCTTCGGCCGCATCGGCCGCCTGGCGCTGCGCGCCGCCGTCGCACGCTTCGCCGACATCGAGATCGTCGGCATCAACGATCCCAAGCCGGCCGACTACCTGGCCTACATGCTGAAGTACGACAGCGTGCACGGCCGCTTCGAGGGCGAAGTCAGCTTCGAGGGCAACGAGGCGCTGATCGTCAACGGCAAGCGCATCGCGCTGAGCCACGAGCGCGACAACCCGCAGCTCAAGTGGGCCGAGATGGGCGTCGACGTGGTGCTCGAGTGCACCGGCCAGTTCCTGACCGCCGAGAGCAACCAGATCCACCTGAACGCCGGCGCCAAGAAGGTCGTGATCTCGGCCCCGTCCAAGGACGACGTGCCGATGTTCGTCTACGGCGTCAACCACGGCAAGTACGCCGGCGAGGCCGTGATCTCGAACGCCTCCTGCACCACCAACGCGCTGGCCCCGGTGGCCAAGGTGCTGAACGACAAGTGGGGCATCAAGCGCGGCCTGATGACCACCGTGCACGCCGCCACCGCGAGCCAGAAGACCGTCGACGGCACCTCGCGCAAGGACTGGCGCGGCGGCCGCGGCATCCTGGAAAACATCATCCCGTCGAGCACCGGCGCCGCCAAGGCGGTGGGCAAGGTCATCCCCGAGCTCAACAAGAAGCTGACCGGCATGAGCTTCCGCGTCCCGACCAGCGACGTGTCGGTGGTCGACCTGACGGTCGAGCTCGACAAGGAAGCCAGCTACGAGGAAATCTGCGCCGAGATGAAGGCCCAGTCCGAGGGCGCGCTCAAGGGCGTGCTGGGCTACACCAACGAGAAGGTGGTCTCGACCGACTTCCGCGGCGAGTACTGCACCAGCGTGTTCGACTCCGAAGCCGGCCTGGCGCTCGACAAGAGCTTCGTCAAGATCGTGGCCTGGTACGACAACGAATGGGGCTACGCCGCCAAGTGCCTCGAGATGGTACGCGTGGTATCGAAATAATCGATCCCGGCCGCCCGCCTGCGGGTGGCCAGCCGGCCCGAAGACCCGCCCTGGTGGCGGGTTTTTCATGTCTGGCAGGAGCGGGCAGCGCCCAGCAGCGCCGTCGCGGAATGCAGGAGCCCCGCGCGAGTGCGAGAATACGGGATCAAGCCCAGACACAAACCGTAACAGCTTTAACAAAAAAGCACCCACAGGACGGCATTGCCTCTCGGGATGCCGCCACACATGTCCATCTCCTCACGCCCCCCTCCATCCTCCCCCAGGTCGCTGATGGTGCAGAACCTAGGCCTGATCGTGCTGAGCTTCGTGCTCTCCCGGCTGAGCTACGAGTGCCACGAATGGGTGACACCGTATGTCGCCTACACGCAGGGCGTGGATCTGCTGTTCCTGCCAGCGGGCGTCAAGCTGGTCATGATCATGGTGGCGGGCTGGCGCGGTGCCGTGGGCTGCACCCTGTCCTTGCTGAGCCTGTCGACCCGCTTCTGGCCCGGCCTGGAGCCGATCTGGCTGCTGCTCTATGCGGTGCTGTCGGTCGGCATGACCTGGCTCGTGGTCAACACGATGCTCAGGTATCGGGCACTGGGGCCGGCACTCGAGGGGCTGAGCTTCTGGGACCTGGTACAAATCGACATGCTCAACACCCTGCTGCACGGCATCGCCGTCAACAGCTATTTCTGGGCCCTGGGCCTGCGCAGCAGCGAGTCCTTCTGGCCGGCCGCGCTGGCGATGTCCTTCGGCGACTTCCTGGGCACCGGCGTCATCATGCTGCTGGTGCTGCTGACGGCCCGGATCATCGCGCCGGTGCGGACCTGAATCCGTCCCGCACAACCAGCCCGGCGCTGCGCTGAGCACGACAGGCCCTTGGCCGTCCCGCAGCGAAACTGCAGCAGAATCGCCACCTGAGTCCGCTCCGACCCCAGGCCTGCAAGCCTGGGCTGCTCGCGGGCGGGAGTTCCCCCATTCACGCTGATTGCTTTCCCTATGATTCTGAGGGGTCCTTCCCGTCCCGAGCTGCTGCGCCAGGAACTGCTGGCCGACCTGTTCGAGGCCAGCGCGGCCCGCCAGCCCGAGCAGACCGCCCTGGTCTGCGGCGCCCTGAGCCTGAGCTACCGCGAGCTCGACGCGCGCGCCGACCTGATGGCGCATCAGCTGATCGCCCAGGGCCTGCGGCCGGGCCAGATCGTCGGCCTCTGGCTGCCGCGCGGCATCGACCTGCTGGTGAGCCAGCTCGCGATCGCCAAGACCGGCGCCGCCTGGCTGCCCTTCGATGCCGACACGCCGGCCGAGCGGGTGATGGTCTGCCTGGAGGACGCCCAGGCAGCCGGCATCGTGACCGGCCATGGACTGCAGCATGAACTCGATGCGATCGACTGTCCCGTCTGGGACCAGGCCAAGCTGCTGCAGAAGGCCGACGGCCCGCTGCTGCGGCGCAGCGGCACCAGTCCGCAGCACCCGGCCTATGTCATCTACACCTCGGGCTCGACCGGCAAGCCCAAGGGGGTACCGATCAGCCAGGGCGCGATCTGCCATTTCCTGCGCAGCGAGAACGAGCGGCTCGGCATCCGCGCCGACGACCGGGTCTACCAGGGCTTCTCGGTCGCGTTCGACATGTCGTTCGAGGAGATCTGGATCTCCTACCTGGTCGGCGCCACGCTCTGGATCGCACCGCGCGAAATCACCGCCGACCCCGATGCGCTGCCGCGCGCGCTGGCGGCCAACGGCATCACCGTGCTGCACGCGGTGCCGACCCTGCTGGCGCTGTTCAGCGCCGACGTGCCCAGCCTGCGCCTGATCAACCTGGGCGGCGAGATCTGCCCGCCGGCGCTGGTCGAGCGCTGGGCCACGCCAGCGCGCCGCCTGTTCAACAGCTACGGCCCGACCGAGGCCACGGTGTCGGCCAGCATGGCCGAGCTGCGGCCCGGCGATCCGGTCACGATCGGCCAGCCGCTGCCCAACTACGGGCTGCTGGTGGTCGACGCCGAGCTGCAACTGCTGCCGGCCGGCGAGACCGGCGAGCTCTGCATCATCGGTCCCGGCGTCGCCGCGGGCTACCTGGGCCGGCCCGAGCTGACGGCCGAGAAATTCCTGCCCAACCCCTGGGCCGAACACGAGGGCGAAGCGCGCCTCTACCGCACCGGCGACCTGGCGCGCATCGACGAGCAGGGGCAGATCCACTGCCTGGGCCGGGCCGACGACCAGGTCAAGGTACGCGGCTTCCGGGTCGAGCTCGGCGAGATCGAGGCGGCGCTGAACCGGCAGCTGCCCAACGGCACCGCCGCGGTGGTGCTCAAGCCGGTCGATGGCATCGAGCAGCTGGTGGCCTACCTGGTGCCGGGCCAGGGCCAGCCGTTGCAGATCGCGCCGCTGCGCGCCCAATTGCGCGAGACGCTGCCGCCCTATATGGTGCCGAGCCGCTTCGAGCCGGTGGCGTCCATCCCGCGCCTGACCTCGGGCAAGATCGACCGCAAGGCGCTGCGCGCGCTGCCGATGAGCCCTGCGACAGCCAGCGAGCAGGCCGAATCCGACCTGCCCGAGACCGAGGCCGAGACCGCGCTGTTCGCCGCGCTGGCGCGCTTCTTCCCGGGCCTGCCGCTGCGCCGCCATTCCGACTTCTTCGACGATCTCGGCGGTCATTCGCTGCTGGCGGCCCGGCTGGTCTCGGCGCTGCGCGAGGACCCGCGCTTCGCCCGGATGACGGTGAACGATGTCTACGGCCAGCGCCGGATCGCGGCGATTGCCGCAGCGATGCAGGCCGGCATGGCGCCGCAGGCAGAAGAAGCGCCGGCAGCCTTCGCTATCGCGCCGCGCTCGCGCCGCTGGCTCTGCGGCCTCGCGCAGGCGCTGGTGCTGCCGGCGCTGATCGCGCTGCACATCATGAACTGGCTGGCGCCCTTCTTCACCTACCACTACTACACCGGCGAGCCCGAGGACAGCGTCGCGTTCGCGGTGCTGGCCTCGGTGCTGGTGTTCCTGGCCAGCCACCTGCTGAGCCTGGGCATCGCCGTGACCGGCAGCCGGCTGCTGCTGAGCGGGCTGGAGGCCGGGCGCTACCCGCTCTGGGGCGGCCACTATTTCCGCTGGTGGCTGGCCGACCGGCTGCACCAGATCGCACCGGCCTACCTGCTGTCGGGCAGCTCGCTCTACAACGGCTACCTGCGCGCGATGGGCGCGCAGATCGGCCAGGATGTCGTGGTCGGCTCGGTGACGATCCGGCAGCCGCATCTGCTGCGCATCGCCGACGGCGCCAGCATCGGCTCCAACGTCAACCTCGAGAACGTGCGCGTCGAGCGCGGCGAGCTGGTGGTCGGCGCGATCGAGATCGGCCGCGAGGCCTATGTCGGCTCCTACGCGGTGATGGAGGGCGACAGCGCGATCGCCGACTTCGGCCGGCTCGAGGGTCTGGCCGCGCTGGCCCGGGGCGGCCGCATCGGCGCCTGCGAGGTCTGGGATGGCGCCCCGGCGCAACGGCAGGGACGCTGGTCGCCGGAGCAGCGCCCGCCGCGTCCGACGGTAACAAGGCTGCGGCGCGCAGGCGAGGCGCTGTTCTTCTCGCTCGGCGCGGCGCTGACGGCGGTGCTGTTTTTCCTGCCGATCTTCCCGGCCTTCATGCTGATCGACGCGATCGAGGTCCGGGTCCAGCAGCCCTCGATCGAGGCCTACGGCCAGCTGGTCGCAGTGCTCCATTACGCGCTCTATGCGCTGCCGGCCAGCGCGCTGCTGATCGTCGGCACCGCGCTGATCGCGGCCGCGATCCGCTGGGCGGTGCTGCCACGCCTGACACCGGGCCGCTGGCCGGTGCACAGCAATCTGTACTGCCGCAAGTGGCTGGCCAACCAGATCCAGGTCGCCAGCCTGCATGTGCTGCACGGCGTCTATGCCACCGTCTACGCGCCGCTCTGGTACCGGCTGCTCGGCGCGAAGATAGGCCGCAATGCCGAGATCTCGACCGCCATGGGCCTGATCCCCGACATGCTGACCCTGGGCGACGACTGCTTCATCGCCGACGCCGTGATGCTGGGCGACGAGGAGATCGACGGCGGCTGGATGTCGGTCGACTACACGGTGATCGGACCGCGCAGCTTCGTCGGCAATGGCGCCTACATTCCCGACGGCACCCAGCTGCCGCACGACGTGCTGATCGGCGTGCAGTCGAAGGCACCGGCAACCGAGCAGATGCAGCCCGGCCAGACCTGGGTCGGCTCGCCGGCACTCGAGCTGCCCGCGCGCGAGACGCTGCACGGCTTCCCCGACGCGCTGACCTTCAGGCCCTCGGCCTGGCGCCGCCTGGGCCGGGCGCTGGTCGAGGCCCTGCGCATCCTGCTGCCGCTGGCGCTCGTGATCGGCGCCGGCTATGTGATCGTCGGGGTCGAGATGCCGGTCGCCGCCGAGAGCGACTGGCTGCGGCTGGCGGTCGAGCTCGGCCTGGCCGGCATCTACTACGGCATCGGCTGCTTCCTGTTCGTGGTCGCACTCAAGTGGCTGCTGATCGGCCGCTACCGGCCGCATGCCGCGCCGATGTGGACTCCATTCGTCTGGATCAGCGAGGCGCTGACCAGCATCTACGAATCGATCGCCGTGCCCAACTGCCTCGAATACCTGCGCGGCACGCCGATGCTGCCGGTGGCGCTGCGCCTGCTCGGCGTGCGCCTGGGACGCGGCGTCTACCTCGACAGCACCGACTTCACCGAGTTCGACTGCGTCAGCATCGGCGACCATGGCGAGCTCAACGCCTGGTCAGGACCGCAGACCCATCTGTTCGAAGACCGGGTGATGAAGATAGGCCGGATCCAGATCGGCAACCGGGTCACCCTGGGCACGCGCAGCACGGTGCTGTACGACACGGTGCTGGGCGACCAGGTCCAGCTCGGCCCGCTGTCGCTGGTCATGAAGGGCGAAGCGCTGCCGGCGCAGAGCCGCTGGACCGGCTCACCGGCGCGCAGCTGGCGGGCCTGATGTCGGCCCGGCTGCTGGCAGCGCACGAATGCCCGGCGCTGGTCGAAGGCCAGCCACTGGTCTGGCACTGCCAGACAGACGGCGCGCACCCGCGTGCGGCGGCGCGCCAGCTGTTGCGCCAGCGCCTGGCGCATTACCTGCAGCAGCCCGGACCCGAGGTGCCGCTGCAGTTCATCCCCGGCCAGGCGCCAGCGGTGGCGGCGCGCTGGCAGGGCCTGCCGCTGTCGCTGAGCCTGAGCTACTGCGGCGGGCAGGCGCTGGTCGGGATCTGCCCCGGCGCCAGCCTCGGCATCGACCTGGCGACCGTCACGGCGCTGCCGGACTGGGAGGCGGTGGCCAGGCTCTACCTCGGCCCGCTGGCCGTCGCCAGGCTGGCCGGCCTCGCGGCCGGCCCGCGCGCGCGACAGTTCGCACGGGACTGGGCTTGCCTGGAAGCCGCCGGCAAATGCCTGGGCCTGGCGCTGGAGGAATGGAGCGCTGAACGGCAGCAGCGCCTGGACAGCTGCCAGCTGTCGGTCGGCATGGTGCGCTGGCCCGCTGCGGCGGACAGCGCGGAGTTCGCCTGGGCGCTGGCCCGGGGACCCCGCGCCCGGCGCTGAAACCTCAGAAGGTTTCCCAGTCGCCGTGCCCGCTGCTGGCCGGTGCAGCCTGCCGGGCGGCGCTCGCCGGCGCGACCGCATGGGGTTCGGCAGCACGGACGGCCGGCGCCACCAGGTGCTGATGGCTGGACTGCGGCCGGCTCCGGGCAAGGCCGCTGTCGTGATGGCCCAGCTTGAAGACCGACACCGCCTGCACCAGCTCCTGGGCCTGGTCCTTCAGGCTGGTCGCGGCCGCCGCCATCTCCTCGACCAAGGCCGCGTTCTGCTGCGTCGCCTGGTCCATCTGCATCACCGCCTCGCCCACCTGACCCACGCCCGAGCTCTGCTCGGCGCTCGCCGCGCTGATCTCGCCCATGATGTCGGTCACGCGCTTGATCCCCGCGACCACCTCGTTCATCGTCGCCCCCGCCTGGTCCACCTGCAGCGAACCCTGCTCGACCCGGTCGACGCTGGTCGTGATCAGGCCCTTGATCTCCTTGGCCGCCTCGGCGCTGCGCACCGCCAGGCTGCGCACCTCTGCCGCCACCACAGCGAAGCCGCGCCCCTGCTCGCCAGCGCGCGCCGCCTCCACCGAGGCGTTCAGTGCCAGGATGTTGGTCTGGAACGCGATGCCGTCGATCACGCCGATGATGTCGGCGATGCGGCGCGAGCTGTCGTTGATGCCCTTCATCGTGTCGACCACCTGGGCCACCACTTCGCCGCCCCGGACCGCGATCTCGCTGGCGCTCTGGGCCAGCTGGTTGGCCTGGCGCGCGTTGTCCGAGTTCTGCCGCACGGTCGAGCCGAGCTGCTCCATCGAGGCCGAGGTCTGCTCCAGCGCGCTGGCCTGGTTCTCGGTGCGCGAGGACAGGTCCATATTGCCCTGGGCGATCTCGGAACTGGCCGAAGCCACGCCGTCGGCACTGGCGAGCACCGACTGGACCGTCTTGACCAGTCCGCTCTGCATGCGGTCGAGCGAACGCAGCAGCTGGCCGGTCTCGTCCTGGGACTTGACCTCGATCCGGTTGCCCAGGTCACCGCCGGCAATCCGGTCGGCCACCGCGACCGCCTGGCCCAGCGGCACGGTGATGCCGCGCGCAATCAGCCAGCTCGCCAGGGTGGCGGCGGCCACCGCCACCAGGGAGGCGACGATCAGCTGGATCTCCTGCGCCAGATAGGCGGCTTCCGCCTCCTGCTTCAGCTGGCCGGTACGGGTCTCGGCCGCTTCGGTATAGGCCTGGGTGGCCTGGCGCAATTCGGCCAGCAGCGGGCGGCACTCGTCATTGATCTTGGCGATGGCCTCGGCCGTCTTGCCCTGCAGCGCCAGATCGACGATGGACAGCGCCACCGGGCCATAGCGCTGCTCGACGCGCTCGATGCCGGCGACCAGTTCACGCCCCTGCGCCGTGGTGTTGGTGGCGCTGCTGATCAACTGCTTGAGCTGGACCAGGCTGGACTGGACCGCCTCATGCGCTTGCTGGACATTGGCCTTCTCGCGCGCCACCTCCTCGGGCTTGCTGGCCAGGACCAGGTTGCGGGCGGCGATGGCCCGGTTGTCGACCGCCGCCTGGATATGCGCCGCCAGCGTGGCACGCGCATTGAGTCCGTCGACATAGTCCATGAAGCGCTGGTTGGCCGCATTGAGCGCCAGCAGGGACAGCCCTGCCACCAGCAAGACCAGAGCCGCGATGCCCCCAAAGGCCAGGGTCAGCTTGAGCCGGACCGACATATCGCGCAAGTTCATTTTCACCACCTTTTTATAGGATACCAACCGACCACCTACAGAAACCAAAAGCAAATCAATCACTCCAAGAATGCTGCAGGAGTAATTCACTCAAATAACTTTAATTAATATGTTTATTCTAATCAATATGCCCAATTGGTCAACAAAGACTGAGCAATCCTTGAGGTCAATCAAGGTCTGGCGATGACAGGGACGTCCTGGCGCCCCCTCCCGGCACTCGCCTCGCGGCACTGGCTACGTAGGAGTACGTAAGAGGCCGGGTCGATTTATCGCCTAAAACGTGGCTACAAATACAAGCTGGAGACAATTCGTGATTTTTTCGAACCTGAGGATAGGCACCCTGCTGGGGCTGGCGTTCGGCAGCCTGCTGCTATTGACCACGGCGATGCTGATGCTGGCCCTCCACGGCCTGGACCAGATCGGGGCGGCCCATGCAGCGCTGGCGACCGACCTGGGCACGACGCGCTTCATGCTGTACGGCCTGTTTGGCCTGACGGTGCTGTGCGGCATAGGAATCAGCTATGGCCTGACACGCGCCATCACGGAACCGCTGGGAGAAGCCATCCTGATTGCCGAAACCGTCGCCGCCGGCGACCTGAGCCAAGAGTTCAGCACCCAGCGGGGCGGGGAGTTCGGCCGCCTGATCCGGGCACTCGGGAACATGGAAGACACGCTGACCGACCTGGTGAGCCGGATCAAGGCCTCCTCGGACTCGATCAGCGTCGCCTCGCAAGCCATCGCGAAGGGCAACACGGACCTGGCCCGGCGCACGGAAGAGCAGGCGGCCTCGGTCGAGGAAACCACCTCCAGCATGCAGCAGCTGACCTCCACCGTGCTGCAGAACTCCGAACGGGCGGATTCAGCCAGCGAGCTCGCCAGCCACGCGTCCGGCATTGCCGAACGCGGCGGCAAGGTGGTGGGTCAGGTGGTGCAGACCATGGAGGTCATCAGCAACAGTTCGCGCCAGATCGGCGACATCATCGCCGTGATCGACGGCATCGCCTTCCAGACCAACATCCTGGCACTCAATGCGGCGGTGGAAGCGGCCAGGGCCGGCGAGCAGGGGCGTGGCTTTGCCGTGGTGGCCGGCGAGGTGCGCAGCCTGGCGCAGCGCAGCGCCACGGCAGCCAAGGAGATCGGACAGCTGATCAGCGATTCGGTCCGGCATGTCGGTGACGGCGCCCATCTGGTCCATCAGGCAGGGCAGACGATGCAGGAGATTGTCCAGGAGGTCAAGCGCGTCACCAGCATCCTGGGCGAGATCTCGACCGCCTCCGGCCAACAGCGCGAAGGCCTGCAGCAGGTCAACCTGGCCATGAACCACCTGGATGGCGTGACCCAGCACAACGTGACCCAGGTGGACAAGGCGGCCGAGGCCGCGCTGGAACTGGCGCAGCAGGCGCAGCAGCTCGACCAGGTGGTCGGCGCCTTCAAGCTCGACTGACAGGCCGCCGGACCGTGCGGCTTAGGCACGGTCGCGTCAGAGCCGCTTCAGTGGTGGTGACCGTGCGCGCCATGCGCGTGGCCATGGGCGACTTCCTCGGCCGAGGCGGCCTGGACGTCGACCACCTTGAGGCTGAAGCGCAGCGTCTTGCCGGCATGCGGATGGTTGCCGTCCAGGATCACCTGCGGGCCCTTGATCTTGACCACGGTGAAGATGCGCTCGCCGCCGTCATCGGCGACGCCGCGCAGGGTGCCGCCAACCTTGACGCCGGGCGGGAAATCGGCCTTCGAGATGGTCTGCACCAGGCTCTCGTCGCGCTCGCCGAAGGCATCGGCGGGCTCGAGCACCACGGTGGTCGCGAAGCCGGCCTGCTGGCCTTCGAGCGCGGCCTCGATCTTCTCGAAGGTATTGCCATAGCCGCCATGCAGATAGGCCATCGGCTCGGGGCTGGTTTCGAGCAGCTTGCCCTGGGCATCGGAAACCTGGTAGGTGATCGTGACGACGGTGTCTTTGGTGATTTGCATGGGGAGTTTCCGGGCAGCGTTGAAAGGAAAGGCGTGATTGTGCCGGCTTTGCCGCCACCCCGCCGGGCGCACGGGCAGGCCGGGTCAGCGCGGACGCACGCTGACTTCGGCGCTCGTGATGTCGACCAGGCCGGAGGCGGTCTGCAGCCGCAGCGCGCCGTCCGGCCCGACGCCGGCAGCCAGCCCCTGCTGGCCGTCGGACAGGCGCAGCTCGAGGCCGGCCAATGCATCGCGCGCGGCGAAGCGGGCCGCGAAGGCGGCGAAGCCCGCGCGCTCGAAGGCCTGCAGGTCCTGCACCAGGGCCGGCACCACGGCAGCCAGCCACTGGCCGGCATCGCGGCCGGCAAGCAGCTCGCACAGCGCGGCCGGCGGCACCGGCGGCAGGGCCACGGCGGCGGCCTCGTCGACGAGGCCGGCATCCGGGCGCAGCTGGGCCGGCTCGGGCAGCTCGACGTTCAGGCCGACGCCGATCACCGCATAGCGCTGCGCGCCCAGCGTGGCAGCCTCGATCAGGATGCCGCCGAGCTTGCGCCCGCGCCACCAGAGGTCGTTCGGCCACTTGAGCCGGAGCTCGGGATGCAGGCTCTCGGCCAGGCTGACACCGACCGTCAGCGACAGGCCGGACCAGTCCGCCGGCTGGAAAGGCAGGCCGAGCGAGAAGGTCAGCGAGCCGCCGGGCCGGCTGTGCCAGGTCTTGCCGCGCCGGCCGCGCCCGGCGCTCTGCTCGAGCGCGACCAGCAGGGTCGGCGCGCGCTCGCCGGCACGGGCACGCCGCATCAGCTCGGTATTGGTCGAGGCTATGCTCGGCAGCACCTCGACCGAGAAGTCGGGCCAGTGCGGATAGACCGCCTGCCAGATGCCTTCGGCCTGGCGCGTCAGGACCTGCAGCGCCGCCTGCTGGCTGCCGGTCGGATCGGGCCCGTTCATGCCGCCTGCCCTCGGGATGCCTTGCTCGGTGGCCGCTTGGGCGCCAGCATGGTGCCGCGGCAATGGGCGCTGCCGCAGTGGCAGGCATACTCGGCCTTGAGCTTGGCCGTGTAGCGCCCGTCGACCACCAGGCCATAGTCGAAGAACAGCTCCTCGCCGGCCTTGATGTCGCGCAGCGCGTGGATGAAGACCCGCTTGCGCCAGTCTTCCTCGGCCTCGCAATTCGGTTCGCAGCTGTGGTTGATCCAGCGCGAGGAATTGCCACCGACCCCACCATCGATCACATGGCCGTCGTCGATGTGGAAGTAGAAGGTGTGGTTGGGCTGGGCCGGGTCATGCGGATGACGGCGCAGCGCCTCGTCCCAGCTGATGACCTCGCCGGTGTACTCGATCAGCGGCTCGCCGGCCGCCAGGTCGACGACGGCGAACACGCCCTTGCCATGCACGCCGGAGCGGCGCACCTGCAGGCGGCGCCGCGGCTGGGCGGCGCTGGCGGGGGAAGAAACTGCGTTGCCGTCGGCCATGGGCCAAATTTTTGGTATGGTGAATTCATGCAGGTGCGCGCGAGTGCGCACACACAGATGCGCGCAGGCGCGCACGGGAGCAGATTGTAGAGATGAAAACCGAAAGTTCCGCCAAAACGCTGGTCATAGCCGAGAAACCTTCCGTCGCCCAGGACATCGTGCGGGCGCTCACGCCCGTGGTGGGCAAGTTCGAGAAGCACGAGGACCATTTCGAGAACGAGCGCTACCTGGTCAGCTCGGCCGTCGGCCACCTGGTCGAGATCGCCGCGCCCGAGGCCTACGACGTCAAGCGCGGCAAGTGGAGCTTCGCCCACCTGCCGGTGATCCCGCCGCACTTCGACCTCAAGCCGATCGACAAGAGCAAGTCGCGCCTGTCGGCGGTGGTCCGATTGGCCAAGCGCAAGGATGTCGGCGCGCTGATCAACGCCTGCGACGCCGGGCGCGAGGGCGAGCTGATCTTCCGCCTGATCGAGCAGTACGCCGGCGGTGCCAAGGGCCTGGGCAAGCCGGTGCAGCGCCTGTGGCTGCAGTCGATGACGCCGCAGGCGATCCGCGACGGCTTCGAACAGCTGCGCAGCGACGAGCAGATGCGCCCGCTGGCCGACGCCGCGCGCAGCCGCTCCGAGGCCGACTGGCTGGTCGGCATCAACGGCACCCGCGCCATGACCGCGTTCAACTCGCGCGACGGCGGCTTCTTCCTCACCACCGTCGGCCGGGTCCAGACGCCGACGCTGGCAGTGGTGGTCGAGCGCGAGGAAAAGATCCGCGCCTTCCGCAGCCGCGACTACTGGGAAATCCACGCCAGCTTCGGCGCCCAGGCTGGCAACTACCCGGGCAAGTGGTTCGATCCCGCGTTCAAGAAGCCCTCGGCCAAGAACGGCGAGGAAGGCATCGACCCCGAGCTCAAGGCCGACCGGATCTGGAACGCGCAGCAGGCGCAGCAGATCGCCGACGCGGTGCGTGGCCAGCCGGCCAGCGTGAGCGAGGAATCCAAGCCCACCACCCAGGCCAGCGGCCTGCTCTACGACCTGACCAGCCTGCAGCGCGAGGCCAACGGCCGCTTCGGCTTCTCGGCCAAGACCACGCTGGCGCTGGCGCAAAGCCTGTACGAGAAGCACAAGGCGCTGACCTACCCGCGAACCGACAGCCGCGCGCTGCCCGAGGACTACCTGCCGACGGTCAGGCAGACCTTCGAGATGATCGCCGACAGCGGGCTGAACCACCTGGCGCCGCACGCGCTGGTGGCGCTCAACAACGGCTACATCAAGCCGAGCAAGCGCGTCTTCGACAACAGCAAGGTCAGCGACCACTTCGCCATCATCCCGACGCTGCAGGCGCCCAGCGGCCTGTCGGAAGCCGAGCAGAAGCTGTACGACCTGGTGGTGCGCCGCTTCCTGGCGGTGTTCTTCCCGGCGGCCGAGTTCATGGTCACGACCCGCATCAGCAAGGTCGAGGCAGCGGGCGCGGTCCATCACTTCAAGACCGAGGGCAAGGTGCTGGTCAAGCCGGGCTGGATGGCGGTCTATGGCAAGGAGGCGGCCGAGGACGTGGCCGACGCGAAAGAGGGCGACAAGGGCCAGAACCTGGTGCCGGTGCAGCCGGGCGAGCAGGTCGAGACGCTCGAGGCAGCACCGAAGCCGCTCAAGACCCGGCCGCCGGCACGCTACAGCGAAGCCACCCTGCTCGGCGCGATGGAAGGCGCCGGCAAGCTGATCGACGACGACGAGCTGCGCAGCGCGATGCAGGACAAGGGCCTGGGCACGCCGGCCACGCGCGCGGCCATCATCGAGGGCCTGCTGACCGAGAAATACATGCTGCGCGAAGGGCGCGAGCTGATCCCGACCGCCAAGGCCTTCCAGCTCATGACCTTGCTGCGCGGCCTCGGGGTCGAGGAACTGTCCAAGCCGGCGCTGACCGGCGAGTGGGAGCACAAGCTGTCGCTGATGGAGCGCGGCCAGCTCAGCCGCGAGGCCTTCATGCGCGAGATCGCGGCCATGACCGAGCACATCGTGCGCAAGGCGAAGGAATACGACCGCGACAGCGTGCCGGGCAACTACGCCACGCTGCAGACGCCCTGCCCGAACTGCGGCGGCGTGGTCAAGGAGAACTACCGCCGCTACGCCTGCTGCGGCGCCGACGGCAAGTCGGACGGCTGCGGCTTCTCGTTCGGCAAGTCGCCGGCCGGTCGCACCTTCGAGATCGAGGAGGCCGAGTCCTTCCTGGCCAACAAGCATATCGGCCCGCTCGAAGGCTTCCGCTCCAAGGCCGGCTGGCCCTTCGTGGCCGAACTGGCGCTCAAGTTCAACGACGAGGACCAGAACTGGAAGCTCGAGTTCGACTTCGGCGACAAGAAGGACGAGGAAACCGGCGAGCTGGCCGACTTCAGCGGCCGCGAGCCGCTCGGCAACTGCCCCAAGTGCGGCAGCCCGGTCCATGCCCATGGCAGCAACTATGTCTGCAGCAAGGCAGTGCCGACGCTCGAGCAGGCCGTGCCGAGCTGCGACTTCAAGAGCGGCACCACCATCCTGCAGCAGGAGATCGCGCCCGAGCAGATGCAGAAGCTGCTGAGCACCGGCAAGACCGACCTGCTCGAGAAGTTCGTCTCGAACAAGACCAAGCGCGCCTTCAAGGCCTTCCTGGCCTGGGACGCGACAGCCGGCAAGGTCGGCTTCGAGTTCGAGCCGCGCGAGAGCAAGTACCCGCCGCGCAAGACCGCCGCCGCCAAGAAGGCGCCGGCCAAGAAGGCCGCTGCCAAGAAGGCGGCCGCGAAGAAGACCGCCAAGGCCACCGCGAGCTGAGGCCGCTCAGGCGCCCGGCCAAGCGCCATCCGGCGCCGGGCGCGGCGGAAAGCTCACCGTGACCCTGAGGCCGCGGCGCGTGCCCTGGCCCGGGTGCGCATCGGCCAGCTCGACCGTGGCGCGGTACTGCTGCGCGACCTCGCTGACGATGGCCAGCCCCAGGCCCGAGCCATCGACGTTGCTGCCCAGCACGCGGTAGAAGGGCTGGAACACCAGCTCGCGCTCGGACTCGGGGATGCCGGGGCCGTCGTCCTCGACCTCGAGCTGCTGGGCGCCGCTCTCGCCGTCGAGCCGCACCCGCACCGTCACCACGCCGCCGGCCGGCGTGTAGTGGATCGCGTTGTCGACCAGGTTGCGCACCAGCTCCTGCAGCAGGGTCGGGTTGCCGTCGAGCAGGCAGGCCTCGGGTATGCGGTCCGGCCCCTCGTAGCCGAGGTCGATGCGCTTGTCCTGCGCCAGCGGGAAGGAATCGGCGATCACCTCGGTCGCGAGGTCGCCGAGATCGACCGGCTCGCTCGGCAGCGCACGCCCGGTGGTCTCGGCGCGCGCCAGCGACAGCAGCTGATTCACGGTGTGGGTCGCGCGCACGCTCGAGCGCGTGATCTGCTGCAGGCAGCGCCTGACCTCCTCGGCATCCTGCGCGCGCAGCGCCATGTCGGCCTGCATGCGCAAGCCCGCCAGCGGGGTCCGGAGCTGGTGCGCGGCATCGGCCAGGAAGCGCCGCTGCGTCGTCAGCGACACCGCCAGCCGCTCGAGCAGGTCGTTGATCGAGCCCACCAGCGGCGTCACCTCCTGCGGGATCAACTCCTGCTCGAGCGGGCTCAGGTCGTCGGGCTTGCGCGCGCGGATGCGCTGCTCGAGCTCGTTGAGCGGCCGGATGCCGCGCACCAGCGCCATCCAGACCAGCAGCACCGCCAGCGGCAGGGTGACGAACTGCGGCACCATCACGCCCTTGATGATCTCGGTCGCCAGCCGCGAGCGCTTGCCCAGCGTCTCGGCCACCTGCAGCAGCACCAGCTGCTCGTCGCGCTCGCCGCGCGCGATCCAGGTATAGGCCACCCGCACCTCCTCGCCGCGGATCTGGTCGTCGCGCAGGCGCACATGGCCGGCATCGGGCAGCACATAGTTGGGCGGCGCCGGGAATTCGGGGTCGCCGCTGATGAACTGGCCATCGGCCTTGCGCACCACGTAGAACACCTGGTCGGTGTCGTCGGCGCGCAGCAGGTCGCGCGCCTGCGGGGTCAGGTTGAACTGCGGCTGCCCGCTGCGCAGCACGACAAACTGCGTCAGCGCCTGCAGGTTGAACTCGAGCGCGCGGTCGAAGGGCTTGTTCGCGATGCCCTGGGCGACGAACCAGGTCAGCGCCAGCGACAGCGGCCACAGCAGCAGCAGCGGCGTCAGCATCCAGTCCAGGATCTCGCCGAACAGGCTGCGCTGCTCGCGCTGGAACAGCCCGAACGCGGTCGTGCCGCGCAGGCGGGCCGGACGGTCGGAATCAGCCGGGGATTTTTTCAAGGCAGTAACCCAGCCCGCGCACGGTCGCGATCCGGATCGGCCCCTTCTCGATCTTCTTGCGCAGGCGGTGGATGTAGACCTCGATCGCGTTGTTGCTGACCTCCTCGCCCCATTCGCACAGGCGCTCGACCAGCTGGTCCTTGCTGACCAGGCGACCGGCGCGCTGCAGCAGCACCTCGAGCAGGCCGAGTTCGCGCGCCGACAGGTCGATCATCTTGCCATCGATGCTCGCGACCCGGCCGGCCTGGTCGTAGACCAGCGGCCCGTGCTTGATCTGGCTGGTCGCACCGCCCAGGCCGCGCCGCGTCAGCGCGCGCACGCGCGCCTCGAGCTCCTGCAGCGCGAAGGGCTTGGCCATGTAGTCATCGGCGCCATAGTCCAGGCCCTTGACCCGGTCCTCGACGCTGTCGGCAGCGGTCAGGATCAGCACCGGCAGCGTCGAGCCGCGCGCGCGCAGGCGCTTGAGCACCTCCAGGCCATGCATCCTGGGCAGACCGAGGTCGAGGATCAGCAGGTCGAATTCGTGGTTGGTCATCAGCGCCGCGTCGGCTTCGCTGCCGCTCGCGACATGATCGACCGCTGCACCGGCTGTGCGCAGGATGCGCAACAGTCCATCGGCCAGGACCTGGTCATCTTCTGCAATCAGGATGCGCATGGGATCTCCTCTTGTGACATTCCGGCGGCCTGGTCGGACTGCCGCGACCGGAACGGCAGCGCCATCCGCGACGCTGCATGTTGTATACGGACTATTTTAGGCCCCTGCCCTAGGCCGGCCGGACTGCGCGCGGCGGCCAGCATCGTAGCCGATCGCGTAGGCCTCGAGGCCCAGCGCGATCACGGTGGCGACCGGCGCGCCAACCTGGTCGCGGAACTCGGCCTCGGCCTGCTGCACCGCCTGCCGGAACGCCTGCAGCCATTCGAGCCCGACCGGGGTGAAGCGGATGCGACGCGCGCGCGCGTCGAGCGGATCGGGTTCACGCCGCACCAGGCCCCAGGCCTCGCACTGGTCGACCAGATCGGCCATGGCCTGCTTGCTCATGCCCGCGCTCTGCGCGAGCTCGGTCAGGCGCGCACCGGCCAGCGGCAGATGGCGCGTGATGTGCACATGGGCCGCTCCGACCTGGCCACGCGCCGCCAGGTTGGACAGCGCCAGCGGCACGTCGAGCGCATGGGCCATCAGCTCGAGCACCCGCTCGTCGAAGCGGCGCAGCGCATGACCGAGCAGCCGGCCCATGTGGGTCAGCCGCCAGCCCTCGTCGGAGGTAGTGGAATCGAGACTTTTTTCCATCGGAAAATGGTAATGCAAACTGACTAAAAAAACAGTTTATTGATTTCAATTACTCGCTACACTGCATCCCAAGCACTCCAGGCCGAACCGGAAATTCCGCTCCAGGGTGCTGCAACCCATTGTTTTTCAAGGAGCCCACCATGGACGCACCGAACAAGACCCTGAACACCGAAAAGGCCAAGGCCCTGCAGGCCGCGCTGGCCCAGATCGAGAAGCAATTCGGCAAGGGCGCGATCATGCGCCTGGGCGAAGGCGAGAAGGCCGAGGACATCCAGGTCGTCTCGACCGGCTCGCTCGGGCTGGACGTGGCGCTCGGCGTCGGCGGCCTGCCGCGCGGCCGGGTGGTCGAGATCTACGGCCCGGAATCCTCGGGCAAGACCACGCTGACGCTGCAGGTCATCGCCGAGATGCAGAAGCTCGGCGGCCAGTGCGCCTTCGTCGATGCCGAACATGCGCTCGACGTGCAATACGCGCAGAAGCTCGGCGTCAACCTGCAGGACCTGCTGATCAGCCAGCCCGACACCGGCGAGCAGGCGCTCGAGATCGTCGACAGCCTGGTGCGCTCGGGCGCGGTCGACATGATCGTGGTCGACTCGGTCGCCGCCTTGACGCCCAAGGCCGAGATCGAGGGCGACATGGGCGACAGCCTGCCCGGCCTGCAGGCGCGCCTGATGAGCCAGGCGCTGCGCAAGCTGACCGCGACGATCAAGAAGACCAACTGCATGGTCATCTTCATCAACCAGATCCGCATGAAGATCGGCGTCATGTTCGGCAGCCCCGAGACCACCACCGGCGGCAACGCGCTCAAGTTCTACGCCTCGGTGCGGATCGACATCCGCCGCATCGGCTCGATCAAGAAGGGCGAGGAAGTCGTCGGCTCCGAGACCAAGGTCAAGGTGGTCAAGAACAAGGTCGCGCCGCCCTTCAAGACCGCCGAGTTCGACATCCTGTACGGCGAGGGCATCAGCCGCGAGGGCGAGATCATCGACCTCGGCGTGGCGCAGAAGGTGGTCGACAAGTCGGGCGCCTGGTATGCCTACCAGGGCGAGAAGATCGGCCAGGGCCGCGAGAACGCGCGCGAGTTCCTGCGCGAGAACCCGCAGCTGGCGCACGAGATCGAGAACAAGATCCGCGCCGCGCTCGGCGTGCCGGCCCTGCCCGCCTTCGACCCGGCCAGCGTCAAGCCTGCGGCATCCGCCGACGAGCTCGACCCGTCCGGCGCCGAATGAGCGGCTGGCGCCGCCCCGACCCGGCGCGCGGTCTGCCGCAACAGCCCGAGGACGAGGCCGGGCGCGCGCCGACCGACGACCTGGCCGAAGCCGCGCCAGGCCGGCGCACCCGACCCGAACCCTCGCTCAAGGGCCGGGCGCTGCGCTTGCTCTCGATGCGCGAGCATTCCCGGCTCGAGCTCGAACGCAAGCTGAGCCAGTACGAGACGCACGAGGGCGAGCTGGCCGAAGCGCTCGACGTGCTGACCGCGCGCGGCTTCATCAGCGACGAGCGCGTCGCCGACAGCCTGCTGCACCGCAGATCGGCCAAGCTCGGCGCCAGCCGGATCAAGGCCGAGCTGCAGGCCAAGGGCCTGGACGAGACCGTGGTGCGCGAGGCGGTCGAGCAGCTGCGCGGCACCGAGCTCGAGCGCGCACGCGAAGTGTGGCGCCGCAAGTTCGGCCAGCCACCCGCCGACGCGAGCGAGCGCGCCAAGCAGATGCGCTTCCTGGCCGCGCGCGGCTTCTCGGGCGAGACTGCCAGGCGGGTGATCGCGGGTGCGGACGACGAGGTCTGAGCTGTCGCCGACCACGGCCCGCGGCGCTGGAGTGGCCACGGCACGGGGTCAGCGAGCAGCATCCTGGTCCGATCGACCCGGACCTATGGCACAGTGAAGGGCATCGACACCAAAGCCGCGACATGAACAGCCCGATATTCCAGATCCTGATGCTCCTGACAGTGATCCTGGTCGTGATCATGACCGTCGTGCTGTTTGCCGTGCAGCGGGCGAACCAGGAGATTCCCGGCTTGCGCGCCTGGGCCTACTCCTACCTCGGCGGCCTGCTGCTCTGCCTGAGCTTCCTGCTCAGGCCCTACAGCCCCGAGGGGGTGTCGGTCATCATCTCGCAAGTCCTGCTCTTCACCGCGGCCTGGCTCAACCTGGTAGCGACCCAGATCTATACCGGCCGGCAACCCTGGACGCGGACCTGCTTCGGCTGGGCACTGCTCGTCGTGCTGGGTCTGGCGAGCTACCTGACCTGGCCGCAACCCGAGCCCCGGCTGCGCCTGGCGCTGGCCCTGGGAACCGGCGGCACGCTGATGCTGCTGAGCGCGCTGGCGATGCTGTCGGCGGAGATCCGCAGGCAGCCGGAACGCTACCTGTTCACCCTGGCCTGCGGCGCCCATGGGTTGGCGATGCTGGCGACCAGCCTGGGCCTGTTGCTGGTCCAGACCGACCCGACCGATCCGGAGCGGCTGGAATTCGTCGCGCAGTTCGTGCTGATCGAGTCCATCGTCGTGCTGGTCATGCGTGCCTTCGGGATCGTGATGCTGGCCAATGCCTACATCACAGCCGAATTGCGCCATTTCGCGGAGCATGACCCGCTGACCGGGATCTACAACCGCCGTTCCTTCGAGATCCTGCTCGACAAGTCGGTCAAGCTGATGCGGCGCATGAACTCGCCCCTGTCGCTGCTGGCACTGGACCTGGATCATTTCAAGCGCATCAACGATACCTGGGGCCACAGCAGCGGCGACCAGGCGCTGCGCCACTTCGTGCGGCTCGCCAGCGAGCATCTGCGCAACGAGGACGTGATCGGCCGCGTCGGCGGAGAGGAGTTCGTCATCTTCCTGCCCAACACCGGGCTCGAGGCGGCGACCTGCGTCGCCGAACGGTTGCGCGCGCTGCTCGAGGCCCAACCCGTCGCCGGCCCCCAGGGACCGATCCCCTTGACCGTGAGCATAGGCGTGACGCTGGTCGCCCAAGGTGAATCGCAGGAAGCCGCCCTGGAGCGGGCTGACGAGGCCATGTACCGGGCCAAGGCCAATGGACGCAACCGGGTCGAGCTGGCATGACGGCCGGCTGGTTCGGCGGTTAATCTGGGCTTAATGTTTGTCTTTACAGTGCAGAGATGCCTGACTACCGCGGATGGAACGCCCTTATTGTTCCATCCACTGTCAGTCGGCGAACAATTCCAGGCAATTTATCGCCTGGAAAACGAAAAATCGATGCACTAAAAAAGGGAAATATGAAACTCAATCGTTTATTCATGGGCTTGGCCATGGCTGGCGCAAGCCTTTTCAGCCACGCCCAGGATGTCAATCCGCTGAGCCGCTTCATTGGCGTCTGGGAAGGCGATCAAGGGGTGGACGTGTCGCCGGCACAGAAAAAGACCCGCGCGCCGGGCTCGGCCGCCGTCAGTCCGTTCTTCGAGCGGATTGAAATCTCGGCCGGCCCGGCAGCCACCAATGCCAGCGAGCAGGACCTGGAAGCCCTCACGGTTCGCCAGCAGGTGTTCCGCAAGTCGGACCAGCAACAGTTCCATGACCAACTGGGCTATCTGATCTGGGACAAGAAGAATTCCAAGGTCATCTATTCCTTCTGCGTGCCGCGCGGGGTCTGCGTTTCCGCCGAAGGGGAGCTGAACAAGAAGGATGAATTCAGCGCCAGCACCAAGACCGCCTTCGCCGAAACCGAATTCATGCGCAAGAATGCCAAGACCGAAGGCTTCTCGATTGGCATGAACATCAACCCGGACAATAGCCTGAGCTATTCGCAGATCACGGCGCTGAACATCTACGGCAATCAGTTCAGCCATGCCGATTCGAATGTCCTGCGCAAGGTGGCCGACAAGCCGGCCCATTAAGCCCAGGATCAGCCCAGGCCTTGCGACCCAGACGGGTTGCCTGGGGTCGTCGGCAGCGCCCTACTTGCCGATGCAGAAGGACGAGAAGATCACCCCGAGCAGATCGTCCGAACTGAAGGCACCGGTGATCTGATTCAGCGCGTTCTGCGCCAGCCGCAGTTCCTCGGCCAGCAGGTCGAGCGACTGGGCCTGCTGGGCCAGGTGCAGCGCCGACAATTCCAGATGCTCGCCGACCTGGCGCAAGGCCTGGACATGGCGCTCGCGCGCGATGTAGAGGCCCTCGCCGCCGCCCTGCCAACCGGCCAGCTCGAGCAGGCGCTTCCTGAGCAAGTCGAGGCCGGCGCCGGTCTTGGCCGACAGGCGCAGCTGCTCGTGCGGCGCATGGCCGGCCAGGGGTTCCAGGCCAGCCGTGGCCAGCGGGGCCAGCGCCTGGCCGGCATCGGCCTTGTTCCAGACATCGATCACCGGCACCCGCGCCGGCAGCCGGGACTCGAGCGTGGCGGCGATCTCGCGCTCGGCCGCGTCGTACTCGGGCTGGCCGATGCGGGTCAGGTCGTGCAGCAGCAGCACCGCATCGGCGCCCTCGATCTGGCCCCAGGCGCGCGCGATGCCGATGCGCTCGACCTCGTCGATGCCCTCGCCCTCGCGCAGGCCGGCGGTATCGATCACATGCAGCGGCACGCCCTCGATCTGTATCGTCTGCTGCACCACGTCGCGCGTGGTGCCGGCGATCGGCGTCACGATCGCCAGCTCGGCGCCGGCCAGCGCATTGAGCAGCGAGCTCTTGCCCGCATTGGGCTGGCCCGCGATCACCACCTTGATGCCCTCGCGCAGCAGCGCGCCCTGGCGCGTGCGCTGCATCACCTGGCCCAGCCGCAGCTGCAGCCGGTCGAGCTGGCCCTGCGCGTCGGCTTTCTGCAGGAAGTCGATCTCCTCCTCGGGGAAGTCGAGCGTGGCCTCGACCAGCATGCGCAGGTGGATCAGCGCCTCGCGCAGCTCGCCGACCTCGCGCGAGAACTCGCCCGCCAGCGAACGGCTCGCGCTGCGCGCCGCCGCCTCGGTGCTGGCGTCGATCAGGTCGGCGATCGCCTCGGCCTGCGCCAGGTCGATCTTGTCGTTCAGGAAGGCGCGCTCGGTGAACTCGCCCGGCTGCGCCAGCCGCAGTCCCGGCAGCCGCGGCTGCCCGGTCGCCGGGTCGATCTCGGCGGCGGCGGCCAGGCAGCGCGCCAGCAGCAGTTGCAGCACCACCGGCCCGCCATGCGCCTGCAGCTCGAGCACGTCCTCGCCGGTGTAGGAATGCGGCGCCGGGAAATGCAGCGCCAGCCCGTGGTCGATCGCGCCGCCGTCGGCGTCGCGCAGCGGGCCGTAGCTCGCCACCCGAGGCGCGAGCGCCTTGCCGCAGAGCGCCTGCACCAGCCGGTCCAGGCCGCGGCCCGAGACACGGACGATACCGACCGCGCCACGTCCGGGTGCAGTGGCAATGGCGACGATGGGATCTTGATGGCGCGACAGCATGTTCGGAATCTCGGACAGGAACGGAGACGGACAACGAAACCGGTGCCAGCACCGGAAGCAGCGGCGGGGGATAGCTCCGCCTCATGAAAAAAGGCCGCTTGCGCGGCCCTTGGGGTATCGGCTTACTTCGCCTTCTTGAACAGCTCGGTCGGCAGCGTGATCTTCAGCGGCACGCCCATGCGGCGGTTGATATGCGCCTGCTGCAGGATGGTCAGCGTGTTGTTGGTGATCCAGTACAGCACCAGGCCGGCCGGGAAGCTGAAGAACATGACCGAGAACACCAGCGGCATGATCCACATCATCTTGGCCTGCATCGGGTCCGGCGGCAGCGGGTTCAGCGCGGTCTGGATGACCGTGGTCAGCGTCAGCACCACCGGCAGCAGGTAGAACGGGTCCTTGGACGACAGATCGGTGATCCAGCCCAGCCAGGGCGCATTGCGCATCTCGACGCTGGCCAGCAGCACGGTGTAGAGCGCGATGAAGACCGGGATCTGGATCAGGATCGGCAGGCAGCCACCGAGCGGATTGACCTTCTCCTCGCGGTAGATGCGCATCATCTCCTGCTGCATCTGCTGCGGCTTGTCCTTCAGGCGCTCGCGCATTTCCTGGATGCGCGGGTTGACCGCCTTCATCTTGGCCATGCTGCGGTAGGCATTGGCATTGAGCCAATAGAAGGCCGCCTTGATCACGACCACCAGCAGCACGATCGCCCAGCCCCAGTTGCCGACGATGCCATGGATCTTCTCGAGCAGCCAGTAGAGCGGCTTGGCGACGATGGTCGTCCAGCCGTAGTCCTTCACCAGCTCCAGACCAGGGGCCAGTTGCTCGAGCAGCTTTTCTTCCTGCGGACCGACGAACAGACGGGCCTCGACGACCTTGCTCTGGCCGGGAGCGATCGCGCCGAGCTCGACCTTCTGGCCGGCACGATAGAGGGCGCCGCCCGGCACCTTCTCGGCATAGTTCTCGCGCGCGATACCGGCGCCGAGCAGCCAGGCACTGGCGAAATGGTGCTGGACCATCGCGACATAGCCGTCGTTGGCGCTCTTGCTGAAGTCGGCCTTGCCCTTGTCGATGTCCTCGAAATGGATCTTCTGGAACTTGGCCGCGTCGCTGTAGATCGCCGGACCGGTGAAGGTCGAGGCGAAAGGCACGCCGCTGTCCTTGGTCATGCCGTCGCGCACCAGCTGCAGATACAGCTGCGGCGAGACCGGGGCCGCGCCCTGGTTGATCACCTCATGCTTGACCGCGATGTCATAGCCACCACGCTTGAGCGTGTAGGTCTTGGCCAGCACCACGCCGCCGACCGGGGCCGACTCGAAGCGCAGGCTCAGGCTGTCCTGCCCCTCGGCCAGGTCGCTGGCCTGGCCGACCAGACGCATCGCCACCTTGTGGTTGGGCAGCGCGGCGCTGCCGAGCAGTCCGGTCTGCGCCACATAGGTGTGCTGGTCGTTCTGCTGCAGCAGGCGCACCGGATCGGACTGGCCGGTCGTGGTGTGGTGCTTGAGCAGATCGGCGCCGACCAGGGAGCCGCCTTCGCTGTCGAAGCTCAGCTTGAGGACATCGGTGCTGACGACATGGGTCTGGCGCGGGATAGCGGGCGCGGCGTCGGCCACGACGGGCGCCGCAGCCGCGGTACCCGGCAGGGCTGCGGCCGGCTGGGCACCGTTGGCCGGCGCGCTGGCGGCCGGCTTGTCCTGCGGTGCCGGGAAGAAGGTCTTGGGTCGGCCGTTGTGCACCTGCCACGCATCCCAGAGCAGGACCAGCGAGAAGGCGAATATCACCCAGAGTATGGATCGGCGGATGTCACTCATGACGGGTCGTTTCCGTAGGGTCGGTAATGAGGCGGGAGAACAGGCGCGGCGCCTGCTCGGGCACGGGGTCGCAGCCGCCGGCACACCAGGGATGGCAACGGCCCAGGCGCCTGAGCGTAAGCCAGGAGCCTAACACCGCGCCGTGACGCTCGAGCGCCTGCAGGGAATAAGCGGAACAAGTCGGTTCGAAGCGGCAGCCCGAGCCGACCCAGGGGCTCAGCAGCAGCCGATAGGCCCTGACCAGGGCCAGCAGGCAATCCCGGGGCAGGTCAGGCAGGTGCATCGTCAGCCTGGGGGGCAGGGGTCGCGGGCGACACGACGGCCGGCGCGCGCTGGCGCCTGGCCAGCCGTTCGCCGAGCAGCTGCAGCAGTTCGGCGCGCGCCTCGCGCTTGAGCGCATCGGAGGTCGCGCTCGGAAAATCGCCACGCGAAAAACCGCTGCGCAGCCGCACCACCATGGGGAGTTGCGGCAAGCCAGCGGTCAGTTCCCGCGCCACGGCATAGATCTGCCGACGCAGGGTATTTCGGGTCACGGCGCGACGCGCCCAGCGCTTGGGGACGAGCACGCCCAGCCAGGCGCCACCGCCCGGAAACAGGTCGGGGACACCGCCCGGCTCATGGCTCTTGGCCATGTGGAGCGCAAAGTGCACCGTCTTGGCCACGGGAGGGCCGGACGACATCACCGCGTCGAACTGGGCGCGCTGAAGGATGCGTTGCGTGGACACAGGGGTCGGCGGAACCGACACGGCGCGCCGGGACGCCGGAGCTTAGACGCCCAGGCGCTTGCGGCCCTTGGCGCGGCGTGCGTTCAGGACGGCGCGGCCGCCCTTGGTGGCCATGCGAACCAGGAAGCCGTGGGTACGGGCGCGCTTGATCTTGGAGGGCTGATAGGTGCGTTTCATGATGGGTTCCTGTGGGCGCACCGCTGTCAGCACGCCGGGTTGAAATTTGACGGTGTCGGAAAAACCCATGATTATCACAAAAAATGGCCCGGAAGACAAACCTTGTTTCGCAAGGAATGCCCCGGGACAGCGGTCGGGACAGTTTTCCAGCTTGTGGATAACTCGCCGATCGCACTACAATCACTACCCCGGCGACCCGCGCGCCGCAGTTTTCCCGCGTTTTTCCACACCCTTCCCCCTCCCCTTGCCCATGAGCCAACCCAGCCTGTTGCCCGATGCGTCCGACCTGTGGCAAGCGTGCACCGAGCGGCTGGCACAGGACATCCCTGAGCAGCAGTTCAACACCTGGATTCGCCCGCTGCAGGCACGCGTCTCGGACAGCGGCGACCGGGTCACGCTGGCCGTGGCCAACCGCTTCAAGATGGACTGGATCCGGGCCCAGTACGCCGGCAAGATCAGCGCCGCGCTGGAAGCCGCGGCCGGCCGCCAGGTGGCGCTCGAGCTCACGCTCGCGCCGCGCGAGCCGGCCCAGCGCACCAGCGCACCGACGCCGCGCAATCCCCAGACACAGCAAGGGCCGGTGTTCGCTGAACTGCCCGACAGCCCGGCACCGGAACCCAAGGTCGACACGCACAAGCACCGCCTGAACAACGCGCTGACCTTCGCAACCCTGGTCGAGGGCTCGGCCAACCGCATGGCGCGCGCCGCCGCGATGCATGTGGCGCACAACCCGGGCCAGCTCTACAACCCGCTGTTCATCTATGGCGGCGTCGGCCTCGGCAAGACCCACCTGATGCACGCGATCGGCAACCAGCTGCTGGCCGACCGGCCCGGCGCCAAGGCGCTCTACATCCACGCCGAGCAGTTCGTCACCGACGTGGTCAAGTCCTACCAGAAGAAGACCTTCGACGAGTTCAAGGAACGCTACCACTCGCTCGACCTGCTGCTGATCGACGACGTGCAGTTCTTCGCCAACAAGGAACGCACGCAGGAGGAGTTCTTCAACGCCTTCGAGGCACTGCTGACCAAGAAGAGCCACATCGTGATGACCAGCGACACCTATCCCAAGGGCCTGGCCGACATCCACGAGCGGCTGGTGTCGCGCTTCGACTCGGGGCTCACGGTGGCGATCGAACCGCCCGAGCTCGAGATGCGGGTCGCGATCCTGATCAGCAAGGCCGAGTCCGAGGGCGCCTCGATGCCCGAGGATGTCGCCTTCTTCGTCGCCAAGAACGTGCGCTCGAACGTGCGCGAGCTCGAGGGCGCGCTGCGCAAGATCCTGGCCTACTCGCGCTTCAACCAGAAAGAAGTCTCGATCCAGCTCGCGCGCGACGCGCTGAAGGACCTGCTGTCGATCCAGAACCGCCAGATCAGCGTCGAGAACATCCAGAAGACCGTCGCCGACTTCTACAAGATCAAGATCGCCGACATGTACTCGAAGAAGCGGCCGGCCAACATCGCGCGGCCGCGCCAGATCGCGATGTTCCTGGCCAAGGAACTGACGCAGAAGAGCCTGCCCGAGATCGGCGAGCTGTTCGGCGGCCGCGACCACACCACGGTGCTGCACGCGGTGCGCAAGATCGCCGCCGAGCGCCAGACCGTCAGCGAGCTGAACCAGCAGCTGCACGTACTCGAACAGACCCTCAAGGGCTGAGCCTGGATCGCTTAAGCTAGGCCCAGACCCATACCGGAAATAGAAGAAAGCCCTGAACATGATCGTCTTCCAGTCGACCCAGGACAAAGTGCTGGCCGCCCTGCAATCGGTGGCGGGCATCGTCGAACGCCGCCACACCCTGCCGGTGCTGGCCAACGTGCTGATCCGCAAGATCGCCGGCGAGGTGCAGCTGACCACCTCCGACCTCGAGATCCAGATCCGCACCCAGGTCGACCTCGGCGGCGAAGATGCCGCCTTCGCGACCACCGTCGGCGCGCGCAAGCTGATCGACATCCTGCGCACCCTGCCGTCCGACCAGCTGGTGAGCCTGGAATCGGCGCAGAACAAGCTGATCCTCAAGGGGGGCAAGTCCAAGTTCACGCTGCAGACCCTGCCGGCCGAGGACTTCCCGCTGGTGCAGGAAGCGCCCAGCTTCGGCCCCGCCTTCAGCGTGCCGCAGAAGACGCTCAAGAGCCTGCTCAACCAGGTCAGCTTCTCGATGGCGGTGCACGACATCCGCTACTACCTCAACGGCATCCTGTTCGTCGCCGAAGGCAAGAAGCTCAGCCTGGTCGCGACCGACGGCCACCGGCTGGCCTTCGCCAGCGCCGAGCTCGACGTCGAGGTGCCCAAGCAGGAAGTCATCCTGCCGCGCAAGACCGTGCTCGAGCTGCAGCGCCTGCTGAGCGACAAGGACGGCGCGATCGAGCTGCAGTTCGCGGCCAACCAGGCGCGCTTCCGCTTCGAGGGCATGGAATTCGTCACCAAGCTGGTCGAGGGCAAGTTCCCCGACTACAACCGCGTGATCCCGCGCAACCACCCCAACATCGTGATCCTGGGCCGCGGTGCGCTGCTGGCAGCGCTGCAGCGCGCCGCCATCATGACGAGCGAGAAGTTCAAGGGCGTGCGCCTGAACCTCGAGCGCGGCAGCCTGCGCGTGGCGGCCAACAACGCCGACCAGGAAGAGGCGGTCGACGAGCTCGACATCCAGTACGACGGCAGCGCAATCGAGATCGGCTTCAACGTCAGCTACCTGATCGACGCCCTGGCCAACATGAGCCAGGACATGGTCAGGCTGGAACTCAACGACGGCAACAGCTCGGCGCTGCTGACCATCCCCGACAACGAGCACTTCAAGTACGTCGTGATGCCGATGCGCATCTGAGGCGGACGACCCGGCAGATCTGCCCCCAGCCGCCCCCGAACCCGCGCCCCTTCGTGCGGGTTTTGCCATTGAAGCGAGAGAGATTTTTGACCATGACCGACGCCAACCAGCCCAGCCCAGCGGACGCCCCCGGTGAGGCCTTCACCACCGTCCAGCCCCAGATCGACGCCCACCAGGCCGGCGCATCGGAAGGCTATGGCGAAGGTGCGATCCAGATCCTGGAGGGCCTGGAGGCAGTGCGCAAGCGCCCCGGCATGTACATCGGCGACACCAGCGACGGCACCGGCCTGCACCACCTGGTGTTCGAGGTGGTGGACAACTCGATCGACGAGGCGCTGGCCGGCCACTGCGACGACATCGTCGTCACCATCCACAGCGACAACTCGATCAGCGTCACCGACAACGGCCGCGGCATCCCGACCGGCGTCAAGATGGACGACAAGCACGAGCCCAAGCGCAGTGCGGCCGAGATCGCGCTGACCGAGCTGCACGCCGGCGGCAAGTTCAACCAGAACAGCTACAAGGTCTCGGGCGGCCTGCACGGCGTCGGCGTGTCCTGCGTCAACGCGCTCTCGAAATGGCTGCGGCTGACGGTGCGCCGCGAGGGCAAAGTGCACCAGATCGACTTCGCGCGCGGCTTCGTGCAGAACCGCCTGATCGAGCAGGTCGGCGGCGTCGAGGTCTCGCCGATGCGCGTGGCAGGCAACACCGACAAGCGCGGCACCGAAGTCCATTTCCTGCCCGACACCGAGATCTTCCAGCAGAACCACGATTTCCACTACGAGATCCTGGCCAAGCGCCTGCGTGAACTCAGCTTCCTGAATAACGGCGTTCGCATCCGCCTGAAGGACGAGCGCAGCGGCAAGGAAGACGACTTCTCGGGCGCTGGCGGCGTCAAGGGTTTCGTCGAGTTCATCAATGCCGGCAAGAAGGTGCTGCATCCGACCACCTTCCACGCGCTAGGCGAGCGCCCGGCCGACAGCTACGGCGGCATCCCCGGCACCAGCATCGGCGTCGAAGTCGCGATGCAGTGGAACGAGAGCTACAACGAGAACGTGCTCTGCTTCACCAACAACATCCCGCAGCGCGACGGCGGCACCCACCTGACCGGCCTGCGCGCCGCGATGACCCGCGTGATCGGCAAGTACATCGAGCAGAACGAGCTGGCCAAGAAGGCCAAGGTCGAGGTCTCGGGCGACGACATGCGCGAAGGCCTGTGCTGCGTGCTGTCGGTCAAGGTGCCCGAGCCCAAGTTCAGCAGCCAGACCAAGGACAAGCTGGTGAGCTCGGAAGTGCGCGCGCCGGTGGAGGACATCGTCGCCAAGGCGCTGACCGAATACCTGGAGGAGCGCCCGAACGACGCCAAGATCCTGTGCGGCAAGATCGTCGAGGCCGCGCGTGCCCGCGAGGCGGCCCGCAAGGCGCGCGAGATGACGCGGCGCAAGGGCGTGCTCGACGGCATGGGCCTGCCGGGCAAGCTGGCCGACTGCCAGGAGAAGGACCCGGCGCAATGCGAGATCTACATCGTCGAGGGTGACTCCGCAGGCGGCTCGGCCAAGCAGGGCCGCGACCGCAAGTTCCAGGCCATCCTGCCGCTGCGCGGCAAGATCCTCAACGTCGAGAAGGCGCGCTACGAGAAGCTGCTGGCCAGCAACGAGATCCTGACCCTGATCACCGCCCTGGGCACCGGCATCGGCAAGGCCAGCGCCGACGAATACGCGCCCAAGGGCAAGAGCGGTGCCGACGACTTCAACATCGACAAGCTGCGCTACCACCGCATCATCATCATGACCGACGCGGACGTGGACGGCGCGCATATCCGCACCCTGCTGCTGACCTTCTTCTACCGCCAGATGCCCGAGCTGGTCGAGCGCGGCCATATCTACATCGCGCAGCCGCCGCTCTACAAGGTCAAGAGCGGCAAGGAAGAGCTGTACCTGAAGGACGCCGCCGCGCTCGACGGCTTCCTGCTGCGCATCGCGCTGAAAGACGCCAGCATCCAGACCGGCGGTGCACAGAGCCAGCTGCTGAGCGGCGACACGCTGGCCGAGCTGGCGCGCAAGCACCAGCTGTCCGAGCATGTGATCGCGCGCCTCTCGAACTTCCTCGACGCCGAGGCGCTGCGCGCCATTGCCGACGGGGTGGAGCTCGACCTCGACACGCTGGAAGCCGCGACCGAATGCGCGCCCGCGCTGCAAGCCAAGCTGCGCGAGCTCAACAGCACCGGCGTGCCGGCCGAGGTGAGCGCCGAACTCGACCCGCGCAGCGACAAGCCGATCCTGCGCATCAGCCGCCGCCACCACGGCAACATCAAGAGCAGCGTGCTGACGCAGGAATTCGTGCACGGCGCCGACTACGCCACGCTGGCCGAGGCCGCGCACAGCTTCCGCGGCCTGCTGGGCGAAGGCGCCAAGGCGCTGCGCGGCGAGGGCGAGCGCCAGAAGGAAGAAAAGGTGTCCGACTTCCGCCAGGCCATGGCCTGGCTGATCTCGGAAGCCGAGCGCACCACCGCGCGCCAGCGCTACAAGGGCCTGGGCGAGATGAACCCGGCCCAGCTGTGGGAAACCACGATGGACCCGACGGTGCGCCGCCTGCTGCGGGTGCAGATCGAGGACGCGATCGAGGCCGACAAGGTGTTCACCATGCTGATGGGCGACGAGGTCGAGCCGCGCCGCGACTTCATCGAGACCAATGCGCTGAGGGCGGGGAATATCGACGTCTGAGGTTTCCGGAACCCGGAAACCTTGCAAGGCTATTGGTATGCCGCAAAATCAGGTTACCATGATGGTAAAAACCATCGTGCTGTCGGAGTACAACCGTAATCCGCCACAAGTGCTGAGTACAGGCCGCGTCAAGATTGATGGCGGCCCGCTTTATGATCTTGAACGCATACAAAACCTGGTGAACGATGAAGGTCAGCTGTTCGCCTGGACAGAGAAGTGTCGCAAGGACATACGTAAGCTTTTCGATGACGACTTGTCGCGTGTAGCCGAACTGATCAGGTGCCTGAAAGCGACCGATTACATCGACTCCGAATGGTGCGAAAACGGCAGAGGTGCACTTGCTGCCTGCGACGCTTACAGCATCCGCAGGCTTGAGGTCATGCCGGCTACCGGCAAAACTATGCCGGTTGAATATTTCTTGAAATTTGCTGTAGGCAAGACGGGCAAGTTGGTACTCACAGTGTCTTGCCATGTTTGAGATGGATGATGGTATGAGCACTCAGGAACCCTGCCCGCTGTGCGGTGAGGGTCACGTCACCGAGCAGGTGCAACAAGCGGAGACCGAATACAAGGGCCACAAGGCCATGCTTCCGCTGCATTACAAGTTCTGTGACCACTGCCTGTCCGACTTTGCGAGCGTGGAAGAAAGCCGGCGCAACAAGCGGGTATTGCTGGCTTTCCGCAAGCAGGTCGATGGCTTGCTGACCGGCCAGGAAATCGCCGCTCTGCGCCAGCAGTATGGGCTGACGCAGACCCAGGCGGCTCGTCTCTTCGGTGGCGGACCGGTCGCGTTCAGCAAATACGAAAACGACGATGTCGCTCAATCCGCAGCCATGGACACGCTGTTGCGTCTGGTCAGGCGCAGCACCACGAGCTTCTGGGAACTGGTCGAGGAAAAAGGCATGAGCGCAGAATTCATGACCCGGAAACCGATGGTCTCCGCACATCCCAAGCCAGTACTCGTGCGCCTCGAAAAAACCGATGAAAACGCAGTGGCTGCGGTCTACAACCCTCGCGAGTTCCGGCAGTTTGCTCACGGAGAAGTTCAATGCAAGCCATGAGCCCAAGGCCCACGCTGGTGGCCTTCCGCGTGCTGGCATTCCGGGGTGAGAACCCCGGCGAAATCAACGACTCCGCCCTGATGCTGGAGATGCAACAGGATATCCAGCTTGGCCTGGCCATACCCAATGTACCGGGGGCTGGGCTTCAGGTCAACGTGAAGATTCGTCTGGACGCCTTGTCACGAACGGAACCAGAAAGTGCTCCGGTGGCCTCCTTCTCGGGGGAATACGAGGCCAAGTTCCACTACTTGCCGGGAGTTCAGGAAGCCACCGTGACCACCCTGCTGGAGCAGGACGACTACCAATACCTGTTGGTAGCCCAAGCCTACCCCCTAACCATGACCCATTTCCGTCGTGAACTGCAGGCCATGGGACTCGACACCCGAAACCTGCCACTGGGGCTGGCGTGAGCAAGGCTTGCATCATGCCAATCGGCGACGAGGTGGAGCCGCGCCGCGACTTCATCGAGAGCAATGCGCTGAGGGCGGGGAATATCGACGTCTAATCGTCAAAAAACAAATAAATCTGCGAAACTGATGCCCGTGAGCCTCAAGGCTCATGGGCGTTTTTCTTGATTGAGGGGAACGAGGGATGGACTGGTCACGCGAAGAAGTCGAGGCAATCGTGGCCGACTACCTGCACATGCTCGCTCTGGAATTGGCAGGTCAGTCCTACAACAAGACAGAACACAGACGAAGGCTACAGCTGCTGCTGAACCAGCGCAGCAATGGCTCGATCGAGTTCAAGCACGGCAACATCAGCGCAGTGATGATTAACCTGGGATACCCTTACATCCGGGGCTACCAGCCGCGTGGCAATTACCAGGCCTTGCTGGAAATCGTGGTCGAGGAGCAGCTTCGACTCAAGCCCATGCTAGACCAGGCAGCGCTGGCCGCCGTCCAGCAACCGGCCATTACCCCCGTTCAAACCGACTTTTCCAAGATACTGACCGACGCACCGATTAGACAACACCGCGTTGCCGAAACCGCTGGTACTCCCTACTTCAAGCCGGTCAAACGCGACTATCTGGAACGCGAAGCGCACAACCAGTCGCTGGGGCTGGCCGGTGAGCAGTTCGCACTGGGCTATGAGCACTGGCGCCTGGTACAGGCAGGGCAGCAACGGCTTGCCGACAGGGTGGAGCATGTCTCCAAAACCAAGGGAGACGGGCTGGGCTACGACATCCTGTCGTTCGATGCCAACGGCCGGGAACGATTCATCGAGGTCAAGACCACCTCGTTCGGCCGTGAAACGCCATTTTTCGTCACGAATGGCGAACTGAATCGCTCGAACGCTGCCAAGGAGCAGTTCCACCTCTACCGGCTGTTCGAGTTCCGGAAGGCCCCTCGGTTGTTCGACATGCAGGGCGCGATCGGGCAGCACTGCAGGCTTGATCCGGTCACCTATCGGGCCAGTTTCGGCTGACCTGAAGTCACCACGTTTACGTTGACAAATGAGCCTTAAGTCGTACCAGGACAAATTCCGCCGCCTGAACGTCAATGTCCGCGCTGGCCGCGCCAGCCCGCACAAAATCTGCATGCTGCTCGCGCTGCTGGACCTGGCCCGCTCGGGCGGACTGGCTGAAAACCGCATCCTGTTCGCGCCGCCGCTGCTGGAGCGCTACCAGCGCTTCTTCGCCGCGGTACGCACTCCCAGCGACCACCCCAATCCCTATTTCCCCTTCTTCCACCTAGCGGGCAAGCTGCGCGGGGGCGCAGCCGGCTTCTGGCAGCTACAGCCGCTGCCGGGGCGAGACACGGCATTGGCCGCGCTGTCCACCGCGCGCAGCCTGCGCGACATCACGGACAACATCGCCTGCGCCACGCTGGACCCGGAGCTGTTCGCCTTGCTGCAACAACCCGAATCGCTGGAGGCGCTGGCCGACACGCTCTCCACGCACTGGCTGGACCGCGGCCTGCAAGACCTGCGCGCGGTCGCGGCCAGGGCCGGCGAGGTCAGCCGCTATGAACATCAACTGCGACAGGGCGTGGCACTGACCGCCGCCGAGGCCCCGCCGCCCGCCTATGTGCGCGATCCGGCCTTCCGCCGCGTGGTGATCGAGCTTTACGACTACCGCTGCGCCGCCAGTGGCGAACGCTTCCTGCTGCCCACCGGCGAGGCCATGGTCGAGGCCGCGCATATCCATCCCTTCAGCGCAGCCGGCGACGACGACCCGCGCAACGGCCTGGCGCTGACGCCCGACATGCACTGGGCGATGGACCGGTATCTGATCGCGCCCGGGCCGGACCTGAAATGGCATGTCAGCCGCCTGCTCGACCGGCGCATCCCCGACTTCGCCCGCCTGACCCAGCTGCACGGCCAAGCCCTTTTCCTGCCGCGCGAGGCGCGCTTCACTCCCAAGCGCGAGTCGCTGGAATGGCGGCTGACCCAGCTGCGCCAGCACCGCGGCTGAATCACGGTGGCAATATGGGCGCAGCGATCAATTTTCGATTGACTTCTGGCACCAGCCGCCTCAAAACTACCCTCCGGCAAGTTCCAGAACAGGGAGAACATCATGCGTTTGTACACCGTCACCGGGCTGATCACGGTCCTGCTGGTTTCCGGCTGCGCCGTGACTCAACCCCCCAAGGCCGAGGAGGAGCATTCCGCCCACCAGCCAGAAGGCAATGCTCCCGCCGCCGCGGCCATCCAGGCCGCGCCGATGCCGACTCCCGCCACAGAAGCGTTCCATCGCCAGTTGCAGGCCATGGAGGCGATGCACCAGAAGATGCAGGCCGCCAGGACCCCGGCCAGGCGTGCGGCACTGCTGGACGAGCAAATGAAGCTGATGCAGTCGGGCATGGCCATGATGGCGCAGATGCGCAGTGCGGCTGCAGCCGGCGCCGAGGGCAGCCCTGCGATGGGCGACATGATGGGCATGCACCTGCAGATGGAGCGGCGCATGGCGATGACGGAACAGATGATCCAGCTGATGCTGGACCGCATGTCCGCACCCGCAAGCGCCAAGCGCCCGAAAAGCTCGAAATGACATGCCGACCCGGGGTCGGATCTGCCGATGCCGCCTGACCTCCCAAGCCCGCAGCTGTAAGACCCCGGCAATCCCCAAGGCATAGCATATAGCTCACTTCGCGCATCCAGACGCGGGGCATTTCTTCAAAAAGAGGCAGACATGAATCAGCGTGACGTGGTGGTACTCAGTGCGGTGCGGTCGGCGGTTGGCACTTTTGGCGGTTCCCTGTCGGAGATCGAGCCGGCCGAACTCGCCGGCAGCGTGATGAAGGCGGCGGTCGAGCGCTCGGGCGTCGATCCGCTGGCGATCAACTACGTGACAGTGGGCAACACGATTCCGACCGAAAGCCGCTTTGCCTATGTGGCGCGCGTCGCCTCGATCCAGGCCGGCCTGCCGATGGATTCGGTCGCGATGTCGGTCAACCGCCTGTGCTCGTCCGGCCTGCAAGGCATCGTGACGACGGCGCAGAACATCCTGCTCGGCGACTGCGACTACGGCATCGGCGGCGGCGTCGAGGTCATGAGCCGCGGTGGCTACCTGTCGGCCGCGATGCGCAACGGCGCGCGCATGGGCAACACCCAGCTGATCGACACCATGGTCGCCACCCTGACCGACCCGTTCGGCGTCGGCCACATGGGCATCACGGCCGAGAACCTGGTCGCCAAGTGGGGCATCACGCGCGAGGAGCAGGACGCGGTCGCGGTCGAGTCGCACCGCCGCGCCGCCACGGCCATCGCCGAGGGCCGCTTCCAGTCGCAGATCGTGCCTATCGTCAGGCAGACGCGCAAGGGCGAGGTCGTGTTCGACACCGACGAGCATGTGAAGCCCGCCACTACGCTGGAGTCGCTGGCCAAGATGAAGCCGGCGTTCAAGAAGGATGGCTCGGTCACCGCCGGCAATGCCTCGGGCATCAACGACGGCGCGGCCTTCTTCGTGCTGGCTGATGCGGCGGTCGCCGCCGCCCATGGCCACCAGCCGATCGCGCGCCTGGCCTCCTACGCGGTCGCCGGCGTGCCGAACGACGTCATGGGCGAGGGCCCTATCCCGGCCACCCGGCTCGCGCTCAAGAAGGCCGGCCTGACGCTGGACCAGATCGACGTGATCGAGAGCAACGAGGCCTTCGCGGCGCAGGCGATCGCGGTCTCGCGCGGCCTGGGCCTCGATCCGGCCAAGACCAACGTCAACGGCGGCGCGATCGCGCTCGGCCACCCGATCGGTGCCTCCGGCGCGGTGATCGCGACCAAGGCACTGTACGAGCTGCAGCGCACTGGCGGCCGCTACGCGCTGGTGACGATGTGCATCGGCGGCGGCCAGGGCATCGCGGCCATCTTCGAGCGGCTCTGAGCGACTGAGGCTTCAGGGGACGGCGTCCTGCCGCCCCCTGCCCCGGCCTACTGGCCGAACAGCTTGTTGGCGGTCTCGGCGATCAGCTTGCCCTGGTAGCGGGCGCCATCGAGCTCGATCACGCTCGGCTGGCGTTGGCCCTGGCCGCCGGCAATGGTCGTTGCTCCATAAGGGCTGCCGCCGACGATCTCGTCCAGTGTCATCTGGCCCTGGAAGCTGTAGGGCAGGCCGACGATGACCATGCCGAAGTGCATCAGGTTGGTGATGATCGAGAACAGCGTGACCTCCTGGCCGCCATGCTGGGTCGCGGTCGAGGTGAAGGCGCCGCCAACCTTGCCGTTCAGCGCGCCGCGCGCCCAGAGGCCACCGGCCTGGTCCAGGAAGGCCGCCAGCTGCGAGGGCATGCGGCCGAAGCGGGTCGGTGCGCCGACGATGATGGCGTCATAGCCTTCGAGTTCGGCGACGGTCGCGACCGGAGCCACCTGGTCGAGCTTGAAATGGGCCGACTTCGCGATCTCGGCCGGCACGGTTTCCGGCACCCGCTTGACATCCACCTGGGCACCGGCGGCACGGGCGCCTTCGGCCACGGCCTGGGCCATGGTCTCGATATGGCCATAGGTCGAGTAATAGAGCACGAGAACTTTGGACATGGGTTTCTCCTGAAGCGAGGACAGGGCAGCAAGGGCAGAACCGGATGGGCCGCATGCCGGATCGCAAACGGCCGCCTGCATCTTGGAGCAAGCGGCCGCTTCTGTCTATCGGCCGGGAACAGCCTTCCGGAGCTCGCTCAGCGTCGCAGACCCGGGTCCAGGGCGGCTACTCAAGCCCGCGGGCTCGCCATGACCAATGCCGGCCCCGCTCAGTCGAAGCGGAAGGTCCTGACCACGTCAGTCAGCCGGGAAGCCTGCTGCTGCAAGCTGGCGGATGCCGCCGCGCTCTGCTCCACGAGCGCCGCGTTCTGCTGCGTGCTCTGGTCGAGCTGCATGACCGCTGCGCTGACCTGGCCGATGCCGGTGGTCTGTTCGTGCGTGGAAGCACTGATCTCGCTGATCAATTCCGAGACATGGTGCACCTGACGGACGATGTCTTCCATGGTGGTGCCGGCATCGCTGACCAGCCGGGTGCCCGCCTCGATCTTGTCCACGCTGGCACCAATCAGGCCCTTGATCTCCTTGGCTGCCTCGGCGCTGCGCTGCGCCAGGCTGCGGACCTCGCCAGCGACCACGGCAAAGCCGCGGCCCTGCTCGCTGGCGCGTGCTGCCTCCACCGAGGCATTGAGCGCCAGGATGTTGGTCTGGAAGGCAATGCCGTCGATCACGCCGATGATGTCGCTGATCTTGCGCGAACTCTGGGCAATGTCGTCCATGGTGGTGACCACCTGGCTGACCACCTCTCCGCCCTTCTGGGCCGCCGCGCTGGCCTGGGTAGCCAGCAGGGTGGCTTGGCGGGCGGTGTCGGCATTGCCCTGCACCGTCGTGTTCATCTGCACCATGGAGGACGCTGTCTGCTGCAGTTGCGAGGCCTGCAGCTCGGTACGGCGCGACAGGTCGGCATTGCCGCTGGCGATCTCGGCCGATCCGGCGGCAATGGAGTCCGAGGCCTGGCGCACCTGGCCCACCACATGGGCCAGGCCGGTCTGCATGGCGCCCAGCGAGGCCAGCACGCTACCCGCCGGTGCGCGATCGGCACCCGAGACCGCGCCGAGGTCACCGGAGGCCACGCGTTGCGCCACCTCGCCCAGCTCGACGGGTTCGGCGCCCAGTTGACGCACGATGCTGCGCGGGATGGCCCAGGCCAGCGCCGTGCCGCTGAGCAAGGCCAGCACCAGGGCCGCCAGCATCACCGCCAGGAAGCTGCTCGCCTCGCCCATGGCAATCTTGTTCTGGGTCTGGATGCGCGACTCCTCGAAATCAATCAGCTTGTTGATGGCGGCCAGCCAGGCCACGTACTGGGGCTTGGCCTCGGTCCACAACTGCGCCTGCGCCCCCTGCAGGTCACCCGCCTCGAGCTTGGCCAGGATGGCCTGGGTGGAGGCGACCGCCTGCTGCTCGCTGGCCTGGATCGCACGGTAAAGCACCCGCAGCTCGGTGGCATCGGCCGAGGACTGCAGCAGTCTTTCCAGCGGGCCGACCGACTCGGCATAGAACTGTGCCAGCTGCTCGATGTCATGGCTCAGCTGCCGCCGCTCGGACGCCGAGCTGCTGAGCACCTCGTCACGTACCGCAATCGCCCGGTCATGGACCGAGCCACGGAAATTGATCGCGTAGCGCTGGATTGCCGCATGCTCGTCGTTGTTCGCCTTGAGCGATGCGTTGATCGCATTGACCTTGGAAATTGCCACCAGCGTGACCACCACCAGGATAGCCAGCACGGCACCAAAGCCGAGATAAAGGCGCTTGCCCACTGTCATCGCATTGAAGTTCATCGTGTCAACGTTTTCTTGGGGAGTGATCGGCAGGAGCTCGACCGGTCGCGACCTGCCGCGTCATGCATGAATGAGCCCACCGGGTCATGGCAAGCGCTGCGATGCCAGTCCAGACCCGTAGGATGAACTTTAATGTTTCTTTTTTAACATATGAAATATTCTTAATTGATATTTCATATCTGCAAAATAGAAAAATTTTGATCAATCAGCGGCGACCGCCGCAACTGGCTGTCGCTGGCCGGGCACACCACGCTGCCGCAGGGCGCCGTCGACGACTGACCGCTGCAGATGGCTTCGGCCAGTTCGGTCTTGACCTGCTTGCGGGCCTGCCGAGGTGGCCGACGCAGGCTTTACATTGCTAGCATCAACTGTGAAATTTCCATTCAGATAGATAAATAACAATCTCGTCACATGGATGTTTCCAACGAAGAAACAATCCAGGACTTGAATGCCGAACCGGAGACAAGATGGACCGCTTGCTGTCGATGCGCGTGTTCGAGCGCGTGGTGGATGAGGGCAGCTTCGCCGCTGCTGCCCGGGCCATGGACATGTCGGCCCCGGTGGTGACCCGGCTGGTCGCGGACCTGGAGGAGCACCTGGGCACGCGCCTGCTGCAGCGCACGACCCGGCGCCTGTCGCTGACCGAAGCCGGACAGGCCTACCTGAGCCGGGTACGCAACATCCTGCAGGACATCGACGAGGCCCATGCCGTGACCAGCTCGCACACCACCGAGCTGGCCGGACTGCTGCGCCTGCATGCCCCGCCGGTGCTGGCCAGCTATGTGATTGCCCCGCTGCTGGCAGAGTTCCGCCGCCGCTACCCGAAGATCCTGATCGAAATCGAGGTCGAGTCGCTCAAGGAAGCGCCGATCGAGGATTTCGACATCACCCTGCTGGGAGCCGACGAGCACTTCGATGCCGACATCGTGGCGCGCAAGGTGATGGAGTCCGAAGCCATCCTGGTGGCGTCACCGGACTATCTGCGGCGGCGCGGCATGCCCGAACGGCCACAGGACCTGATCGGGCATGAATGCCTGCGGCTCAAGCAGCCCAATGTCCGGACCCGGGTCTGGCGCATGTGGCAGCCGCAGCAACCGGAGCAGGTGGCCGAGGTCGCGATCGAACCCGTGCTGCAGGCCAACCACACCGATACGCTGCTGCGCGCGGCGCTCGATGGTGCCGGCATCACCTCGGTGTCGATGGATCTGGTGGCCCCCTACCTGAGCCGGGGCGAACTGGTGCGGCTGCTGTCGCCCTGGGTCACCGGCCGGCTGGCGATGTACGCAGCCCTGCCGAGCCGCAAGTTCATTCCGCAGCGGACCCGGGTCTTCCTCGACTATCTGGTCGAGGAAACCCGCCGGCAAGCCAGCCAGGCGCTCGAGGCCTGCAGCAGCTGCGGCCACTGAAGCGAGCTGTTCAGCCAGCGCAGGCCAGCGCTTGCCGGAACGCCTCGGGCATGGGGCCGGGCTTGCGGCTGGCCAGGTCGACGCAGACCAGTCCGATCTTGCCCAGGGCCACCTCGCGACCGGACTGCGACTCGCTGACCCGGAACAGCAGGTCGAAGCCCTTGGGATTGAGGTCGGCCGGCGTCATCTCGATGCGCAGCACCTCGCCGGGCTGGCCCTCGGAGCGGTACTGCACCGCCTGGTCGGCGACGAAGAAGGCATGGCCCGCGACATCCATCACGCTGTAGCCCAGCCAGCCGAAGAAGCGGGTGCGGGCCTCTGACACCAGGCCGAGCAGCTGGACATTGTCGAGATGGCCGCCCTCGTTGATCTGGCCGGGCTGGATCGGCATGTCGGTGGCGAAGGGGTAGTGCGCGGCGGGCTGGAACTGGAGGCGTGGCATGGTCGGACGGTCAAGAAGTAACGAAGATCGGATCGCTACGGTATCACTTCGGGCCGGATCGACTCGACGGCAGGCGCAAGGATTACAGTAGAGCGGCTGGGATGGTCAATGGCCGTCCCTCAAACCTCATTTCACCGGAGACCCTTGCATGAAACTGATCACTACACTGATTGCTGCCCTGCCCCTCGCGCTCGGCGCTACCGCCCTGCAGGCCCAGACGGTCACGCTCAAGGTCTCGCATTACCTGGGATCGAACCACAACTTCCACAGCAAGGTGCTCGAGCCCTGGTGCGCCGAGCTCGACAAGGACTCGGGCGGCAAGCTCAAGTGCCAGATTTACCCGGCGCTGCAGCTCGGCGGCACCGTGGCCCAGCTGCCCGACCAGGTCAAGAACGGCGTGGCCGACATCGCCTGGGTCTCGCCGAGCTTCTCGACCGGCCGCTTCCCGCGCTCCGAGGCGCTCGAGCTGCCGTTCACCATGCCGCGCAGCAGCCTGGGCGGCTCGCTCGCGATGTGGGACTACACCCAGAAGTACGCCATGGACGACTTCAAGGACTTCAAGGTGCTGTCGATCTGGAGCGGCTCCAGCGTGGTCATCAGCACCGCGAGCAAGCCGGTCATCGTGCCCGAGGACCTCAAGGGACTGAAGCTGCGCAGCCCCTCGCGCTATCCCTCGATGTTCCTGCAGGCGCTCGGCGGCGTGCCGGTCAACATGCCGCCGGCACAGATCACCGAGGGCATCTCCAAGGGCATCATCGACGGCGCCATGGCACCCTGGGAAGTGCTGCCAGCGGTCAAGGTCGACGAGGTGACCAAGTACCACATCGAGGGTCCGGCCAAGCAGCCCGGCTTCACCCAGACCCCGTTCGCGCTGCTGATGAACAAGAAGAAGTACGACAGCCTGTCGCCCGAGCTCAAGGCCGTGCTGGACAAGCGCAGCGGCATGCCGCTGCTCGAGCGCACCGCCAAGGTCTGGGATGACGGCAACGAGGCCGCGCGCAAGGCCATGCTGGCGCACGGCAACAAGGTGCTGGTGATTAAGGAAGCCGACTACAAGGCGATGCAGAAGACTGCGGCTTCGGTCGAAGCCGACTGGATCAAGCAGGCAAATGCCAAGGGCCTGGACGGCGCCAAGCTGGCAGCCGAAGCGCATGCGATCGGCAACAAGTACCTGAACAAGTGAGCCCGGGCGGGCGGCAGGCCGCCCGCATCGCGACCGCTATCGCGCTACAGTGTCTGCTCCAACGCACAGGAGCTAGACATGATCGTTTTCGTCACCGGCGCGTCCGCCGGTTTCGGTGCCGCCATCGCGCGCCGCTTCGTCCAGGCCGGACATCGCGTGGTCGCGACCGCGCGCCGGCTCGACCGCCTGCAGGCGCTGGCTGACGAGCTCGGCGAGGCATTGCTGCCGCTCGAGCTCGACGTGCGCGACCGCGCCGCGGTCGAAGCCGTCCCGGGCGCGCTGCCGCCCGGCTTCGCCGAGATCGACCTGCTGGTCAACAATGCCGGCCTCGCGCTCGGGATGGAACCGGCACACCAGGCCAGCCTGGACGACTGGCAGGCCATGATAGACACCAACTGCACCGGCCTGGTCCAGGCCACGCGCGCCCTGCTGCCTGGCATGGTGGAGCGCCGCCGCGGCCATGTGATCAACATCGGCTCGACCGCGGGCAACTGGCCCTATGCCGGCGGCAATGTCTACGGCGCGAGCAAGGCCTTCGTGCGCCAGTTCAGCCTGAACCTGCGCACCGACCTGCACGGCACCGGCGTGCGCGTCAGCAACATCGAACCCGGCCTGTGCGGCGGCACCGAGTTCTCGAATGTGCGCTTCCATGGTGACGACGCGCGCGCGGCCAGCGTCTACGCGAATGTGCAGCCGCTCAGCGCCGAGGACATCGCCGAGTCGGTGCACTGGATCGCGACCCTGCCGGCGCATGTCAACGTCAACGAGATCGAGCTGATGCCGGTGGCACAGTCCTTCGGCGGGCTGGTGGTGCAGCGGGGCTGAGCCGCGCGCCCCGGCCACTACCCTGCTCAGCCCGGGCCATCACTGCGCCTGGATGACCCCGCAGGCGATGCGCCGGCCCGAATTGCCGGCGGGCTGCGACTGGTAGTCGTCCGGATCGGCATGCACGACCACGCTGCGCCCGATCAGGCCATGCGCGCCGCGCTCCACCTTGAGGCCAGTGACCTCGGCCCGGTAATAGGCCTGTCCGCTGGCATCGGCGACCAGATTCGGCAGGTCGCCGGCATGGCGCTGGCCCGGCTGCATCCGGTGGTGGTGGCCATGCGGCATGCCGGCCGGATTCAAGTGGCCACCCGCCCCGCTGGCGTCGGGGGCCGAGCAGTCGCCGCCCTCGTGCACATGGAAGCCATGCTCGCCGGGAGTCAGGCCGGTCACATGGGCCTCGACCAGCAGCTTGCCGCCAACCGGCGTGAAGCTGACCTTGCCGCTGACCTGGCTGCCCGAACGCGGTTCGAGCTTGGCCTTGGCCACCGGCTCGTTGCCCGGCAGGTGGGTCGGCAGATAGGAACAAGCGCTCAGCGTGGTCAGGGCGATAGCCCCGGAAAAGAAAGCCAACTTCTCATATTTCACAGCTTTATCCCCCTTGCTTCTAGAAAGACAACCTAGATATTCCATCAGATTCAGCTAATGTCTGCCATGACAATAGCAGCAAAGGGGATGAGCGGATAGGCAAAGATTTTGTGCCGTGGCGCTTTTTTGCGGGCATGATCGGAACCCGTCCCGTCCAGCGGGACCGACCTGCCGCACATGAAACCCGTCAACCGCCTACTCTGGCAGCGCTTTCTCGACATCGCAGCGCCCTACTGGCGCTCGGAAGAGCGCTGGCCGGCCCTGGGCCGGCTGATCCTGCTGCTGCTGCTGCTGCTGGGCCAGACCGCCTTTGCCGTGCTGCTCAATGAGCAGACCGGCGAATTCACTTCGGCACTGGCGGCACGCGACAGCCACCGCTTCTGGCAGGCGATCCTGCTCTGCCTGGGCCTGCTGGTCGGCGCGGTGCCGACCTATGCCTGCTACTACTGGGTGCGCGACAACCTGGGCAACCACTGGCGGCGCTGGCTGACCCAGCGCTTCCTGCTGCGCTACTTCGGCGACCGCCACTATTACTCGCTCAACGGGCTGGCGGCGCTCGACAACCCCGACCAGCGCATCGCCGAGGACATCAACACCTTCACCCAGCGCTCGCTGTTTTTCCTGTTGATCCTGATCGGCGCGACCATGCAGCTGACCGCCTTCAGCCGGGTGCTGTGGGGCATCTCGCACACCCTGGTCTATTTCCTGGTGGTCTATGCGATCGCCGGCACGCTGATCACGCTGCGTGTCTACGGCAAGCCCTTGACCGGACTGAACTTCCGCCAGCTCAAGCGCGAGGCGGACCTGCGCTACAGCCTGGTGCGGGTGCGCGAGAAGGCCGAATCGATCGCGCTCTACCGCGGCGAACCGCAGGAGCTGCAGCAGATCCGGCGCCGTTTCGGCCTGGCCTACGACAACTACCGGCAGCTGATCCGGGGCCAGTTCTTCCTGAACCTGTTCCAGTATGGCTACAGCATGCTGACCATCGTGCTGCCGAGCATGCTGATCGCCGAGCGCGTGCTGTCGGGCGAGCTCGAGGTCGGCATGGCGGTGCGCGCCGCCGGTGCCTTCACCGCGGTGCTGAGCGCGGTGTCGGTGGTGATCGACAACTTCGAGAGCCTGAGCCGCTTCGCTGCCGGCATCGAGCGCCTCGATGCCTTCTCGCACCAGCTCGACAGCCCGGCCGGTAGCGGCGACAGGCAGGCATCCGGCCGCATCGAGTCGATCGAGGGGGCGCGCCAGCTCGAGCTCGACGGCGTCACCTTGCAGACCCCAGGCGCCGAACGGGTGCTGGTGCAGGATCTGTCACTGGCAGTGGAACCGGGCCAGGGCCTGCTGGTCGTCGGCGCCAGCGGCTGCGGCAAGAGCTCGCTGCTGCGCGCCATCGTCGGCCTCTGGGACAGCGGCAGCGGCAAGATCCTGCGCCCGCATCCGGACGAGATCCTGTTCCTGCCCCAGCAGCCCTACATGCTGCTGGGCAGCCTGCGCAGCCAGCTGCTCTATCCCAGGCAGGAGCGCCAGATCGGCGACCAGGAACTGCTGCTGCTGCTCGAGCGCGTCAACCTGCCCGACCTGGCCGAGCGTTCGGGCGGCCTGGACGCCGAGCTCGACTGGGAAAAGACCCTGTCGATGGGCGAGCAGCAGCGGCTGGCATTTGCCCGTCTGCTGCTGACGCAGCCGCGCTACGCGATCCTGGACGAGGCGACCAGCGCGCTCGACCTGGCCAATGAACGCCGGCTTTATGAACAGCTGCTGGACAGCCAGACCACGCTGATCAGCGTTGGCCATCGCTCGACCCTGCTGGCCTATCATCAGCAGGTGCTCGAGCTCAGGGGCGACGGAGACTGGTGCGTTTGCCTGGCTCGGGACTACCAATTCCAGCATTGATACTCAAATCTTTTCTCTTATTAACTCTTTTTAGATTAATAAAAGAAATAGTCGTAGTAGTAGAGCCTCGCCAGTTTCCGTGGACAAGGCTTTTTTGCGCCATCGAATCAAATGACTGGACAGTGGACAAGCTTGTGGACAAGGTTCGCGGTGGCGCGGGAGTCGATGCGAGCAAGCCTGCCGTCGTGACCAAGTCTGTGGATAAGCTGCTGATGCCTTCAATCTTGTACACAGCCTTGTCAAGAAGCCGCACGCAGCCCTCGGCGCTGGAGGGCCGACCGTCAGGGTACAACGGCGACTGGCCTGGTCAACGCGGCTTGCTGCAGTTCCAGGCAGTCTTCCAGCAGGGCTTCCATGTCGCCCGGCTGTACGGCAGAGAAGCCGGTCATCTGGTACTGCTGGAAATAGGCGTTGCTCGAGAACATCAGCGGCCAGTTGGCACAACGGCGCTGCATCAGCGGAAAGCGCGCCAGCAGTTCGACGTCGTAATGCCTGGGGTCCTGCTTCAGGTTGTGCCACAAGGCATCGAGTGCCGCCGCTGGGCCCTCGAGGTATTCCATGAAGCTGTGATCGAGGTAGATCAGCTGGCCGGTGATCCCTTCAGCCTGGTTGGCAAGCCGCGCCCGCTCGACGAGCAGGAACATGTGCAGCGGTCCGATGCGATTCACGATCCGGGACCGGTACAGCAGGCCTTCAATGGCTGGTAGCAAGGGCTGGAGTTCCATGGACGCTCCCGTGAAAAAGCCCCGCAACCCGGTCAAGGGTGCGCGGGGCTGGCTGAGCGAGCAGGACGATCAGGCGGCCTTCTTGGCCTTGACGTCGGTCACGGTAGCCGTGTTCAGCGCGCTGTGGGTCATAGTGTCGATGCTGGCGGCAGCCTGCTCGGAAGCCTGCTTGACAGCCTTCTGGACCGATTCGAACGCGGTGCCGGCAGTGGCGACGGCGCTCTGCAGCGCGGCGACGGCCTGCTCGGTGCCCTTGGGAGCGTTCTTGACCGCGCTGTCGACGAAGGCGGTGAACTGCTTCTGGGCTTCGGCTGCGCGGGCTTCGGTGACCTTGGCGAATTCACCGCCGAAACCGGAGGCGATCTCGTACAGTTCGCGGCCGTAGGCGCTGGCCTTCTCGGCAGCAGCCTTGAGGTCGCTGTTCTGCAGTGCAATGATGCCTTGCACGTCCTTGATGCCGAACAGGGCTTCGGTCTGGGCGGCGCTGTCGGCCATGGTCGACTTCAGTGCCTTGAGGTTCAGATCGGTCAGGCGCTCGACGCCGGTGACAGCCTGGTTGGCCAGCGCGTAGAAGGCAGCGGCTTGGTCTTTCTGGGTCGAGACGATTTGTTCAACGGTCAGCATGGCAATCCTCCTGGATATGGATTAAATCTGCTGCGACGCCTGCCCCGGAAGACTCCCAAGACTTATATTGCACCGCAACATGGAGTCCATTCTAGGAGTGGGATCGGACTCGTGCAAGACTTTTTGTTGCGGTGCAACAAAAAAATTCAGGCGGCCTCTGGAAGCTCGTGCAAGGGGTCTGGCAGGCGGTCGGGCAAGGCGACGCAATTGCGTCCAGCGTCCTTGGCGCGGCTGGCAGCCAGCCCGGCACTGGCACTCAGTTCATCCTCGTCCATGCCATGCAGGGGGTAGAGCGCGACGCCAATGCGGCTCGTCAGCGCGAAGCGCTGGCCGCGCAACAGCATCGGTTCGCTCAGCTTGCGGCGGATCTTGTCCGCCACCTCGAGCGCCTCGCGCGTGCAGCCGACCGCGGGCAGCAGCACCATGAAATGGTCGCCCTCGCCGCGACCGACCGTGTCCGAGCGGCGCACGCAGGAGGCAATCCGGCTTGCCACTTCCTGCAGCAGCAGGTCGCCGATGGCATGGCCCCAGCGCGCATTGACGGGCCCGAAATGGTCGAGCTCGATCTGCAGCCAGGCGCTGCGCCCGCCATGACGCTCGGCCTGCAGCAAGGCCTGCTGTAGCCGGTCCAGGCACAGCAGACGACCCGGCAGCCCGGTCAGCGCATCGAAATGTGCCCGAGGATATGCGCCCGAGCGCAGGTCGGCTCCGAGCTCGCGCGCGACGCCGAGCAGGCCGACCCGGCGTCCGCCGGGGTCGAACAGGGGCGCGACCCGGGCTGCATGCCAGCGCCAGTCGCCCTCGGCGTGGCGAATCCGGTACTCGACTTCGCCCTGCCGGCGGCGGCTCGCCAGCGCCCGCTCGATGATGGCCTGGCAGGCCGGCAGGTCGTCGGCATGCACCAGCCAGGCATGGCTCTGGCCAAGCAGGCGCTCCGGGTCCACGCCGAGCGCCTCGCGCCAGTTGGCCGAGAGCTGCTGGATGCAGCCGTCGAGGTCGAGCGCGAACACCAGTTCGCTGGCGCATTCGAGCTGGCGCTGCAGCCTCTGCTGGCTGGCGAACAGGGCCTGCTCGAGCCGGTCGCGCTCGCCCGTGGCAGCCTGCGTGGCGCAGCCCGCCTGCTCGACGCTTGCCTGCCAGCGTGCCTCGGCCGCCTGCCCGTCCTGCTGCAGCGCGGCCAGGCTGAGCCGGCTGCGACGCAAGGCCTGGTCGGAGCGCCGCTTGCCCAGCCAGAGCCAGACCAGTCCGGCGGCCAGCATCAGTCCGGTCGCCGGCGCAGCGGCGGGCGGCACGGCCCAGCCGGCCCAGGCCGGCTGCGGCAAGGCGATCAGGGCGATGGGCCCGGCGGTCAGCAATGGGGCGGCGAATCGAGAGGCCGCGGTTCCTCTAGCACACATATCATTTGATGGTAGGGATTCATGCGGCATTGCAGCATAGTAATTACCATTAGGATGATCTACCATGGGTCATCCTGTCTCAACACCGGACTCCGGGCCGATCCGCCGCCATGCCTTGCGAAATCATCTGGGAACACAAAGGGGTGCTCAAGCGCCTGTCGGGCCATGTGTCGGCTGACGAGTTCGTGCGCTCGGTCGAGGCGATACAGGCCGACCCGCGCTTCGACGACATCCGCTACGTGATCAATGATTTCAGCCATGTCAGCAGCCACGAGCTCGACGCCGACCTGCTGCAGGAGCTCGCCGCGATCCAGTACGGCGCGCAGGCCAGCAATCCGCAGGTGCGGGCGGTCTATGCCGGACTGAAGAACGATCCGGAGCTGGCCCAGCTGTTGCAGTCGATCCTGATCGGCTCGAAGCGCTCGGTCTATCGGGTGGCGCTGTTCGACACCTTGCCGCAGGCCCGCGACTGGCTGCAGGGCGAGATGCGGTCGGCCTGGCGCAGCGGACTCGGTACCCGCGCCAGCACGGGTTGAGTCCACGGCCCGGCCCGCGCGCAGGGCTTAGACTAGCGCCACCATGAGCGCGATTGCCATCATCGACTTTGAAACCAGCGGGCTGATGCCCGAAGCCGGCGGCCGTGCGACCGAGGTCGCGATCGTGCTGGTCGAACAGGATCGGGTGGTCGACCGCTTTGCCAGCCTGATGAATGCCGGGGTCTGGATTCCGCCCTTCATCACCGAGCTGACCGGCATCAGCAACGAGATGGTGCGTGCCGCGCCAGCCGCGGCGCAAGTGATGGCGCAGGCGGCGCAGTTCGTCGGCGACCGGCCGCTGGTCGCGCACAACGCCTCCTTCGACCGCAAGTTCTGGCAGGCCGAGCTGGCGCGGCTCGGCCTGGCCGCAAGCCAACCCTTTGCCTGCACCGTGCTGCTGTCGCGCCGGCTCTATCCGGACGCGCCGAACCACAAGCTCGGCACCCTGGCCGATTTCCACGCCCTGCCGCGCCATGGCCAGGCACACCGGGCGCTGTCCGATGCCGAGGTCACGGCCGAGCTGCTGCTGCGCATCCAGCGCGACCTGCGCCAGCGCCACGGCGTCGCTGCGCCCGGACATGATTTCTTGCAGGCCTTGCAGCAATGCTCCAAGGCCACCCTGCCGCGCTTCTGGCAACGCCAGGCCGGCGCCACCGCCTGATTTTCCGCTTGCCATGCATACCCCCAGCCAGACCCATACCCAGGACAAGACCCGCACCGACGACCTGCGCATCCGCGCCGTGCGCCCGCTGCTGACCCCCGCGCTGCTGCAGGAATGGCTGCCGACGCCCGAGCCGGCGCAGGCCCTGGTCGAAGCCAGCCGGGCCGAGATCGCGCGCGTGCTGCACGGCCAGGACGACCGGCTGCTGGTCGTGGTCGGCCCCTGCTCGATCCATGACCACGAGCAGGCGCTCGACTACGCGCGCCGGCTCAAGGAACAGGCCGATGCGCTGCGCGACGAGCTGCTGATCGTGATGCGGGTCTATTTCGAGAAGCCGCGCACCACGGTGGGCTGGAAGGGCTACATCAACGACCCGCACCTGGACGGCAGCTTCGCGATCAACGAGGGGCTGGAACGTGCGCGCGCGCTGCTGCTCGACGTGCTGGAAATCGGCCTGCCGGTCGGCACCGAGTTCCTCGATCTGCTGTCGCCGCAGTTCATCAGCGACCTGGTCAGCTGGGGCGCGATCGGCGCACGCACCACCGAAAGCCAGAGCCATCGCCAGCTCGCCAGCGGCCTGAGCTGCCCGATCGGCTTCAAGAACGGCACCGACGGCGGGGTCAAGGTGGCGGCCGACGCCATCGTCGCGGCGCAGTCCGAACACGCCTTCATGGGCATGACCAAGATGGGGCTGGCGGCGATCTTCGAGACCCGCGGCAACCAGGACTGCCACCTGATCCTGCGCGGCGGCAAGCAGCCCAACTACTCGGCCGCCGATGTCGAGGCCGCCTGCGCCGTGCTGCGCGCGTCCGGCCTGCGCGAGCAGGTGATGGTCGATTGCTCGCATGCCAACAGCAGCAAGCAGCACCGGCGCCAGCTCGAGGTCGGCGCCGATGTCGCGGGCCAGATCGCGGGCGGCGAGCGCCGCATCACCGGCCTCATGGTCGAGAGCCACCTGCGCGAGGGCCGGCAGGACATCGTGCCGGGCCAGCCGCTGCAGCCCGGCGTGTCGGTGACCGACGCCTGCATCAGCTTCGAGCAGACGCTGCCGCTGCTGCAGCAACTCGCGCAGGCAGTGCGCGAGCGGCGCGCGCAGCAGCCGGCCGAGGGCGACGTGGACTGAGCTTGCCCCGGGCCGGTCGCTGGGCGACAATGGCAGGATACCCCCCACCGTTCATCAGACAGGAGTCTCCCGCATGAAAACCGCCATGGACCTGGTCGCCGCCGCCAAGGCGCAGGTTGCCGAAATCTCCGTCGCGCAAGCCGAGGCCGCGATCCGCGATGCCGATGTGCTGCTCGATGTGCGCGAGGCCGATGAGTTCGCGGCCGGCCATATTCCCGGCGCGGTCCATGCCTCGCGTGGCCTGCTGGAGTTCAAGCTCAGCGGCTCGCCGCAGCTGGCCAGCCGCGACCTGAGCTTCGTGATCTATTGCAAGACCAGCGGTCGCGCCGCGCTGGCCGCCGCCGCGATGCGGGAGATGGGCTACCTGAAGGTGCAGTCGATCGCTGGCGGCTTCGACGCCTGGGCCGCCGCCGGCAAGCCGGTGCACAAGCCCGAACTGCCGGCCTTCGAATGAAATGAAAAGGGCGGAGCCGGCCTGCGCCAGCTACGCCCCTTCAATGGCAAGGCTGGTTGCCGGCGTCAGAACGGCTTGACCAGGCTCAGGCGGAACAGATTGCCCTTGGGCTCGGGGCCGCTGCCGCCGTGCACGCTGAATTCCTTGTAGGCGGCGCCCTTGAGGAACAGGCCCGCCGAGGCCACCGGGTAGACCAGCTCGAGGCCGGCGGCATGGCGCTCGGCCTTGCCGGCGACGGCAGCGGTGCCCTTGTCATGGCTCAGCTGCCACTGGCTGTAGCCGACCACGCCCAGCGAGTAGGCGCCGTAGTTCTTGCCGACGCCCCATTCCAGCGACAGCTGCTCGCCCGGGCGCACGCCGTTGTCCTTCTTGCCGTTGTACTCGTAGCGGAACAGCGCCGAGCCGGAAATGGTCTTCGAGGGGTCGAAGTAGTAGGTCAGGCCGCCGGTCAGCATGGTGGACTTGTAGCCCTTGCCCGGCGAAGTCGGGTCGCCCAGGGTGTTGGACGCGGTGTCCAGCCACATGCCGGCCGCCGCGACGGCATCCCATTGCGGGCCATGCCAGCCCAGCACCAGCGGGCCGACGTAGACATCGCCCACGCCGCTGTCGCTGGCGTCGAGCGGGCCGACCTTCACCGAGGTGCGCAGCACCGGGATGATGGTCTCGAAACCGTAGTCGGCGCCGAACAGCTTGGTATCGGTGATCTTGACGATGCGGTTGGCCAGCGCGGTGACCTGGCCGGAACCGCCGATGCCGTCCTTGGAATCGGGGGCCTGGAAACCGTTGATGTCGTAGTTGACCAGATAGCCCAGGTAGTAGTTGCCGGCCGGCGGCACGCTCGAGCCCTGCAGGCCCTCGACGCCGGTGACGTAATGGCCTTCGGCCTGCGCAGCTCCGCCTGCCAGCGTGGCCACCAGGGCCAGCGCGGCACTCATCGTGTTGAATTTCATAAGTCTCCTCTGCCCCCCGCAGGGGGGACTCTCAAACCGGATTAGATGTTGATGCCGCTCTTGCCCGGGGACAGGATGCCGTTCGGATCCAGCGCGCGCTTGATCTTGCGCTCGACCGAACGCTTGACCGGGCCGTAGCTCTGGGCGACGCGCTCCTGGAAGGCGGTGTTGACGCGGTAGACGGCATAGCCTTCCTTCTCGAACTCGTCGAGCAGCTCGTTGAAGCAGGCGTTGGCGCGCTGGGTTTCCTCCTCGCTGCTGCGGTCGTACAGCACGTCGATCACGTGGTGCATGTCGCGCCAGCCGACGATGAACTCGCCGACATAGTCCAGGCCATGCTTGTTCAGGATCTTCTTGGCCAGCGCGAACTGCTTGTCGCACTCGCTGCCGCGCGCCTGGCTGACCGGGGCGAACCACATCGAGCCACCGCCCCCACGCCAGTTGTAGAGACCGAATTCCTGCAGGTTCGGCACGCCCGACATCAGCTGGGCGCGGTACTTGAACGGCTGGGTGTCGCCGGCCTCTTCCTGGGTGACGATGCGGCCCTTGCCGGCGCGCTTGATGGTCTCGGTGACGATCTTCCAGTTGACCTCGACCTGCTCGGGCGAGCCGTAGAGCGCGCAGTACACGTTCCAGGCGCCCAGGTGCTTGTCCTTGCGGATCTGCGCCAGCACGGAATCCGGCGTCGCGCCCGGCTCGGTGATGTAGTCGGAGCGGCGCACGCCACAGGTGGCGGCTTCCCACAGCGTGCCGGCGATCACCACCGCGTTCGGGATGATGTTGGCGATGCGCAGCGGGCGCAGCATCTCGACGATCTCGTTGATGTCGGCCTCGTTGTCGAACTTGATCTCGAACGGCTTGAACACCGGCGGCTTGGGCATCAGCCAGAAACCCATCTTGGTGCAGATGCCGTAGTTGGACTGGGTGAACATGCCGTCCAGGGTCGGGCCGTAACCCCACTTGAACACCTGCCAGGCCTTGTCGCCCTTGACGCCGCCCATGCCGGTACGCAGCACGTCGCCGTTGGCCAGCACCACTTCCATGCCGCACTGCATCAGGAAATGCTCGCCGTACGGGGTGTAGCCGACGCCGCGGTCCATCGTGTTGCCGACCGGGCCGGCAATCGCCGACGGCGCCGAGAACGACAGCATCAGCGGCAGCTTGTTCTCCTCGATGTAGTCGTAGAGCTGCTGGTAGGTCACGCCCGGCTCGACCAGAGCGGTGCACAGCTCGGGGTCGATGTGGATGATCTTGTTCATCTTCTTCAGATCGAGCACGATCTGGCCGCGCTCGACCGGCGCTGCCGAGCCGTAGCCGAAGTTGCGGCCGGTGGAGATGGTCCAGACCGGGATCTTGTACTCGTTGCAGATCTTGACGACGGCCTGCACCTGCTCGACGCTGGTCGCGGTGACGACGGCCGACGGCTGGTGCCGCGCATCGGGCACCGACATCATGACCTTGGTGTAGGGGCGCAGGTGTTCGGCCGAGGTCATCACCTGGTCGGCACCGAGGGCCGCCTGGAACTTCTTGATCGCGGCGTCGAAACGGTTTTCGCTAACGCCCTTGGGCAGGGCCTGGTATTTGCTTGTCATGGAATCTTGCTCCTGTTCAGATCACGCAGCGCAATGCCACATAGGCATTGCCGTTCTCTTGCCTGCGGCCGGCAGTGGCCGCACCAGCCACCAGGGCCTGGCCCAGCTCGCCAGCCCGCTGCTGGCCGATGCTGTCCTGGCCGATCCGGTGCGCCTCGGCCGACAGCACGCGGCCACCGGCCGAGCGCACCAGGTCCAGCACCAGGGTGGCGGCGGCATCGTCGAGCAGGCCGACCAGCAGGGTCGGGGTATCGTCGTTCAGCAGCAGATTGAGCTGCTGGTAGGTCGCGGCCTCCAGGCCTTGCAGCGGCGGGTTGACCAGGGTGGCGGCCGGCTGGCCCAGGCCATTGCGCACGCCGGCCAGGAAGGCCGCGTCGAGCGCGCCACCGCTGACCAGCGGAGTCACGCGGGTCGCGGCATCGGCGACGCCGGCATCAGACAGCGGTGCTGCCGCGCGGGTGCTCGCCTGCGCCCAGGGCATGGCGGCCAGCAGGCCGGCCGCGGCCAGGCCTTTCAGGACAAAACGTCGGTCATTGCTCATGACGGCTCTCCTTACGGGTTCTTGACCGGGGTGCTGGCCAGGTAGTCGGCCAGCTGCTGCAGCGTCGCGTCGTCGATGTCGGTAACGCGGAAGGCCGGCATGGCACGGTTGCCGTTGCGCGCGATGCTGACATAGGTGATCGCGGGCAGGCCACGGCCCGTGATGACGGGGCCGGTGCCCACCTCATGGCATTTGGCGCAGATCTTCTGGTAATACTGCTGGCCCGCGTTGACGGACTGTGCCGCCACCGGCTGGACCGAAGCCAGTGCCAGCAAGGCCAGGCCTAGGGTTGAAGTCATCTTGTTGATCAATTGCTTCTCCTCTGTGATGTATAGGCTCAGAATCGACCCGATCAGAACGGGTAGTGACGCGGCTGGTTCTGGATCGTGATCCAACGCAGCTCGGTGAAGGAGTCAATGCCGGCCTGGCCGCCGAACTTGCCGTAGCCAGAAGACTTGACGCCACCAAACGGCATCTGGGCCTCGTCGTGCACGGTCGGACCGTTGACATGGCAGATGCCGGACTCGATGCGGCCGGCGACGTTCCAGGCGCGCGAGACATCGCGGCCGAACACCGCGGCAGCCAGGCCGAACTCGTTGTCGTTGGCGCAGGCCACGGCCTCCTCGACGCCGTTGACGCGCACGATGGCCTTGACCGGCGCGAAGGATTCCTCGCGGTAGATCTCCATCTCGGGCGTGACATGGTCGAGCAGCGTGGCCGGCATCAGGGTGTTGTCGGCCTTGCCGCCGCACAGCAGCTTGGCGCCCTTGGCTAGCGCGTCGTCGATCAGGGCGTTGCAGCGCTGGACGGTGGCCATGTCGACCACCGAGCCCAGCACCACCGGACCCTGGCGCGGATCGCCGAGCGGCAGGCTCTGCGCGCGCGCCGTCAGCTTGGCCACGAACTCGTCGGCCACGGCCTGGTCGACGATCAGGCGCTCGGTCGACATGCAGATCTGGCCCGAGTTGGCGAAGGCGCCGAAGGTCGCAGCCGCGACGGCAGCGTCGATGTCGGCATCGTCGAGCACCACGAACGGTGCCTTGCCGCCGAGCTCGAGCACGGCCGGCTTGAGGTACTTGGCGCAGGTCTGGGCGATCAGCTTGCCGACCTTGGTCGAGCCGGTGAAGTTGACGCGGCGCAGCGCCGGATGCGCCACGATGGCCTCCACCACCGCGCCGGCATCGGCCGGGGCGTTGGTGACGAAGTTGACCACGCCCGGCGGCAGGCCGGCTTCCTGCAGCGCCTCGATGATCAGGCCATGCGTGGCCGGGCAGAGCTCCGAGCCTTTCAGGATCACGGTATTGCCGCAGGCCAGCGGGGTCGAGATGGCGCGCACGCCCAGGATGACCGGGGCATTCCAGGGCGCAATGCCCAGCACCACGCCGGCGGGCTGGCGCACCGCCATCGCGACGTTGCCCGGCACGTTGGACGGGATGACCTGGCCGTCGATCTGGGTCGTCAGCGCCGCGGCTTCCAGCAGCATGTCGGCGGCGAGATGCACGTTGAAGCCGGCCCAGATGGCAGAGGCGCCGGTCTCGGTCGCCATCGCGGCGATGAAGGCATCGGCCTTGGCAGCCAGCGATTGCGAAGCCTTCATCAGCAGGCCGCGGCGCTCGCCCGGACCCATGGCGGCCCAGGCCGGGAAGGCCTTGGCCGCGGCCTCGACAGCCGCCTGGGCATCGGCGACCGTGGCAGCCGGCGCCCGCGTGGCCACGCTGTGGTCGAGCGGATTGCGCCGCTCGAAGCTGGCGCCGTTCGATGCAGCCTGCCGCTGGCCGCCGATCAGCATCTGGATTTCGTTCATTTCGGTCACCCCGGAAAAATCTGAAGAGGGCCAGATGGTAGGAAACCGGAGCCCGGCGGGCTTGTCCCTGAGCGCACAAAAGTCTTGACTGAGAGCGCAAGGCCGCTAGGGAATGCACCGCCTTGTCGCTGCGGCGGGTCTGTCGGATAATTAAAAGATGATGACTGGCTCCGTCTTCTCCACCGATGAACTCCCGTCGCAGGAGCGGGCCCAGGCCTGGCGTGACTGGATGTCGACGCTGTTCTTCGGGCTGGAGTCCGACCTGTATGGCGCCGAGGTGTTCGAAGGCCATCTGAGCAATGCCTGCGCCGGTGACGTGATCATGACCCGGCTCGACGCCAACCGCCACCGCGTGATCCGCAGCCCCCGGCTGGCGCGTGCCAGCGAGGCCAGCTACATCAAGATCATCGCGCCCTGGGAAGGCAATGCCGCCGTCGAGCAGCATGGCCGGCAAGCCTGGGTCAGGCCCGGCGGCTGGGCCATCTACGACACCACCGGCAGCTACGAGGTCGCCAACCCCGAGCGCTCGCATCACCTGATCGTGATGCTGCCGAAGGAACAGCTGACCGAGCGCGGCCTGCGGCTCGACTCGCTGATGGGCCGCCATGTCGGCGGCGCCAGCGGCATCTCGCGGGTGGCGCTCGAGGCCATGCGCCACACCTACCAGGAGCTGCCGAGCATGACGCCGGAGGCGGCGCGCGGCGCCGGCGACCTGATCCTGGAAATGGTGCGGCTGTCGCTGCAGGAGCTGGCCGGGCGGGGCAATGGCGCGACCCAGCGCGAGGCGTTCAAGGACCGCATCCGCGACTACATCGGCCAGCATCTACGCGATCCGGCGCTGTCGCTGGATCGGATTGCCGAGGTGCTGCGCTGCAGCAAGCGCCACCTGCACCAAGCCTTCGCCGACGAGGAGGTCACGCTGGCCCAGTTCATCCTGCAGCGGCGCTTGCAGGCCTGCATGCGCGACCTGCGCAATCCCCTGCACCAGCCGCGCACGATCACCGACATCGCGTTCTCCTGGGGCTTCAACAACGGCGCGCATTTCAGCCGCGTGTTCCGCGAGCATGCCGGGCTGTCGCCGAGCGATTTCCGCGCTGCCTCGCTGGCAGCGAGCCAGCACTAGCCAGGCAGCGGAGCGCCCCGACCGGCGGCTAGCGCGCCGCGCAGCCGCGGCAGACCGCCAGCGCCAGCCGGTGCAGCGCCTGCCAAGGATCGGCCGGCCAGTCGGCATCCTTGAGCCCCTTGACGATGCCGTCGACCTTGTGCGCGTCCTGCAGCCAGCCTGCCAGCTGGGCGGCCGACAGGCGCGGCAGCAGGCGCTCGAAGCGCTTTTCCTTCGCCCCCCAGACCCGCTGCTCGCGCAGCACCATCGGCAGCGGCCGGCCGTCGGCGACGGCGCGCTTGACGCGATTGAGCGCGCGGATGTCGTCGGCCAGCGCCCAGTGCACCAGCACCGCCGCCTCGCCCTCGGCCTGCAGGCCGTCGAGCATGCGCTGCACCCGCGCCGGCTGGCCATCGAGCACGGCCTCGGCCAGCTTGAAGGGGTCGTAGCGCGCGACATTGAGCACCGCGCTCTCGACCTGCTCGAAGCTGAGTTCGCCCTGCGGGTAGAGCAAGGCCAGCTTCTGGATCTCCTGGTGCGCGGCGAGCAGATTGCCCTCGACCCGGTCGGCCATGAAGGCCAGGATGCGCTGGCCCGGCTCGCCGGCGGCGACGCGCTGGCCCTGCTGCTGCAGGCGCTGCGCGATCCAGCCCGGCAGCTGGGCGCGCTCGACCGGATCGATGCGCACCGTCACGCCATGGGCGTCGAGGGCGCCGAACCAGGCGCTCTTCTGGGTCGCGGCATCGAGGCGCGGCAACAGCACCAGGGTCAGCGTGCTGTCGCTGCCCGCCGCCGCGGCGGCGATCTGCTGCAGCGCGGCCGAGCCTTCCTTGCCCGGCTTGCCCGAAGGGATGCGGATCTCGACCAGTTGCTTGTCGGCGAACAGGCTCAAGGACCCGCCGGCGGCCATTACCGCGCTCCAGTCGAAATGGGCGCCGGCGACGGTGAACACGCTGCGCTCGCCATGCCCCTGCGCACGCGCGGCGGCACGGATCGCGTCGGCCGCCTCCTGCTGCAGCAGCGGATCGTCACCGTGCAGGGTGTAGAGGCTTCTCAACCCGCGCTGCAGCTGCGCGGGCAATTGGGGGGCAGGGACTTGCATCGCGTTTGATTGTAGAGTGGGACCTCCAACCCCGAGGAGAACGGCATGGACAGCTCAAGCACCGTCAGCCTGATCGGCGCGCCGACCGACATCGGCGCCAGCGTGCGCGGTGCCTCGATGGGGCCGGAGGCGATGCGGGTCGCCGGCCTGCAGGCGGCGCTCGAACAGCGCGGGCTGCGGGTGCTTGACCAGGGCAACCTGGCCGGACCGGCCAACCCCGACCAGCCGGCGCAAGGCGGCTACCGTCATCTGGGCCAGGTGATCGCCTGGAACCGGCGCCTGCACGAGGCCGTGCTGGCCGAGCTGCGGCAGGACCGGCTGCCACTGCTGCTGGGTGGCGACCATTGCCTGGCGATCGGCTCGATCAGCGCGGTGGCGCGCCATTGCCGGGAACAAGGCCGGCGCCTGCGCGTGCTCTGGCTCGATGCCCATGCCGACTGCAACACGAACGAGCTGACGCCTAGCGGCAACCTGCACGGCATGCCGGTGGCCTGCCTGTGTGGCCTCGGGCCGGCCGAACTGACAAGGCTCGGCGGCGGCGACGCGCCGGCGCTGCAGCCGCAACAGCTGCGCCAGCTCGGCATCCGCAGCGTCGACCCGGGCGAGAAGCGGCTGGTGCACGAGCTGGGGCTGGAGGTCTACGACATGCGCTACATCGACGAGCACGGCATGCGGCACGCGATGCAGCAGGCACTGCTCGGCGTCGATGCGGACACCCACCTGCATCTCAGCCTGGACCTGGACTTCCTCGATCCGGAGATCGCGCCCGGCGTCGGCACCCCGGTGCGCGGCGGCCCGAGCTACCGCGAGGCCCAGCTCTGCATGGAGATGATCGCCGACAGCGGCCGCCTGTCCAGCCTGGACCTGATGGAGCTCAATCCGGCGCTCGACGAACGTAACCGCAGCGCGCGGCTGGCGGTGGACCTGGTCGAGAGCCTGTTCGGCAAGAGCACGCTGATGCGGCCGAGGAGCGGGAGCACGGACTGAGCGCCCGTGGCGCCCCGGACTCACGGCGCATCGCCCTGGCGCCTGGCCAGCTCCCCGATCCTGGCCAGCGCCCGCCGTTCCACGTCGGTCCAGGCACCGGCGAAGCTCAGTCGCAGGCAGTGGCGGAAGCGGTCGGTCGCGGTGAACAGCGCGCCCGGCCCGAAGGTGATGCCTTCGGCCACGCAGCGCTGGAACAGGGCCATGGCATCCAGCTGTCCGGGCAGCTCGACCCAGAGGGTATAGCCCGCCGACGGATCGCTGACCCGGGTGCCGCGGGGGAAACTGTCGTTGATCAGTCCCCGGGCCTCCTGCAGCCGGTCCTTCATCAGCGCACCCAGACGGCGCATGCGGGCCTCGTAACCGGCCTGCGACAGCAGATCGGCCAACGCCTGCTCGAGCACCACATTGGTCGGGCCGCCCTGCACCCGCTTCAGCATGCTCACGCTGTCCTTCCAGCGTCCGGCCTCGACCCAGCCGAGCCGCAGGCCGGGCGCCACGGTCTTGGAAAACGAGCCGCAGACCATCACGCCCCCGTCCTGGTCGAAGGCCTTGGCGGCCTTGCGCCGCTCGTCCGCCGCCAGCAGGTCGTTGAAGACCACGTCCTCGATCAGGGGAATCTGCCGGCTCGCCAGCATCTGCACCAGGGCACGCTTGTCAGAGTGCTTCATGACCGCCCCGAGCGGATTGGACAGGGTGGGCACCGACAGCACGACCTTGATCGGCTGCGTGTCCAGCGCCAATTGCAGGGCCGGCAGTGACAGGCCCTGCTTCGGATGGGTCGGCACTTCCAGCACCCGCAGGTTCAGTGACTCGAGCAGATCCAGGAAACCGAAATGGGTCGGCGACTCCAGCGCCACCACGTCGCCGGGCTTGGTGACGGCCCGCAGGCACAGCCCGACCGCATGGATGCAGCTCGACGTGATGATGAGGTCGTCGGCCAGCAGCTGGCAGCCCAGGTGCAGGGCACGCCGGGCCACCGCCTCGCGCAAGGCCTGCGTGCCCGGCGAGTCGCTGTATTCGATCAGGCTGTGGCGATGGATGCGGGTGGCCCGCGCCAGCGCGACGCGGACGCGGTCGTCATCGAAGAACAGGGGATCCTTCGGACAGGCACCGCCAAAGCTGACCACCGGGTAGGCGGCGCCGAAGGTCACCTCCTGGCCCTGGGGCTGGAACACCGCGATCGTCTCGGTACGGCTCTTGCGCTGCAGCGCCAGGCTGTGCCGGGGCGGGCAGCTGACGGCGGGCAAGGCCGGCCGGCGGCTGCGCGGCGCCACGAAATAACCCGCTTTCGGCCTTGCCTCCACCAGGTGGCGCTCCTCGAGCCAATGGAAGGCTTGCACCGCGGTGGAAACCGAGACCCCGTTCTGCGAGGCCAGGTCACGCAGCGATGGCAGGCGTTGCCCGACGCGGAAGACCTGGGCATCGATCATCTGCCCGATGCGCTGCCCGATCTGGGCGTACAGGGGAGTCTTGACCGATGGCGACGCGTTGCTCATGCGGGTTATTGTGCCGAATCCAGGCCTGGAACCGGACAGGTCGAGCAGTACAGATGGCCGCCAGACCGGGCCACACAGATCGGCGCGCCGTCACGACTGACAGGCGGCGAATCGGGACGCATTGTGGCTGTTCTACCGCCTGCAGTCCAAGCACAGTGGAGCGATACCGGAAGGAACCCGCTCATGACCTCTTCATCATCCCCGATCGAACTTCGGCCCGGACAGGCCATCACCCTGGATGCCGCCCCCGGCCTGTGGCTGCGGGTCTGGAGCGGCCGGCTCTGGGTCACTGCCACGGGCGATCCGAACGACTATTTCGTCGCGGCCGGCCAGACCCTGACGCTGGGCCCGGGCCGGCTGGTGCTCGAGGCCGACGCCGGGCCGGCCCGCTACTCGCTGCTGCGCCCGGCTGCCGCTCAGTCAGGCTGGAGCGCCGCCAGCCGCCGCATCAGCTGGCGCACGATGTCGGACTGCATCTCGCGGTAGAGCAGCTCCTCCTCGGCCTGCTTGCCGAGCACGAGCGCCTCGTCGTAGCTCAGGTCGCGCTCCTGCAGCAGTTCGAGGTCGTCGATCAGGTCGCGGCCCTTGCCGCTGCGCACGCGGAACTTGAAGCGCACGCGCAGCTGCAGCTCGCGCACCTGGCCGATCGAGGTGATGCCGACCACGGCGCGCTCGCGCTGCTCCTTGAGCACGGTCAGCTCGATGTCGGCCGGCGGCTGGGACTGGCCGGTCGTCGCCGGCTCGACCAGCTGCACCCCGCTGGCTTGCAGCTGGGCCCGCAGCTCGCGCCCGATCTCGCTGCGCTCCGACAGGTTGCTGCGCAGGCTGGCAAACGGCAGCTTGAGCGCGCCGCGCAGGCGGAAGCCGCAGCCCGCCAGGCCCAGCGTCAAGGCGCCGGCAGCGGCAGCGCGCAGCCAGGCGCGGCGCTCGACCGGCAAGGCCGCAGGCTGGCCAGCCTGCGGCGAAGCGGATGACAAGGGCGAAGTCGGGACGGCGCGCATGGGCCTTACAGCACCACGTTGACCAGGCGACCCGGCACCACGATCACCTTCTTCGGTGCCGCGCCGTTGGCCTGCTTCTGCACCGGCTCGCTGGCGACCGCCGCCGCCTCGATCGCGGCCTTGTCGGCGCTGGCCGGCACCAGGATGGAGCCGCGCAGCTTGCCGTTGATCTGCAGCATCAGCTCGATCTCGTCCTGCACCAGCGCGACCGGATCGACCTTGGGCCAGGGCGCATCGAGCAGCTCGCCGAGCTCGCCGGCATAGCCGAGCCCGCTCCAGAGCTGGTGCGTGATGTGCGGCGTTGCCGGGTACAGGCAGCGCAGCAGGATGCCGAAGCCCTCGATCAGTGCAACCTGGCCGCCGGCCGTGGCCTCGGCGTCGAAGCCCTCGAGCGCATTGAGCATCTTCATCGTGCCCGAGACCACGGTGTTGTACTGCATGCGCTGGTAGTCGTAGTCGACCTGCTTGAGCACGGTATGGATCTCGCGGCGCAGCGCCTTGGCTTCCTTGCCGAAGGCGACATCGTTGAGCTTGTGCGCCTGGGCCACGCTCTCGACGGCCTGGGCCCAGTCGGTGCGCGACAGCTTGTAGCCGAAGTTCCAGACCCGGCGCAGGAAGCGGTAGCTGCCCTCGACCGCGGCATCGTTCCATTCCAGCGTCGCCTCGGGCGGCGCGGTGAACATGGTGTAGAGGCGGGCCGTGTCGGCGCCGTATTTCTCGATCAGGTCCTGCGGATCGACGCCGTTGTTCTTCGACTTGGACATGGTGCCCACGCCCTCGTAGTCGATCGCGCTGCCGACCGGCAGCAGGCCATCGGCGCTCTCGACCGCATTCTTGAGCTTGGCACCGACGATCTTGCCGCCTTCGTCGAGCACATGCTCGACATCATGCGGCCAGAAATATTCCTTGGCGCCCTTTTCGGTGCGGCGGGAATAGATGTGGTTCAGCACCATGCCCTGGGTCAGCAGCTTCCTGAACGGCTCGTCGACCTTGACCAGGCCCAGGTCGCGCATGACCTTGGTCCAGAAGCGCGCATACAGCAGGTGCAGGATCGCGTGCTCGATGCCGCCGATGTACTGGTCCATCGGCATCCAGTAGTCGGCGCCCTCGGCCACCATCGCGTCGGCGTTCTTCGGGTCGCAGTAGCGCATGAAGTACCAGGACGAATCCACGAAGGTGTCCATGGTGTCGGTCTCGCGCCGTGCCGCGGCGCCGCAGATCGGGCAGGTCACGCCGGCATGGAAGCCTTCGTGCTTGACCAGCGGGTTGCCGGAACCATCGGGCACGCAGTCCTCGGGCAGCACGACCGGCAGGTCCTTCTCGGGCACCGGCACCGAGCCGTGCTGGGCGCAGTGGATGATCGGGATCGGCGTGCCCCAGTAGCGCTGGCGGCTGATGCCCCAGTCGCGCAGGCGGAAGGTGGTCTTCTTCTCGCCCAGGCCCTTGGCGGCCAGCAGCTCGGCGACCTGGTCGACGGCAGCCGCATGGCCTAGGCCATCGAGCACGCCGGAGTTGACGCAGACGCCGTTGACCTTGTCGGCGTACCAGTCCTGCCAGCGGGTGTTATCGAACACCAGGGAGGCGGTGGCGGTCGGTGCGGCGGGCGACGAATCGGAGCTTGTGACTGAGGAGCCCGCCGTACCGGCCGACGCCGCCGGAGCCCCCACCACCTGCTTGATCTCGATGCCGTACTTGAGCGCGAACGCGAAGTCGCGCTCGTCATGCGCCGGCACGCCCATCACGGCGCCGTCGCCGTAGCTCATCAGCACATAGTTGCCGACCCAGACCGGCACCTGTGCGCCGGTCAGCGGGTGCGTCACCAGCAGGCCGGTCGGCATGCCCTTCTTCTCCTGGGTCGCGAGTTCGGCCTCGGTGGTGCCGCCCTGCTTGCATTCCTCCAGGAAGGCTGCCAGCGCCGGATTGCCCTCGGCCGCGTGCAGGGCCAGCGGGTGCTCGGCCGCCACGGCGCAGAAGGTGACGCCCATGATGGTGTCGGCACGCGTCGTGAAGACGTAGAGATGGCCGTCCTGGATCAGGTTGCCGTCATGGCCGCGAATCTGGTGCGGGAAGGCGAAGCGCACGCCGCTGCTCTTGCCGATCCAGTTCTCCTGCATCAGGCGCACCTTGTCGGGCCAGCCGTCGAGCGTCGCGGCCTCGTTGCCGAGCTGCACATGCTGCAGCAGCTCCTCGGCATAGGCGGTGATGTTGAGGTAGTAGCCCGGGATCTCGCGCTTCTCGACCGGCGCGCCGGTGCGCCAGCCGCGGCCATCGATCACCTGCTCGTTGGCCAGCACGGTCTGGTCGACCGGGTCCCAGTTCACGACCTGGGTCTTGCGGTAGGCGATGCCCTTCTCGAGCATCTTGAGGAACAGCCACTGGTTCCACTTGTAGTACTCGGGCTGGCAGGTCGCGACCTCGCGCGACCAGTCGATCGCCAGCCCCATCGCCTGCATCTGCTGCTTCATGTAGGCGATGTTCGAGTAGGTCCACTGTGCCGGCGGCACCTTGTTCTTGAGCGCCGCGTTCTCGGCCGGCAGGCCGAAGGCGTCCCAGCCCATCGGCATCAGGACGTTGTAGCCCTGCATGCGCAGCTGGCGCGTCAGCATGTCGTTGATCGTGTAGTTGCGCACATGGCCCATGTGCAGCTTGCCGCTCGGGTAGGGCAGCATCGAGCAGGCGTAGTACTTGGGCTTGCTGCCGTCCTCGCTCACGCGGTAGGCATCGGCCGCGGTCCAGTGGGCCTGCGCGGCGCGTTCGATCTCTTGGTGCTGGTATTTGTCTTGCATGGCGATATTGGCAACAAAAACCGGGCCCATCTGGCCCGGCCAATGGATGGCATTTTAGGCCGTTGTGCCCGTGATACTGCCTAATCATCCGCTCGCCAGGCCGCGGAGCCGGGCCTCAGCCCGGCTGGGGCAGCCAGCGCAGCAAGACCGTGTGCAAGGCGTCGTAGAGGATGGGCTTGGCCAGGAAGTCGTTCATGCCCGCCGCCAGGGCCTGCTGGCGGTCGGCCTCATAGGCGTCGGCGGTCAGCGCGATGATGGGCAGGTGGGCGCGCTGCTGCTGGCGCTCCCATTCGCGGATCGCCTGGGTGGCGGAGCGGCCATCCATCACCGGCATCTGTATGTCCATCAGGACCAGGTCGAAGGACTGCTCGCCCTGCACCGCCCGCACGCCTTGCTGCCCATCCTCGGCCATCGCGACCTGCAACCCCATCTTGCTCAGCATGGAATGGATGACGATGCGATTGGTGGCGTTGTCCTCGACCACCAGCACGCGACCGGCCAGCCTGGGGGCCTTGGCATCCTTGCCTTGGGCGATCCGCGCACCCGCTGGCGGCTCCTCGGCCTGGACGACCTGGTCGAGCCAGACCTGGAACCAGAAATGCGAGCCCTTGCCGGGTTCGCTCTCGACCCCGGCCGTACCGCCCATCAGCTTGGCCAGGCTGCTGACGATGGACAGGCCCAGGCCGGTGCCGCCATATTTGCGCGTCGTCGAACTGTCGGCCTGGCTGAAGGGCTTGAACAGCTGGGGCAGCCGGTCGGCCGGGATGCCTATGCCCGTGTCCGTGACGGCGAACTTCACCAGGGTCTTGCCATCCCGCGTGCCCTGTTCGCTGGCCTCGATCAGGACCGAGCCGCGGTCGGTGAACTTGATGGCATTCGAGATCAGGTTGGACGCCATCTGGCGGAAGCGATGCGGATCGCCCCGGTAGTGGCTGGCCTGGCCGAGCCAGCGGCAGTCGATCGCCAGTCCCTTGTCTTGCGCCGAGGCGACAAAGAGCGACAGCATCTCGTCGAGCATCTGCGCCGGCTCGAAGACGGTCGATTCGAGCACCAGCTTGCCCGCATCGACCTTGGCCACGTCGAGGATGTCGTTGAGCAGGGTCAGCAGGGTCTGGCCCGAATTGAGGATGGTGCGCGCGTAGTCGATGCGCTCGGCATCCGGCAGCGTGGGCGGCAACAGGAGCTGCGCCATGCCGAGGATGCCGTTCAGCGGCGTGCGGATCTCGTGCGACATGGTGGCGAGGAACTGGCTCTTGGCGAGGTTGGCGGCCTCGGCGGTCTCCTTCGCGACCACCAGCACCGACTCCATGCGCTTGCGCTCGGTGATGTCGCGGCTCGAGGCATAGAGATAGGTCTTGCCATCGAGCTGTATGCCCTTGGCGCTGATCTCCACCTCCAGGCATGAGCCGTCCTTGCGGTAATGGCGGGTCTCGAAGATCGCCGGCTGCTCCATCAGGCGGCGGATGCCGGCCTGCAACTCGGCCTTGGGCTGGGAGCAGTCCCAGTCGGAAAGATTGAGGCTCAGGAGTTCCGACTCCTCGTAACCCAGCATGCGCGCGAAGGACGGACTGCACTGCACCAGATTGCCTTCGGCATCGACAATATGGATGCCGTCGATCGCCGTCTCCAGCAGGCACTCCATGCGTGTCAGGGCATTCTTCTGCGAGGTGATGTCGACCAGGGTCGTCAGATGCAGGTCGCGCCCCGGCAGCATGGCCGATTCGCCGAGCATGGTCTTGAAGCTGCCGTCCTTGCAGCGGATGCGTACCTCGATCGGTTCGAACGGGCTACTGTCGCACATGGAATTCTCACGCCTGCGCCGCCATTCCTCGCGCAGCTGCGTGCGATAGTCGGGATCGGGATAGGCCTGGATGCGAAAGCCATCCATGTCCAGCATGTCGTCCAGGGTGTAGCCCAGCACCTTGACGAAAGCCCGGTTCACGTAGCTCACCTGCAGCCCGTTGCTGATGGCCATCGGGACCGGCGACGCATTGATGATCGCGCGCAGGCGGTGCTCGCTCTCGCGCAGGATCTGCTCGGTCTGCACCCGCTCGGTGATGTCCTGCACGGTGCCCACGCCTTCGAGCGGCACACCGGTCGGGCCGCGCCGGATCTCGGCACGCTCCCTGACCCAGCGCATTTCGCCCGCCACGATGATGCGGTGCTCGACGTCGTACTCGGCGCCCGCCAGCGCAGCCTCCCAGGCCGCCATGACCACGGGCAAGTCCTCCGGCGAGAGCCGGGACCAGAGCAAATCGAGGCTCATCGGCGTCCCCAGCGGGATGCCGAACAGGCGATAGGTCTCGTCCGACCAGGTCAGCCGATCGGTCGGGATGTCCAGGTACCAGCTGCCGAGATGGGCAATGCTCTGTGCCTGCTTGAGCTGGTTGCTGGCCTCGAGCAGCTGGCGGTTGGTGTCGTGCAGATGCTGCTCCTTCGCCTTCAGCTCGGCCAGGAACAGTTCGGCCGGTTGTCGCACGCCGACAAAGGCCAGCGCCAGGTAGACGAAGACGACCGAGAACAGACGGAAGTAATGCCCCGCCTCGTTCGCGAAGTCGTAGAAGTTCACATACTGGGTGAAGAAGAACTCGGTGATCATCGCCGCCAGCAGCGAGGCCATCAGCAGCCAGTAGACCCGCCGCGGGAAGGCCTCGCGCTCGCGCCAGAGCAGGAAGGCACCGACCAACGTCAGTCCGATGATCACGTACTCCATCACGACCTTGAAGGTGGTCAGGCCCACGCCTTCGACCAGGGTCGGCGGCAGCCAGCCATTGAGCGTCAGCAGCACGCCGACGCCGCCGACGAGGCCGAAACCCAGCGCCAGGCGCAGGAAATCGACCGGACGGCGCACGAACAGGCCCGCGAGCACGGTGCCGACGGCCTCGATCAGGCGTGCGATCAGCCACAGCTGGGACGGCTGGCTCGTGGTGACCCCCGGCAGCAGGGTCATGCCCTGGAAGGTCAGGGCATGGAAGACATCGACCAGCCCGATCGCCCCGTAGGACGACCCCAGCACGGCCAGATAGCTGTTGGACAGGTGATGGCGAGTGGCCCAGGCGAGCGAGAACACCGAGAAGCTGACCATGATGGCGATGATCTCGGCCATCGTGTGGAACAGCAGGTAATGCTCGGTGCGCGCCAGCGCCATGATGGCCAGCGCCAGCGAAAGAAAGACCCACAGACTCCAGGGATCGTATCGACTGCCTCTGTCTAGCTGGCTGGCATAGTGCCTACCGATGCCGAATATGCTCATGCGACGCTCTGCTGTTGAGTAAATTTTCTTGATTCCGACTCAAGAATGACATCACCCCACGGCATGGCGCATGCTGCATTTCAGCTTTGAGTCCCCTTAGTTGACCGACGCTCCGACGGCCTGGAAGGCCGAGAGCCGATCAACGCAGGCCAAGAACGTCGAACATATCGTACAGGCCATTGGGCTTGTCGGCCAGGAAGCGCGCGGCGCGCAGGCTGCCCTGGGCATAGGTGGCGCGGCTGCTCGACTTGTGCGTGATCTCGATCCGGTCGCCGATGCCGGCGAACAGCACGGTATGGTCGCCGACGATGTCGCCGCCGCGCACGGTCGCGAAGCCGATGCTCGACGGATCGCGCTCGCCGGTATGGCCGTAGCGCTCGTAGACCGCGCAGTCCTTCAGGTCGCGGCCCAGCGCGTCGGCGATCACCTCACCCATCTTGAGCGCGGTGCCGCTCGGCGCATCGACCTTGTGGCGGTGGTGCGCCTCGATGATCTCGATGTCGTAGCCGGTCGAGAGCGCCTTGGCCGCCATCTCGAGCAGCTTCAAGGTGACGTTGACGCCGACGCTCATGTTCGGCGCCATCACGATCGAGATGGTCTTGGCCGCCTCGGCGATCTCGGCCTTCTGCTCATCGCTGAAACCGGTGGTGCCGATGATCAGCTTGACGTCATGCTTGACGCAGGCGCGCAGGTGCTCCATCGTGCCCTCGGGGCGGGTGAAGTCGATCAGGTACTGGCTGCCGGCCATCGCGTCGAGGTCGGAGGCGATCGCCACGCCGCTGGCCTGGCCCATGAAGCCGCTGGCATCCAGGCCCAGCGCCGGGCTGCCGGCCCGGTCGAGCGCGGCGCTCAAGACACAGTCGTCGGCATTCTGGACGGCTTCGATCAGCATGCGGCCCATGCGGCCGCTGGCGCCTGCGATGCAGACGCGGTGAAGGGGGTTGCTCATGGCGGATTAACGGGATTCTAGGGGCGGGTAGCTGGCCGCAGGGGCGGCAGCCGGAACGGTCTTCTCGGGCTCGGCAGCACGGTTCTTCTCGGCGAAGGCCTTGAGCTCGGCCTCGGTCGCCACCAGCGGCGGCACCTTGGCGCCCTTGCGCCGCACGTCGAGCGAGGAGACGAACTCCTGCTCGGACGGCAGGTCGTCGGCCTGCACGCGCTCGAGCGCATCGCGCTTGAAGAACAGGGTCACCTTGCGCTGCTGCACGGGCTGGCCCTGGCGCCGGAAACTGAAGACATAGTCCCAGCGGTCGGCATGGAAGGCGCTGGCCAGCAGGGGCGTGCCCAAAATGTTGCGCACCTGCTCGCGCGGCATGCCGGTCTGCAGGGCCTGGACCTGCTCGCGGGTCACGACATTGCCCTGCAGCACATCGCTCTGATAGGGCGTCAGCATGCCGCCGAGCGAACTGACGGTCTCGCCGACCTTGCCTGCGCTGGAGCAGGCAGACAGGGCCAGCAGGGCCGAGACGGCAAGCACAGTGGCACCGACGGTGCGGGGGCGCAGCGGGGAAGGGATGAACATCATGTCTCTGCGGTCAAAGGTGAAACCTATGCGCAGGCTGGAGCGCATGGCGATATGATCCGGGTCATTGTAGCCCTTGGGGCGTGACCAAGCCGGGCCCGGCCTGGGCCCCGCCGGGCCCGGGTCCGCCGGCGACCCCAGCCAGCCAGTCATCCATGTCCAATATCGAAGAACTCAAAAGCACCGGACTCAAAGCCACCCTGCCCAGGCTCAAGATCCTGGACGTGTTCCAGAACAGCCGGCAACGCCACATGACGGCCGAGGACGTGTTCCGCGTGCTGCTCGAAGGCCGCTCGGACATCGGCCTGGCCACCGTCTACCGGGTGCTGATGCAGTTCGAGCAGGCCGGCCTGCTGACGCGCAGCAGCTTCGAGTCGGGCAAGGCGGTTTACGAGCTCAACGAAGGCCAGCACCACGACCATCTGGTCTGCCTCGATTGCGGCCGGGTCGAGGAGTTCTACGACCCCGAGATCGAGCAGCGCCAGCACCAGATCGCGCAGGAGCGCGGCTTCAAGCTGCAGGAGCACGCGCTGTCGCTCTACGCCAGCTGCAGCAAGCCCGACTGCGAGCACCGCGCACGCGCGCGGCGCTGAGGCCGGGACTTCAGCGCGGCCCGCGCTCCATCGCCTCGCGCTGGCGCTGCGTGAACTCGGCATAGGTGTCGATGCCGCGCAGCTGCAGGATGGTGTTGCGCACCGCGGCCTCGACCAGCACCGCGATGTTGCGTCCGGCCACGACCTGGATCACGGCCTTGCGCACCGGCACCCCGAGCACGTCCTGGTGCAGCGGCTCGGACGGCATGCGCTCGTAGTCGCGCTCCATCGTCTCCTTGCGCACCAGGTGCACGATCAGCTTGAGCCGCATCTTGCGCCGCACGGCGGTCTCGCCGAAGATCTGCTTGATGTCGAGCAGGCCGATGCCGCGCACCTCGAGCAGGTTCTGCAGCAGCTCGGGGCAGCGGCCCTCGATCGTGTTCTGGTTGATCCGGTACAGATCAACCGCGTCGTCGGCGACCAGGCCGTTGCCGCGCGAGATCAGCTCGAGGCCGAGCTCGCTCTTGCCCAGGCCGGACTCGCCGGTGATCAGCACGCCTATGCCCAGGATGTCCATGAACACGCCGTGCAGCGTGGCGCGCTCGGCGAAATGGCGTGCCAGGTAGGCGCGCAGCACGTCGATCACATGGGCCGCCGAGCCGGTGGTCGAGAACAGCGGAATATGCGCGCGCTCGCACATCGAGACCAGCGCATCGGGTGCCGGCTGGTCGTCGGCCACCACCAGCACCGGCGGCTCGAGCGTGACGATGCGCGAGACCCGGCGCCGGCAGTCGTCCTGGCCCGAATGGATCAGGTAGCGCACCTCGCGCTCGCCGAGCACCTGGATGCGGTAGGGATGGATGTAGTTGAGGTGGCCGACCAGGTCGGCGCTCGAACGCGCCTGCTGGATCGCGAGCTCGTCGAAGCGGCGCTCGGACGCCGACTGGCCCGCCAGCCACTGCCAGCCCAGGCTTTCGCGGTGGTCCTCGAACAGCGCATCGGCGCTGATGACCTTGGGTTTCATGGCAGGGGCCTCAGGCGGCGCTGTGGGCCGATTGCCAGGCGGCGATCAGCTGGTGCAGCGCGCCCGCGTCGGTGCTGCCCTTCATGCGCTCGCGCAGCGAACTGTCGCTGAGCAGCTCGGCGATCTCGGACAGGATCTCGAGATGCTTCTGGGTCGAGGCCTCGGGCACCAGCAGGAAGATCAGCAGGCCGACCGGCTGCTCGTCGGGCGCATCGAAGCCGATCGGATGGGCGAGCTGGAACACCGCGGCCAGCGGCTGCTTGAGGCCCTTGATGCGGCCGTGCGGAATGGCCACGCCATGGCCCAGGCCGGTCGAGCCCAGCCGCTCGCGGGCGAACAGGCTGTCGGTGACCAGAGCCCGGTTGAGACCATGCAGGGATTCGAACAACAGGCCTGCTTCCTCGAACGCGCGTTTCTTGCTGGTGGCCTCAACGGCCACCAGAACTTGGTCAGCAGGCAATATGACGGAGAGTCGGTTCATGTGACAGCCTCGGGATGGGAGCGCAAATTATGCCTAACCACATCAGCTGACGCGGAAAAACGAAAAAGCCGCTTGAGGCGTCAAGCGGCTTTTTGCGCTACAGGCATTGTGCCACAGCGGGCTCAGGGCTCACTGCAGGGTGCGCTTGGCGCTGTCGTGGTGATGCTCCTGCAGCTTGTCCTTGTGACGCAGGACCTGGCGGTCGAGCTTGTCGGCGAGCTCGTCGACGGCCGCATACAGGTCGGCATGCACGCTCTCGGCAAAGATGTCCTTGCCCTTGACGTGGATGTTGCACTCAGCCTTCTGGCGCAGATCCTTTTCCGTGAGCTTGTCCACGGACAGCAGAACCTTGATATCGACAACCTGATCGAAATGCCGGGTGATGCGATCGAGTTTTTCAGCGACGTAGCTGCGCAGGGCAGGCGTGACTTCGAGGTGGTGACCGCTGATCGTCAGGTTCATAAAAGAGCCTCCTATGCTCGGATTGACCATGCCACTGCAACTTGCCAGTGGCGGAAATCGCTATTTCCGACTCCACTATGCCGTCATAAAGCGGGACTGGCAAGCGGGTCCGCCCGATTTTTCGATCGCCATTTTCATGACCGTTGATCCAGGTCGCAAACCCTGCACGACGTCGGCCCGGAAGCCGGAAAAGCGCGCCGGCGGATGCCATAATCCGGGTTGAACTCACCTCCGGAAATCACCATGGAAAGCAGCCCCAGTCGCATGCTTTCAGTGCCGGCGCTGCGCTCCTGACACCGGCTAGGGCTGGCGAGGGGGCCGGGCTGGCGGCTGAAAGCACCTCACCGCCCTCGCGAACCCGGTTCGCCCCCCAACTTGCCACGGGAGCCCGCCCATGCTCAACGTCTTCACCCTGGCCAATGGCCGCCTGTTCCAGGAAGAAATCGAATCCCTCGAGGAGCTGACCCGCTTCAAGCCGATCTGGGTCGACCTCGAATCGCCCACGCCCGAGGAGCGGCGCTGGGTGCGCCAGCATTTCGGCCTTTCGATCCCCGAGGACGCGATGGACGAGGACATCGAGGAGTCGGCGCGCTTCTTCGAGGAGGACAACGGCGAGCTGCACATCCGCTCCGACTTCCTGATCGACGACGAGGACGAACCGCGCTCGGTGCGGGTGGCCTTCATCCTGAACCAGCAGAACGCCGGGCTCAACAGCCACGGCGTGCTGTTCTCGATCCACGACGAGGACGTGCCGGTGTTCCGCCTGCTGCGGCTGCGCGCGCGCCGCATGCCGGGCCTGATCTCGGACGCCAAGGACGTGCTGCTGAGCCTGTACGACACCGATGCCGAGTACTGCGCCGACACGGTCGAGGAGATCTACGACGAGCTCGACGAGGTCAGCAGCAAGGTACTGGCGGGGAATGTGAGCGACGAGATGGCCGGCGAGGCGCTGGCCGCGATCGCGCGCCACCAGGACATGGCCGGCCGCATCCGGCGCAACATGATGGACACCCGGCGCGCGGTCAGCTTCATGATGCGCACCCGCATGCTGGGCGCCGAGCAGTTCGAGGACGCGCGCCAGATCCTGCGCGACATCGACTCGCTCGACAGCCACACCGCCTTCCTGTTCGACAAGATCAACTTCCTGATGGATGCCACCGTCGGCTTCATCAACATCAACCAGAACAAGATCATCAAGATCTTCTCGGTCGCCAGCGTCGCGCTGCTGCCGCCGACGCTGATCGCCAGCATCTATGGCATGAACCTGCAGTTCCCCGAGCTGCAGTTCCTGGGAGCGGCCAGCTACCCCTATGTCGTCAGCCTGATGGTGGCCAGCGCGCTGGGACCGATGTGGTATTTCCGCAAGCGCGGCTGGCTCAAGTGAGCCGGGCGGACCGGGGCCCGCAGGCCAGTCGCGGGCGCCGACTCAGAGCAGGCTGAGCGCCACTTCCAGCATGCGGCCGCTGTAGTGGCGCGCGACCTGCTGCAGGAAGGCCGGGAAATCGACATGGGCCTGGTCGTCGGCGCGGTCCGAGATGGTTCGCACGGCGCAGAAGGGCACGCCGTAGTCGTGGCAGACCTGGGCCACCGCCGCGCTCTCCATGTCGACCGCCAACGCCGCCGCCAGTTCGGCGCGCAAGGCATGGCTCTCGGCCGCGGTGGCGACGAAGCGGTCGCCGGTGATGATCTTGCCGGCATGCACGCGCGGCGCATGCAGGCCGAAGGCGGAACGGGTGGCCGGGTCGAGCTGCTGCGGCAGCCAGGCGATGGCCTGTTCGGCCGCCTGCTGCAGCAGCGCCAGCAGGGCTGGGTCGGCCGCCAGGCGCGAGCGGCCGTAGCCCGGTAGCTCGTGGCGCGGGAACAGCGGCGAGGCATCCATGTCATGCTGCAGGTAGCTGCTGCCGACGACGATGTCGCCGACCGCCACCCCGTCAGCTATGCCGCCCGCCACGCCGGTGAAGATCAGCTGCTGCGGCTGGAAGCGCTCCATCAGCACCGCCGTGGTGGTGGCCGCCGCCACCTTGCCGATGCCCGACAGCACCGCGATCACCTGGTGGCCGTGCAGCTGGCCGCGCCAGAACTCGCGCCCGGCCAGGCGCTCGGGCTGCTGCCCGGGCATGAGTGCCAGCAGGCCAGCCTGTTCCTGCTGCAAGGCGCTGATGATCGCGATGGTCTGTCCCATGGCGCGATTATCGAGCCTGGGCATGGCGTGCGCGCTCGAGCTCGGCGTCGCGCAGCTGGCGGCGCAGCACCTTGCCGAGCGGGTTCTTCGGCAGCTCGGTGCAGAACTCGATCCGGCGCGGCCGCTTGTAGCCGGTCAGGCGGCTGCGGCAATGGTCGCGGATCAGCTGTTCGTCGAGCTGCGGGTCGCGCCTGACGACCCAGAGCTTGACTATCTCGCCCGAATGCGGATCGGGCATGCCGACGGCGGCGCAATCGAGCACGCCGGGCAGCTCGGCCACGACGGCCTCGACCTCGCTCGGATAGACCTTGAAGCCGCTGACCAGGATCAGGTCCTTCTTGCGGTCGAGCAGGCGGAAATAGCCGCGTTCGTCCATGCTGCCGATGTCGCCGGTGCGGAACCAGCCACCCGGCAGCATGGCCTGCGCGGTCTCCTCGGGCCGCTGCCAGTAGCCCGCCATCAGCTGCGGACCGCGGATCGCGATCTCGCCCGGCTGGCCGACGGCCACCTCGACGCCGGCCTCGTCGACGCACATCATCCCGGTGCCCGGCAGCGGCATGCCGATCGAGCCGTCGAAGGCAGCGCCGACGACCGGATTGCAGCTGACCGAAGGGCTGGCCTCGGACAGGCCATAGCCCTCGCAGATCGGGTTGCCGGTGCGTTCCAGCCAGCGCTGCGCGACCTCGGGCTGCACCGCCATGCCGCCGCCGACCGAGACCAGCAGGTGGCTCCAGTCGACCCGGTCGAAATCGGGATGGGCCAGCAAGGCCTTGAACAGGGTGTTGACGGCCGGAAAGATGTGCACGCGGTGCCGCGCCAGCTCCCGGATCGTGGCCGGCAGGTCGCGCGGATTCGGGATCAGCACGAACTGGCCGCCATTGCGCAGGCACAGCAGCATCGACACCGTGAAGGCGAAGATATGGTGCAGCGGCAGGGCGCAGGCATAGCAGACCGGCGCGCCGGGTGGCAGCCGGCGCAGCGCCGGGGCATTCCAGGCCTCGGACTGCAGCACGTTGGCGATCACGTTGCGGTGCAGCAGCAGCGCGCCCTTGGCGATGCCGGTAGTGCCACCGGTGTATTGCAGCAGCGCCGGGTCGTCCGGACCCAGCGCAGGCCGGATCAGCTCGGCCTTCCGGCCCAAGGCCAGCGCGGCCTGGAAGCGCAGCGCCTGCGGCAGTTCGTAGGCCGGCACCAGGCGGCGCACCCGACGCAGCACCTGGTTCACCAGCGCGCCGCGGAACAGCCCGAGCATGTCGCCCACGGCGCACAACAGGACCTGGCGCAAGCCGGTGCGCGCCAGGCAGGCCTGCAGCGTGGCTGCGAAGTTCTCGAGCACGACGATGGCGCTGGCGCCCGAGTCGTTGAGCTGGTGCTCGAGCTCGCGCGGCGTGTAGAGCGGGTTGACGTTGACCACCACGCAGCCGGCGCGCAGGATGGCCGCGACCGTGACCGGGTACTGCGGGACATTGGGCAGCATGACCGCGATGCGCTCGCCTGGCCGCAGACCCAGGCGCTGGAAGCAGGCCGCCAGGTCGCTTGAGCGGCGGTCGAGTTCGGCATAGCTGAAATCACGTCCCATGAAGCTGCAGGCCTTGCGGTCGGCGTAGCGGCTGAAGCTGCCCTCGAGCAGCTCGACCAGCGAACGGCACTGGCCGACATCGATGTCGGCTGGCATGCCGGGCGGATAGTGGCCCAGCCAGGGGCGGTCTGCTGCGGTGCTGGCCATGTCGTCTCCGGGTCATGTGCAGGCGGGACCCTGCCCCTCGAGGCAGGTCGACAAGCCATTATCGGGTCGGGAATGGATCTGGACAGGATAGCCTTGCACCCCACTACAATTGATAAATACGCATGAGCTCGCACCAGCCCCCACTTTCCGCCGCAGCGGCCAAGGTCCCGCCAGCGCCCCGCGACGAGGCGCAATGGCAGGCTGCGCGCGCGCAGGCCATCGCCGGGCTGCGCGAAGTGCTGCTCATGCAGGGCGGCGCAGGGCCCGACCCGGTGCCTGCCGCTGCGGCAGACGACGAGCTGCTGCAGCTGGTCGAGCAGATCACCCGGCAGGCGCGCGCCTGCGAGGCCGAGCGGCGCGAACTCGAGCGCGCCCAGGCGATCGCCGAGACGGCCAACCGGCGCAAGAGCGAGTTCCTGGCCAACATGAGCCACGAGATCCGCACGCCGATGAACGGCATCCTGGGCATGACCGCGCTCGCGCTCGAGACCACGACCGACGCGCAACAGCGCGAGTACCTGGGCATCGTCAAGAGCTCGGCCGATGCGCTGCTGGCCATCATCAACGACATCCTGGACCTGTCCAAGATCGAGGCCGGCAAGTTCACCATCGAGCGCCTGCCCTTCGCGCTCAAGGCCATGGTCGATGACGCCATCCGCCTGGTGGCGCCACAGGCGCACGACAAGGGACTGGCGCTGAACTGCGACCTGGCGCCGGCCGTCCCCGATGTCGTGCTGGGCGATCCGTCCCGGTTGCGCCAGGTGCTGCTCAACCTGCTCTCGAACGCGATCAAGTTCACCCACCAGGGCTGCATCGAGCTCGACATCAGCGTGAGCAGGGATACGGAAGGCGGCGAGCTGCTCAGGTTCGTCGTGACCGATACCGGGGTCGGCATCGCGCACGAACAGCAGGACCAGGTCTTCACTCCCTATGCCCAGGAAGATGCCTCGACCTCGCGCCGCTTCGGCGGCACCGGGCTGGGCCTGAGCATCTCGCGCCACCTGATCGAGCTGATGGGCGGCCATATCGGTTTCACGAGCGAGCCCGGGCTCGGCAGCCGCTTCTACTTCACCCTGCCCTGCCGGCGCGAGACCCTGCCCGAGCCCCGCCCCAGCAGCGGACCGCCACCGAACCAACCCGAGCGGCGTGCGCGCGCCAGCCGGGTGCTGCTGGTCGAGGACCATCCGGCGAACCAGAAGCTCGCGACCTGGCTGCTGGAACGCCACGGCTTCCAGGTCACGCTGGCCGAGAACGGCGCCGAGGCCGTGCGGCTGATGGCTGCGCTGGCCTTCGACGCCGTGCTGATGGATGTGCAGATGCCGGTGATGGACGGCTTCGAGGCCACGCGCCTGATCCGCAAGCAGGAGCGCAGCCGGCGCGACAAGCACCATCCGATCATCGCGATGACGGCGGGCGCGATCATCGGCGATCGCGAGAAATGCCTGGCCGCCGGCATGGACGACTACATCTCCAAGCCGATCACGGCCCAGGTGCTGCTCGACAAGCTGCGGCATTGGCTGGGCCACTGAAAGCGGCGCCGCGGCCGGTCCCGACGCGCTGGCAAGGTCAGCGTTGCCCTGCCGCAACAATGATACAAAAGCACACACCATGGCCGGTGACACAGGACTAGACTGGCTCCGTTGTCAACAGCCGAAAGGGAGATCATGAAACTCATCAGCAAGACCGCCGCGATCGCCGCAATGGCCCTGGCCGCCGCGGGTGCACAAGCCCAGCTCTATGGCGAACTCGGCTATTCCGCCCTCGATGTCAAGGGCAGCGGGATCAGCGTCAACCTGGGCGCCTTGACCGGCACCGTAGGCTACGACCTGCACCCGAACCTGGCCGTCGAGGGCATGCTGGCCTTCGGCGTCAACGACGACAAGGTCAACGGCGCCAAGGTCGAGCTCGAGCACAGCTATGGCCTGTTCGCCAAGCCGCGCATCATGCTGAGCCCGAACTTCGAGCTGTTCGGCCGCCTCGGCTATGTGGAGAGCAAGCTCAAGGCCTCGGCGCCGGGCTATGGCTCGCTGACCGACACCGACGGCGACTGGGCCTATGGCCTGGGTGGCAACTACTATTTCGACCGCAACAGCTACCTGAGCGCCAACTACCTGCGCTTCTACGACAAGGACAATGTCAAGGGTGATGGCTTCACCATCGGCGTCGGCATGAGGTTCTGAGCGCGGACCGCGGCCGGCAGCGGCTGCCGGCCCATTGCCCACCCGGCCACTGGCCGGGTTTCTTTTTGGCTGCGCGCCTGGCGCGCGATCCGGGCCACTGCCGCTCGCTGGCGATAATCGCGGCATGAACACAAGATGGAAACCCAGCGTCACGGTGGCCGCGATCATCGAGCGCGACGGCCGCTACCTGCTGGTCGAAGAGCAGACCCCCGAGGGCCTGCGGCTGAACAATCCGGCCGGCCACCTCGATCCCGGCGAAAGCCCGGTCCAGGGCTGCCGGCGCGAGACGCTGGAGGAAACCACGCACCGCTTCGAGCCCGAGTCGCTGGTCGGCATCTACCTGTCGCGCTCGGTGCTGCCGGGCGATGCCGGCGATGTGACCTATATGCGCTTCGCCTTCTGCGGCCAGCTCGGCGAGCCGGTGCCTGGCGCCCAACTCGATACCGGCATCCTGCGCACGCTCTGGCTGACGCCCGACGAGCTGCGCGCCAGCCGCGAACGCCTGCGCAGCCCGCTGGTGTTGCAATGCATCGAGGACCACCTGGCCGGGCGCCGCTATCCGCTCGAGCTGATCCACACCGATCCGTCGGTCACCGCATAAAGGAAACCCGATGGCCATCAAGTCCACCATCTTCAAGGCGAACCTGCAGATCGCCGACATCGACCACAACTACTACGCCGACCACAGCCTGACGCTGGCGCGCCATCCGAGCGAGACCGATCAGCGCATGATGGTGCGTCTCGTCGCGCTGGCGCTCAACGCGCACGAGCTGCAGGATACCTGCGGCGGCGACGGCACGCTGGCGTTTGGCGCCGGCCTGTCCGACGTGACCGACCCGGACGTGCACCTGACCGACTTCACCGGCCGCAAGCGGCTCTGGATCGAGGTCGGCCAGCCCGAGGACAAGCCGCTGCTGAAGGCCTGCAGCCAGGCCGATGCGGTGCGCGTCTATGCCTTCGCGCATGCCGCCGACATCTGGTGGAAGGGCATCGAGGGCAAGTTGAGCCGGCTCGACAAGCTGCAGGTCTGGCGCCTGCCGACCGAGGCGGCACAGGAACTCGAAGGCCTGGCCGAGCGCAGCATGCAGCTGCAGGCCACCATCCACGACCAGGTGCTGACGCTCAGCAGCGACAAGGGCAGCGTGAGCCTGGAAGCGACGCGCTGGAAGTGACCGCCGGCGCCTGACCCAGGTCCAGGCGTCAGAACCGGATCAGGTCGACAGCGCGATCGCGGCCAGCGCGGCGATCGCTGCGGTCTCGGCGCGCAGCACGCGCGGGCCCAGCGTGACCGGCGCGAAGCCCTGGACCAGCAGCGCCTGCTCCTCCTGCGGCGACAGGCCGCCCTCGGGGCCATGGACCAGCAGCAGCGGTGCCGCCGGATCGGTGGCCGCCACCTGCAGCAGCGGCCTGGAACCCGGCGCCAGCGACAGCACGCCGCGCAGCAGGCCCTCGGGCGCGGGCTGGCGCAGCCAGTCGTCCAAGCTGCGCACCGGATGGATCAGCGGCACGCGGTTGCCGCCGCACTGCTCGCAGGCCGCGATGGCGACCGCCTGCCAGTGGGCCTGCTTCTTGTCGGCGCGCTCGCCCTTGAGGCGCAGCACGCTGCGCTCGGTCATCAGCGGCTGGAGGCTGGCGACACCGAGCTCGGTCGCCTTCTCGACCAGCCAGTCCATGCGCTCGTTGGCCGGCATGCCGACCGCCAGGTGCACGGCGCGCGCCGGCTCGCGCTCGACCGCATGATGGGCGCCGACCTCGACCTCGACGCTGCTGCGGCCCATCCTGAGCACGGTCGCGTCCCATTCGCCGCCGCAGACCGGATCGCCGAACAGGGTGATGCCGTCGCCGGGCTGCAGCCGCAGCACCTGGACATGGCGCGCGCCCTCGGGCGTGAGTTCAAGCTGCAGGCCGGCCTGCAGGGCATGGGGCTGGTAGATGCGCGGCATGGCTCAGGTCCTGCCGTAGGCAAAGCCGGTCGCGGCTTCCCAGCCCTCGACCTTGTCGATCAGGCGCAGCAGGGGGGTGAGCTCGCGGTAGCGCAACGCGGTGCTGCGGATGTAGTGGATGAAGCGCGGCGCATCGGCCAGGTACTGCGGCTTGCCGTCGCGCAGCGTCAGGCGCGCGAAGATGCCGGCGACCTTGAGGTGGCGCTGCAGCGCCATCCAGTCGACCGCGCGGTAGAAGGCGCCGAAGTCGCTGCTCCAGCCATCGAAGTCGAGCAGGCCGGCCTTGCGCGCGCGCTCCCAGTAGCGGATCGTGACGTCGAGCACGAAATCCTCCTCCCAGCTCAGGAAGGCGTCGCGCGTCAGGCAGGCGATGTCGTAGGTGATCGGGCCCCAGACCGCGTCCTGGAAGTCGAGCACGCCCAGACGCCGGGCCGGATCGGTGGGATCGAAGCCTGCGCGCGGCAGCATCAGGTTGCGCGGCATGAAGTCGCGGTGCACCAGCACGGTCGGCGCGGCCAGGTTGCGCTCGACCAGCAGCGCGAAGGTCTTGTCCAGCGTCGCGCGCATCGCAGCGTCGATCGCCACGCCCTTGTGCTGCGCCAGGTACCAGTCGGGGAACAGCTGCAGCTCGCGCTGCAGCAGCGCGGCGTCATAGGCCGGCAGCCAGTCCGGACGCGCGCTGCGCTGCAGCTCGAGCAAGGCCGTGGTGGCATCCTTGAAATAGGGCAGCGCCTCGTCTTGCCGCTTCGGGTCGAGCACGGTCAGCAAGGTCCGGTCGCCCAGGTCGTCGAGCAGCATGAAGCCGCCCGCCTGGTCCCAGTCCAGCACTTCGGGCACGCGCACGCCGGCCTCGCGCAGCAGCGCGGCGACCTGGACGAAGGGCTGGCAGTTTTCCTTCTCGGGCGGCGCGTCCATGATCACGCGCGTGCCAGCGGCCGCATCGATGCGGAAATAGCGCCGGAAGCTCGCGTCGGCCGAGGCCAGGCGCAGGCTGGCGGGCAGCAGGCCATGCGCGGCAGCCGCCCGGGCCAGCCAGGCCTCGAAGGCGGACTGGCGCTGCGGGTCGGTCCAGGCAATGGAGGACGGGTTGGCGGAAGGGTCTTGTGACATGTATAAGCTGGATCTGGCGCACCACAGGTCTGGCCTGCAGCAGCGACCCGCGGCGCGGGCCTCGTGGATAATTGCCCAGCTATTCTACGAACGGCGCGTCCGCGCGCCACCAAGCCCTCATCAACCCGTGCCCTCCGAGCCCCACAACGCCGCCCCGCCGCGACTGCGCCTGCGCCCCGTCAGCGCTGCCTTGCGCGCTGCCTTCCTGCTTGCGGCCGGCAACGCGCTGCTGGGTCAGGCTGCCGCCCAGTCCAGTGACGTAGAGCCCGGGCTGGTCCTGCAGCCCAGCCTGCAATTGCAGGAACGCCTGGCCGGCGACTCGCGGCAGGCGGGGCCGACCTTCCTCTACGGCGACCAGATCGAGGGCCAGACCGATGTCCGGACCCTGGTCGAGGGCCATGCCGAACTGCGACGCCACGAGATGGTGCTCAAGGCGGGCCGGATCGAGCATGACGTGGCCGACGACACCGTGCGCGCCAGCGGCGGGGTCCGCATCAACCGGCTCGGCAACGTCTACGAGGGCCCCGAGCTGCAGCTCAAGCTCGACAGCAACGAGGGCTATTTCCTGCAGCCGCGCTTCACGCTGCTCAAGAACGGCGGCCAGGGCCAGGCGAGCCGGCTCGATTTCCTGGGGCCGGACCGCTCCAGCGCCGAGCAGGTGATCTATTCGACCTGCGCCCGCCCCGAATCGGGCCCCTGGAACCCCGACTGGTGGGTGTCGGCCAGCCGGATGGAGTTCGACAGCGCGACCGATACCGGGACTGCGCACCAGGGGGTGCTGCATTTCCAGGGCCTGCCGGTGCTGGCGGCGCCCTATCTGCAGTTCCCGCTGTCCGACAAGCGACGCACCGGCTTGCTGCCGCCGAGCTTCAACATCGGCACCCAAAGCGGCATCGAGGTCTCGCTGCCCTACTACCTCAACCTCGCGCCCCAGCGTGACGCCACGCTGACCCCGACGCTGATGAGCAAGCGCGGCCTGGACCTGGCCGGCGAATTCCGCTATCTGGACAGCGACTACAGCGGCGAGTGGCGGGGTGCCTACATGGGCAACGACCAGCTGCGCTCGGCCGACCGCTGGCAGGCCTCGATCCAGCACCGGCAGCGCCTGTCTGCGCCGACCGGGATCGACAACCTGGGCCTGCGGCTGAACCTGAACCAGGTCAGCGACGCCAACTACTGGCGCGACTTCCCGCAATCGAGCAAGGTGCTGACGCAGCGCCTGCTGCCGAGCGAGGCCGTGCTGTCCTGGGGCAGCGGCGACTGGTCGTTCTCGGCCGGCAGCTACAGCTGGCAGACGCTGCAGGACCCGGCGCCGGCAGCCCAGATCCTCGCGCCCTATGACCGCGTGCCCTCGCTGGCGGCCCGACTGGCGCCGGCGCCATTCAGCCTGGCCGGCAATCCGGGCTGGCAGGGCTCGCTGCAGACCGAGCTGACCCAGTTCGCCACCGACCGCCAGGTCCAGATCGGCAACGGCCAGACCGCCACCGTGCTGGACGGCCAGCGGGCGCTGGCAGTGGCCCAGCTCAGCAAGAGCTGGCAGGCGCCGGGCTGGTTCGTCAAGCCCGGCATGCAGATGCACCTGCGCCAGTACCAGTTCGACCAGGCGCTCGGCAATGGCCGGTCGAGCCAGGGCCTGGCGGTGCCGACGCTCAGCCTGGACAGCGGCCTTTTCTTCGAGCGCGAGGCGCGCTATTTCGGCCGCGACCTGGTGCAGACGCTCGAGCCCCGGCTCTACTACTCGCACACCCCCTACCGCGAGCAGGGCTATCTGCCGAGCTACGACAGTGCGCCCTACGACTTCAACCTGAGCACCATCTACCTGTCCAACCCCTATGCCGGCCATGACCGCATCGCCGACCTCGATGCGCTGACCGTCGGTGCGACGACCCGCCTGCTGCATCCCGACAACGGCGCCGAGCTGGTGAGCCTGGGCGTGGCGCAGCGCTACCGCTTCCGCGAGCAGCGCATCGGACTGCCAGGCGAGAGCGCGATGTCGGCCGGCCTGACCGACCTGCTGCTCGGCGCGCGGGTGCAATGGACGCCGCAGTGGTCGCTCGACAGCAGCCTGCAATACAACCCCGAGAGCGGCGAATCGACCCGCAACACGCTGAGCCTGCGCTACATGCCGGGGCCCTACCGCGTGCTGAGCACCGCCTACCGGGTCAAGCAGCAGACGGCGGTCGAAAGCAGCCGCCAGCTCGACCTGGGCTGGCAATGGCCGCTGCAGGGCCTGTTCGGCCAGGCGCCGGACGGCGTGGCGGGCCGCGGCCTGGGGCCGAACCAGTGGTACAGCGTCGGCCGCATCAACTACAGCCTGCCCGAGAACAAGATTGTCGATCTGCTGGTCGGCTTCGAATACGATGCCTGCTGCTGGATCGGCCGGGTCGTGCTGGAGCGGCTGCAGAACAGCCAGTCGGGCGCCAACCAGCGCATCATGTTCCAGCTCGAGTTCTCGGGTTTCACCCGCATCGGCTCCAGCCCGCTGCAGTCCTTGCGCAACAATGTGCCCCGCTATCAATCCCTGCGTGAAGAAATCAATCCGCCCAGCCGGTTCGAGCGTTATGAATAAATCCCTTGTCCTGGCCAGCGCCTTGCTGCTGTCCGGCGGCCTGGCTACGGCACAGGCCCAGAAGCCCTCCAAGGCGGGTTCGCGGCCGGCTGCGAGCGCTGCCAAGCCCGCCGCGACCAGCGCCAGCACGGTCCCGCCGACCGCGGCGGCACCCGTCGCCCAGGTGCTGCCGGCCAACCATGTCGTGGCCCTGGTCAACTCGGAGCCGGTCACCAGCCACGAGGTGCTGGCGCGGCTGGCGCGCCTGCAGCCGCCGGCCGGCACCCAGCTGCCGCCGCGCGCCGAGCTGCTGCGCCAGCTCACCGAGCGGCTGATCCTCGAGCGGGTGCAACTGCAAGCCGCAGCCGAGCAGGGGCTCAAGATCGATGACGCGGCGCTGACCCAGGCCGAGGAGAACATCGCGCGCCAGAATGGCCTCAGCGTCGAGCAGCTGCGCGCGCGCCTGCAGGCCATGGGCGAGGACAGCGAGAGCCTGCGCGCCAACCTGCGCAACGAGCTGCTGCTGCAACGGGTGCGCGAGCGCGAGGTCGACAGCCGCATCAAGATCAGCGAGCAGGAGATCGATGCCTACCTGGCCGAGCACCAGAGCCCCGAGCTGGCCGAACTCAACCTGGCCCAGCTGCTGGTCCGGGTGCCCGAGGGCGCCGACGCGGCGACGGTAGAAAAGCTGGGCCAGCGCGCCGAGCAGCTGGCCCAGCGCGCCCGCGGCGGCGCCGACTTCACGGCGCTGGTGCGCGAGTTCTCCGACGCACCCGACAAGGCCAATGGCGGCCAGCTCGGCCTGCGCAGCGTCGAGCGCTACCCGTCCCTGTTCGTCGATGCCATCCGCTCGCTGCAGACCGGCCAGATCTCCGATGTGGTGCGCAGCGGCGCCGGCTTCCATGTGCTCAAGCTGGTCGAGAAACGCAACGCCGGCCTGCCCGACGCCAACTACACCCAGACCCGGGTGCGCCATATCCTGCTGCGCCCGGGCGCCCAGCTGAGCCAGGAAGCGGCGATCGCGCGCCTGCAGGAGCTGCGCCAGCGCATCGGCAACGGCTCGGCCCGCTTCGAGGAACTCGCGCGCCAGTACAGCCAGGACGGCTCGGCCAGTGCCGGCGGCGAACTCGGCTGGGCCAACCCCGGCATGTTCGTGCCCGAGTTCGAGCAGGCGATGAACCGGCTCGCCCCGGGCCAGCTGTCCGAACCGCTGGTGTCGCGCTTCGGCGTGCACCTGATCCAGGTCCAGGAACGCCGCCAGGTGCCGCTGAGCGCGCGCGAGCAGCGCGAATGGGTACGCAACCTGCTGCGTGAACAGAAGGCCGAAGAGGCCTACGAGACCTGGGTGCGCGAGCTGCGCGCCCGGGCTTACATCGAATACCGCGAGCCCCCCCAGTGAACGCCCCCCACAAGGCGCGCAAGCGCTTCGGCCAGCATTTCCTGTCCGACCAGTCCATCATCGAAGCCATCGTCAACGAGATCGCCCCCAAGCCCGGCCAGTTCGTGGTCGAGATCGGGCCCGGCCTCGCCGCGCTGACCCAGCCCCTGGTCGAACGCCTGGGCCAGCTGACCGTGGTCGAGCTCGACCGCGACCTGGCCGTGCGCTTGCGCGCCCATCCGCAGCTGACCGTGATCGAGTCCGACGTGCTGAAGGTCGACTTCCGCGCGCTCGCGGCCAGCCGGCCGGAACCGATGCGGGTGGTCGGCAACCTGCCCTACAACATCTCGACCCCGATCCTGTTCCACCTGCTCGGCGTCGCCGACGTGGTGCAGGACCAGCATTTCATGCTGCAGAAGGAGGTCATCGACCGGATGGTGGGTCGGCCCTGCACGGCCGACTACGGCCGCCTGAGCGTGATGCTGCAATGGCGCTACGAGATGGCCAACGTGCTGTTCGTGCCGCCCGAGAGCTTCGACCCGCCGCCGCGCGTCGACAGCGCGATCGTGCGCATGGTGCCGCTGGCGAACCCGCCGCAGCTCGATGCCAAGCTGCTCGAGGAACTGGTGCAGGTCGCGTTCTCGATGCGGCGCAAGCTGTTGCGCCACAGCCTGGGCCGCTGGCTCGAGGCGCGCGGCTTTGCCGGCGACTTCGACCTGCAGCGCCGCGCCGAGGAGGTGCCGGTGGCCGAATACGTGGCGCTGGCCCAGGCCTGTAGTGCCGCCGGCCCGGGCGGCCAAGGGCATTGATCCGGCTTGGGGAAACCGCAGGCTACAGACAAGCGAAAGGCCCGCTGCAAGCGGGCCTTGGACTGGCCGGAACCGGCCTTGATGGTTCAAGCCAAGGACGACGGCAGCAAAGGCCTCGCCCGGGCCGGACTCAGGCCGCGCTGAGCCAGTAGCCGGCGTTGAAGGGGCTGCTCATGCGCAGCGCCTGCGGGCTGACGTCGACCAGCTTGTCGGTCAGGGTCGGCTCGTCGCTGGCACCGAGTTCGGCGCCCTTGGTCGCGCGCGCCACCGAGAAGCTGTAGAAGCAGCGGAACGGCACCTTGCGGTCGTTCCAGTAGTCGGCGATGTCGCGGAAGATGTCGAGCAGCAGCTCGCGCGCTTCCTTGTCGAACTTCGGGCTGGTCGGGATATGCTCGAGCACGACGATGAAGCCGGTCTGCTGGCCCGACTTGTGCACCACATCGGTCATGCAGTCGTAGAGGGCATCGAAGTTCTTGCCGAAGGTCGCGGGCAGCGTGTACTGCTGGGCGATCAGGTCGAGCACGTCCTGCTTGTTGGTGGCAGTCGCCAGGTTGGCATAGAGGAAGTGATGGCCGAGTTGCTCGGCGGCTGCCTGCAGGTCCTTGACCGTGAAAGCCCGGATCGATTGAACGATATTGCTGCGCACGTTACGAAGTGGCTGGTCCATCCCCAGGTCTCTTTCCAATTCAGTTGTCTATGATTCCGCTGCTGGCTGCGCGCGCCTGGATCGGCGTCCACGGTCAGCAGTAAGAGTAATTACAGGCTTCAGGTGTCGGATGCTGATGTCGCGGCAAGCCCCAGTGATGGCGCAGGACCCGCGGCGACACCGGGCTTCGATGCGGTATATTCAATCGTGCGGTCTTGTTGCCCAGTCATTACCTGGTGCAACCGACTTGCTTGCGGAAGCGGGTCTTCGGACCGGATCAGCAAGGCTGCAGGACGGTTTTTCTCGAACATCCAACCCCTGTCGCTCCAGGGTCAACCGCTACGACAACCGTAGGGGTTAACCCGGAAATCCAAGGCCGTAAGTGTGCCTGATACCGCCCCAAAAAGCAAGAACCCTGGTGCGGCGCAACATGGCGCCCCACCAGGGTTCAGGCCCGCGAGCGGGGGATCAGCTCGACTGAACGGCGCGCGAGCCGATATTGGCCTCGGCCACGGTCAGCGCCGTCATGTTGACGATGCGGCGCACGGTCGCGCTCGCGGTCAGGATATGCACCGGCTTGGCCACGCCGAGCAGCATCGGGCCGATCGCGATGCCGCCGCCCGCGGCGGTCTTGAGCAGGTTGTAGGCGATGTTGGCGGCATCGACGTTGGGGCAGACCAGCAGGTTGGCGTCACCCGCCAGCGTGCTGCCGGGCATGATGGCCGCGCGCGCCTGCGCATCGAGCGCCACGTCGCCATGCATCTCGCCATCGACCTCGAGCCAGGGCGCCTGTTCGCGCAGCAGTTCGAGCGTCTGGCGCATCTTGACCGCCGACGGCTGGTCGGAGCTGCCGAAGTTGGAATGCGACAGCAGCGCCGCCTTGGGCGTGATGCCGAAGCGCATCACCTTGCGCGCCGCCATCATCGTGATCTCGGCCAGCTGCTCGGCGCTCGGGTCGTAGTTGACATGGGTGTCGACGATGAAGACCGCCCGGCCCGGCAGCATCAGCGCGTTCATGGCCGCATAGCAATGCGCGCCTTCGCGCTTGCCGATCACCTGGTCGATGTAGTTCAGGTGCAGCGGGTTGGTGCCCCAGGTGCCGCAGATCAGGCCGTCGACATCGCCCTTGCGCAGCAGCATGGCGCCGATCAGCGACAGGCGACGGCGCATCTCGATCTTGGCCAGCTGCTCGGTCACGCCCTTGCGCGCGGCCAGCTGGTGATAGGTCTGCCAGAAGTCGCGGTAGCGATGGTCCTGCTCGACGTTGACGACGTCATAGTCCAGGCCTTCCTTGAGGCGCAGGCCGAACTTCTGGACCCGCTGCTCGATGATGGCCGGACGGCCGATCAGGGTCGGACGCGCCAGGCCCTCGTCGACCACCACCTGGCAGGCGCGCAGCACGCGCTCTTCCTCGCCCTCGGCGTAGGCGATGCGCTTGTGCAGCGCCCGCTTGGCGATCGAGTAGACCGGCTTCATCATGGTGCCGGAAGCGAACACGAAGCTCTGCAGCTTGTCGCGGTAGGCGTCCATGTCCTGCACCGGGCGCAGCGCGACGCCGCTGTCGACCGCCGCCTGCGCCACCGCCGGCGCGATCTTCATCATCAGGCGCGGGTCGAAGGGCTTGGGGATCAGGTATTCGGGGCCGAAGGCCAGCGTCTCGCCCGAATAGGCCGCCGCCACCACATCGCTCTGCTCGGCCTGTGCGAGGTCGGCGATGGCATGCACCGCAGCCACTTCCATCTCGTCGGTGATGGTCGAGGCGCCAGCGTCGAGCGCACCGCGGAAGATGTAGGGGAAGCACAGGACATTGTTGACCTGGTTCGGGTAGTCGGTGCGGCCGGTCGCCATGATGGCATCGTCGCGCACCGCCTTGACGTCCTCGGGCAGGATCTCGGGGTTCGGGTTGGCCAGCGCGAAGATCAGCGGGCGCTCGGCCATGCTGACCACCATGTCGGGCTTGAGCACGCCGCCGGCCGACAGGCCGAGGAAGATGTCGGCGCCAACGATGACCTCGCGCAGCGTGCGCGCGTCGGTCGGCTGGGCATACTGAGCCTTGTCGGCGTCCATCAGCTCGGTGCGGCCCTGGTAGACCACGCCGGCCAGGTCGGTGACATAGATGTTCTCGCGCGGCAGGCCGAGCTTGACCAGCAGGCCCAGGCAGGCCAGCGCGGCGGCACCGGCGCCCGAGGTCACGAGCTTGACGCTCTTGATGTCCTTGCCGGCCACCTTGATGCCGTTGAGCAGCGCCGCGCCGACCACGATCGCCGTGCCATGCTGGTCGTCGTGGAAGACCGGGATCTTCATGCGTTCCTTGAGCTTCTTCTCGATGTAGAAGCACTCGGGCGCCTTGATGTCCTCAAGGTTGATGCCGCCGAAGGTCGGTTCGAGCGCGGCGATGATCTCGATCAGCTTGTCCGGGTCCTTCTCGCTGATCTCGATGTCGAACACGTCGATGCCGGCGAACTTCTTGAACAGCACGCCCTTGCCTTCCATCACCGGCTTGGCGGCCAGCGGACCGATGTCGCCCAGGCCGAGCACCGCCGTGCCATTGGTGATCACGCCGACCAGGTTGCCGCGGCTGGTGTACTTGAAGGCGTTGTTCGGGTCGGCGACGATTTCCTCGCAGGGCGCGGCGACACCGGGCGAATAGGCCAGCGCCAGGTCGCGCTGGTTGGTCAGCTGCTTGGTGGCGGCGATCGCCACCTTGCCCGGGGTCGGGAACTCGTGATATTCAAGGGCGGCGCGGCGCAGTTCGGCGCGCTTGTCTTCCTGTTGCGGCATGGCAGTCTTCTCCATCAGGTGAAAGAAGCCGCCACATGGTGCAGCGGACTTCGTGGCGCATTATTGCAGGGCTGGGCAGCCCTGCAGCCGAAGGGCTACCTGTGGCTTGCCACAGGCCGGCGCAGGGGGACCGCAGGAAAGGCGGAAAGCGCGGGTTCACCAGCGACCGGAGGAACCGCCGCCGCCGAAATTGCCGCCGCCGCCCGAGGAAAACCCGCCACCGCCGCTGTCACGGGAGCTGCCGCCGGAAGAGAAACCCCCGCCCGATCCGCCGCCCCAGCCACCGCCCGGTCCCCCTGGCCCGCCGCCGCCGCGAACGGGCCGGTTGGCCATCAGCAAGCCCATGACAAGCGCCAGCAGGGCGGCCGCCAGCGCAATGAAGACCGAACCGGTGAAGGACCAGGCAATGCCGCCCACGATGGCAGTCGCCGCCAGGCTGCCCAGGACCCGGCCCAGGATGCCGCGCAGCACCCGGGTGATGACGGGGGCGGCCAGGCCGATGAAGATCAGCAGCTCCTCCCCGTTGACGCCCGGCCCGCTCGTCGCCTGGGCCGGGGGCAAGGGCAGTTCCTCGCCCTTGAGCCGCGCCAGGATCTGCTCCACCCCGGCATCGAGCCCGGCGTAAAACTCGCCCTGCTTGAAGCGCGGCGTGATCACGCCCTCGATGATGCGGTGCGCGATCAGGTCGGGGATCGCGCCCTCGACCGCCTTGGCGGTCGCGATGCGCAGCGTCCGGTCATCCTTGGCGACGACCAGCAGCACGCCGTCGCCGACCGTCTTGCGACCGATCTTCCAGGCATCGCCCAGGCGCTGGGTGTAGTCGGCGATGTCCTCGGGCGCAGTCGTGCGTACCAGCAGCACCACGACCTGACTGCCGCGCTCGCGCTCGAAGGCGGCGAGCTTGTCCTCCAGCGCCCGGCGCTGCGCATCGGTCAGGGTGGCGGTCTGGTCGATCACGCGCGCGCTCAGCGGCGGGATCGGCTGCAGCGGCTGGGCCAGACCGGCCAGCGGCCAGGCCAGCAGGCCGCACAGCAGCCAGAGCCAGATCCCGCGCAGGGCCGGCGTCATCATTTGGCCCCGAAGTCGACCTTGGGCGGCGCGCTGATCGCGGCCTCGTCGGCGACGGTGAAGCCGGCCTTGGCGTGATAGCCGAACACCATCGCGGTCAGGTTGCTCGGGAAGCTGCGCGCGAGCACGTTGTACTCCTGCACCGACTGGATATAACGGTTGCGCGCGACCGTGATGCGGTTCTCGGTGCCTTCGAGCTGCACGCGCAGGTCGCCGAAGGCCTGGTTGGCCTTCAGGGTGGGGTATTGCTCGGACACCACCAGCAGCCGGCTCAGCGCGCTGCCGAGCTGGCCCTGGGCGGCCTGGAAGCGCTGCATCGCCTGCGGGTCCTCCAGCATCTGCGGCGTGAGCTGGATCGAGGTCGCCTTGGCGCGCGCCTCGATCACGCGCGTCAGCGTCTCCTGCTCGAAATTCGCCTCGCCCTTGACGGTCGCGACCAGGTTCGGCACCAGGTCGGCGCGGCGCTGGTACTGGTTGAGCACCTCGGACCAGGCCGACTTCGACTGCTCGTCGAGGCGCTGGAAGTCGTTGTAGCCGCAGCCGCTCAGCGTGGCCGCCAGGATCAGGGCCATGCCCCAGTGCAAGATCTTCATTGTCATCCCCCTAGCAAGGCCAGCCTGTCGAATCGGCTGGCAGCCGATCCAGTGTAGCGAATCGCAGTGCCGCTGTACCAGGCCATCCGGCCCTGGTCAGGTCGTGATCGACAGGTAGCTCGACTCCTTGACCTCCTCCATCACCACATAGCTGTGCGACTGCGCCGGCACCGGTATCTTCTTCAGGATGCTGCCGAGCAGGTCGCGGTAGTCCGACATGGCGTGCAGGCGCGCCTTGACCAGGTAGTCGAAGCTGCCGGACACCAGGTGGCATTCCATCACGTCGGACAGGCCGAGCATTTCGCGCCGCACCGCCTCGAACACCTCGCCCGACTTGGCGGTCAGCGTGATCTCGACGAATACCAGCAGGGTCTTGCCTATGGCCTGGGGGTTGACGCGCGCGTGGTAGCCGGTGATGACGCCCTGGCGCTCGAGCCGGCGCACGCGCTCGGCGCAAGGCGAGGTCGACAGGCCGATCTGCTCGCCGAGCTCGGTCATGGTGATGCGGCCGTTGCGTTGCAGGGCATCGAGGATTTTCCGGTCCAGGCGGTCGAGTTCGGGCATTTCACTGTCGGGGCTGGGATGACGGCCGCATCGGCCGTGAAAACTGCTGGAAATCCATGGAAATTCAGCAACATTTGCTGTACGAGATCCATAGACTTCCTCTTTATAGCGCAACGACAGAGGGGGTCGCATGAAAGTCCTGGTTCTTGGCAGTGGCGTCATCGGCGTCAGCACGGCGTATTACCTGGCCCGCGGCGGCGCCGAAGTGGTCGTGCTCGACCGCCAGGCCGGGCCGGCGCTGGAAACCAGCTTCGCCAATGCAGGGCAGGTGTCGCCCGGTTATTCGACGCCCTGGGCCGCGCCGGGCATTCCGCTCAAGGCGCTGAAATGGCTGCTGCAGCGCCATGCCCCGCTGGCCGTGCGGCCTGACGGCAGCCTGTACCAGTGGCGCTGGATGGCGGCGATGCTGCGCAACTGCACGCCGCAACGCTACGGCGTCAACAAGGAACGCATGATGCGCGTGGCCGAGTACAGCCGCGACTGCCTGCGCCAGTTGCGCGCCGACACCGGCATCGAGTACGAGCAGCGCCAGGGCGGCACGCTGCAGCTGTTCCGTACCCAGGCCCAGCTCGATGCGGCGGCGCGCGACATCGCCGTGCTGCAGGAATGCGGCGTGGCCTACGAACTGCTGGACCGTGACGGCGTGGTGCGCGCCGAGCCCGGCCTGGCGCAGGCGCGCGAGCGGCTGGTCGGCGGCCTGCGACTGCCGAACGACGAGACCGGCGACTGCCACCGCTTCACGCTGGCGCTGGCCGAACAGGCGCGCCAGCTCGGGGTGGAGTTCCGCTTCGGCGCAGAGATCGAGTCCATCCGCAGCGAAGCCGGCCGGATCACGGGCGTGCAGCTCGGTGGTCCGGAGCGCGAACTGTTGCGCGCCGACCGCTATGTGCTGGCGCTGGGCAGCTATTCGCGCGCGCTGCTGGCCCCGCTCGGGCTGGACCTCCCGGTCTATCCGGTCAAGGGGTATTCGCTCACCATGCCCTTGCGCGATCCGGCGCTGGCACCGCAATCGACCGTGCTGGACGAAAGCTACAAGATCGCGCTGACCCGCTTCGATGACCGCCTGCGCGTCGGCGGCATGGCCGAACTCAGCGGCTTCGACCTGCGGCTGAATCCGCGCCGCCGCGAGACGCTCGAGATGGTGACGCGCGACCTGTTCCCGGGCGGCGACCTGGCGCGCGCCGAGTTCTGGACCGGCCTGCGCCCGATGACGCCGGACGGCACGCCCCTGATCGGCGCCACCCGCTACGAGCAGCTCTACCTCAACACCGGGCATGGCACGCTGGGCTGGACCATGGCGGCGGGCTCGGGCCAGCTGCTGGCCGACCAGATCCTGGGGCGCTGCCCGGCCATCCGCACCGAGGGACTGGCGCTGGACCGCTATCAAGCCAGCCCGCGGCCGGGTGCCGGACGAACCACGAACGCCACCGGCCTCGAAGCGCCAGCGACCAAAATGCAGGGGTGAAGGGTCAGCCGGCGCCATGCCGGGCCCAGGCCCGTTCATGGAAGAAATAGACGCCGGCCTGGACCGTGGGCTCGAGCAGGCTCAAGGTCAGCGCGGCCCACAGGTCCCCGGTCACCGCATAGGCGACGCCGGCCGCCACGGTGATATGGGTCAGGTAGTAGCTGCCGGTCTTCATGAGGGTGTGCCGGTGCTGGCGAGCGAAATGTCTGATGTGGGCCATGATGCAACTCCTGCTTGCCTGCCGTGCGTCAATGATAGCGATTCTCATTCATTGAATGAATCAAGATTCGTTATGGGATTGATAGCGACTATCGATGCCCTTCTACAATCAGGCCTTCCCCCAGCTGTTGCACCAAGACCATGAAATTCCTGCGTTTCTCCGACATT
>NZ_PVLQ01000110.1 GCF_002980595.1 Malikia granosa
CAGCCGCTAACACAAGTCCTCAACAAATCGCGAACAGATGATGGCGGCAGCCAAGGTCAGCAAGGCCATGTGCGTCTCCAGGCTTCGCTCGAAGCGGATGCGCAGTTTGCCAAAGCCCGCAAACCAGGCATGTGTGCGCTCCACGACCCAGCGGTGTCGCCCCAGGCGCTCGCGGCTCTCTATACCCCTGCGGGCGATGCGCGCCTGAATGCCGCGCCGCTTCAAGTAGCGCCTGCAGCGCTCAAAATCGTAGCCCTTGTCCGCATGCAGCTTGTCCGGGCGCTTCCTCGGTCGTCCCCGCAAGCCGGGTACGGCCACCAGCGCATCGAGCGTGGTCTCGAACGCCATCGAATCATGCCGGTTCGCTCCCGTCACCGTCAGGGCCAGCGGGATGCCTTGCGCATCTACGACAAGGTGGCGCTTGCTGCCGAGCTTGCCTCGGTCTGTCGGGTTCGGGCCTGTCTCTTGGCCCCCCGGGGGCTGGCCACACTGGCGCTGTCTATGCTGGCCCGGCTCCAGTCGATGCGGTCATGCTCGCGCAGCTTGCTGAGCATGGCCTGATGCAGCTTCGCCCAGACCCCGCTGCCCTGCCAGTGGCGCAAGCGCCGCCAGCAAGTCATGCCGCTGCCCAGGCCCAACTCCTTGGGCAGGTCTTCCCAGGGGATGCCCGTCTGCAGCACGAACAGGATGCCGTTCAAGGCCGCCCGGTCATCGACCGAGCGGCGGCGTCCGCCCTTGGGCGAGGGTATGAACGGTGGCAGCAGCGGCTCCAGTGTCAGCCACAGTTCATCGCTGATTTGTCTTCTGACCATGCCGGCGAACTTACCCCGATACCGCCAAAATGTCCAGTTGTGTTAGCGGCTG
>NZ_PVLQ01000111.1 GCF_002980595.1 Malikia granosa
GATTGCGTTAACAGGCCCTAGACCATTGCGGGCTGAGCGGGCGCTGCCAGCGGCAGTCGGTGCTGCGCCAGGCGCTAGAGGCCGTTGCCGGGGATACCGGGGTGGGCGAGGTGCGGTCGCCTTTCGAGGCTGGTGGCGTATCTGGAGGCTGTGGCAATGGGGCCGTGTCTAGGCATGCGCCAGATGCTTTTATCTGGAAAGAATCATCTCCATGATGGACAGAGCAAGTCGCCTTCTTTGCAGTTTTCCAGCTCTTGCAGCTCGCGCACTCGTATTTCGGTCATTTCAGTCCTGCAGCTTGCCAGAGCAAAAGGATGCGCGCTGCTACCCAGGATGCCTGAACTCTTGAACTCGCAGTTGAGATCGCGGAAGCTGATCCAGGCGCGCTGGACTTCCATGAGCTGGTGTTTCTGTGCCTCGTCCAAGCGGGACCGATAGCGAACATAGGCCTGATTCAATGCCTGGTCAGACTTCTTGTACTCTGCTGCCGCGCACTGGTTCATGCCTGACTGGGTGGTCAGGTCACCGCAGTTGACCGCCGAGGCTACCAAAGGCATGAACAGCAGCATTGCCAGCCCGGCTTTCATTTTCGGCATGGCAAGCCTCTCAGTTGGCTGGCGCAGGCACCTGCGGCTGCCCCAGCGAGCGCAAGATGTCGCGCACCAGCTGCGCCCGGTCCTTCGGCTCGGCCAGCGCGCGCTCGATGCGCAGCTTGTCGTTGCCGGCGAGCTTGACATGGCGGTTCTTCTGCACCAGCTCGATGATCTTCATCGGGTCGATCGGCGGATTGGGGCGGAAGGTGATCAGGATCACGCCCGGCGTCGCATCGACCTTCTGCACGCCGTAGGGCTGGCTCAGCACGCGCAGGCGGTGCACGTCGATCAGGGTCTGGGCCTGGGCCGGCAGCTTGCCGAAGCGGTCGACGATTTCCTCCAGCAGCCGGTCGACCTGCTCGGCGGTCTTGGCGGTCGCGAGCTTCTTGTAGAAGCTCAGGCGCAGGTGCACGTCGCCGCAGTAGTCGTCGGGCAGCAAGGCCGGCGCATGCAGGTTGATGTCGGTCGTGACGTTGAGCGGATTGAGCAGGTCGGGTTCGCGCCCGGCCTTCAGCGACTCGACGGCTTCGGACAGCATCTCGTTGTAGAGCTGGAAGCCGACCTCGAGCATGTTGCCGCTCTGGTTCTCGCCCAGCACCTCGCCGGCGCCGCGGATCTCGAGGTCGTGCATCGCGAGGTAGAAGCCGCTGCCGAGCTCCTCCATCTGCTGGATCGCGTCCAGGCGTTGCTGCGCCTGCTTGGTCAGGCCCTCGATGTCGGGCACCAGCAGGTAGGCATAGGCCTGGTGGTGGCTGCGCCCGACCCGGCCGCGCAACTGGTGCAGCTGCGCCAGGCCGAACTTGTCGGCGCGCGCCATGATGATGGTGTTGGCGGTCGGCACGTCGATGCCGGTCTCGATGATGGTCGAGCACAGCAGCAGGTTGAAGCGCTGGGCCACGAAGTCGCGCATCACGCGCTCGAGTTCGCGTTCGGGCATCTGGCCGTGGGCGATGGCTATGCGCGCCTCGGGCAGGATATCTTCCAGCATCTGCTTGCGGTTCTCGATCGTCTCGACCTCGTTATGCAGGAAGTAGACCTGGCCGCCGCGCTTCAATTCGCGCAGCACCGCCTCGCGGATCACGCCCTTGCTCTCGCTGCGCACGAAGGTCTTGATGGCGAGCCGGCGTTGCGGCGCGGTGGCGATCACGCTCAAATCCCTCAGGCCTTCGAGTGCCATGCCCAGGGTGCGCGGGATCGGCGTCGCGGTCAGGGTCAGCACGTCGACCTCGGCACGCAGCGCCTTCATCTGCTCCTTGTGCCGCACGCCGAAGCGGTGTTCCTCGTCGATGATCAGCAGGCCCAGGTTCTTGAACTGGGTCTTTTCCGACAGCAGCTTGTGCGTGCCGACCACGATGTCGACCGTGCCGTCGGCCACGCCCTTCAGGGCCGCGTTGATTTCCTTCGTGGTGCGGAAGCGGCTCATCTCGGCGATCCTGACCGGCCACTTGGCGAAGCGGTCGATCAGGGTCTGGTAATGCTGCTCGGCCAGCAGCGTGGTCGGCGCCAGGAAGGCGACCTGCTTGCCGCCGGTGACCGCGACGAAGGCGGCGCGCAAGGCGACCTCGGTCTTGCCGAAGCCGACGTCGCCGCAGACCAGTCGGTCCATCGGCTGCGGGCTGATCATGTCCTGGATCACCGCATGGATGGCGGCCTTCTGGTCGGCGGTTTCCTCGAAGCCGAAGTCGTTGGCGAACTGTTCGTAGTCGTGCGGCGAGTAGCGGAAGGCATGGCCCTCGCGCGCGGCGCGGCGGGCGTAGATGTTGAGCAGCTCGGCGGCGGCGTCGCGCACCTGTTCGGCGGCGCGGCGCTTGGCCTTCTCCCATTGGCCAGAACCCAGGCGGTGCAGCGGCGCCTCGTCGGCGCTGACGCCGGTGTAGCGGCTGATCAGCTGCAACTGGCTGACCGGCACGTAGAGCGTGGCGTCGTTGGCGTACTCGAGGTGCAGGAATTCCTGCAGCGCGGGGCTGCCGTCGGCGTTCTTCTCGCCCAGGTCCATGTTGATCAGGCCGCGGTAGCGCCCGATGCCATGCGCGCTGTGCACCACCGGGTCGCCGACGTTGAGCTCGGACAGGTCCTTGATCAGCGCATCGACATCGCTGACCTGTTCCTGCTTGCGGCGGCGGCGCGTGGTCGGGCCGGCCGCGAACAGCTCGGTCTCGGTGACGAAGGCGATGCCGCCCTCGATCCAGGCGAAGCCGCTGGCGAGCGCGGCGGTCGCGATGCCGACCTTCTCGTCGCTGGCCTGGAACTCGGCCAGGCTGTCGAAGGCCGGTGGGTTGACCCCGCTGGCACGCAGGAAGTCGAGCAGGCTCTCGCGCCGGCCGTCGCTCTCGGCCAGCAGCAGCACGCGGTCGCTGCTGGCGCGGATATGGGCCTGCAGCTTGGCCAGCGGGTCGTCGGCGCCGCGCTGCGCGCCCAGGTCGGGCAGGGCCTGGATCCAGGCGCTGTGCTCGACATCCTGGGTGCCAGGGCGCAGTGCCAGCTGCATGTGCGGCTTGGCCACCGCATAGAAGCCTTCGGCGTCGAGGAACAGGGTCTCAGGCGGCAGGGCGGGGCGGTCCGGGTCGCCCTGGACCAGGCGGTAGCGCTCGCGCGTGTCCTGCCAGAAGCGCTGGAAGGCCGGCTCCAGGTCGCCGTGCAGCACCAGCGTGGCGTCCGCGCCGAGGTAGTCGAACACGGTCGCGGTCTGCTCGAAGAACAGCGGCAGGTAGTACTCGATGCCGGCGGTGGCGACTCCGTTGCCGATGTCCTTGTAGATCCGGCTCTTGGTCGGGTCGCCCTCGAGCAGTTCGCGCCAGCGCTTGCGGAACAGGCTGCGCGCGGCCTCGTCCATCGGGAACTCGCGTCCGGGCAGCAGCCTCACCTCGGGCACCGGATACAGGCTGCGCTGGCTGTCGGGGTCGAAGGTGCGGATCGAGTCGATCTCGTCGTCGAACAAGTCGACCCGGTAGGGCACCAGCGAGCCCATCGGGAACAGGTCGATCAGGCCGCCGCGCACCGCGTATTCGCCCGGGCTGACCACCTGGGTCACATGCTGGTAGCCCGCCAGCGTCAGCTGCGCCTTGAGCCTGGCCTCGTCGAGCTTTTGCCTGACCTTGAACTCGAAGGTGTAGCCGGCCAGGAAGGCCGGCGGCGCCAGCCGGTACAGCGCGGTGGTGGCCGGCACGATCACCACGTCGGCGCCTTGCTCCTGGTCGCGCTGCTGGATGCGCCACAGGGTGGCGAGCCGCTCGCTGATCAGGTCCTGGTGCGGCGAGAAGCTGTCGTAGGGCAGGGTCTCCCAGTCCGGGAACAGGGCGCAGCGCAGTCCCGGCGCGAAGAAGGGCAGCTCGTCGAGCAGGCGCTGGGCATCGTTGGCGTCGGCCGTGACGATGGCGACCGGGCGGCCGGCGGCTTTCTCGCGCAGGCCGAGCCGGGCCAGCAGCAGGGCGTCGGCCGAGCCCGCCGGGCGCGGCAGGCTGTAACGTTTGCCAGGGGTGAGTTTGGGCAGTTCCATGCGGGGTCTGTGGCGAGCGGCAAAAACCGAAACCCCGCTCCAGGCGGGAGCGGGGTGTGGACGTGACTGATTTTAGAATCCCCGGACCCATGCTGCATGTCTATCCCCCCATTTCCCCAGCCGCCGGCGCCCAGCCCGGCCCGCGTTGCCACGCCCTGATCCCCTGCGCCGGTTCGGGCAGCCGCTCCGGCCGCTCCGGCCCCAAGCAGTACGAGTTGCTGGCGGGGCGGCGCCTGGTCGACCATACGCTGGCCGCCTTCCAGGCATTGCCGCAGCTCGCCAGCATCGCGCTGGTCGTCGCGCCCGATGACGACAGCCTGTCCGGCGCGGACCCGCGCGTGCAGCTGCTGCGCGTCGGTGGCGCCAGCCGGGCCGCGAGCGTGCACAACGGCCTGCGCGCCCTGCTGCAGGCTGGCGCCGATGCCCGCGACTGGGTACTGGTGCACGACGCGGCGCGTTGCCTGATCCTGCCGCAGCAGATCGCCGCGCTGATCGAGGCCTGCCGCAACGATCCGGTCGGCGGCCTGCTGGCGCTGCCTCTGCCCGACACGCTGAAGGCGGCGCAGACCGATTCCGATGTCCCGCGCGTGGCCGCCACGCTGGCGCGCGACGACAAATGGCTGGCGCAGACGCCGCAGATGTTCCGCCTCGGCGCGCTCGAGCAGGCGCTGGCCGCCGCCGAGGCGGGCGGCTACGCCGGCATCACCGACGAGGCCAGCGCGATCGAGGCCTGCGGGCTGTCGCCGCAGCTGGTGCGCGGCAGCGCGCAGAACTTCAAGGTCACCTACCCGGAAGACTTCGCGCTGGCCGAGGCGCTGCTGCGCCTGCGCGGCGCGGCAGCCGCGGGCTGAGCCCGTCTTTCCCCCCCCACCTCTCAAGCCAGCGAGTCCCCATGAGCGCCACCATTTCCTCTTTGCCCCCCTTGCGCATCGGCGAGGGCTGGGATGTCCATGCCCTGGTCGAGGGCCGGCCCCTGATCCTGGGCGGGATCGAGATTCCCTACGAGAAGGGCCTGCTCGGCCATTCGGATGCCGACGCGCTGCTGCACGCGATCACCGACGCGCTGCTCGGCGCCGCCGGCCTGGGCGACATCGGCACCCATTTTCCGGACAACGACCCGGCCTTCAAGGGCGCGGATTCCTTCGTGCTGCTGCAGCAGGCGGTCGCGGCGGTCGGCAGGACCGGCTACCAGCTCGTCAACGTCGACTGCACCGTGATCGCGCAGGCGCCCAAGCTGGCCCCCTACAAGGCCGCGATGCGCTCGCGCATCGCGCAGGCGCTCGGCGTCGATGCGAGCCAGGTCAACGTCAAGGCCAAGACCGCCGAGAAGATGGGGCCGGTCGGCGAAGGCCGCAGCATCGAGGCGCGCGCCGTCGCCCTGCTGATGCGCCGCTGAGGCGGATCTGCATCGGCCTGCTGCCAGGCCCCTGCGCTGCGCGCAGCGCTCGCTGGATTTCAGCCGCGCCGCAGCAGCAGCTCGGCCACCAGGCCGCCTTCCGGGTGCCGGCGCAGCGTGAGCTGGCCACCCATGCGCGCTACCGTCTTGTTGACGATCGCCAGCCCCAGTCCCGACCCGCTGGCCGCGGTGCGGGCCGAATCGCCGCGGAAGAAGGGCTGGGTCAGGCGTGGCAGCTGCTCGTCGCTGACCCCGGGACCGTGGTCGCGCAGCGTCACGCGCACCTTCTGCGCCAGCAGTTCGGCCTCGACCTCGACTTCGGCCATCCCGTCGGCACCACGGCCATAGCGCAGCGCGTTTTCCAGCAGATTCGAGAACACGCGCCGCAGCTCGACCGCATCGCCCAGCACCACCGTGCCGGGGCTGACCTGCATCTGCAGCCGCAGCGGGCTCCTGGTCCCGCAGGCCCGCACCGCGTCGTTCAGGGTGCTGACCAGGTCGACCGGCTCGCTGCGCTCCGGTCCGGTGCGCGCATAGTCGAGGAACTTGTCGATGGTCGCATCGACCTGCTCGATGTCGGCCACCATGTCGGCGCGCGCGCTCTCGTCGCTCACGCTGAGTTCGGCCTCCAGCCGCAGCCTGGCCAGCGGCGTGCGCAGGTCGTGCGAGATGCCGGCCAGCATCAGCACCCGGTCCTGTTCGGCCTGGCCGAGCTGGCGCGCCATGCGGTTGAAGCCGATGTTGACCTCCCGGATCTCCTGGGTGGTGACCGTCTCGTCCAGTCGCACCGAGGCGAAGTTGCCCTCGCGCACCTGGGTCGCGGCCACCTGCAGCCGCTTGAGCGGCTGGTTGATCAGGCGCGCCAGCACCGCCGATCCGAGCAGCGAGAACAGGCCCGCGATCCCTAGCCAGACCAGCAGGGTGCCGCGCTCGACCGCGCCGACCCGCCTGGGATCGGTCAGCAGCCAGAACTGCTCGCGCCCGATCTTGAAGCCGACCCAGAGCCCGTCCCGGCCATTGACCGCGCGCGCCACCAGCGTGCCCTTGCCGAGCAGCTGCGTCAGTTCGGCGCTGATGCGGCGTCCGAAGGCATCCTGGTCATAGGGCTGGTAGCTGTCGCCCGGCTCGCGCACCGAGATCTGTACCTCTTCCTCGTCGAGCAGCGACTTCATCAATGACACGCGCGCGATCGGGTCGACATGGCGCAGCGCGGCCCGGCTCAGGTTGACCAGCGAGGCGACCTGGCGCGCGCTTTGCAGCGCCCTGGGCTCGAATTCGAGCGCCCGGTAGCTCTGCAGCCAGGCCAGCATGCAGCCGAGCAGGATCAGCGCCAGCGCGAACCAGTTGCGCCAGAACAGGCTGATGCCTTGCCAGCCGATGGCCTGGGCCAGGCGCAGCCTGAGCCAGCGCAGGCGAGGGCCTGCCTTCAATCCGACTGTCCTTCCGGCACGAAGACATAGCCCACGCCCCAGACGGTCTGGATGTAGCGCGGCGTGGTCGGGTCTTCCTCGATCAGCTTGCGCAGCCGCGAGACCTGCACGTCGAGGCTGCGGTCGAAGGGCTCGAACTCGCGGCCGCGCGCGAGCTGGGCCAGCTTGTCGCGCGACAGTGGCTGGCGCGGATGGCGTACCAGCGCCTTGAGCATCGCGAACTCGCCGGTCGTCAGCGCGATGTCGGTCTCCTGCTTGCGCAGCGTGCGCTGGCCCAGGTCAAGCGTGTAGGGCCCGAACTGCACCACCTCGTCGCCGCTGGAAGGCGCGCCCGGCACCTCGACCGGCGGGCGCCGGCGCAGCACCGCGTGGATGCGCGCGAGCAGCTCGCGCGGGTTGAAGGGCTTGCCGAGGTAGTCGTCGGCGCCGACCTCGAGCCCGACGATGCGGTCGATGTCCTCGCTCTTGGCGGTCAGCATGATGATGGGCGTGCGGTCCTTGGCCTGGCGCAGCCGGCGGCAGATGCTCAAGCCATCCTCGCCGGGCAACATCAGGTCGAGCACGATCAGGTCGACCGATTCGCGCTGCAGGACGCGGCTCAGGCTGCGTCCGTCTTCGGCCAGCAACACCTCCAGGCCCTCCTGGGTCAGGTAGCGCTTGAGCAGGTCGCGGATACGGGCATCGTCGTCCACGACCAGGATGCGGTCGGGACGCTGCGTGGCATTCGGCATGTCGGATCTTCCAGTACTAGACAAGACCTATTTTGACAGCAGCGCTGCCCGACCGGCAGCGCGCCGGGATTTACTGTGCGGTCCAGCCGCCATCCATGTTCCAGGCCACGCCGCGCACATTGTTGCCGGCCGGCGAGCAGAAGAAGACCGCCAGCTCGCCGAGTTCCTCGGGCGTGGTGAACTGCATCGAGGGTTCCTTCTCGCCGAGCAGCTGGCGCGTGGCCTGCTCGTTGCTGATGCCCTGCGCGGCGGCCTTGGCGTCGACCTGCTGCTGCACCAGCGGGGTCAGTACCCAGCCCGGGCAGATCGCGTTGCAGGTCACGCCGCTGGTGGCGGTCTCGAGCGCGGTGACCTTGGTCAGGCCGACCACGCCATGCTTGGCCGCGACATAGGCGGCCTTGCCCGCCGAGCCGACCAGGCCGTGCACCGAGGCGACGTTGATGATGCGGCCCCAGTTGGCCTCCTTCATCGCCGGCAGCGCCAGCCGGGTGGTGTGAAAGGTGCTGCTGAGGTTGATCGCGATGATCGCGTTCCAGCGCTCGAGCGGGAACTCCTCGATATTGGCCACATGCTGGATGCCGGCGTTGTTGACCAGGATGTCGACCCGACCGAACTCGCTGGCCGCCGCTGCCATCATGGCCTCGATCTGCTCCGGCTGGCTCATGTCGGCGCCGTGGTAGCTCACGCGGGTGCCGAAGGCGGCGACTTCGGCCTGCGCGGCCTCTACGTTGCCGAAGCCGTTGAGCATGACGTTGGCGCCCTGGCGCGCCAGCGCCTTGGCAATGCCCAATCCGATGCCGCTGGTCGATCCGGTGACCAGGGCCGTTTTGTTCTTCAGCATGGGGTGAACTCCGTGAAATGGGGGTTTTGAAGGTTGCAGGGGCGGGATTTCGTCATCATCGTGCATCCCGACCTCATTATCCTGCCCCGATTGACGCTACGATGACCGGGCAAGCCTGGCCCCGATACATGGAACCACAACTCAACTTCCTGGAAGTCCCTGGTGTCAGGGCCAAATTCAGTTCCCAGCGCCGGATCGCCTGGTGGGAGTGGAATGCTACCGGCTCCGAGCAGTCCGACCAGGTCGTGCTCTGCGTCCATGGCCTGAGCCGGCAGGCGCGTGATTTCGATGTGCTCGCGCAAGCCCTGGCGCCGCAGGTCCGCGTGCTCTGCGTGGACATCGCCGGCCGTGGCCAGAGCGACTGGCTGGCCGAACCGATGGACTACCAGCTGCCGACCTATATCGCCGACATGGCCGAGCTGCTGCGTCATCTGCGCCTGGGCTTCGAGCAGGCCACGGGGCGCGATGGGGCCGAACTGCGGCTGGACTGGGTCGGCACCAGCATGGGCGGCCTGATCGGCATGGCGCTGGCGGCCCCACCGCATCTGGCCCTGCGGCGCCTGGTCCTCAACGACGTCGGTCCCGAGATCCAGCTCGCCTCGCTGCGCCGCATCGAGACCTACCTCGGCAACCTGCCGGTCTTTCCGTCCGAGATCGCTGCCGTCCATGTGCTGCAGAAACTCTCGGCGGCCTTCGGGCCGCACAGCCCCGAGCAGTGGCTGGCTCTGTCGCGGCCGATGTTGCGGCGTTCCCTCGGCGGCTGGACCCTGCACTACGATCCGGGCATTGCCGCCCCGTTCAAGCAGATGCTGGCCGACATGGAGGCCTTGCATCATGGCGGCGCTGGCGCCGCCGAATCTCCCCTGTGGCAGCTCTACGACCAGATCCAGGCCTGCTGCCTGCTGCTGCGCGGAGCCGAGTCCGACCTGCTGACCCCCGAGACCGCCGCTGCCATGGCCGACCGCGGGCCGCGTGCCCGTTGTGTCGAGTTTGCCGGTGTCGGTCATGCACCCGCCTTGGTCCAGCCGGACCAGGTGGCTGTCGTCAAGGATTTTTTGCTTTCCTCATGAACCCCTCAGATCCTCCATCGAGCGGCACCGCGATCGCGGCTGCGCTGTCGGCACGCGAGCCTGCCGATGACCAGGCACTGGCGCGTGCGCGCGCCTTTGCCGAACCGCTGCTGACCGCGAGCCAGCTCGACACTGGCGAGAACACCCTGGCGCACGCCGACGCCATGGTCGGCATCCTGGCCCTGATGGGCGGCTCGCCCGAGATGCAGGCCGCCGCCTACCTGGTCTATGCCTGCCAGTATCTGCAGCGCCCGCAGGAGATCATCGCCAAGGCCTTTGGCGACAGCTACGCCCATGTCGCGGTCGAGACCCACAAGCTGCTGCAGTTGCAGCGCCAGGCACGCCTGAAGGCGGCCCAGGTCCGCCTCGAGCGCGAGCTCGCGCAGCAGCAAAGCGGCTTCGTCGCCAACGCGGCCAAGGCGCAGCCGTCCGAGCTCGACGCCAGCCAGACCGAGAACGTGCGCAAGATGCTGCTGGCCTTCTCGCGCGACCTGCGGGTGGTCATGCTGCGCCTGGCCTCCCGGCTGCAGACGCTACGCTACCACGCGGCCGCCAGAAAGCTGCCCGAGCGCGCGCTGGCGCAGGAGTCGCTGCACATCTTCGCGCCGCTGGCCAACCGGCTCGGCATCTGGCAGATCAAGTGGGAGATGGAGGACCTGTCCTTCCGCTTCCTCGAGCCCGACACCTACAAGCAGATCGCGCGCCTGCTCGACGAGAAGCGCGTCGAGCGCGAAAGCCATGTCGAGCAGGTCCGGCTCGACCTCGAGGCTGCGCTGCAGGCCCAGGGCATCCAGGCCTCGGTCCAGGGCCGGCCCAAGCATATCTACAGCATCGTCAAGAAGATGCGCGGCAAGTCGCTCGACTTCGACCAGGTGTTCGACATCCGCGCGCTGCGCGTCGTGGTGCCGGCGGTCGACGACTGCTACGCGGTGCTGGCCTGGGTGCATTCGCATTTCAGCCCGGTGTCCGAGGAATTCGACGACTACATCGCCAAGCCCAAGCCCAACGGCTACCAGTCGCTGCACACCGTGGTGCGCGACGCGCAGGGCCGCGCCTTCGAGATCCAGATCCGCACCCAGGCCATGCACGACCATGCCGAGCATGGCGTGGCCGCGCACTGGGCCTACAAGGAGGCCGGCTCCAAGGGCTACGCGGGCGTCAGCGCGAGCTCGGACTACGACGCCAAGATCGCGGTGCTGCGCCAGTTGCTGGCCTGGCAGAGCGACCTCAGCGGCGAGGCCAGCCAGCTGTTCGACGACTGCATCTACGTGCTGACGCCGCAGGCCGCGATCGTCGAGCTGCCCCAGGGCGCGACCCCGCTCGACTTCGCCTACACCGTGCACACCACCCTGGGCCACCGCTGCCGCGGCGCGCGCGTCGATGGCGCGATGGTCACGCTCAACACCCCGCTGCGCAGCGGCCAGACGGTCGAGGTGGTCGCGGCCAAGGAGGGCGGTCCCTCGCGCGACTGGCTCAATCCCGAGCTGGGCTACCTGGTCAGTCATCGTGCCAAGAGCAAGGTGCGCGCCTGGTTCAATGCGCTGGCAGCCGAGGACAACGCGGCGCGCGGGCGCGACGCGATCGAGCGCCTGCTGCAGCGCGAAGGCAAGACCGCCTTGCGGCACGAGGAGCTCGCGGCCGGGCTCGGCTTCGAGACGCCGCAGGCGCTGTTCGAGTCGGTCGGCAAGGAGGAAACCTCGCTGCGCGCGGTCGAGCAGCAGCTCAAGCCGCAAGAGCTGGTGCCCGAGCCCGACGAGGTCGTGATCCGCAAGGCGCGCGGCGCCGAGAAATCCTCCTCTGGCGGCGTGCTGGTGGTCGGGGTCGACTCGTTGCTGACCCAGCTGGCGCGCTGCTGCAAGCCCGCGCCGCCCGACGAGATCCGCGGCTTCGTCACGCGCGGCAAGGGCGTCAGCATCCACCGCAGCGATTGCCCCGACTTCGGCCACCTGGTGCGCCGGCACCCGGACCGCGTGCTCGACGTGCAATGGAGCGGGGCCAAGGGCAAGGGGGCCGAGTCGGCGGTCTACCCGGTCGACGTCGCGGTCGAGGCGCAGGATCGCCAAGGCCTGCTGCGCGACATCTCGGATGCCTTCTCGCGCGAGAAGATCAATGTCATCGGCGTGCAGACCCAGTCGGTCCGCGGCGTGGCATGGATGACCTTCACGGTCGAGGTCACCGACTCGATGCGGGTCGCCCGTGTGATGTCGGCGGTCTCCGATGTGCCCGGTGTGCAGCGGGTCTGGCGACGCTAGTCGGCATCGGTTCAAAAAGCCTGTAATTTACTGCTATACTAGCGGTCTTGCAGCGATGCAGGCGCGTAGCTCAGTTGGTTAGAGCACCACCTTGACATGGTGGGGGTCGTTGGTTCGAATCCAATCGCGCCTACCAGAATTTCTTCTGGCTGGAGACAGTCTGAAGAGCTATCTGGAAGCCAGGAGTCCTTGTCAGGCTCTCATGTATACTGCAAGACCTTGAATTCTAGGCTCGTAGCTCAGTTGGTTAGAGCACCACCTTGACATGGTGGGGGTCGCTAGTTCGAATCTAGTCGAGCCTACCAGAATTTCAGGACTGTAGCTCAGTTGGTTAGAGCACCACCTTGACATGGTGGGGGTCGTTGGTTCGAATCCAATCAGTCCTACCAAAAACAAAGCCCCTCAGCGTAAAGCTCTGGGGCTTTTTGTTGTCTGCTTATCTTCCCCTTGTCTGCAGCGCTGCGTCGAGCAGTTCGACCCAGTGTCGCACAGGCGTTTCGGTGCCGGACTGCAAGTGCTGGATGCAGCCCATGTTGGCGCTGGCGATCACCTCGGCGTCGAGCTTGCCCAGATGGCCGAGCTTGCGGTCGCGCAGCGGATAGGCCAGTTCGGGCTGCAGCACGCTGTAGGTGCCGGCCGAGCCGCAGCAGAGATGGCTTTCCTCGCCTGCGATCTCGACTTCGAATCCGAGCGTGCGCAGCTGGGACTCGATGCCGCCGCGCAGCTTCTGGCCGTGCTGCAGCGTGCAGGGTGGGTGAAACGCCACCCGCGGCAGCTTGGCGCCGGCCAGCTGGCTCTGCAAGGCGGCCACCAGATCGGGCAACAGCTCGCTCAAGTCGCGCGCCAAGGCGCTGATGCGCTGGGCGCGTTCGGCGTAGGCCGGATCATGGGCCAGCGCATGGCCGTATTCCTTGACCGCCAGTCCGCAGGCCGAGGCATTCATCACGATCGCCTCCACCTCGCCACACTCGACCTGCGGCCACCAGGCGTCGATGTTGCGTCGCATGTCGTCCAGACCGCCCTGCGGGTCGCCCAAATGGCTGCGTACCGCGCCGCAGCAGCCGGCTTTCGGCGCCAGCAGGACCTGGATGCCGGCCGCGTCGAGCACGCGCGCAGTCGCGGCGTTGATATTGGGCGCCAGCGTCGGCTGTACGCAGCCAGCCAGCATCAGCACCTTGCGTGCGTGGGTGCGAGTCGGCCAGGCGCCGCTATCCGGATTTCCGTTCACCGGCAGCTTGTTCTGCAGCGCCGCTGGCAGCAGCCCACGCAGCGCCTGGCCGGCCTTGACTGCGGGTCCGAACAACGGCGAGGTCAGCCCTTCCTTGAGCAGCCAGCGCTGTGCCTGCTCGGCGACCGGGCGCTTGACCCGCTCGTCGACCAGCTGGCGGCCGATCTCGACCAGCTGGCCGTAATCGACGCCGCTCGGGCAGGTGCTCTCGCAGTTGCGGCAGGTCAGGCAGCGGTCCAGGTGCTGCTGCGTGCTGCGCGTGACCTCGGCGCCTTCGAGCATCTGCTTGATCAGGTAGATGCGCCCGCGCGGGCCGTCAAGCTCGTCGCCGAGCAGCTGGTAGGTCGGGCAGGTCGCGGTGCAGAAGCCGCAATGCACGCATTTGCGCAGGATGGCTTCGGCCGCGCGGCCTTCGCGACTGTCCTTGAATTCAGGGGCCAGATGGGTTTGCATGTCGATGACTCAGAATTCGGGGTTGAGGCGGCCGCGGTTGAACAGGCCATGAGGGTCGAAGGCGCTCTTGAGCTGTTGCTGCAGGCGCTGCTGTGTCGCATCGAGCGGCGTGAAGACCGCATCAGCTGCGCTCGCGCCACGAAACAGCGTCGCATGGCCGCCGGCCTGGGTCGCGGCAGCGCGCAGCTCGGCCACTGGCGCGTGGCTGCGCAGCCAGCGCTGGGCGCCGCCCCATTCGATCAGCGTCTGGCCTGGCAGCGGCAGCATCGGGGCCACCGCTGGCAGCGACAGGCGCCAGAGCCGTTCGCCATCAGCCCTGGCCGCAGCGAAGAACGCATGCCGCTGGTCGCGCAGCTCGCGCCAGGCCACTTCGGCCTGGGCGTCGTCCAGCCTGTCGCCGCCGAGCTGCTTGCAGGCGGCTTCGACCGCGGCCTGCGCGCCGCACAGGCGCAGCAGCAACTGGCCGTCATGCCAGCAGCTGGCATTGACGGGCAGTGGCTGGCGCGTCAGGCCGTTGAGCCAGCGCAGCGCCTGCGCCTGGTCCATGGCGTAGGCCAGCGTGGCCTGGGCCGGCGGGCGTGGCAGCACCTTGAGCGAGACCTCGAGGATGACGCCCAGCACGCCCATCGAGCCCGCCAGCGCGCGCGAGACATCGTAGCCCGCGACGTTCTTCATCACCTGGCCGCCAAAGGTCAGCACCTGGCCCTCGCCGTTGAGCAGCGTTGCGCCCAGCACATAGTCGCGCACGCTGCCCACGGCTGCGCGCGCCGGTCCGGACAGGCCGGCGGCGACCATGCCGCCCACCGTGCCGCCATCTGCGAAGCGCGGCGGCTCGAACGCCAGGCACTGGCCTTGTGCTGCCAGTGTCTGCTCCAGTTCGCTGAGCAGCGTGCCGGCGCGCGCCGTCACCACCAGCTCGGACGGCTCATAGCTGCTGATGCCCGACAGCGGGCGCAACTCGAGCGGCTGGCCCTGGCGCGGGCCGCCATGGAAATCCTTCGTTCCGCCGCCGCGGATGTCGAGTGGCTGGCGTGCGTCACGCGCGGCCAGCACCTGGTCGATCAGGCGCTGCAGCGCCGGGTCATTGCTTGCTTTCATCAGAACCTCGGCAGATCGGGGAAGGGCAGCAGGCCACGCAGCACGGTCAGCTTGCCGTATTCGGCGCAGCGCTGCAGCGTCGGGATCACCTTGCCCGGATTGAGTCCTTCATTCGGATCGAAGGCGCGCTTGAGTGCGAACATCTGCTCGCGCTCCTCGGGTGAGAACTGCACGCACATCGAGTTGAGCTTCTCGACGCCGACGCCATGCTCGCCGGTCACGGTGCCACCCAGGCGCACGCTGGTCTCGAGGATGTCGGCGCCGAACAGCTCGCAGCGGTGCAGCTGATCGGGGTCGTTGGCATCGAACAGGATCAGCGGGTGCAGGTTGCCATCGCCGGCGTGAAACACGTTGGCACAGCGCAGCCCGTACTGCTGCTCCATCGCCTCGATCGCACGCAGGATCTCGGCCAGGCGCTTGCGCGGAATCGTCGAGTCCATGCACATGTAGTCCGGGCTGATGCGCCCACTGGCCGGAAAGGCGTTCTTGCGCCCGCTCCAGAACTTCTGCCGCTGGGCCTCGTCGCGGCTGACCTCGATCCGGGTTGCACCGGCCGCACGCAGCACCGCGCTCATGCGCTCGATTTCCTCGCCGACTTCCTCGGGCGTGCCATCGCTCTCGCACAGCAGGATGGCGGCGGCATCGAGGTCATAGCCCGCATGCACGAAGTCCTCGACCGCGGCCGTCATGCGCTTGTCCATCAGCTCCAGCCCGGCCGGGATGATGCCGGCTGCGATTACGGCCGCCACCGCTTCGCCAGCGGCCTCGATATCGGCGAAGCTGGCCATGATGCAGCGCGCCAGCTGCGGCTTGGGCACCAGCTTGACCATGACCTCGGTCACGACGGCCAGCATGCCTTCGCTGCCCACCACCAGCGGCAGCAGGTCCAGCCCCGGGGAGTCCAGTGCCTGCGAGCCGAAGCTGACCGGCTCGCCCTCGACCGTGAAGCCGCGCACTTGGAGCACGTTGTGCAAGGTGAGCCCGTACTTGAGGCAGTGTACGCCGCCCGAGTTCTCGGCGATGTTGCCGCCTATGGTGCAGGCGATCTGGCTGCTCGGGTCGGGTGCGTAGTAGAGCCCGTGCGGCGCCGCCGCTTCCGAGATCGCGAGGTTGCGCACGCCAGCCTGTACCAGCGCCGTGCACGACAGCGGGTCGATGCGCACGATGCGGTTGAACTTGGCCAGCGACAGCGTCACGCCTTCGCTGTGCGGCATGGCGCCACCCGACAGGCCGGTGCCGGCACCACGCGCGACCACCGGAACGCCGAGCGCGTGGCAGGCCTGGAGCACGGCCGCGACCTGCTGTTCGGTTTCGGGCAGCGCCACGGCGAGCGCCCGGTTGCGGTAGGCGGTCAGACCGTCGCATTCATAGGGAATGGTGTCCTCGCTGCGTGCGAGCAGGGCATGGGCCGGCAGCACCCGGCTCAACGCCCTCACTACCTCGGCGCGGCGTGCATCGATGGGGCTTGAGGTGTTCATGTTCCGGAAGATACAGGAGCCGGGCCGCCAGCTTGGCATCGGTGCTGGCGAAAAACGGTCAAACCAGGGTTAACCCGGGCTGAAATGAATGCGCGTGCCCTGATGAAAATTTTTCGTCAGACCGGGGCTCTGTGACGACTTGCGTCTGCGCTTGCTCGTCAAATGGCTTGCAATGTTCATAGAATAGGCTCATCCAGACAGCAGACGGTCTTCAAGGGCCAGGCAGGAGCCAACTTAGTGCAGAATGAACAGGGGCAGAACGCGTCCGAACCGGCGAGCTGTGTACGCGTAATCAAGAAATACCCCAACCGCCGCCTCTACGATACGACCACCTCGTCCTACATCACGCTGGCCGACGTGCGTGCGCTGGTGCTGCAGGGGGTGCTTTTTTCCGTGCGCGACGCCAAGACCGGTGCCGACCTGACGCGCAGCATCCTGCTGCAGATCATCCTCGAGGAGGAGACCGGCGGCGTGCCGTTTTTCTCCGAGCGCATGCTGGCTGACATCATCCGCTTCTACGGCCATTCGATGCAGGGCTTCATGGGCAGCTACCTCGAGCAGAGCGTCGAAGCCTTTGCCGACCTGCAGCGCCAGATGGCGGATCAGGCCAAGGGCCTGACGCCCGAGATGTGGTCGCAGTTCCTCGGCGTCCAGCCGCCGCTGATTCCGGGCGTCGCGCTGGGCGGCTATCTGGAGCAGTCGCAAAAGGCGCTGAACCAGCTGCAGCAGCAAATGCTCGAGGCCTTCGGGGTCAAGCGCTGAGTTTTTGCGCCGGGTCCGCCTCGACCTGAGACAATCGGGGCATGACTGAAACCATTGCCAAAGCCCCGAAAGTGGGCTTCGTGAGCCTCGGATGCCCGAAGGCGCTCACCGACTCCGAATTGATCCTCACCCAGCTCAGCGCCGAGGGTTACCAGACCAGCAAGACCTTTGACGGCGCGGACCTCGTGATCGTCAACACCTGCGGCTTCATCGACGACGCCGTCAAGGAAAGCCTCGACACTATTGGCGAAGCCCTGGCCGAAAACGGCAAGGTGATCGTGACCGGCTGCCTGGGCGCGCGCAAGGACGAAGCGGGCGGCAACATGGTCGAGGGCGTGCACCCCTCGGTGCTGGCCGTGACCGGACCGCATGCGACCCAGGAGGTGATGGACGCGGTGCACAAGCACCTGCCCAAGCCGCATGACCCCTTCCTGGATCTGGTGCCGGCGCAGGGCATCAAGCTGACACCGCGCCACTACGCCTACCTCAAGATCAGCGAAGGCTGCAACCACCGCTGCACCTTCTGCATCATCCCCTCGCTGCGCGGCGACCTGGTGAGCCGTCCGATCGGCGAGGTGCTGACCGAGGCGCGCAAGCTGTTCGAGGCCGGCGTCAAGGAGCTGCTGGTGGTGAGCCAGGACACCTCGGCCTACGGTGTCGATGTCCAGTACCGCACCGGTTTCTGGGACGGCAAGCCGGTCAAGACCAAGATGTACGACCTGGTCAAGACCCTGGGCGAGCTCGCGCGCGGCTATGGCGCCTGGGTCCGGCTGCACTATGTCTACCCGTATCCGCATGTGGACGATATCATCCCGCTGATGGCCGAGGGCCTGGTGCTGCCTTATCTCGACGTGCCGCTGCAGCACAGCCACCCCGATGTGCTCAAGCGCATGAAGCGCCCGGCCAGCGGCGAGAAGAACCTCGAGCGCATCCAGCGCTGGCGCGAGATCTGCCCCGAGCTGGTGGTGCGCAGCACCTTCATTGCCGGCTTCCCGGGCGAGACCGAAGAGGAATTCACGCACCTGCTCGACTTCCTGCGCGAGGCGCAGATCGACCGTGCGGGCTGCTTTGCCTATTCGCCGGTCGATGGCGCGCTGGCCAATGCCTTGCCGGGGGCGTTGCCCGATGCGCTGCGCGCGGAGCGCCAGGCCCGCTTCATGGAAGTCGCCGAGCAGGTCTCGGTCGAGCGGCTGCAGCGCCGCGTCGGCGCGACCATGCAGGTGCTGGTCGACCAGGCTGTCAGTCTGGGCAAGAAGGGTGGGGTGGGGCGTACCTATGCCGATGCGCCCGAGATCGACGGCGTCGTCCAGTTGCTGCCGCCCGAGAAGGCCAGCAAGACCTACAAGGTTGGCGACTTCATCAAGGTGCGCATCGTCGGCACCCAGGGCCACGACCTGGTCGGCCAGCCGGTCTGATTGTTGCACTGCCGGACTGCCGCCTGCTGGCGCCAGTCCTTTGCCGGCCGACATGCCCGGCCGCCTCGCGAGGGCGGCTTTTGCCTGTTGACCTTGGGCAGGGGGAAAACGAAAAACCCTGCAGACCGTGAGATCTGCAGGGTTTCATGTATGGTGCCCAGGAGAGGACTCGAACCTCCACGGAGTTACCCGCTAGTACCTGAAACTAGTGCGTCTACCAATTCCGCCACCTGGGCTTTCAGGGTTTTTTTCTTGAGATGTTGCACAAGGCGCAGCAAATGAGTGCTACAGTCTTTGGTGCCCAGGAGAGGACT
>NZ_PVLQ01000112.1 GCF_002980595.1 Malikia granosa
TTTGAATATTGCAACAAAGCCTATGCATATTGGATACATGCGGGTATCGAAAGCGGACGGATCACAGTCCACCCATCTGCAGCGCGATGCGCTCATCGCCGCTGGCGTGAATCCTGCTCATCTCTACGAGGATCTGGCTTCGGGTCGACGTGATGATCGACCGGGGTTGGCTGCCTGCCTGAAGGCTCTGCGTGAAGGCGACACGCTGATCGTATGGAAGCCCGACCGGCTCGGTCGAGACTTGCGCCACCTGGTCAACACGGTGCATGACCTGACTGCGCGTAGCGTGGGATTGAAGGTGCTGACGGGTCACGGTGCGGCAGTCGACACCACGACCGCTGCTGGCAAGCTGGTGTTCGGAATCTTTGCCGCACTGGCTGAGTTCGAGCGGGAATTGATTTCCGAGCGAACGGTCGCCGGACTTGTCTCGGCGCGGGCTCGCGGCAGAAAAGGAGGACGCCCGTTCAAAATGACTGCCGCCAAGCTGCGCCTGGCGATGGCCAGTATGGGGCAACCGGAAACCAAGGTCGGCGATCTCTGTGCAGAACTAGCGATTACCCGGCAGACGCTCTACCGGCATGTGTCGCCCGAGGGGGAACTGCGGCCCGATGGCGTCAAGTTGCTCTCTCGCGGGTCAGCCGCATAGGTAGCGATGGTTTCACTGGGGCTACGGGAAAATTTGACAACCACCAAATTTCCGGTTTCGACCCTTTGCGGTCCTTTGCATGCGTTCCACATAGCGGACCGAAACGGCAAGGCGATGTAATATGTGACACATGAACGTTTACATAGATGAATCAGGATCGTTCGTCAACTCTCCACAACTCGAAAGTTGGAACGTCGTCGTCGCAGTTGCTGCTGCAGAGTCTGCGCGCGCAGCAATTAGCGCAGGCCTGAAGAAACGTAACTATTCAGCCCCCCA
>NZ_PVLQ01000113.1 GCF_002980595.1 Malikia granosa
AGGGTTCGGTTTACTCGCGGCACCCTTCGCCGCTTCCCGATCCCTGTGAATCGCGCCAGCCCGTATGGCTGGCGATGTCCGTTCTTTCAGGGTGTTTTTCCATGTCTTCATTTCCCTGGCGGGATTATCCCCGCCTGACCTGGCTCATCGCCGTGGCTTTTCTCATGGCATTGGACCAACTGAGCAAAGCCTGGTTCGCCGCTAGCATTCCCTTGGGCACAGCCATCGAGGTCACGTCCTGGTTCAACCTGGTCCATGTGCTCAACACTGGTGCAGCGTTTTCCCTGCTGGCCGATGCCGGAGGCTGGCAACGGATGTTCTTCATCGTCATCGGCGTCATAGTGGTCGTGCCCATCACCTTCGTCTGCCTAGCCCGGCAGGCCGAACCGCTCGAACGCCTTGCTGGCGGGTTTATCGTGGCCGGTGGCAGTGGCAACCTCATCGATCGGATCGACAGCGGTGCCGTCACAGACTTCCTTGACGTGCACTGGCGCGGTCTGCACTGGCCGGCCTTCAACCTGGCCGACGTCTTCATCGTGCTGGCTGCAGGTGCCTGGATCCTGATGTCTCTAAGCTCCTCCAGAGTCGCCTCAGGGAACACCCCATGAGCCGTCCGTGGAACCTGCTGCTGCTGGCCTGGCTGATCGCCACCGCCGCCACCCTAGGCGCGCTCTTCCTGGGCGAGGTCATGGGTATGACGCCCTGCGTCCTGTGTTGGTACCAGCGCATCTTCATGTTCCCGCTGGCCATCGTGCTGGGCATCGCCGCCTATCTGGATGACCGCCGGGGTGCGCTTTATGCACTCTGGCTGGCCTTGGGAGGACTGACCATCGCGGGCTATCACACCCTGCTGGTGGCCGGTCTGATCCCCAAAGCCTGGGTGCCTTGCAGCGCCGGGGTGTCCTGTGCGGACCAGAAGCTCGAAATCCTCAACGGCGTCCAGATACCGTGGCTGTCACTCGCCGCTTTCACGGCACTGACGCTCCTGCTCATCGTCTACCTCAAAAAGTCTTCCCGATGAACTCAAAAAAAATCACCGTCGCCGCCCTGGTCGCCATCGTCCTGGTGGTCTTCTTCCTCGGCATGAACGCTTACCAGAAGCGCGTGCAAAACTCCCAGGCCGAGAAGGTCAGCCAGGTGGTCAGCCAGTCCAGCAACTCTTCCGACTCTCAGTCCAGCCAGCCAGACAACCGCTTGATGCGCTTCCATTCGCCGGTCTTTGGTCCAAGTAACGCACCAGTCACCATCGTCGAGTTCTTTGACCCGGCGTGCGAGACCTGCAGAGCGTTCTACCCCGTCGTCAAGAACATCCTGAAGCAGTACCCGAACGATGTGCGTCTGGTGATCCGGTATGCCCCCTTCCACGCGGGCTCCGATCAGGTGGTCAAGCTGCTGGAGGCGTCCAAGCGACAAAACAAATACCTGCCAGTGCTGGAGATGGTGCTGGCAGCCCAGCCGCAATGGGCCGACCATGGCAAGCCCAACATCGATCTCGCGTATCAAGCGGCGAAAGAGGCGGGCCTGGACATCGCGAAGGCGAAGGCCGACGCTAAAGGGGCGGACATTGCTGCGGTGTTGAAGCAGGACGTCGAAGACCTGACCGCTTTGGAAGTGACCAAGACGCCGACGTTCTTCGTCAACGGCCGGGGACTGCCGTCATTTGGTGATCAGCAATTGCTGGCTCTTGTGGCGGAAGAAGTGGCCAAGGCCAGGAAGTGACATGAGCCCGAGTTTTTCATCTCCTTCAGACCATTGGCTCACCTGTCGTCGGCGTTTCGTACAGATGATCCGCGCCTGTGCGGCGGCTCCGGTGCTGCTGGCGTGCTCTCCCGAAACCCCGGCCTTCAAAAGCACCGATGTGACCGGCGCGTCTTTTGCCAAGGATCTCAGGCTCAAGGACCACCATGGCAACCTGAGAACGATGAAGGACTTCAAGGGCAAGATCGTGGTCGTCTTCTTCGGGTACACGCAGTGCCCGGATGTCTGCCCCACTTCCATGTCCACCATGGCAGAGGTCAAGCGCTTGCTGGGTACACAAGGCGATCTGTTGCAGGTGCTCTTCATCACGGTGGATCCCGAGCGCGACACACAACCCTTGCTCAAGGCATACATAGCCAGCTTCGATCCGGGCTTCGTCGCCCTGAGGCCCGAGCTCGACGAACTCAAGGGTGTTGCGGACAACTTCAAGATCTACTTCAAGAAGGTCCCCGGCTCCACCCCGACCTCCTACACCATGGACCATTCCGCAGGAAAGTACATCTTCGACACTGAGGGCAGGGCCCGCTTGTTTTCTCCGTACGGAACTGACGCCGCCACCATAGCGGCGGACATCAAGACCCTTTTGTCCGGAACCTGAGGCGTTTTTTGCCCAGCTGACCCACCGTTTCCCCTGCCATGCAACCAATCCAACTACTTCCATTTCTAAGACTGATCCACAACCACCGGCGTCCAGTGTTGGCAACCTTGGGCACCTTGATGATGGGAACTGGCGTCGTGGCCTTTGGCGTCTCAACCACGTTGCCCGATGCCGCCGAATGGCCGATTCGGCAAGTGGTGGAGCCCGTGGCGTCGACTCTTGATGCAACCCATCAAACTGCATCGGAGGACGATTTTCTGCTTCACCAATCGCAAACCACCCGACGTGACGATTCCTTTCAGACGCTGCTCAAACGCCTGGGTGTTAATGACCCCGAAGCGCAGAGCTTCTTCTCCCGTGATGCAACATCGCGCCTGATGCTGATGGGCACACCCGGCAAACTCACGGACGTCACTAGAACGCCTAAAGGACGCCTAAGGAAGCTGTCGGTGCGCTGGGTGGACAATAACAGCCAGCGTGTCAGCCGACTGGTGGTTGAGTGGCAGGGCAGTAGATTCACCTCCCGACTCGAACAGCCCACACCCCGGCGAAGGGTGCTGTTCGGCTCACTCACCCTTCGCTCCTCGTTCTACGCGGATGCTGACCAGGCTGACATCCCGGATGCCATTGCCTCCCAGGTGGTCGAGTCATTTTCCGGGGATTTGGATTTCCAGCGCGACTTGAAGCGGGGTGCGCGGTTCAGCTTGGTCTATGAGGCGTTCGAACTGGACGGTGAAGTCCTGTTCACCGGACGGTTGCTGGGTGCCGAGGTCCAAAACGGCAAGGAAGCCCACCAGGCCATGTGGTTTCAGGAGGCAGGCAAAGCAGGCGAGTTCTTCAACCTTGACGGTAGCAGCCAGCGACGTGCGTTCTTGGCATCTCCCCTGGCTTTTTCCAGGGTCACCAGTTCGTACGGACCGCGTATCCACCCGGTGTTGGGCGGTCAGAAGTACCACAAGGGAACGGACTATGGGGCACCGACTGGTACGCCTGTCCGAACCGTCGCCAACGGCGTGGTGACTTTCGCCGGCCAGCAAGGTGGCTATGGCAACTACGTGGTGATTCGTCACCCCAATTCCACGGCCACCGCCTATGCCCACTTGGAACGCATCGCGGTCCGGGTTGGACAACGCGTACAGCAAGGTCAGAACATCGGCACTGTCGGCTCCACGGGAACGGCGACCGGCCCGAATCTGCACTTTGAATACCTCGTCAAAGGCGTGCCTACAAATCCAACCCGCATCGCAAGCGCACCATCGCCCTCAACCCTGCAGATGGCCAATCTGCCTTATTTCAAAAAGGAGGCGAAGGTCATGCGGGAGCAACTCAGCATGGCCGCTTCTGTCTCATTGGCCAGCGCGCAGTAATCCGAAAGCGTGACCTCAGTTCCCAAATCGACCGACCCATGATGGTTTGCTCGGATGTCTCATCTACCTGGCGTGCTTAGGTCGTTCGCGGTGCAGCCCCCCGTATCGTCTTAGCCTTGCCATACGGACAAGCCAGCGACCAAACACTGGCAGCATCACATCAAACTGACTGGTACATACGCTCATCGCCAGAGGCGCGGCTTGGGCTGGGCGGTTCATAGTCAATTGATAGCAGCCGCTGTTAAACGGTCATCGGCTGGCGTTACTAGAAGGACAGCAATGGGTCGAAACCGGAAATTTGGCGGTTGTCAAATTTGCCCGCAGCCCCTTTGAAACCATCGCTACCTATGCGGCTGACCCGAGAGCGAGCAACTTCACGCCATCCGGTCGAAGCTCGCCCTGGGGCGACACATGCCGGTAGAGCGTCTGCCGAGTAATCCCGAATTCTTCGCAGAGATCGCCGACCTTGGTTTCCGGTTGCCCCATGCTGGCCATCGCCAGGCGCAGCTTGGCAGCGGTCATCTTGAACGGGCGCCCTCCGTTTCTACCCCGAGCGCGCGCCGAGACAAGTCCGGCTACCGTTCGCTCGGAAATCAATTCCCGCTCGAACTCGGCCAGTGCAGCAAAGATGCCAAAGACCAGCTTGCCAGCGGCGGTGGTGGTGTCGACTGCCGCACCGTGACCCGTCAGCACCTTCAATCCCACGCTCCTCGCAGTCAGATCGTGTACCGTGTTGACCAGGTGGCGCAAGTCACGGCCGAGCCGATCCAGCTTCCATACGACCAGCGTGTCGCCTTCACGCAGCGCCTTCAGGCAGGCCGCCAACCCCGGTCGATCATCTCGTCGGCCCGAAGCCAGATCCTCGTAGAGATGGGCAGGACTCGCGCCGGCGGCGATGAGCGCATCGCGCTGCAGATGGGTGGACTGTGATCCGTCCGCTTTCGATACCCGCATGTAGCCAATCAGCATGTTTCACCTGTCACATATACGTTCGATTAAGTGACAGGGTGAAATCAAATGCTCCAGGCGTCAAAATTCGTCACTTAACCCGTCATTTATTCTAAGGCATGCAAAGGGTCTATCAGGAACATAATGTGACAAAATTTCCATGGGGATACCCTCTTTGGCGAACATGGCGCGCAACTGCTCCGCCAGGGAAGCGGGGTCACGCCGCCAACAACGTACGTTTAGGAGAAATCTGGAGGCTCAAAATTTTAGTGATCTTGCCTCCCATCGGCCTGCCTGCCGCTCCAGCTTGGCTTCGTATTCGCCCGAAGGCGGCTGGCAGGAAGGGGGGAAGCTCAACTGGCAGGACAAGCCAGATCCAACTCCCACTGGTCGCCAAACCGATCAGTGATCTTGGCTTCGTACTCTTCGACTGTCTGGGACGACTCGGCCATTTCCAAGACTCGGCCCAAGTGCATCCGCAGAGCTCGCGTCCCAACATCACTTAAAAACACGAAAAGCTTTTTCTTTTGATTATCTTTATCACGTAGCGCACGTAACAGTTCCAATATATTGCCCCGGCTCTTGGCTAGGGGGTAGTAGATGTGTTTACGCGTCAAGTGCATCATTTGCCACGGCTTTCCGCGAGCTAGGATCGGAATCTTGTAGAGCCTGTGCCATGCCAGGTAAAGCTCATTGGGAAACTCCTGCTCATACTTTTTCGCCTCCTCCTGCACAAACATCTTGAAGGCTTGTATGACCTCCTCGATCTCTGGGCGATATCCAGCAAGCGCATACACCAACCCTGTGATGCCAGCCTTGGCGGAGGCCCCATTGATGATGGATGCCTGCTGTACTATGCGCGCATATCGCTTGCCCAGCTTACCTTCTACGCTGGCCGATGAAATCGCGTTGCACAGGTCAATTAGTAGCGATGCATCAAAGCCCTTGACGGTAGTAGGAGGAACTTCAGCCACTCCGCTACTCCATTGAAAAACCAAAGGATTTTTGAGTTTTTCAGCGAGTTCGGCCACCACGTAGCCAGTCATCACTTGACTGCTGATGAAGCGATCCAAGACATTGCCGCGCTCAGTCAGACCTAGAGCTTTCGCCATGCCAGACTGACTAATAACAGCCGTCTTTTTGGCGTCATTCAGGACGTAGCACTCAACATCAATTCCAAGATGTTGCTGGAAATTCCCCTTGTGGGTTGCCTTCAGCCCCCAGCGCGCTACCGCGCCCTGTTTTGCGCGCTCCTTGCGCTGCTCTGCTGTCAACTTCCTGGCGGCAGCGACGCCGCCCTTTGCGCGGCCTTCCGCGCTATGTTCCTCATCCATTTATCATCCTTGCAAAATTAAGATGCTTGCATTTTAGCAAGCATAAATCCTAATGCAAGCATGACGAGCACAAGCCTCGCATACCGCTACCGTATCGTAGACGTCGTTCTTGCCGCATCCTGCCCTGGATCCATCGGGGCGGTACGGCGCGACGAACTGCGCTGGCAGCATGCGGGATCGAACCCACGTTCGCGCAACTGGCAACACCAGTGTTGTGTTTCAACCCCCTTTCGTTAGGGTGGAACCCTACAACCCAAATTTGTCTCTAAAGGCGATCCGGATGAGACAAATTTTGGTTTGTAAAACCCCAGCAAATAGGCTCCACTTTTTCAATCGGGCCTTGTTTCCAACGTGCTGCGCCTATAGTTTCACCCTTCGTTACCTGTCACCACAGGCAGCGGCGGCGGATCAAGTAGCTCAACGCTCCAGTCCGGATACCTGCTCCCCGACGTGCGCAAACACACCCAGAGCACTTCGTGGCCGTCTACGAGAAGTGCCGTTTCTGACGCTTCAGCCAAGAGCGCACCCGGCATAGCGTGGCTTTGTTGCGCAATTCA
>NZ_PVLQ01000114.1 GCF_002980595.1 Malikia granosa
GCGTTAACAGGCCCTAGGCCTTGAGCTCGGAGAGCAAGACCTGGCCGGTCTCGAGATCCCATTCGGTGCGCAACAGCAGCTCGAGCGGCATGGGCTGGGCCCGGATCTGGCCACTGATGCGCAGACTGATCCGGTACTGCCCCTCCGGCCCTGGCGGCAGCCACGGAGCCTCGGCCTCGACTTCGAGCGTGTCGGGCAGCAGGCGCGGCTCGAAGCGCAGGATGGCCTCGCGGATCGCGCGCTCGAGCCCCTGCAGATCGAGCGTGGACCGGGTCTGGCCACCCAACGCGGGCAAGCCGTAGTTGAGCACCGAACGCCTGGCCTCGGGCCAGGCCTCGAGCGATTCGCCAGCGCCAGGCCGGGTCGCATTCATGAGCCAGTCGAGATCCCTCAGCACCGCCGCGCGCAGGCGGGACTGGCCCGACGGGCCGGATTCTGCAGCCTCGAGCTGGCAGCCTGGCGCCTCGTCCGTCAGGCGGTCGAGCAGGCAGGGCAGCAACCGGGCGACCGCCCCCGGGCTTCGCTTGGAGTCATATGCAGCCATGGCCTCCTCCCTCTCTTCCGGTCCAGGACCAGCGCAGGCCTTTTTACCGCTTGCAAGCCAGGATGGTCAATAGCACCGGCCCGCCGCCGCTTCGGCTCCAGACTTGGCCGGCAGGCGCAGCGCAAGCGCCTGCCCTGCCAGATGCTCAAGGCCTGCGACAATCCAGCCCATGCCAAGGCGCCGCGCCCGGCCTGTCGCCAGGATGCGGCCATGCCTGCCAGCGCCCGACCACGCACCGCCCAGCCTCACGCCCAGTCATCGATGTCCACCGAAAAAGCCTTGCCCCGGATCAACCCCGACCTCGAACAGCACACTCCCATGATGGCGCAATACCTGCGCCTGAAGGCAGACCACCCGAGCACCCTGCTGTTCTACCGCATGGGCGACTTCTACGAGCTGTTCTGGGACGACGCCGAGAAGGCTGCGCGCCTGCTCGAGATCACGCTGACCCGGCGCGGCCAGTCGGCCGGCGAACCGGTCGTGATGGCGGGCATCCCCTTCCACTCGCTCGAGACCTACCTGGCGCGCCTGATCAAGCTTGGCGAATCGGTCGCGATCTGCGAGCAGGTCGGCGACCCGGCCAGCTCCAAGGGTCCGGTCGAGCGCAAGGTGGTGCGCGTGGTCACGCCCGGCACCCTGACCGACAGCGAGCTGCTGAGCGACAAGAGCGAATCGGTGCTGCTCGCGGTGCATGCGGGCCCGCGCGCGACCTGCGGCCTGGCCTGGCTCAGCGTGACCCAGGGCGTCTTGCAGCTGGCGCAATGTCCGGCCGACGAATTGCGCGCCTGGATCGTGCGCATTGCCCCGAGCGAGCTGCTGCACAGCGCGGACGTCACGCCCGCCTTCGAGCAGTCGCTGCAGGAGCTGCAGCGCCAATGGCCGGCACTGGCCCAGACAGGGGCTGGCGCGCGCCTGAGCCTGGCGCTGCGCCCGGCCTGGGCCTTCGATCCGGCCTTGGGCGAGCGCAAGCTCTGTGCCCAGCTGCAAGTGGCCGGCCTGGCAGCCTGGGGCGCGCAAGACCTGCCGCAGGCCCATGCCGCCGCCTCCGCCCTGCTCGACTATGCCGAGCACACCCAGGGCCGGGCGCTGGCCAATCTGTGCCAGCTGCGGGTGGCGCGGCCGCAGGAGCTGATCGAGCTGCCGGCGACGACCCGGCGCAACCTCGAGCTGACCCAGACCCTGCGCGGCGAGTCCGCGCCAACCCTGTTCTCGCTGCTCGACAGCTGCCAGACCGGCATGGGCAGCCGCCAGCTCAAGCGCTGGCTGCTCGAGCCGCCGCGCGACCGGGCACCGGCGCGCCAACGGCTGCAGGCCATCGGTATCCTGCGCGCCGGCCTGCACGAGCCGCTGCGGCTGGCGCTCAAGGGCGCGTCGGACGTCGAGCGCATCAGCGCGCGTATCGCGCTGCGTCAGGCGCGCCCGCGCGAGCTCGTCGGCCTGGTCCAGACGCTCGAGCGCGCCGCTGCCCTGTCGGCCGCCCTGCAGCAAGGGCTGCAAGCAGTCGCGGTCCAGCCGGCCACGCTGCTGGGCGAACTCGCCCGCGAGCTCGAACCGCCGGCGGGCTGCGCGGCCCTGCTGCAGGCCGCCCTGCTGCCCGAGCCGGCTGCCCTGGTGCGCGACGGTGGCGTGATCAACCATGGCTTCGATGCCGATCTGGACGAGTTGCGCGCAATCCAGGACAACTGCGACGACTTCCTGCTGGCGCTGGAGGCGCGCGAGCGCGAGCGCACCGGCATCAGCAACCTGCGCGTGCAGTACAACAAAGTACATGGCTTCTACATCGAGGTCACCACCAGCGGCCTCGACCGCGTGCCCGACGACTACCGCCGGCGCCAGACGCTCAAGAACGCCGAGCGCTTCATCACGCCCGAGCTGAAGGCCTTCGAGGACAAGGCGCTCAGCGCGCAGGAACGCGCGCTGGCGCGCGAGAAATGGCTCTACGAAGGCCTGCTCGACCAGCTGCAAGCCCATGTGCAGGCGCTTGGCAGCCTGGCGCGCGCACTCGCCAGCCTCGATGCGCTGTGTGCGCTGGCCGAACGGTCGCTGACGCTGAACTGGTGCGAGCCGCAGTTCGCGCTCGAGCCCTGCATCGAGATCCGGGCTGGCCGCCACCCGGTGGTCGAGGCCCGGATGGCCGAAACCGGTTCCGGCAACTTCATTCCGAACGACACGGTGCTGGGCGCCAAGGCGAGGCTGCAGATCATCACCGGCCCCAACATGGGCGGCAAATCGACCTATATGCGCCAGGTCGCGGTGATCGCCCTGCTCGCGAGCATGGGCAGCTATGTGCCGGCGCAAAGCTGCCGGCTCGGACCGCTCGACGCCATCCACACCCGCATCGGCGCGGCCGACGACCTGGCCAATGCCCAGTCGACCTTCATGCTCGAGATGACCGAGGCGGCACAGATCTTGCACGCGGCAACGCCACACAGCCTGGTGCTGATGGACGAGATCGGGCGCGGCACTTCGACCTTCGACGGCCTCGCGCTGGCCTCGGCCATCGCCTCCCATCTGCACGACAAAGTCAAGGCCTTCACCCTGTTCGCGACCCATTACTTCGAGCTGACCGAGTTCCCGGCCTCGCACCGCCATGCCCTCAACGTGCATGTCAGCGCGGCCGAGAGCCAGGGACGCGACATCGTCTTCCTGCACCAGATCGAGCCCGGACCGGCCAGCCGCAGCTACGGCGTGCAGGTCGCCAGGCTGGCTGGGGTGCCCGCGGCAGTGGTGCAACAGGCGCGCCACGCGCTCGAGGCGCTCGAGGCCCACAGCGCCAGCGCCACGGCCCAGGTCGACCTGTTCGCCCCACCGCCCGCCGCCGACACGCCCGAGCCGAGCCGGGTCGAGCTCGCGCTCGCCGCCGTCGATCCCGATGTCCTGAGCCCGCGCGAGGCGCTCGAACAACTCTATTTGCTCAAGAAACTCCAAACCCAAGCATGACTTACTGCGTCGCCGTCAAACTCAACGCCGGACTGGTCTTCCTGTCCGACTCCCGCACCAACGCCGGTCTGGACCAGATCAGCACCTTCCGCAAGATGATCGTCTACGAGAAGCCGGGCAACCGCTTCATGTGCCTGCTGTCGGCCGGCAACCTCAGCATCTCGCAGTCGATCCGCGAGATCCTGCAGTCCGAGCATCTCAAGGACCCCGACAGCGACGAGCCGATCACGATCTGGAACGCCAAGAGCATGTTCGACGCCGCCCGCGTGCTGGGCCAGGCGGTGCGCCATGTGCAGCTGCGCGACGGCGAGGCGCTGCGCCGGGCCGGCGTCGACTTCAACGTCAGCATGATCTTCGGCGGCCAGATCGCTGGCGAAGGCATGCGCCTGTTCCAGGTCTACTCGGCCGGCAACTTCATCGAGGCCACGCCCGAGACCCCCTTCTTCCAGATCGGCGAATCCAAGTATGGCAAGCCGGTGCTCGACCGCGTGATCACGCCGACCACCCCGCTCGACGAGGCGGCCAAATGCGCACTGGTCTCGATGGATTCGACGCTCAAGTCCAACCTCTCGGTCGGCCTGCCGCTGGACCTGGCGGTGTACGAGGTCGACCGCTTCGAGAGCGACAAGATCGTCTGCATCGACGAGAACAACCCCTATTTCCGCATGGTGCGCACGACCTGGGGCGAGAAGCTGCGCGAGGTCTTCGATGCGATCGAGCACCCGGCCTGGGACGGCCACGCGACCGAAGTGCCGCTGCTGCATCCGAGCCGGCGCAACCAGCCGCTCAGGAAGATCGCCAATGCCGGCGAGCGCCTGATCTGAGCAGGGCAGCAGACCGGGCAAGCCGCCCGGCCTGACCGAGCCAAGGCGTCTGGGCCAGCCTTATTCGGCCCAGACCACCCAGCCCTGCTGGGCCGTCAGCAGGATCAGCAGGCCGAAGGCGATCCGGTACCAGGCAAAGCCGGTGAAGCTGTGGCTGGCGACGAAGCGCAACAGCCAGCGGATGCAGAGCCAGGCGCTGATGAAGGCAAACAGCAGCCCGACGCCGAACTGGGGCAGATCGGCCAGGCTCAGCAGCGCGCGCTCCTTGTACAGGCTGTAGGCACCGGCGCCGATCAGGGTCGGAATCGCCAGGTAGAAGGAGAACTCGGTCGCGACCTGGCGCGACAGGCCCAGGAACATGCCGCCAATGATGGTGGCGCCGCTGCGGCTGGTGCCCGGCACCAGCGCCAGGCACTGCACCAGACCAACCTTGAGCGCATCGAGGCCGCTCATCTGGTCCACCGACAGGATGCGCGGTGCCGTCTCGCTGCGCGCCTGGCGGCGCTCGGCCCACAGGATGATCAGTCCGCCGATGATGAAGGTCGACGCCACCACCGTGGGCGTGAACAGGTTGGCCTTGATCGCCTTGCCGAACAGCAGGCCGAGCAGGACGGCCGGGAAGAAGGCAATCGCCACATTGGCCGCAAAGCGTTGGGCCTGGGGCTGGGAGGGCAGCTGCACCACGGTATCGCGCAGGCGCTGCCAATAGACCAGGATCACGGCAAAGATGGCGCCAGTCTGGATCGCGATATCGAACACCTTGCCCTTGTCGTCATGCATGTCGAGCAAGGTGCCGGCCAGGATCAGATGGCCAGTCGATGAGATCGGCAGGAACTCGGTCAGGCCCTCGACAATGCCCATCAGGGCGGCTTTCAGTAGCAGTAAGGTATCCATCAGACTGGTAGATTGGTTAAAGCCTACCAGTGTAAACCCGCACCGTGAACCGCCCGTTTCAGCCGCTTGCGCCTGAGCGCTGCGGCTCAGTAGCGACCATGACCATGGCGCCCGCCGTCCTCCCAGCGCTCATGGTCATGCTTCCAATGGTGCTTGTGATGCCGGCGCTTGTAATGCCCGGGCGGCGCCCAGGCCGAGCCATAGACCGGTGGTGCCATGACCCGCGGCGCTGGATAGACGACCACCGGAGCCGGTGCGACATAGACCGGCGCCGCATTGCTGGCCCCGATCACGACGCCGGGGCTCTGCATCCCGAGCGACCAGTACACCTCGCCGGCCTGTGCGCCGGCGGTTCCCCATGCCAGGCCCAAGCCCCCAGCACCAGGCCGAAGAATCCGGATCGCTGGCGTCCCGTCTGTGCGCCCGTCTCAACTTGCTTCATGTTCCACTCCTTGTGCGCGTTCCGACGCGCCTGAGAGGAATTAAAGCGTCAAAGCCCGCTCACAAGCCGCTTCGACTTGTGACAGATGTATCCACGGGTAAACGTGCCGTGCTGCCCCAGCGGCCCAGGGGCTGCTCCACCAGGTGATAGAAGGCCGCTCCCGCCAGATTGCAAGCCGCCCAGGCCAACAGCACGCCAACGGTCTGCACCCAGGGCTCGGCCGGGGCAAAACGGGTGAAGAGCGCATTGACCACCAGGGCCACCGGGAAATTGAGCAGGAAGACCGAATACGAGATCTGGCCGAAATAGGCCCAGACCCGGCCCTGCGGCCAGCGCTGCAGCCACTGTCCCTGCTGGGCGGCCCCCAGCAGGAGCGCCACCATCAGCGCCAGGGCGATCCGTTCACGGAATTCCACCGCCAGCGCACCCAGCACCAGCAGCGTGAACAGCAGTAGCCAGCCCAGGCCCTTGAGACCATGGCGCGGCTGGGTCGCCCAGTAAGTCAGCGCCCCCAGCCCGTAGGAGCCGAGAAAATAGATGGCCCAGATGTCCCAGTCCGGATCGAGATTGAAGCCGTAGAGCGACAGGATCACCCCCAGCAGCAGCAGCGTGGCGCTCAGGGCCAGTCGCCCGCCCAGCGCACGCGCCAGCCAGAGCAGGCCCAGCAGCAGGGCAAACAGCTGGAAGTCGATCGCGACATACCAGACGCCGGCCGAAATCGAATCGACGCCGAGCAGGCTGTGCAGCAGCAGCGCATGGGCGAGAAACTGGCCAAGCTCGGCCCGCTCCGGCAAGGAATCGTGCGCCATCCAGTAACGCGCGAATTCGGTACACAACAAGCTCAGCAGCAAGGCCACCAGATAAGGGGCGGCCGTGCGCAGGTAGCGCTTGCGCAGCAGCATCAGCGGCTGCGGCGTCAGCAGCACCCCGCGCGGCGCCAGGCTGCGCGCCGCCAGGAAGCCGCCCACGACCAGAAAAACCTGTACCGCCATGCGGGCGTCCCGGCTCAGCCAGTCGACCAGCTCGGGCAGCAGGACCTTGGTCCAGTCCGTCATGGGGCCGTAGAAAGCCAGATGATGCAGCACGATGAACTGCGAACCCAGCGCCTTGAGGGCATCGACCAGGGCCATCCGACCCATGCTTGCAACTCCTGCGACCGACATCTGCGCAACTCCTGACCGACCACCCGTGGCGGGCAGCAGGCACTATTAATCAGAAAAACCTGCAATGGTAAACCTGTCGCCTCTAAAATCCAAGACATGAGTTCCGCGCCCCACACCCCCGCAGCGCCCGAAGAAGGCACGACCAAGCCCAGCAACTTCCTGCGCCAGATCATCGAGCATGACCTGGCCAAGGGCACCTACGCCAGCCGGCGCTGGGCCGGCAGCCCCGGCGATGCCGCCCATCACGCCAGCGCGTCGCACGACCCGGCCAAGATCCGCACGCGTTTTCCGCCCGAACCCAATGGCTACCTGCACATCGGTCACGCCAAGAGCATCTGCCTGAACTTCGGCCTGGCGCGCGACTACGACGGCGTCTGCCACCTGCGCTTCGACGACACCAATCCCGAGAAGGAAGACACCGAATACGTCGATAGCATCATCGATGCCGTCAAGTGGCTGGGCTTCGACTGGGCCCAGATCGGCCAGGCCCCCGGCAGCGCGGCGCCCTACCAGGCCAGCGACTACTTCGACTTCATGTACCGCGCCGCCGAGGCCCTGATCGAACGCGGCCACGCCTATGTCGACGAGCAAAGCCCGGAAGAGATGCGCACCAACCGCGGCGACTTCTCCAGGCCCGGCATCGACAGCCCCTACCGCAGCCGCACCCCGGCCGAGAACCTGGCCCGCTTCCGCGAGATGCGTGATGGCAAGCTGGCGGATGGCGCCGCCGTGCTGCGCGCCAAGATAGCCATGGACTCGCCCAACATCAACCTGCGTGACCCGGCGATCTACCGCATCCGCCGCGCCACCCACCACAACACCGGCGACCAGTGGTGCATCTACCCGATGTACACCTTCGCGCATCCGATCGAGGACGCGCTCGAGCAGATCACGCACAGCATCTGCACGCTCGAGTTCGAGGACCAGCGCCCCTTCTACGACTGGCTGCTGGAACGCCTGATCGAGGCCGGCCTGCTGGCCGCGCCGGCACCGCACCAGTACGAATTCGCGCGCCTGAACCTCACCTATGTCATCACCAGCAAGCGCAAGCTGGCCCAGCTGGTCAACGAAGGCAAGGTCAGCGGCTGGGACGACCCGCGCATGCCCACCATCGTCGGCCTGCGCCGCCGCGGCTACACGCCGACGGCATTGCAGCTGTTCGCCGAGCGCATCGGCGTGACCAAGAGCGACAGCTGGATCGACTACTCCACGCTCGAGGGCTGCCTGCGCGAGGACCTCGAATCCCAGGCGCACCGTGGCATGGCCGTGCTCGACCCGGTCAAGCTGGTGCTGACGAACTGGGACGAAGTCATGGGTGCCGGCCATCTGGAGCCCTGCAGCCTGCCCGCCCTGCCCCATGTGCCCGAAGGCCAGCCCGAGCCGGCAGCGCGCGAGTTCACGATCGGCAAGGAAGTCTGGATCGAGCGCGAGGACTTCGAGGAAGTCCCGCCCAAGGGCTACAAGCGCCTGTTCCCGGGCAACAAGGTGCGCCTGAAGGGCGGCTACGTGATCGAATGCACCGGCTGCGAGCGCGACGCCGCGGGCCAGGTCACCGAGGTGCATGCGCTGCTGGTGCCCGATACCAAGAGCGGCACGCCGGGCGCTGACAGCGTCAAGGTCAAGGCCGCCATCACCTGGGTCGGCGTGGCCGATGGCGTGGCGGCCGAGATCCGCCTCTACGACCGCCTGTTCAGCGATGCCCATCCCGATGCCGGTGGCAAGGATTTCCTCGGCAGCCTGAACCCGGACAGCCTCAAGGTCGTGACCGGCTATGTCGAGCCCTCGCTGGCCCATGCCGAACCCGACCAGAAGTTCCAGTTCGAGCGTCACGGTTACTTTGTCGCCGACCGCCAGGACCACGTCAAGGGCCAGCCGGTATTCAACCGTGCCGTCGGCCTCAAGGACAGCTGGGGCAAGTGAAGCGGCACGGGCATTGGGGGCCGCTCCGGTGCCAGCTTCGGGCGCTGCTCGCCATGGGCTGCGGTCGCAAGCAACGTCAGTAAGCAGGCCAGCGAGACGCTGACGACCAGCGGCGGCGCCCAGCCTGGTGCTGGCCAGGCCTTGGATTGCCGCGCGCCGCCAGCCCGGCCTTACCGGTCCTGCGCTACGGCAGCGCGACCGCTCGCCTGCCGCAGATAGTCCTGTACCCCCTCGGCGGCCACCTTGCCGCTCGCCAGGCAGGCCGTCAACAGATAGCCTCCGGTGGGAGCCTCCCAGTCCAGCATCTCGCCGGCACAGAACAGACCGGGACTGCTGTCGAGCATCAGCTGCGGACTCAAGGACTCGAGCGCCACCCCACCGGCGCTGCTGATCGCCTCGTCGAGCGGGCGCGCAGCAACCAGGGTCAGCGGTAGCGACTTGATCGCGGTGGCCAGTCTGACCGGATCCTGAAGCTGCTTGCGATCCAGCAATTCATTCAGCAGGGCAATTGCCGCCGCTGACAGACCAAGCCAGGCACGCAGGCAGTTGGCCAGGCTCTTGCCCCCGCGCGGACGAGCCAGCAGGGCCTGGATCTTCTCCAGCTCCAGATCGGGCCGCAGGTCGAGCAGCAAGCTGGCGCTGCCATGGCGTGCGATCTCGTCGCGCAGCAGTGCAGAGGCGGCATAGACCAGGCTGCCCTCGATGCCGCAGGCAGAGAGGACGAACTCGCCCTTGCGACTGAATTCCTGCCCCAGGCTGTCACTGCAGCGCAAGACCACATTCTTCAATGGCTGACCGGCATGGCGTTGCGAGAAATAGTCGCTCCAGCCCGGACGACCATTGACCGCCACCTCGAAGCCGCAGTTGGCCGGCTGCAGGGGCAGCACCGAGGCGCCCAGCGCCTGCAGCGAAGCCGTCCACCGGCCGTCCGAGCCGAGTCGGGCCCAGCTGCCGCCCCCGAGCGCAAACACCACGGCCCTGGCCTGCACCCATTGCAGGCCTTCTGCCGATTCAAACGCCAGCTGCCACTGCTCGCCGCTGCGCTGACAGGCACCGGTCCAGCGCCGACGCATGTGGAAGGTGACGGCAACACCGGCAGCGGGATGGCGCAGGCGCTGCAGCCAGGCACGCAACAGCGGTGCGGCCTTCATGTCGGTCGGAAAAACCCGCTGCGAGGAGCCGACAAAGGTCTCGATGCCCAAGCCACTGGCCCAGTCACAAATATCCTGCGGTCGCAAGCGCTCGAGCCAGGAACGGCACTCAGGCGCCCGCTTGCCATAGCGGCTGACAAAACCGTCGAAGGGCTCGGCATGAGTCAGGTTGAGGCCGCCAATGCCCGCCAACAGGAACTTGCGTCCCAGCGTCGGCATCGCATCGAAAAGGTGAACCGCATGGCCTGCCGCGGACAGCTGTTCAGCCGCCATCAGCCCTGCAGGGCCGCCACCAACGATGGCCACGTCGGCCTCGAGCCAAGGCCTGGAGACAAGGGAATCAGGGGTGGAGACCGGCATAAGATGCATGACAGGCAGGATCTTGACGCACAAACAAAAACGCCCCGAATCATCGGGGCGTTTTCAAAACTGGAGCGGGATAAGAGACTCGAACTCTCGACCTATACCTTGGCAAGGTATCGCTCTACCAACTGAGCTAATCCCGCATGAACCTCATCAAGACATGATCTTGATGATGTATTTATTATAGGCTATCAGCCTCGTATCGAGCAAGCTGAAAAACCATCAATTCCGGGCAGCCAACCAGCTGCCAAGAGCAAACCCCGAATCTGTCTTGAT
>NZ_PVLQ01000115.1 GCF_002980595.1 Malikia granosa
GTCATTCGATCGCGCTGGCCGACTTGATCTGGCTGCGCAGCACGAACTTCTGGATCTTGCCGGTCGAGGTCTTGGGCAGCGCACCGAACACCACCCGCTTCGGCACCTTGAAGCGCGCCAGCAGCTGGCGGCAGAACTCCAGGATCTCGTCGCCGCTGGCCTCGGCCCCTGGCTTGAGCTCGACGAAGGCGCAAGGCACCTCGCCCCAGCGCGCGTCCGGCATCGCCACCACCGCCGCCAGCATCACCGCCGGGTGCCGGTGCAGCGCATCCTCGACCTCGATCGACGAGATGTTCTCGCCGCCCGAGATGATCACGTCCTTGCTGCGGTCGCGTATCTTGACGTAGCCGTCCGGGTACATCACCGCCAGGTCGCCGGTGTGGAACCAGCCGCCCGCGAACGCCTCCTCGGTCGCCCCCGGGTTCTTCAGGTAGCCCTTCATCACCACGTTGCCGCGGAAGAAGATCTCGCCCATGGTCTCGCCATCGGCCGGCACCGGCTGCAGCGTCTCGGGGTCGAGCACCGCGACATCCTGCTGCAGCGGATAGGGCACGCCCTGGCGCCCGTTGAGCTGGGCCCGCTCCTCGATCGACAGCCCCTCCCAGTGCGCCTGCTTGGCGCAGACCGCCGCCGGCCCGTAGACCTCGGTCAGCCCGTAGACATGGGTCAGGTCGATGCCGACGCGCTCGCAGCCCTCGATCACCGCCGCTGGCGGCGCCGCACCGGCGATCAGGCCGTGCAGCTTGTGCTCGATGCCCGCGCGCAGCTCGTCGGGCGTGTTGATCAGCATGCTGTAGACGATAGGCGCGCCGCACAGGTGCGTGATCTGGTGCTCGCGGATCAGCTCGAAGATCAGCGTCGGGTCGACCTTGCGCAGGCACACGCTCGCGCCCGCGATCAGCGCCATGGTCCAGGGGAAGCACCAGCCGTTGCAGTGGAACATCGGCAGCGTCCACAGGTAGGTCGCATGGTGCGGCAGCTGCCAGGAGATCACGTTGCTCGCCGCGTTCAGGTAGGCGCCGCGGTGGTGCGTGACCACGCCCTTGGGGTTGCCGGTGGTGCCCGAGGTGTAGTTGAGCGCGATCGCGTCCCACTCGTCGCCCGGCAGGCTCCAGACGTAGTTCGGGTCGCCCTGGGCCAGGAAGGCCTCGTAGCTGATCTCGCCCAGGTCGTAGCCGGGCGGCGCGCTCAGGTCCTCGACCTCGATCACGTAGGGGCGGTGCGTGCCGCACATGGCCAGCGCCTTGACCATGACGGGCGAGAACTCGCGGTCGGTCAGCACCACCTTGGCCTCGCCATGCTGGAGCATGAAGGCGATGGCCTCGGCGTCGAGGCGGGTGTTGAGGGTGTTGAGCACGGCGCCGGTCATGGGCACGCCGAAATGGGCCTCGAACATGGCGGGCACGTTGGGCAGCATGACGGCGACGGTGTCGCCGCGGCCGACGCCACGCGCGGCCAGGG
>NZ_PVLQ01000116.1 GCF_002980595.1 Malikia granosa
TTTTTCAACGGCCTGTTAATTTTCTGTAAGGCGAGTGCATTCCTAGGCGCAAATCCATCCTCCCAGCGAGTACCAAGACCGCGAACTTCTTATGCTTTTCCCTGGCTCGGGTTGCGACGCTTCGCTTTCAGAAGACGACTGCACAGAATGTCAGGAGTCCACTGCACTCGCAGCTTGCAGCGCGGCGTACAGGGCCGTCTTGCCGATCTTGAGTCGTGCTGCCGCTTCCCGGACGTTCAGCCCGTTGGCGATGTACTCCCGCGCCCGCTGCAACTTTTCGGAAGTGACAACCGGCTTGCGCCCGCCTTTTCGACCGCGTGCGGCGGCGGCGGTCAGCCCGGCCTTGGTGCGTTCGCGGATCAGGTCGCGCTCGAACTGCCCGAGCGCGCCAAACACATGGAAGATGAGTCGACCGCCAGATGTGGTGGTGTCGATGCTTTCGGTCAGCGACCGGAAGCCGACGCCACGCGCATCCAGTGCGCCAACCGTCTCGATCAGGTCCGGTAGGGAGCGCCCGAGCCGATCTAGCCGCCAGACGGCAAGCACATCGCCGTCGCGTAGGTAGGCCAGCGCAGCAGCCAAGCCGGGACGGTCGGCCTTGGCTCCCGATACCGTGTCCTCGAAAATCCGCGCACAACCCGCCTTGCGTAGCGCGTCCGTCTGTAAGGCGGTGTCCTGTTCCGTCGTTGATACCCGCGCATACCCGATGTCATTTTCAGAAGACGACTGCACCAATCAACGAGACATGAAGCCTGCTGTGCATACGGCTCCTGACAGCCCGATATCAGGACTCCTCTGCACGAAACTCGTCTATGCTCAATACTCGTGTGCACCAAAGCGAGGCGAGCATGGCGACCGATACCGTACCGATTGCCGAGCGCGGCGTAGCCACCCTGTCAGAACAGGCATGGGAGCGTGCTCGCTGCCGCGCGGAGATCATTGGGCCGTTGGCGCAGTCGGAGACGGTCGGGCATGAAGCGGCCGACGCAGCAGCCCAGGCGCTGGGTCTGTCCCGGCGGCAGGTCTACGTCCTGATCCGCCGTGCCCGGCAAGGTTCGGGGCTGGTCACTGATTTGGCTCTTGGACAGTCGAGCGGTGGCAAAGGTAAAGGCCGCTTGCCGGAGTCGGTCGAACGAATCATCCGCGAGCTACTGCAAAAGCGCTTCCTGACCAAGCAGAAGCGCAGCTTGGCGGCGTTCCACCGTGAAGTTGCGCGGGTGTGCAAGCTGCAAAAGCTGCGGATGCCGGCGCGCAACACGGTCGCGTTGCGGATCGCCAGCCTTGATCCACTCAAGACCACTCGACTTCGGGAAGGCCAGGATGCGTCCCGCATCCTGCAAGGTGTTGGCGGTGTTCCTCCGCCAGTCTCCGCACCGCTGGAGCAGGTACAGATCGACCACACAGTCATCGACCTGATCGTGGTGGACGAGCGCGACCGGCAACCGATTGGCCGTCCGTACCTGACCCTCGCCATCGACGTGTTCACCCGCTGCGTGGTTGGCATGGTGGTCACGTTAGAAGCGCCATCTGCCGTCTCGGTCGGCCTGTGCCTCGCACACGCCGGTTGCGACAAGCGCCCTTGGTTGGAAAGGTTGGACGTGGAAATGGACTGGCCGATGAGCGGCAAGCCCGCGCTGCTCTACCTGGACAACGCGGCCGAATTCAAGAGCGAGGCGCTACGCCGTGGCTGCGAGCAGCATGGCATCCGGTTGGACTATCGGCCTCTCGGGCAGCCGCACTATGGCGGCATCGTGGAACGGATCATCGGCACGGCGATGCAAATGATCCACGACGAATTGCCGGGGACGACCTTCTCCAACCCTGACCAGCGCGGGGAATACGCCTCCGAGAAGATGGCCGCCCTGACACTGCGCGAGCTGGAACGCTGGCTCGCATTGGCGGTTGGCACCTATCACGGCTCCGTGCACAACGGCCTGCTCCAACCGCCGGCCGCACGCTGGGCCGAAGCTGTCGCGCGTACCGGCGTTCCAACCGTCATCACTCGCACCACGGCTTTTCTGGTCGATTTCCTGCCCGTCCTCCGCCGCACCCTGACCCGCACTGGCTTCGTCATCGACCACATCCACTACTACGCCGATGCGCTCAAGCCGTGGATAGCTCGGCGCGACCGCCTGCCTGCGTTCCTGATCCGGCGCGACCCACGCGACATCAGCCGCATTTGGGTGCTGGAGCCGGAGGGGCAGCACTATCTGGAAATTCCATACCGTACCTTGTCGCACCCGGCTGTCACCCTCTGGGAAAAACGGCAGGCGCTGGCGAAATTGCGGCAGCAAGGGCGCGAACAGGTGGATGAGTCGGCGCTGTTCCGCATGATCGGGCAGATGCGCGAAATCGTGACCACTGCGCAGAAAGCCACGCGCAAGGCGCGGCGCGACGCGGATCGACGCCAGCATCTCAAGTCAACGGAACAACCTGTCAAAACCACGCCACCAGCGGACACGGACATGGCAGACCCGCAGGCGGACAACCAGCCACCTGCCAAACCGTTCGACCAGATTGAGGAGTGGTAGCCGTGGACGAATATCCCATCATCGACCTGTCCCACCTGCTGCCGGCGGCCCAGGGCTTGGCCCGTCTCCCGGCGGACGAGCGCATCCATCGCCTTCGCGCCGACCGCTGGATCGGCTATCCGCGAGCAGTCGAGGCGTTGAACCGGCTGGAAGCCCTGTATACGTGGCCAAACAAACAACGCATGCCCAACCTGCTGTTGGTCGGTCCAACCAACAACGGCAAGTCGATGATCGTCGAGAAGTTCCGCCGCGCCCACCCGGCCAGCTCCGACGCCGACCAGGAGCACATCCCGGTATTGGTCGTGCAGATGCCGTCCGAGCCATCGGTGATCCGCTTCTACGTCGCGCTGCTCGCGGCGATGGGAGCACCATTGCGACCGCGCCCACGGCTGCCGGAAATAGAGCAACTGGCGCTGACACTGCTGCGCAAGCTCGGTGTGCGTTTGCTGGTGATCGACGAGCTGCACAACGTCCTGGCCGGCAACAGCGTCAACCGCCGGGAATTCCTCAACCTGCTGCGCTTCCTCGGCAACGAATTGCGCATCCCGCTGGTCGGTGTGGGCACACGCGACGCCTACCTGGCCATCCGCTCGGATGACCAGTTGGAAAATCGCTTCGAGCCGATGATGCTGCCGGTGTGGGAGGCCAACGACGATTGCTGTTCACTGCTGGCCAGCTTCGCGGCTTCGCTCCCGCTGCGGCGACCTTCGTCGATTGCCACGCTGGACATGGCTCGCTACCTGCTCACGCGCAGCGAGGGCACTATTGGCGAGCTGGCGCACCTATTGATGGCGGCGGCCGTGGCCGCCGTGGAGAGTGGTGAGGAAGCGATCAACCACCGCACGCTCAGCATGGCCGATTACACCGGTCCCAGCGAGCGGCGGCGGCAATTCGAGCGGGAACTGATGTGAAGCCAGCGCCACGCTGGCCACTGCATCCGGCACCCAGGGAAGCCGAAGCCCTGTCTTCGTGGCTCAACCGCGTGGCCCTTTGCTATCACATGGAAGTGTCCGAGCTGCTGGAGCACGATCTTGGTCACGGCCAGGTTGATGACCTGGACACCGCGCCACCACTGGCGCTGCTGGCGATGCTCTCCCAGCGGAGCGGTATCGAGCTGGATCGGCTGCGCTGCATGAGTTTCGCCGGCTGGGTGCCTTGGCTACTGGACAGCCTTGATGATCAGATTCCAGCCGCATTGGAAACCTATGCGTTCCAGCTCTCGGTACTGCTGCCGAGACTCCGCCGTAAGACGCGATCCATCACGAGCTGGCGTGCCTGGCTGCCCACCCAACCGATACACCGCGCCTGTCCGCTCTGCCTGAACGATCCGGAGAACCAAGCCGTACTGCTCGCGTGGAAGCTGCCCCTGATGCTGAGCTGCCCACTGCATGGCTGCTGGCTGGAATCCTATTGGGGCGTGCCAGGGCGGTTTCTCGGCTGGGAGAACGCCGACGCCGAACCGCGCACTGCCAGCGACGCGATTGCGGCGATGGACCAGCGTACCTGGCAGGCACTGACGACCGGCCACGTGGAGTTGCCGCGCCGACGCATCCACGCCGGATTGTGGTTTAGGCTGCTACGCACGCTGCTCGATGAGCTGAACACCCCGCTTTCGACGTGCGGCACCTACGCGGGGTATCTCCGCCAAATCTGGGAATGCTGCGGGCATCCGCTGCGTGCTGGGCAAAGTCTGTGGCGACCGTATGAAACCCTGAACCCGGCAGTACGGTTGCAGATGCTGGAGGCGGCGGCAACGGCAATCAGCTTGATTGAGGTGAGGGATATAAGCCCGCCAGGCGAGCACGCAAAGCTATTCTGGTCCGTGCCCCAAACCGGGTTCACCAGTGGCCTGCCGGCGAAAGCGCCGAAGCCCGAACCCGTCGATCACTGGCAGCGTGCAATCCAGGCCATTGATGAGGCCATCATTGAAGCACGACACAACCCCGAGACGGCACGCTCGCTGTTCGCGTTGGCTTCCTATGGTCGGCGCGACCCCGCTTCCTTGGAACAGTTGCGCGCCACCTTCGCGAAGGAAGGCATCCCCCCGGAATTTCTGTCACATTATGAGCCTAGCCTACCCTTTGCATGCCTTAGACAGAATGACGGGTTAAGTGACAAATTTTGACGTGCAGAGCTTCCCGATGCAAACTGTCACATAATCGAACGTATATGTGACAGGGACAGTATGCATATGGCTCTGTTGCGTAAATTGAG
>NZ_PVLQ01000117.1 GCF_002980595.1 Malikia granosa
TACTTTCGGAAACCTTAGTAACCGTGTAGTGTTTTAACGCGCTGGTGGTGGCCGCTGGCCGCGCTCCTGAAAAGTGAACGTCCCATGATGCTGAAAAGCCTTCGTAAAATGGCCGCTCAATGGGACGATGTTTATCTTTGTGGCACTAATTGCACGCATTTGCGTAAGCAAATACAATGAAGCCTTGAAAAGCCTCGACATGGTGCTCGTCCCACCGTGCTGGATGCCCCCAACAAGCTGGTACCTTGCTGGGGGCTTTTCTTTTTGTGTCCTCGGAAAACCTCAGACACGGGGAGAATCTACTACGAAATCGGCCTGGCTTGAAAACGAATTGGTGGATTTTTCCATTACCAATCAACCACTTGCAAGATAAAATTATGAAAACTACCTTGGTTTAAGCCTAGTTTTTTGAATCCATCCGCCCAAGTTTTTTTTCATGGTTCGTGCGCTCGTCGGCCAAAACAGGTGAGGTATGGGCTGCGTAGCGCGAGCGCGAGGTCGCGCATATCACTGGCTGGCCACAACCGCATGAACGGTAGAAGTGACCAGAACCGCTGGGAGACTGATCGGGAAAATTCACCCGGTCTTGCCACCACCGGCTTGTGTACCAGTGAACAACTTCCTGTGCGAACCTCACCGCAGCTTCGAGGAAGCTCCGCTTCCGTCGAAGCGCAATGCCACCGCCATAGCTTTACGGGTCACTACAACGCGGTCAAATGCTTCGTGGCCAAGCTGCGCCGTAAGTAAGCGAACGGCGAACCCCACCTTGAAAGCCGCCTTGCCCTGAAGGATGCTTGGTCCGCTTATCTACACGCGAACACATGGACATCAACATCGCCCAACCCCCAGTCGGACGCCAGCGCCGGCGCCATCTCCCCGAGTGTCAGGCGACACCGTAAATTGACCCCCTAGCGACACGAGGAACTGCCCCCTCATTCGCAAGGAGGCTATGTTGGACACGAAGCAAGTTGAGGTGAATTCTGTAACCCGTGTTGTTTACGGAGTACAGGACATGTTGGAGCCGGAGGCGGTCACGACGATCGTTCGGTTGGGACAGTTGGGCTGGGATGCGAAGCGGATTGCCAGGGCGCTGGGCATCGCGCGCAACACGGTGCGGCGGTATCTGAACGCGGGCGGGCCGGTGGCGTACCGCCAGCCGCATCGCGCCAGCGTGCTAGGCGATCATGAAGCCTGGCTGCGGGAGCGTTTCCTGCAGCACAGGGGCAACTGCGATGTGGTGCGTCAGGAGTTGGGCAAGGAGCTGGGTATCCAGACGAGTCTGCGTACGGTCGAGCGCGCGTGCCGAGGGTTCCGCCAGGAGCTCGATGCGAGCCGGCGTGCGACGGTCCGCTTCGAGACTGCGCCGGGCGAGCAGATGCAGATCGACTTCGGCCAGACGCGCATGCTAATCGGTGGCGAGTCGGTGCGGGTGTTCCTGTTCGTGGCGACCCTGGGCTATTCGCGCCGGGGGTTTGCGTGCGCGTTCCGGCACGAGCGCCAGAGCGCGTGGTTCGCCGGGATCGAGGCAGCGTTTGCCCATTTCGGCGGGCGGCCGCAGACGCTGCTCATCGACAACGCCAAGGCACTGGTCGACCAGCACGACATGCAGACCCGCCAGGTTCGGCTCAACAGCCGCTTCGAGGCGTTCTGCCGACACTGGGACATCGCTGCGCGGGCATGCGCGCCGTTTCGCGCCCGCACCAAGGGCAAGACCGAGAACGGCGTGGGCTACGTGAAGAAGAACGCCATCGCCGGCCACGCCTTCGAAAGCTGGGCCGCGTTGGAGGCGCACCTGGCGCACTGGCAGCGCGAGGTCGCCGATGTGCGCCTACATGGCACGACGGGCGTCACGCCTGTTGAACGCTTCGCCCTGGAGCGCGAGCATCTGCGCCCGGTCGCCGGGATCGCCCCCTTCCTGCAAGTGCGCGAGCTCGTGCGCCGTGTCAATGCCGAGGGCTGCATCGAGCTCGACACCAACGCCTACAGCGTGCCGTGGCGGCTGATCGGCGAGACGGTCACGGTGATGGTCAACGCCGACACCGTGGTGGTCGAGTACGCCGGCGAGGAAGTGGCCCGCCATGCACAGCTCTGCGGCAGTCGCGGGCGCAGCATCGAGCGCAGCCATCTGCTGGGCGGAACGCCAGCGCCGGCAGCGGTCGAGGCGCCGCCACCCACCGATGCGCTGCTGCGCCCGCTGGCCGAGTACGAAGCCCTCGTGGGGGGAGGCTGGTGATGATCGAGACCGACCGACTCGACGAACTGCTCACCCGGCTTCACCTCACGGCAATCCGCGACCAGCTCGACAGTCTGCTCGACGAAGCGAGCCGGGCGCAAATGACGCTGCGCGAGGCCTTGCTGTTCCTGGCCGAGCGCGAGGTGGCGCGGCGCGACACCCGGCGCATCCAGATGGGCATGAAGCTCGCCCGCTTCCCGTGCGTGCGTACGCTCGAAGGCTTCGACTTCGACGCGCAGCCCTCGATCGATCCAGGGCAGATCCGCGATCTCGCTACCGGTCGCTGGATCGGCCACGGCCAGGCATTGTTGCTGCTCGGTCCGCCCGGCGTGGGCAAGACGCACCTGGCGGTCGCCCTCGGGCGCGAGGCGGTCGATCGCGGCTACACGGTGCTCTTCACCTCGGCTGCGGCGCTGATGGCCGGGCTCACCAAGGCGCACGCCGACGGGCGGCTCGAGGAGAAGCTGCTGCAGCTCTCAAAGCCCAAGCTGTTGATCATCGATGAGCTGGGGTATCTGCCGCTCGAACCAGCGGCTGCGCACCTGTTCTTCCAGTTGGTGTCGCGGCGCTACGAGCGGGCCAGCATGCTGATCACGAGCAACCGGCCGGTCGGAGAGTGGGGCCAGGTGTTCGGGGATGCGGTGGCCGCCACCGCCATCCTCGATCGGCTGCTGCACCACAGCCAGGTCATCACGATCCGGGGCGACAGTTACCGGCTGCGCGACAAGCGCCGCAGCGGCCTTCTGCAGAAGGCCGCTGCCCCCACCCCGATCACGTCGGAGAGTTGATTAACCCAGGGGGTCAATTCCAAATGTCGTGAGGGGGTCAAATCTTCGTGTCGCTTGACACCGAGTTCAGGGTCGGAACTCGAAGCCCAGGGCGAAGGGATGGGCTCGGCCAGGGAACGTGCCAGAAAAGCCGTGATGCCAGTGCTCGATCACGACGAAGTCAACGATCCGTTCTGACCAGCGAAAGGAGAGTCACAGCACACTGACGCACTACACTTGTCAACAGCCGGGCCTCGAAAACCCGGCCTTCGACCCCTGGTCAATAATCAACCGGAACAGGTGGTCAATTTTGAAGTGGCGCCAACAGCCAGCACGGCAAGCGCAGCGCGCAGGCCCGGATCCGGGCCGGAGGCGTCCGGGATGGAAGCCCGTCAGGGGCGAGACACCGCAGGGGGCTCGATGCAACGCACGACAGCCCGGCCCCGCAGGGGGGACGCAGCGTCATCTTGGGCGCAGCCCGTGCCCGCGCGGGTGGACCCTACCGCCTGCTGGCATCCCGTATCGCCTGGGAGGTCAGCGCATCAGCCACCACAGCCCGAGAGTGCCAGGCAAGCACGATCGACAGCAGGTACGCATCCTGGGCCGCATCGACCGGATCGCGCTCGAGCGCCGAGCGCAAGGCCTGCCTGAACCAGTCGATCGAGGCTGGATCGGCCAGCAGCTGTCGGATTTCCTTGTGATTCGGCATCCTCCACCTCCCCGAAAGTTCAGTCGAGGCCTTGCGCTATCCTCATCCCGGACCGGTCCTGCTGGCCCCAGATGAAGAGATGCCTGGCTCCCCATCGTGCTTGTACCGGACGGCAGGAACGGCTGCAAGAGTGCAGCGTCCCCCTGCAGGTGCTACCCCCGCCTGGCTGCAGGATGACCGCCACAAGCAGGGGGCGCCAAGCGCAGCGCGCAGCGCCGCCAGGCGCGCAGCGCCGCCAGGCGCGAAGACGCCACCGGCGGCTCGATGCGCCGCACGACAGCCGGCGGCTCCGCAGGGGAACGCTCCCCGTCGTCTACCCCCAAGAGACGATCGACCGCTTCAGGCTGGGGGAGGCTGTTCACAACAGGCCTTTCGATTCACAACAGCTCACGAGGGCCGGGAACACGAGAAGAGCGCCCTGGCGGCCCGGGTACCACTTGCCGGGGATCGCGGCCAGCCACCCGGTGTTCAAGGAACAGGCCAGCGCCCACAGGTCACGGAGCCGTTCGCGCGCCACCACACGCCGGGCGGGGACACGGAGGCCCGGACTGATGCCTGGTGGCCTGCCGTGGCACTCAGGCCACCAGGCGCCTGGCCTCTTCCATGTCGAGGTGCTCGAAAGCGGGCGCGAAGTCATCGAGCTCGTGGGGCTTCAGGCCGACCTCGGCGCTGACCGCCACCTCCTGCCAGCGCAGCACGGCCCCTACGACCTCGGCCAACACGGCCTTGGCTTGTGCAGCGCCGAGCTCGAAGCGTGCGGCCTGCTCGAGCAGCTGCTCGACCGAGACGATCGGTCCCGTGTCCTCGCTCAGCCAGGTCTTGGACTCGCGGTCCTTGTCCGGAAACGGGTTGACATCGAAGGCGGGCGAGAGCCGCCAGCTGTTGCGGCCGCAGTACAGGAATCCGATGTTCTGCAGGTGATCGTCGACATTCGTGACCAGGTGGTTGAAGACCAGCCGCCGCCACAGTTGCCGCGCATCGGCCAAGTAGTCCTGACAGCGCGCGCGCATCTGGTCGACCACCTCGGTGTAGCTGTGCTCCTCGTGGCGGCTGGCTTGCAGCCAGCTCGCACCCGACAGGTAGGGAATCCGGCCCCCGGTGCGCGTGCGGTCGAAGCGGCGCACGATCGCCACCGGTGTGCCGTTGATCCTCTCGATGCGGGCAGCAGCCGCCTCGATGCCGGCCAGGCTGGCGAGCCTAAGCGCGAGCACCTCCCCGCGGGTGACCGCGCGCGAGTCCTGCACGCTCGGGAACTTGCCGAGCGCCAGGCTGCCGTCATGGTCGAGCAGGGTGCATTTGGGACGCATGCCCCCGAGCGAGGTGCCCTTGCCTTGCAGGTAGCGCAGGTCTTCGGCGGTTTCCTGACTCAGCTCGAGCCGCTGCGAAGCCTCGAGGATGGCACCGAGCTCCAGCAGCGGGGGAGTGCTCCTCTCGCCCGCCGCGGCACTGCGCAGGTAGTCGCCTCCGCCATGACGCAGGCGCAAGGCACCGATGCGGCTGAAGTCATCGACGGCAGCCAGATAGTCCAGCTCGCTCAGCGCCCCCAGGCTGGCATCGTGCTTGCGCCGCTTGGCATGGGCGCGCGCAATGACCCGGCGACCCCAGCTGTCGGGTTCGGTATCTGCCAGCGCCATGAAGAAGCGCGAATCCTCCTTGCCGCGCGGCTTGCACACCTGATAGCCCAGGTGGCGCTCCAGGTCGGTCGAAATGTCGAAGCACTGCGGATCCCGGATCCAGGAGTCGCTGTAGGCAAACTGGGAGAATTCGCGCGCGCCGTCCTTCACATAGACGAGCTTGCCAAGCGCGATCGCGGACTCGCCCAGGAACAGGTCGAGCTCGACCCGGGTGGCGGCAGGCCGGGTTCGTCTGGCAGGCTTGTTCTCGTTCATGGCGGGGGCAGGCCGCAATAGCCGTCAGAAGGCGCCATCGCCGGATGACCCGCTCGAACGCAGCGATCGCACCCGCTTGGGCAGTTTCTCATCCATGAGGGCCAGACCGACCATGTCATGGGGCGTATCGAGAAGCTCCTCGAGCCGGCCGAGCTCGCCGAAGACCTGCAGCGCGCGCGCGATGTGCTGGATGGCCGTGCCCGGATACCCCTCCTCCATGCGCCGCACCGTGTTGACCGAAGCCCCGATGCGCGTCGCGAGGTCCTGCTGCGACAGCTGACGGCGCCGGCGTGCCAGCGACAGGCTGTGGCCCAGGCGCTGCAAGGCCCGATCGACGGGAAGCGGGATAGGCGTGGCCATAACAACCCATTAACTATGTTTTTCATTAAATAAGCACCTATATATGGGCGCTTTTTGAATTCTAGCACCCGGCAGGCCAGTGCGCCTGCAGCCCGTAGCTCCAGCGTGCAGCCGGCCCGTGATCCGCGGGCGGACCCAGCCAGGCCACGTGGTCTGCCCGGGGACGCTGCAGCAAAGAGATCCGATCGCGACCGACCTGCGTCCGGCGCCTGTGCACTCGGGGGATCTCGTCACTGACGATCGCACGCAACATCGGCGCCCGTGCGCCATGGATCAGCGGCGCCATGAGCCCGTGCAGGTTCTACTGGACGGGATGACTTGCCTCTCAGAGCCGGTCGGGCGCGCTCCCGATTCGGCCCTCATGATCCACGAGCAGGCGGCAGGCCTCGCAGCACAGCCAAGGTTCTCCGTTGGTCCCGAGGGAGAGGGTGTGCCAGTCGTCCAAACAGCCACAGGATGGGCAGCCCGGGGATGACGATGCCGGGCACCCTGCACGAGCTGACCAGGTCTTATCCGTCCAAGTCCTGGCACCGCTGGCTCACCTTTGCCAACACCTATCCGACCCTGTCCATGCGAATCAGTGCGATCAAGACGGGACGAAAGGCTCTGCTTTGACCTGCCAACCACGACAGACCAGAGCCGAACCATAGGACTTTCCCAGTGCACAACATCCGGAGATCATCATGAACAGACAGGACCTTATCGATGCGGTCGGAGCGCAGACCGAGACTTCCAAGGCGGCGGCAGAACGCTTGCTGGACATGCTCATCCAGGTCATTCAAAGCGAGGCCGCCCGAGGTGGCGGGGTGAGATTGAAGAGCTTCGGCACCTTCGAGAAGACCAGTGCCGCAGCACGCACAGGCCGCAACCCAGTGACGGGCTACCTCATGCGGATTCCATCCAGCACCATGCCAAAGTTCACGCCAAGCTCCACTTTCAAGGATCTGGTGAAGGATTGATGTTCCGCTTTGGCCTAGGTCTGACGGCTCAGCTCCCGGACGAGCGATCATCAGTCAAGGCAGACCTCCCGCGCTCCTCTCAAATTTTGTCGGCCTTTTGTCGAAAAAATGGAAAAAGGCCGAATGAATTGCTTGCCAGCCTACATGGTGCGCTGTATAGTGTTGGCAACTTGTCAAATACTGCGCCCCTTCACATGACTGAGTCTGCCTCATCTGCACCGGCTGATCTGCGCTCAACATACGCCAAGCTTGACGAGCTGACATATCGTTTGCGCTCAGTCTCAGCCCTGCTCGGCATCACGGATAGGGTCGTTCGCGCTTACGAAGAGGCTTCTGGCGTCAGCATCAAGCGAGCGAACGAGACCAATCCCGCATCGCCACCGGCGCGTGTTTTTGACCCGTTTTCACTGTTTGAAATTGCTCAGTGGCGACGCACATCGGGTGCCGTGAAGACCCCGGAGTCGGGTCCAATCATCATATCGACTTACGTTGTCAAAGGTGGTACAGCTAAGACGACAACGGCGGTCGAGACCGCCGTGCATCTTCAGGCCCAGGGCCTGCGTGTACTGCTCATAGACATCGATGTACAGGCCAACGCAACCCAGATCTTGGGCTATGAGCCTGATCTGACTGAAGATGAAGCACCTGATTATGGTGTCTCGAGCGATGCGATCGTCCGGGACACGCTTGCGTCGTATCTGGTGCCTTACATCGAAGCTCTGAATAAGAATTCAGGTACCCTGAACTTGTCGTCGACTGTCACGCGCGCGATCAAGAAGCCCTTCGGTGAAGCTGGCCCGCATCTCCTGCCTAGTGACGCATTTGTAAGCGATGTTGAACCGGCCCTCTTCCAGGCCAAGGGTCAGCGAGAGCTCATGATTCGACGACTGATCGATGCTTCTAAAAGTGGCGGCTTGCCGGGATTTGATGCTCGAAATTACGACGTTATCATTTTCGACTGCCCACCCAGCGTCTCTCTAACAAGCGCTGCAGCTCTGGCCGCATCTGACTTCGTGATCGCACCTATTCGTCTGGATTCCTTCAGCGTGAAGGGACTGGCAAAGCTGATGTCAGAGCTGAGCGTGCTTGAACGCAACTATCAGCTGAAACCAGAAATCATCATTCTGCCCACATTCTACGAACCGACTATCGCGCGTATCAACAGAATGCACAAACAGCTGTCGACATACCGGGACCTGCTGGCACCGTGCGTCATCAGTTCGAGCGAAGACTTTCCGCGAAGCCTGAGCAGCTACTTGCCGTTGTCGCTGCAAAAGCCAACAAGCTCAGCTTCAAAGGAGTACAGCATATTCGCGGGTTATCTGTTTGAAAAGATCTTGTCCAAAGGCGCTGAGAAGGCGCGGAAAGTTAGCGAATGAAAGAACGTGACCGCCCGCTGTCGCGCGAGGACCGCCTGGCAGTTGAACTGCCCATGCCGAAAAATTTTTCCAACCGGCTGGCCAGTCAAGATGCCGGTCTGATCGCCACACTGAACCCGACATCTGTCACGACAGCTGAAATCAGTGCCGATACTGACGCCGGTGGTGCATCAGTCAGTCGGAACCTGGTTCACATTCCAGTCGAACTCATCGACCCGAACCCGCTGGCTCCGCGCGAAGTCTATACACCGGAGATGATCTCCGCACGAGCGAAAGATCTGCGTGATCAGGGCCAGCATGACCCGATACATGTCATCCGCAACCCGGAGTACCCTGGTCGATACATCATCTGTGACGGCTGGACGCGTGTTCAGGCTTGTACTACGCACAAGGTTCTGCCTGCATTGCTAGCGCAAGTGCACGAGCTCTCGCTGCAAGAGTCAGCCTGGTTCGGCTACGAGCAGAACGAAGGCCGCGCGCAGCACACAGACTTTGATCGCGCGATGTTCTACGAGAAAATGATCGCTCAGGGCGAGACTGCGGCAGAACTGGCCCGTCGCGCGAAACTACCGCGCGCGATGATGACTTTCTATCGTGCGTACAAGAAGCTGCCGGACGAGATACTGGATCTGGTGCGTGAGCGGCCGCTCAAGTTCAGTGCTCGAGTCGCCTACGCTCTGCATCAGTTGCACGAAGCTGCGGGCATCCGCAGAACCCTGACCGTGGCCACTAAGTTCGCGGAAGAAGACCAGACTGTGCGGTGGCTATCGAACCAGGTCCAGGCCGCTATCCATCCGAAGCAGCACAAGGTCGTGCCCACGACGAAGCACATCAAGTATTCCAACGGCTATTACAAGCAGCGCGAGGATGCCTTCGAGCTCTCAATCGAAGTTGAAGCAGACAAGCGGGAAGCCTTTGCTCAAGCCTTGGAAGCACTGCTTGAAACCGTGGCAGTGAAAGCAGCGCCCACCGATCAGAAGACAGCCATCGCCGCTCATGAGTCACCCACCTCGGCAAGTACTGCTGCCGATATCAAAGTGAGCTGACAGCTGTGCCTGACCGTGCAAACATCGACAAGAAAATCGTGTTTAACCGGTTAAACACGCTGGCAAGCCTGTTGACACAGCGAAACGCCAGATTTCCATGCATCAGCATCTGGCTGTGGCTGCCCCCCCGCAAGAAACAGCCAGAAATCACCAATCCCGCCCACCGAACCCCGCCCCGAGCGGGGTTCGGTGCGTCTGGACCTCGTAGAAAGGGTGTTGACATGTAGAGCGCAGCCAACGCTTGCATCAGCAAGAAAAAACCCTCGCGAGCGCCAACTCGAGAGGGTTTCAGAGAATCTTGTCGATTCCTGCTTTCATGCCTAACTTCTGAAAATCAGACAGATTTTGAAGAATCTGCTCGATTTAAGGAGTTATATCAAAAACTGACGCCAATCAGTTAATTGCTCCAGAACACGAGCAGGATGGTATAGCAGCAAGTCGGTATCGGCAAGGGTTTTTCGTGTCTTTTGGAGACTGCGATGACTGTTGTCGTCTATCCCGGAGCGATTGCCCGCGCGTGCTCAGCGCTGGACGAATCGCCACTGTTCGAATCCATGCCAGACGGGTACATCCGCGTGGTCATAAGAATTATCAAAAAGATAAGCTTATGTCGCCTTTCATCGCCCATCACAGCCAGCCGTGAAACGCTCGCGAAAGAATCGAAGAAGTCCCTTGAGACGGTTCACCGTGCGGTGCGATGGCTGGAGACCCATGAATTCATCCAGCGTGATCAGAAGGCTCGTGCCGGCCTGCGGGGGTCTAGCTCGCCTATCAGGCCCACACAGAAGCTACTTGACGCGCTGTTGCTCACAGCAGAGCATATGGCGCTTCAACACCCAGAAAAGGTTCGTAAGTCGCAAGAGCCACCAATTCAAACGCCGCAGATCTCTGTAGCGGCTCACGAAATGCTGTGCGAGAGCAGGACTACCCTTGATTCGAGTGACTTACTCGAAACTCAACATGCTCAGCATGAGGCAGTTGGCCCCCCCGGGCAGCAGCCGATCGAACCGGACTCAACGCTGCTTGCGGCAAGTTATCCACAGGAACCAGCTGTCAGCTCTGACGCCTCTAAATCAGTAAAAGATAAAAACAACCTAAAGAGAAACAACCCCAGTGGAATTTTTGTGAAATTGGAATCGACCTGGGTACCCCAGGAGCTGGCATGGCTGGTTGTGGAACAGAATCTTCGACCCAGCGCCATTCCATGGCTGATGAACCAGGCTGCATCGACAAAGCAGCGTCTTTCGGACATTGTTCTAACCACTAGCAAGCGACTCAAAGCACTGGATCTGCGAGGTCGTGAGCTTGCCGCCTACCTCAGGAAAGTCATCAGGAGCGGGCAGGATTTCAGCATTACCGCGAAAGGACTCCGTCAACATCATCAGCATGAGATCACGCAGGAAGCGTTGAAGAACAAGGCTCTCGACCTGGTGGGAAGGCAGTTCGTGAAAGCTGACGGTACAGCTCGTTTCGTTGTCGAGGAGGCTGGCTTCATCACTGAGCTGCGCGATGGTATGCGCAGGGTCATGCGGTTCACGCAGGGCTTTCTCGACGCTATCGATAGCCGCCGCTTGATGCCCGCTCGCCCGTGAGACACACTCAAGGGCTACGTGGATCGAGTTCAGGATGCCGAGAAGACTGGATCAATGTTCAATTCTCATGCATGAACTTGTTTGTTGCTGTCAAAACACGAATTTTTTCGAGGACAGCCACTTGGTTGCGCCCCTTATAGCTTGCCGCGTAGCGTGGCCGGTGTCGGCCATGACCAGCCATGGTGGCGCTGGCTCGCGGTCAGGGTGCTGTTCCATAGCCGATGGAATCTAGTTTTTGCAGCTCGATCTATGGTCCCTGGAGCAGATGGGAGTTGAAGGGGAAGTCAGAATTCTCCTGCAGGGGTTCCTTGTCCAGGTTCGATCTCATGTAGCAGAAGTCGAGCAGACGCGATCCAGGGAGGACTAACTCGCCCTGCAGCCTACCCGCAACTCTCTCACCATAGGAATCCTGGGTGAGAAGGCAAAAAATCAATTGGAACTTCCGCGCGGGATTGGAAGGAGCATCCTGGGAGAAGCTCCGCCGTGTCTGTGGCGCTTGGCTTGCGTGGGTGTCCCAAGAGTGGACCCTGCGGAGTCAACGTGGACAACGAGAAGGGGGTCAGCCAATCGACCTTGTTTAACCGGTTAAACACCAGGGCGGTAAAGAGTGGAGATTCCCAACGAAAAGTCGTGCTACTTGATAGGTCGAGCACGCGCTCCAGTTCATTGAGGGCTTGCGTGGCCTGGGTCCGCCCTCATCGCACACGATCTCGTCCAGGCTGGCGTTTGCGAAGCCGTGCGCCAGGAACCTCTCTGTTGCGGCCGCCATGCGTTGTTCCAGTCACCGCAGCCGCCAAGTGAGATCTTGCGCGCGACGCAGCGCCTGGGTCGCGCGATCTGGAAGCGCTGGAGCGGGTATCACCGGCGCAGCCTGGTCGAGGCCAAAATGCGTTGCGTCAAGCTGCTCGGCGAGCGGGTGATGGCACGGGACTTCGACCGTCAGGTCGCGGAACTGCAGGTGCGTGCTGCGATCTTGAACCGATTCACGCAGCTGGGCACGCCCGAGACGGTGCGCGTGGGATAAATCCGTCTGGGGTCAGGGGCAGTGCGCCCTTCGATTGAATTGCGCAACAAAGCCACTTGGCGGGCGCTGGTCTCACACGATCACTCATCCCTGAAGCCTACCCCAGCTCGACAGTCACTTTGTTTGTCGAATTGATTAATACAACAAAGCCTCACCGGATAGAAAACCGGAGATGGATAGAAATCGGCCGAATGGGTGAACACGTCGATCAGCACGTGGGACCACCAACCCAACAGCGGCAACCAGAAGCGGCTCAGCCAAATCCAGAGGACCCCTGTGACGGCCCCCGCCACCAGCGCGCTGTGCATCACGCAATGCAGGTGGTGGGTCAGGCCGGCGAGCAGCGGCGACATTGGGGGCTCGTACCCGGGCAGCGCATTGGCATAGGCCAGCAGCACACGCCAGCCCTCGGACGACGACAGCGTCAGTGCGACCAGCGGCGCAAGCTGGACCAGATCGGGCAACACCGCCAGGCCCACCGCCAGCCCGACGGTGCGGCGGTCCAGCGGCCGGTGCCGGTGCCAGGCCGCGGCGCCCAGGCCCACCCACAGTCCGTGCGCAAGGATGTCCATGACGCATGCCCTCTTGTGCAGTGAATCTGTCCGCTATCGTCGGTTACGCAATCGCAGCGCATTGCCGATCACCGACACCGAGCTCAGGCTCATCGCCAGTGCAGCAATCAAGGGCGACAGCAGCCAACCTGTCAACGGGTACAACACGCCGGCAGCAATCGGGATACCCAGTGCGTTGTACAAAAAGGCAAACACCAGGTTCTGCTTCATGTTGCCCACGGTCGCTTCTGACAGCGCCCGCGCGATCGCGAGCCCGCGCAGATCGCCTTTGACCAGCGTCACCTGCGCGCTGTTCATCGCCACGTCGGTCCCGGTGCCCATGGCCACGCCCACATCGGCCTTGGCCAGAGCCGGTGCATCGTTGATGCCGTCACCGGCCATGGCCACCACGCGGCCATCCTTCTGCAAGCGCTCGACCAACAGCAGCTTGTCGGCCGGTTTGACCTCGCCATGCACCTCGTCGATACCCAGGCGGGTGGCCACGGCCTGGGCCGTGGTCAGGCCGTCACCGGTGGCCATCACGATGCGCAGCCCCGATGCCTTGAGGGTCGCCAAGGCCTCCGGCGTGCTGGCCTTGACCGGATCGGACACCGCCAGCAGGCCCATCAACTGGCCATCCATCGCCAGGTGCATCACGCTGGCACCTTCTGCGCGAAGAGCCTCGGCCTGTGGCACCAGCGCCGCGACCGAGACACCCATCTGCTCCATCAGCGCGGTGTTGCCCAGCGCCAGCTGGCGCCCAGCCACATGGCCACGCACGCCGATACCCGTGCCGGACTCGAAGTTCTCGGGTTTGTCCAGCACCATGCCGCGTTCGCGGGCGGCACGCACGATGGTTTCGGCCAGCGGGTGCTCGCTGCCCTGGTCCAGGCTAGCGGCCAGGCGCAGCACCTCGTCGGCGTCAAAACCGGTCGCGGGAATGGCGCGCGCGAACGTCGGACGGCCCTCGGTCAATGTGCCAGTCTTGTCGATGATCAGGGTGTCGATCTTGCGCATGTTCTCGATGGCCGCCGCGTCCCGGAACAGCACGCCGTGTGTGGCGCCCCGACCGGTCGCGACCATGATGGACATGGGTGTGGCCAGACCCAGGGCACAGGGACAGGCAATGATCAGCACCGACACCGCGTTGATCAGGCCGAACACCCAGCGCGGCTCGGGGCCGAACAGGCCCCAGCCGAAGAATGTCAGCAATGCAATGCCCACCACCGTGACGACGAAGTAGCCCGCCACCACGTCGGCCATGCGCTGCATCGGCGCCCGGGAGCGCTGTGCCTGGGCCACCATCTGCACGATCTGCGACAGCATGGTGGCCGCGCCCACGCGCTCACTGCGTATCACCAGCGCGCCGCTGGTGTTGAGCGTGGCGCCAATCACCTTGTCGCCCACCCGTTTGGCCACCGGCATCGGCTCGCCCGTGAGCATGGATTCATCGACCGCACTGCCGCCTTCGGTCACCTCGCCGTCCACCGGGACTTTTTCGCCGGGGCGCACGCGCAGCACGTCACCCACATGCACATGGGTCAGCGGCACATCCTCTTCGGTTCCATCAGCGCGAATGCGGCGGGCCGTCTTGGGAGCCAATCCGAGCAGCGACTTGATGGCCGCCGAGGTCTGCGACCGGGCCTTGAGTTCAAGTACCTGGCCCAACAGCGTGAGCGAAATGATCACGGCGGCAGCCTCGAAGTACACGGCGACACGGCCCATGGAGACGAACGAGTCCGGGAACACCTGTGGCGCGACCGTCGCGACAACGCTGTAGACAAACGCGGCCCCTGTGCCCAGACCGATCAAGGTCCACATGTTGGGACTGCGATGCATCACCGATTGCCAGCCACGAGAGAAGAACGGCCAGCCCGCCCACAGCACGATGGGAATGGACAACACCAGCTCGACCCAGCTCTGCACGGACATGTCCATCCACTGGAGACGGTGGCCAAACATGGCGAGTACAAACACCCCGGCGGTCAGTGGCAGCGTCCACCAGAAGCGGCGCTGGAAATCGCGCAACTCGGGGTTGTCGTCGTCTCCGAGTTCCGGCAGCAAGGGCTCCAGTGTCATGCCGCATTTGGGACAGTTGCCCGGGTGATCCTGGCGAATCTCCGGGTGCATCGGGCAGGTGTAGACGGTGCCAGCGGCGGCTGGCACGGCGTCCGCTGGTGCCGCGGACACGAGGTACTGCATCGGGTTGGCCGCGAACTTTCCCTGGCACCTGGCACTGCAGAAGTAGTAGGGGCGCCCTCCGTGTTGCAGCGTGTGCGCGGACTGCGCCGTGACTTTCATGCCGCACACCGGGTCCTTGAGGTCGGTGGCCGATCCGGGCACGGCCGGTGAAGTACCGCTGCTGTGGTGTTGGTGTGCGCTCATGTCCGTGCGCCTATTGCTGGTCGTCCTGTGCGCGACCGGTGGCCTGCGGGTGCCGACCGTGTCCTCCATGACCATGTCCATGCATCAGGTGCACCAGCGGGCAGGCCAGCAACAACAGATAGGGCCAGAAGCCCATGACATGGACCCAGTGCTCTCGCAGCAGGTAGAAGCCAGCGATCAAGGCAGCCGTTGCCAGCGCCATGCCGGCCGGTCGCCGCCAGAAAGAAGGCACATTGGCTCCGTGCTCGTCGTGGTTCATAGTGTCGGGTGCTCCCTTGGCTAGGCTTTGACTGCATACCGCATCATCATTCCCGCCTCGGCATGTTCCAGCGTGTGGCAGTGAAAGACATAGTCCTGGTCGCCGGTGTGGGTGTGCGAAAAGTCGATGGCGACCTTCACCGACTCACCCGGCCAGACCTGCAGGGTGTCCACCACGCCCAGGTCCTGTGGCAGCAGGCCACGCGCGCCGGCCAGCGGGCGGATCTGGGCCGGGCTGCCCAGGCGTTCGAGCACCCGAAACGAGAAGCCGTGCAGGTGCATGGGGTGCGGCATGCTGCGTTCGGCGTTCTCGATCAGCCAGGTTTCACGCGCGCCACGCTGCACGGTCATCGCAACGGTCGCGTGGTCGAACACCCCGCCGTTGATCGTCCAATGGCCTTTTCCGTCATGGCCCAGTTGCATGCGACGCGGGGTGTCCACCGGTTCGGCCGGTTTGGCGAGGCTGGACAGCCGGGTCGGTATGCGCCGGTTGTAGGGCGAACCGGACGCCGTCAGGTCGATGCGCATCAGTGCAAGCGCGTCGCCTTCCATGACCATGGTTGCGGACGCAGCGGCGCCCTGGGCCGCGCCGTGCTGGCTGTGGTCCATCGCGGCCATGTCGTGTCCACCCTCCTGGTGCATCGGGTCGAAGGGCAGCGAGGCCAGGGTCACCGGCCGCCCGGCCTCGGCTTCCCGGAAGTCCACCAGCACATCCAGCCGCTGACCGGGTGAAAGGAAGGTCTGATCGATGCGCACGGGCTGGGCCAACAATCCCCCGTCCGTGCCCGCCAGGTAGAAGCCCAGGGCCCGGCCTTGTTGCAGGAACGCCAGCCGGTAGCTGCGCGCGTTGCTCCCGTTGAGCAGCCGGAAACGCACGATGCGTCGACCCGCCTTGAGCACCGGACGCTCGGTCAGGTTGACCATCAGCCGGCTGCCGACCCAGCCGCCGAAAGACTGGGCGGCGCTGGGTGCGTACTGGAGGCGTCCCTGTGCGTCGAATTCCTTGTCCTGCAGCACCAGCGGGATCTCGGATTCGCCCAGCGCCAGTGCCAATTCCTTGCGCAGGGTGGCTTCATCTTCGTCTTCTACGAAGAGCAGGCTGGCAAGCCCGTGGTAGGCCTGATGCGGAATGAAGCCGTGCGCATGGGGGTGGTACCAGTACATCGACGACCGGTCCTGCACGGTGAAGGCGTAGTCCATCTGCTGGCCCGGCGCCACGACGTTGAGGCCATTGCCGTCGTTGCGAGAGTCGACACCCAGGCCATGCCAGTGAATGACCGTCGGTTGATCCATGTGATTGATCAGCTTCACCCGCATCTCGTCGCCGCGGCGAGCCAGAAGCGCCGGGTTGAGGAACTTCTTGCCACCCGATTCCACGGCGTAGGCCAGGATGGGTGTGCGCTGCCCTGGCAACACTTCGATCTCGCTGCGGACCACATGGACTTCCTTGAAGTCCGTCGCGGACAGCACCCCGAAGAGGCCACTGGTGCCCGGCAGGCGCAAGGGGTTGGAGAAGCCCGTCGCCTGCGCTTCAATGCGAAGGACCGCGTCGGTGGACAGGCCTGACGGCGTGGCTGAGGCGGCCCAGGCGCCCGGGCAGGCTGCTGCTGCCCCCAGCGCGCCCATGCCGCCCAGAAACTGCCGCCGTGAAAACATCGACATTACACAATCTCCTGAACTGGATACGAAAACAGGAACAGCATCAGAACGTCGGCGCGGTCACTGAGCGCTGGGTTTGGCGGGCGATGGCGGCATGCGCTGCATCATCATTTCCATCATGTTCTGCATCATGTCCATGCGCATCTCCATCATTTGATGACGCTGTGTCAGGTCCGGCGTGGCCGCGCCCGGGGCACCCATCCCCTGCATCCCCGACATGCCAGCCATACCGCCCATGGGTTTCATGGCTTTCATCATGTCCATGCCCTCTTGCATGGCCTTCATGTGCTCGGCCATCAGGGCCTCGCGTTCGGCCGGTGTCTTGGCGGCCGCCATCCTGGTGCGCAGCGCCTGCATCGTGGTCATGTGCTGCTGCATGTGCTGCTGCATCTGTGGCATTGACGACATGCCCATGGGCATGCCTGCCTGGGGTGTGGCTGGCTGGGTTGCGGTGCTGGTCGCCGAGGTGGACGGGTGGTGCTGGGTGTGGTCGGTGGCTTGCTGCGCCGCGGCGGAGACCGCCGCACCAGCGACGGCCACGGCAAGAAGGCTTCGGATCAAGGTGGACATGTCGATTTCCTTTCGTGACAGAACGCATGGCGAAATGCCATGGGGTCACTGTAGGAATCGACCCAGGTCGGCAAGATGACCCGGAGATGACAAAAAGGTCAGGTTCAGCGCGGCGACTGCTGCTGAGCCTGCCGGTTGATGTCGTCGTGGTGGCGTCGTGTCTCTGGCGCCCATTGCGACTTGATCCAGGACAGCACGGCCACAATGTCGGCATCGCTGAGCGAATCGCCAAAGGCGGGCATGTTGGTGGCGTAGTCGGGCATGCCGACGGCCTTCGCCACCCCTTCCGTGGTAATGCGAATCAGCACATCGTCCGGGTGGTGCCAGGTGTGGCCGCTTGCATCGTGGGGAGGTGCAGGCAATCGCCCATCGGCGCCTCTTTCGCGCCAGTTGGCTTGCCCCTCCAGATGGACACCGTGGCAGCTTGCACAGCGGGCCTGATAGATCAGCGCCCCCTGTTTGAGCATCGCAGCGTCATCCGTGCGGAGCATTCTGACAGGAACTGGCCGGAAGAGGTCCGCAGATTGCCACCAGAAAAAGGCTGCGGAAGCCCCGGCGAGTGCCAGAACGACCGCAGCTGAACGGAGGAAACCTGTGCGCTGATGAATCACTTCGCTGGCTGGATGTGGGTCACCGTCATCTGGCCGTTTTCGTTCGTGACCATGAACTGGATCTTGGCCCCGACGCTGGTCTTGTCCAGCAATGCCTTGTCCTTGGCCACGAAGACCATGGTCATGCCGGGCATGTCCATGTGCTTGATGTCACCGTGCTTGATGGTGATCTTGCCGGCGTCCTTGTCGATCTTGCGGACCTCGCCGTCGGTCATTCCGGGTGCTGCCGCCATGCCCATTTTCCCGTGGTCCATGTTCATCTGCGCAAACACAGGATTGCCGACCAGGGCCGAGATGGCCAATGCGGTGGTACTCAGAACCAGTTTCAAATTCATCGTTACTCCTTGAGTGGGTGAAGCAAATGCTGTGCTTGATCGAAATCTGGTTACTTGACAGCCACCTTGACCTGGCCCTTCATACCGGCCTCGTAGTGACCCACATGGAGGCAGGCGAAGTCCACCACACCAGGCTTGGTGAAGCGCCAGATCACTTCACCCTGCTTGCCCGGCTTGAGCGAAATCTTGTTGGCTTCTTCGTGCTCCATGGTCGGGAACTTCTTCATGACTTCGTAGTGCTCCTTGAGTTCCTTTTCCGTGCCGAGGCTGAACTCGTGCGGCACCTTACCGGAGTTCTTGATGACAAAACGGATGGTTTCGCCTTTTTTCACCGACACATTCGACGGCGTAAACCGCATACTGTCTGCGGCGTCTACCTCGATCGTGCGCGTGACATTGGCTGCAACGCCCGGTTCACCGATAGGCGATTCATCGTGCCCACCGCCATGGGTGCCACCAGCGAAAGCGGCCGATGCGGCCAATGCTGCAACAGCGAAAACGGAGCCGGCGCGGGAAGCGAAGTTGAACTTGAGGGATTTCATGGTTGTCCTTTGGGTTATGGTCGGGGAAACGGTTGAGGGAAAACAGTGGTGAGGCGTGCAATGGCCCATTTCAGTGGGACATGCCCTTGGCGGTGGGTTTGATCGCGGTGGCGGCAGCCGGCGTCGTGTCAGCGCTGGCCGCAGGGCGCGTCGTCGGGGGTAGTGCTCCGTTCCATTCGTAGGCCACGGTGCCCTCCGGGAACTTGTACGGTCCCGGGTCCTTGTAGTCACCTGGCTTCTGGTCCTTGCGCACCTTGAAGACCGTGAACATGCCGCCCATTTCCAGCGGGCCGAACTGGCCGGTGCCGGTCATCATGGGCGCCGTGTTGTCGGGAATGGGCATCTGCATCTCGCCCATGTCGGCCATGCCACGCTCGCCCATCAGCATGTAATCCGGCGCTACCTTCTGGATCTTCTTGACCAAGCCGCGGTGGTCCACACCGATCATGGTGGGCACGTCGTGGCCCATGGCGTTCATGGTGTGGTGGCTCTTGTGGCAGTGCATGGCCCAGTCGCCTTCCTCGTCGGCGATCAGTTCGATCTGGCGCATCTGGCCCACGGCCACGTCGGTGGTGACTTCGTACCAGCGGGTGCTGGGTGGGGTCGGTCCGCCGTCCGTACCCGTGACCAGAAACTCGTGGCCGTGCAGGTGGATCGGGTGGTTGGTCATGGTGAGGTTGCCCACCCGGATACGCACACGGTCGTTCAGGCGCACGTTGAGCGTGTCGATGGCCGGGAAAACCCGGCTGTTCCAGCACCAGATGTTGAAGTCGGTCATGGTGTTGACCTTGGGTGTCTTGCTGCCGGGCTCCACGTCAAAGGCGTTGAGCAGGAAGCAGAAATCGCGATCCACCTCGCTGATGTGCGGGTGTTTGGCCTTGGGGTGGGTCACCCACATGCCCATCATGCCCATGGCCATCTGCACCATCTCGTCCGCATGCGGGTGGTACATGAAGGTGCCGGGGCGCCGAGCCTCGAACTCGTAGACATAGGTCTTGCCCACTGGAATGGCGCGCTGATTCAACCCCCCCACGCCGTCCATGCCGCTGGGCAGGCGCTGGCCATGCCAGTGGATGGTGGTGTGCTCGGGCAGCTTGTTGGTCACGAAGATGCGCACGCGGTCGCCCTCCACCACCTCGATGGTCGGGCCTGGGCTCTGCCCGTTGTAGCCCCACATGTTGACCTTGAAGCCCGGCGAGACCTCGCGCACCACGGGCTCGGCCACCAGGTGGAATTCCTTGACACCGTTGTTCATGCGCCAGGGCAGCGTCCAGCCGTTGAGCGTGACCACCGGGTTGTAGGGTCGGCCAGTCTGTGGCACCAGCGGCGGCGCGGTTTCGACCGAAGTCTGGATGACCGGCTCGGGCAAGCCAGCCAAAGCAGAACGGGCCACGGCCAGGCCGGCCACGGAGGCAGCGGCGCCGGCGAAGAACTGTCGTCTGGAGTTGGTAGGGGTGTTGGTCATGTGATGTGTCCTTTCAATGCGCTGCTGCTGCCGGAGCCTCGCCACCGGCGCCGCCCAGATTCACAAAACTGTCGGGCTCTCCGCCCTGCAAGACCCACTGCAGATCGGCCTCGGCCAGCCAGAAGTCGCGCTGTGCACCGATTGCATCCACCGTGGCCTGAGACTGGTTGCGCACCTCGTCCAGCAGGTCCCAGACGCTCTTGAGCATGCCGTTGTAGTGCAGCACCGTCTCTTCGGTGATGAACTCACGGGTCTTCAGGATGTCGCCCTGGCTGTCCTGCGCCAAGGCGTGGGCGGCCCAATAGACGTTCATGGCTGACTTCGATAGCGCACGGTTACGCAGGCTTTCTGCGTCTGGCAACTGGTTGCGAACAGCATCACCGCGCTTTTGCAGGTCCGCTGCCGCCATGGGTTGCGCCGGGATGGCAGGCAACTGGTCTGGCAACACAAAGCCATCCTGAAGACCCGTTTGCCCCATCGTCTTGACCAGATTGGCCTGCGCCTGGGCGGCGGCTTGCTGCGCTCGCCTCAGATTCATGCGTGCATTGGATGCAGTCAGTTGAACGGGAGACAGTTGCAGCTTGCTCCAGTTGCCCACCGTCACCATGCGCTGACCCAGTTCATAGGCCGCCTGCGCGGCTTCCAGCATGTCACGCTGGTGCTTCAGGACCTGTTGGGCTGCCACGGCTTCGATCCAGGCTTTACGCCCCGCCGCAGCCACTTCCAGCACCTCGCCAGCATCCTCGACGCGGCGCTGCAGGCTGGGATCGAGTTCCGTCCAGCGGCCTTGCGCAATCAGCTGTTCATTCTGGGGACCCAGTTTCGACAGAGGGCGAGCCAGTTCGCGATGGACCGTCCAGGCCATGCGAACTGCCGCCTCTGCGGTGGGGATGGCCATACCCGAGGAAATACCTGGGGTCGTGGTGGAAGCACTGGTGTTGGCCTGCTCCCACTTGAGCACATCGGCATGGCCGCGCTTGAACGCTCCCACCGCGTCATTGGCACGGCGCCAGTCGGCCTCCTGCGTCGGGCTGGCCGTCTGCGCAGCCAGCGCGAATGGGACGACCACCAGGCCTGCCACCAGCAGCTGGCTTGTGGCTCGATGACTGAACAAAGGTTTCACTGCAATCGCTCCTTTTGATGTGGATCAAGTGGGACAGATTCTGGCGAGACGAGTTCGTCATTTCCCTGTCGGCCAGATTACAAATCTGTCAGCTTCCGTCACACCCACTCTGGTGCGGGCAAACTCGCGGTCAGGAGAACGTGAACGTGAAAATTCTGATCGTCGAAGATGAGCCCAAAGCGGGTGACTACCTCAGACAAGGCCTGCGCGAGGCCGGCTTTGCCGTGGACCTCGTCACCAACGGTGTGGACGGTCTGCACCATGGCCTGGAGGGGGACCACGATCTGGTGATCCTGGATGTCATGCTGCCAGGCATGGACGGGTGGCAGGTGCTCAAGAACCTGCGCAGCCAGGGACGGCAAATGCCCGTGCTGTTCCTCACGGCACGCGATCAGGTCGAGGACCGCGTCAAGGGACTGGAATTGGGGGCAGACGACTACCTGGTCAAGCCGTTTTCGTTTGCCGAGTTGCTGGCCAGGGTCCGGACGATCCTGCGGCGTGGCCGCTCAGGTCTGGAAGCCACCTCGATGAAAGTGGCCGATCTGGAGCTTGATCTGCTGCGCCGACGGGTGACCCGGTCCGGCAAGCGCATCGATCTGACGGCCAAGGAATTCGGCCTGCTGGAGCTGCTGATGCGACGCCATGGCGAGGTGCTGCCGCGCTCCCTGATCGCCTCCCAGGTGTGGGACGTGAACTTCGACAGCGACACCAACGTGATCGAAGTGGCCATGCGGCGCTTGCGGGCCAAGGTGGACGATGGATTCGAACCGCGCCTGATCCAGACCGTGCGCGGCATGGGCTATGTGCTCGAAGCGCCCGAGGACGCCCACTGATGCTCGGCCGGTTGTCTCTGACGGCGCGCCTGACCGCGCTGTACACCCTGGTCTCGGCCTGTGTGCTCGTCGGGCTGGGCCTTCTGGTCTCGATCGCGGTGGGGCGGCACTTTGTCGAACTCGACCGGGATTTCCTGAAGGACAAGATCGAACTGGTGCAGACCATCGTCGGCGAGGCCTCGTCATCGGAGATGCTGGCATCCCGGCTGGATGAGCTGCTGACCAGTCACCACGGCTTGTCCATCGAGCTGCGCAACAGCGACCGGCTGGTCTATGGCGAAAAGGGTTCGGTGTTCTCAGCGCTGTCACCATCCATTGGTTCAGATGGGCGCACTTTCGACTGGATGGTCGGCGACCAACCGCAGCGAGGTCTGAAGGCGGGCATACGACCGCCTGCCACCTGGAAGGACCTGGCCGCTGACGGCCAACCGCTTGAACTGCTGATCGCGCTGGACACGGCGCACCACACCCATTTCATGCAGTCGCTCAGGCAGACCCTGGCGCTCTACCTGATCGGCGCCATCCTGGCCAGCGGCTTGCTGGGCTGGTGGGCCGCCCGCCGGGGCCTGGCACCGCTTCGAACCATGAAAGAGCGCGCCATGACGGTCACGGCCCAGAAGCTGGACCAGCGCATGCCCGTGGACGCGGTGCCGGCGGAGTTCGCCGACCTGGCGCAGAGCCTGAACACCATGCTCGAACGCCTGCAGTCCGACTTTGCGCGGCTGCAGGAATTCTCCAGCGACCTGGCGCACGAGCTGCGCACCCCCATCAACAACCTGCTGACCCAGACACAGGTGTCACTGACCCAGAAACGGGATGCGAGCGCCTACCAGGACATCCTCGCGTCCAACGCCGAAGAGTTCCAGCGACTGGCCCGCATGGTGTCTGACATGCTGTTTCTGGCCAAGACCGAACACGGAATAGAACTGCCGCACCGTGAGACTGTTTCATTGATCGACGAGGTGCTGGACCTGTTCGACTTCTACGAAGCGCTGGCGGAGGAAAAGCACATTGCCCTCGAAGCGGATGGCAATGCGCACATCGTGTGCGACCGGCTGATGATCCGCCGCGCGATCAGCAACCTGCTGTCGAACGCGATCCGGTACTCACCGCCGAACGCGCCCGTGCGGGTGTCGATGAACCAGGGCAATGGTCAGATCCAGCTTTGCGTGCACAACGCCGGTCCCGCAATCCCCGCGGCCGACCTGCCGCGGCTGTTTGACCGTTTCTACCGGGCCGAGAAGTCGCGCAGCCACCCCGACTCAGAGGGCTCGGGTCTGGGCCTGTCCATCACCCGAGCCATCATGGAAGCCCACGGCGGATCGGCATCGGTGGCGTCCAACGATCAGAAAACCACCTTCTGCCTGGGCTTTCCCATGCAGGACGGCTTTGTTGAGTAATTCAATCAAAGGACGAACTACCCCTGACCCCAGACGGAGTTACCCCACGCGCACCGTCTCGGGCGTGCCGAGTAGCGTGAAGCGATTGAGGATGGCGGCGCGTACCTGCAGCTCCGCGACCTGACGATCGAAGTCCCGCGCCATCACCCGCTCGCCCATGAGCTTCACGCACCGCATCTTGGTCTCGACCAGGCTGCGCCGGTGATACCCGCTCCAGCGCTTCCAGATCGAACGACCCAGTCGTTGTGTCGCGCGCAAGATCTCGTTGCGGGCGCTGGCTCCAGGGCGGTTCTCTTTCCAAGGTTTCCTGGCATTCTTTCGCACCGGGATGATGGCCTGCGCCTGGCGCAGAGCGATTGCTTCGTGACAGGCCTTGGTGTCGTAGGCTCCGTCGCCGCTGACCGACAGCAGCGCCTCGTTCGGATCGATCTGCCCAAGCAGACTGGGCAGCACTGGTGCATCGCCCACCGAGTTGGGCGTGACCTCGATCGCCCGGATCTCCAGCGTCTGCGCATCGATCCCTATGTGCAGCCTGCGCCACTGGCGCCGGTACTCCGCACCATGCTTCTTGCACTTCCATTCGCCTTCGCCCATCATCTTCAGGCCGGTGCTGTCGACCAGCAGGTGCAGCCCTTGCGCCGCTGGCCGATAGGGATCCGAACCTTGAGCGTCTTCTGGCGCCGGCAGACC
>NZ_PVLQ01000118.1 GCF_002980595.1 Malikia granosa
GGGTTTTTCAACGGCCTGTTACTGAGGGACGCCAAGGCAGTTGTCTACACGCTTCCGCCGGATTTTCCCTTTGATCCCAAGACGGTGGTTGCCTTCCGGGGTACGACGGCTGACGCCGAGGACATACTGACCGACCATGACCAGGCGCTCGGGCTAGAAACCCAACAATACAAGGCCGCACGCGATTTGGGCCAGCAGCTGAAGGACTACCTGCCTGACGCCGAGGTCACCGGCCATTCACTGGGCGGCGGCAAGGCCCAGGCCGCTGGCGTGGCTGGCAGGCTCAAGGGCACCATGTTCAACTCCGCCGGCTTGCATCCCAAATCAGTTCGTTTGACACCCGCCGAGCTGGAACGGCACGCCGGTCGTTTCCAGCAATACCGCGCCGACGGTGCGGACGGCGGTGATCCGCTGACCGGGCTGCAGAATTCGCGCGAGTGGCAACAGCGGGCTTATGGGGGTGTGCAGGGCCTGCAGACGCTGGTGCAGGCCAACCACTGGGCCTTCAAGGAGCTCGGCATCGATGACCCGGTTGGGCTGTTGCCAGACAAGGTACAGCCGGTCGTGCGTGGCTTGGCAGACCGCCTGCTCCATGTCACGCCACAAGAGGCGGCGCGCAACCTGGCCTACAGCGGCGGCAAATGGTATCTGCCGCCCGCGCTCGGCCAGGTGCGCGGCGTAGCGAGCAAGACGGCCGAAGGCCGCGACGTCTCGCTCGAGGAGCAACATGGCATCGGCGGGGTGATCCACGGCCTGGAAACCCGCAAGGCTGGCGACATCAACCGGCTGCTGGCCGGTACCGGACAAGCCGGTCCGGCCAGTGACTACATCGGACCGACACTCAAGACCTGAGGCAACCATGAAACCTGTCCACCAGATGCTGCGCCAACTCGGCCGCCACCTGCTGCCGCTGACAGTCCTGTTGAGCCTTCTGCAACCCGCCACCGGAGCCGCCATGATCACGACCGACAAGGTGTTTGCCGACCCACAGGTCGCTCAACTCGCCAGTGCAGCACAGGATGGCGACCTCGCACGCATCCAGCAACTGATAGAAGCTGGCACGCGCGTGAAGTTCGTCGGGCGCGAAGGCATGACGGTGACGCATTACGCGCTGCGCGCGCGCCGCCATGCGCCGCAGGTGATGGAGCTGCTGCTGAAGGCGGGCGCCGATCCGGTCTCGATGCTATCGAATGAAAAAACTGTGCCGCACTATGCGGTCGCGCGCGACAATGCCGATCCCGAGGTCGTCAAGGTCCTGCTGGCGCACGGGATCGGACCGAACTGGTTTCCTCCCAGCGGCGTGTATCACGATAGGTCGTTGTTGCAAGCAGCCATCATGGGCAGCAATCTGCCGGTGGTCAAACTGCTGATCGAACGCGGTGCCGACATCAACTACGTTCATCCGATCTCGGGCTCGGCGCTGCACTACGCGCTTGATGGCACCGACTTCCACATTCCAGCCTATCTGGTCGAGGCTGGGATAGACCTGAAGCTGCTCGACGGTACGGCGCCGGAAATAACGAATCCGCGTGCGGTACGCCGAACGGCTATCGAAAAGTTCTGCCACTTCGAGGGTGGCGTTCGCAGCCGCGATCCGCTGCCCGAGATCGCTGCCGGCTGGCGTGTCTTCACCGCCGCGCTGGCCAAGCGCGGCGTGAAGATGCCTTGCGGGCTGTAGGGTATCGAGCTCGGCCGGACCTGGGCGGCGCGAGTCGTTCAGACGCCGTGGTCCTTGAGCCAGTCGCGCGTCAGCTTCCAGGCATAGGTCGCTGCGGTCTTGTCGTAGGTGGGGCGGTAGTCGGCATTGAAGCCATGGTTGACGTTCGGGAACACCACGATCTCTGAGCCGCTGCCCGACTTGGCGATCTCGCCGCGCATCCGGGCCACCACCTCGGGCTTGACGAAGGCGTCGATGCCGGAATACAGGCCCAGCACCGGCACCTTGATCTCGGCACCGAAGTCGACCGGATCGAGCGGCTTGATCGGCGACTTCATGCCATCGAGCAGGCCGTAATAGGCCACGGCGGCCTTGAGGCGCGGATTGTGCCGGGCGTAGATCCAGGCCGTGCGGCCACCCCAGCAATAGCCGACCAGGCCCAGACGGCTGGTGTTGGCGTGACCGCTGGCCTGCGCGAAGGCCACCGCGGCGTCGAGGTCGGCGCAGACCTGGGCATCGGGCACCTTGGCCACGACTTCGGACAGGATGGTACCGATGTCGCTCATCGTCGAGACATCGCCCTGGCGCGCGAACAACTCGGGCGCAATCGCGTAATAGCCCAGCTTGGCAAAGCGGCGGCACATGTCCTTGATGTGCTCGTGCACACCAAAGATTTCCTGCACCACCAGGATCACCGGGTGCTTGCCGGGCTTGGCCGGGCGTGCGACGTAGGCCGGGATCTGCCCGTCGGCCACCAGCAGCTTGAGCTCGGCCACGACCAGGCCCTGGCTGTCGGTACTGATCGCTTGCGCGAGCAGCGGCTGCGAAGCCAACGCAAAACCGCTGGCCAGCGAGCCCATCACGAAGCCGCGGCGCGAAAAGCCTGCAGCAGGCTCTGCGGCCGCTGGCGGGTGGCAAAAGTCGATGGCCTGGCGGCCGTAATCCATCAGTTTCATCCAGGGGGCTCCATTCAAGGGGGATACAGGACTCAAGGGGCTGGCCGACGAACATGTCCGAGCGGGCATCGCGTGTCTCAGGCAGGCGGATCGGGACGCTGAACACCGCAACCAGCCCAAGAGCTTGTATCAGATCTGGAACTCCCATGTGCTGCTGGGCAAAAGCCCGGACCTCGGCAGCTACCGGCCAACTCGGGCCGCGACGCCTTGGGCGGGCTTGCACGCCCCAGGCGCCATGGCTACTCGCGCAGCGCCAGGCTGAGGCGGTCGATGACCTCGGACCAGTCGGCATCCTCGGCCAGCAACTGGCGCAGCAGCTCGGCCTGGGTCGGGGTCCAGAACGGCGCCTCCTCGAGCGGAGTGTCGGGGGCCAGCGGCGCCTTCTCGCGCAGGAAGGCAGCGATGCTGAACGGGTCGCTGGGCAGTCCGAGCTGGTCGAACAGTTCGGTGAAACGGTGAAAGAAAGCTTCCATGGACGATCTCCCGAGACTGGGTGGACGGATGAGACAAGCTTGCAACAAATCGCCCGCGCGGGCAAGACCGCTGCCGGCCCTTCGGCCCGACCCGCCATGAAAAAACCCGCGCCAGCGCAGGCTGGAGCGGGTCTTTCCTGCCTGGGGGCCTGCCCTGGCGGGCCGACCTCCCATGCGGCGCATCAGCTCATGTGCAGGCCGCCGTTGACGGCGAAGTCAGCGCCGGTGGAGTAGCCGCCGTCTTCGCTCGCCAGCCAGGCGACGATGGAGGCGATCTCGCTCGGCTTGCCCAGGCGCTTGACCGGCACGGTGGCGACGATCTTCTCCAGGATGTCCTCGCGGATCGCCTTGACCATGTCGGTGCCGATGTAGCCCGGGCTCACGGTGTTGACGGTCACGCCCTTGGTCGCCATTTCCTGCGCCAGGGCCATGGTGAAGCCGTGCATGCCAGCCTTGGCGGCCGAGTAGTTGGTCTGGCCAGCCTGGCCCTTTTGGCCGTTGACCGACGAGATCTGGATGATGCGACCGAAACCGCGCTCAACCATGTCGGGCACGACCTGCTTGGTGACGTTGAACATCGAGGTCAGGTTGGTGCTGATGACAGCATCCCAGTCCTCGCGCGTCATCTTCAGGAAGCCACGGTCCTTGGTGATGCCGGCGTTGTTGACCAGCACGTCGATCGGGCCATGCTCGGCCTTGGCCTTGGTGAAGGCTTCGACGGTGGATTCCCAGCTGCTGACGTCGCCGACCGAGGCGTAGAAGGTGAAGCCCAGCGCGGCTTGCTCGTCGAGCCACTTCTGCGCGTCACGGGTCGGGCCGCAGCCGGCGATGACCTTGAAGCCGTCCTGGTACAGGCGCTGGCAGATAGCCGTTCCGATGCCACCCATGCCACCGGTCACGTAAGCGATTTTTTGCGTCATGTCTCTATCCTCGATTATTGGTTTGAGTTATCTGAAAATCATCCCGGCCGCCGGAACCCCCGGCGGTCAGGAATTGGGGAAAATCCGCGAAAAACGGGATCAGCGTTCGACGGTCAGCGCCACGCCCATGCCGCCACCGATGCACAGCGCGGCCAGGCCCTTCTTGGCGTCGCGGCGCTGCATCTCGTGCAGCAGCGAGACGAGGATGCGGCAGCCGGACGCGCCGATCGGGTGACCCAGAGCGATCGCGCCGCCGTTGACGTTGACCTTGGCCGGGTCGGTGCCCAGCTCCTGGTTGACGGCACAGGCCTGGGCCGCGAAGGCTTCGTTGAGTTCGAACAGGTCGACGTCGCCAACGCTCCAGCCAGCGCGCTCGAGCGCCTTCCTGGATGCCGAGACCGGGCCCATGCCCATGATCGCCGGATCCAGGCCGGTGGTGCCGAAGCTCTTGAGCGTGGCCAGCGGCTTCAGGCCCAGGGCGGCAGCCTTGCTGGCCTTCATGACCATCACGGCGGCAGCGCCGTCGTTGATGCCCGAGGCGTTGCCGGCGGTCACGGTGCCAGCCTTGTCGAAGGCGGGCTTGAGGCCGGCCAGCACTTCGGCATTGGTCTTCTTGTTGATGAACTCGTCGGCGGCGAAGACGATCGGGTCGCCCTTGCGCTGCGGGATCACGACCGGCACGATCTCGTCGACGAACTTGCCGGCTTCCTGGGCGGCGGCAGCCTTTTGCTGGCTGGCCAGGGCCAGGGCATCCTGCATCTCGCGGCTGATGCCGAATTCCTTGGCGACGTTCTCGGCCGTGATGCCCATGTGGTACTTGGCATAGGCGTCGGTCAGGCCGTCGTTGATCATGGTGTCGACCAGCTTCCAGTCGCCCATGCGCTGGCCGTCACGGCTGCCCGGCAGCACATGGCCGGAAGCGCTCATGTTTTCCTGGCCACCGGCGATGACGATCTCGCTGTCGCCCCAGGCGACGGCCTGGGCGGCCAGCATCACGGCCTTCAGGCCCGAGCCGCAGACGGCGTTGATGGTCAGCGCCGGGGTTTCCTTGGCGATGCCAGCCTTCATCATGGCCTGGCGGGCCGGGTTCTGGCCGGCGCCTGCGGCCAGCACCTGGCCCATGATCACTTCGCCGATCTGGTCGGCAGCGACGCCGGTGCGCTCGAGCAGCGCCTTGATCACGGTCGCGCCCAGCTCGGGGGCGGAGACCTTGGCCAGGCTGCCGCCGAACTTGCCGACGGCGGTGCGTGCGGCGGCGACGATGACGATATCTTCCATGTGGAGCTCCTCTTTATTGACTAACGGGATAACGGGGGGAAATGCGGTCAGCAGGCCGGGGCCTCAGGCCTTGGCCTTGACATAGCGGCCAGGGGCCGGCTCGATGGTCTTGTACTTGCGGTTGCCGTAGGACTTGGGCGCGGCGACCAGGGCGCCGGACTGGCTCTTGAGCCACTGCGCCCAGTCGCCCCACCAGCTGCCCTTGTGCTCGGTCGAGGCGGCGATCCAGTCCTCGACGCTGGCCGGGAATTCGGTGTCGGAACCGATCCAGTGGCTGCGCTTGCCCTTGGAGGCGGGGTTGATCACGCCGGCGATATGGCCCGAGGCGCCCATCACGAAGCGCTTGGGGCCGGGCAGGTGCTGGGTCGAGGCATAGGCAGCGCCGATCGGCACGATATGGTCCTCGCGCGAACCGTAGAGGTAGACCGGGATGTCGACCTTGGACAGGTCGACCGGCTGGCCGCAGACCGTGGTCGCACCCGGCTTGATCAGGCGGTTTTCCAGGTAGGTGTTGCGCAGGTACCAGGCGTAGTAGGGGCCAGGCAGGTTGGTGCTGTCGCTGTTCCAGTACAGCAGGTCGAACGGCGGCGGGGTCTCGCCCTTGAGGTAGTTGCCGACCACGTAGTTCCAGACCAGGTCGTTCGGGCGCAGGAAGCTGAAGGTAGTCGCGAGGTCGCGGCCGGGCAGCAGGCCGCCCTGGGCGAACTGCAGCTCGCGCAGCTTGACCATGGCCTCGTCGATGAAGATGTCGAGCACCCCGGTGTCGCTGAAGTCGAGCATCGTGGTCAGGAAGGTCGCGCTGGCGACCGGCTGCTCGCCGCGCGCGGCCAGTACCGCCAGCGCCGTGCCCAGCATGGTGCCGCCGACGCAGAAGCCCAGCGTGTTGATGGTCTCGGCGCCGGTGATCTCGCGCGTGACGGCAATCGCCTTGATGACGGCCTGCTCGATGTAGTCGTCCCAGGTCTGCTTGGCGCAGGACTGGTCGGGGTTGCGCCAGCTCACCACGAAGGTGCGCATGCCCTGCTCGACGCAGTAGCGGATCAGCGAGTTGTCGGGCTGCAGGTCGAGGATGTAGTACTTGTTGATCGAGGGCGGCACGAACAGCATCGGGCGCTCGTGCACCTTGGCCGTCAGCGGCTTGTACTCGAGCAGCTGGAAGAACTCGTTCTCGAACACCACCGCGCCTTCGCTGGTCGCGACGTTGTGGCCGACCTCGAACGCGCTCTCGTCGGTCATCGAGACATGGCCCTGCTGCATGTCCTTGAGCAGGTTCTGGATGCCCTTGGCGATGCTCTCGCCCTTGGTCTCGATCGCCTTTTGCTGCGCCTCGACGTTGAGCGCGAGGAAGTTGCTCGGCGCGCTGGCGTCGATCCACTGCTGGACCGCGAAATTGACGCGGGCCTTGGTCTTGGGATCGGCATCGACCGCCTCGGCCATCGCCATCAGCGTGCGCGCATTGAGCAGGTACATCGCGGCGTTGAAGGCCGCCATCGGATTGCTGCCCCAGGCTTCGCTGGCAAAGCGGCGGTCCTTGGGCAGCTTGATCTCGAGGCCCTGGTTCCAGATATGCGCCAGCTCATGCAGGTAGGACTGCTGGATTTCGGTGAGCTTGGCCTGGTCGAGCTTGACCGGAACATCGGTCTGACCGGCAATCTGGCTGAACAATTCGGAAAGCTTGGAGGCAGTGGGCATTTGCGGCAGACCGTTAAACTGGGGCATGGCCACACCGAACACCGGTGCGACCGCCGCCTGGCTGGACTGCAGCATGCGTGACCATTGCTGCAGGGCAGCTTGCTGGAACTCCTGGGAGGACGACAGCCAGGGATTGCTCGAAATCATATATTTGTCTCCTATAAGCATTAAATTGCTGCTTTGCAGCAATTAGCACTGTGACCTAGGTAAAACCAGGTATGGCTCCTAGCATATCGCATTTGCCAGGGCTCTTTCATTTCGAATTTGAATCATATGTATATCTTGGCTATTGGTTGGGGCTATGTCGCGCTGATGATGGCACTGGCAGAAGCGAGCAACGCGAATGGCTCCATCCTAGGAGGAATCATGACCTTCGTTTGTTACGGCTTGATGCCAGTCGGGTTACTGCTCTATGTCATGGGGCGGCCGGCAAGGCGGCGCCGGCGCGAGCAGCAGGCCGCCTCAGGACAGCCAGATACTGGCGGCCATGCGCCCGGTGCTGCCGAGCCTGGCGGCGTCGCGCCGGTGAGAAAAGAACCTTGAGGACTGGGTCACGGTGCACCAGTCAGGGCTGCCGTCGTTGCCCTCGATGCAGCGGATGCCCAGCCGGGCCAGCCGCAGCCTGGCCAGGCGCGGCAGGTCGGCCAGCCATTTGTCGCCCTGCCCTGGCTGAGCGACCGGCCCGCCGGGAAGGGACAGCGCCGTGAAGGCGCTCGCCGCCTGCGGATCGGAGTCGGTGTAGGCGCGCCTCACCTCGGCGCCGACCTCGAAGGCCTGCGGACCGATGCAGGGTCCGAGCCAGACGCGCAGCCCCGCACGCTGGTCGGGCGTGCGCGCGGCCGGCCATTGCTCGCACAGGGCCTCGAGCACGCCGCGTCCATCCACGCCCAGCAGACCGCGCCAGCCGGCATGCACCGCAGCCACGCTGCTGCCGTCTGCGGCGCTGAGCAGCAGCGGCAGGCAGTCGGCGACCATGACGGTGCAGGCCAGGCCGGGCTGCGAGGTCCAGCAGGCATCGGCCTCCAGGCCGTCGGGGCTGTCGGGCTGGAGCTCGAGCACCTCGACCCCGTGGACCTGGCGCAGGAAGACCGGGCGCGCGCCCAGGCGCTGGCGCAGCAGGGCGCGGTTGCCGGCGACCGCCTGCGGACTGTCGCCGACATGGTCGCCCAGGTTCCAGTCATCGAAGGGCGCGCACGACAGCCCGCCGCTGCGGCTGCTGAAGGCCGCCTGCACGCCGGCGGGCCAGTGACCGTCTGCGGACAGCAGTCCGGCAGCCAGGCCGGCGGCTGGACGGCTGGATACAGCGCTGGCGCACAGGCCACCGGGGATGCCGGCAGCGGCTTGGCAAGGGTGATCAGGACCTGGAGCAGGCCTTGAGGACTGGGAAGATGCGGGCGTGGCGGACATGGCGGCAACTGCAGGGCGGAAGTGGGGGATGAGCTGATTGTGCGAGAATGATTCAGTCATTTTTCTTCGATGCTACGGGTGAACTTCTCGCACACCATTCATTTTTGCCGCCAGTGCGGCGCAGCGGTCGAGCAGCGCGTGCCGGACGACGGCGACACCAAGCTGCGCGCGATCTGTCCTGCCTGCGGCACCATCCATTACCAGAACCCGCTCAACGTGGTCGGTACCGTGCCCTACCTGGGCGAGCGGGTGCTGCTGTGCAAGCGCAACATCGAGCCGCGGCGCGGCTTCTGGACGCTGCCGGCGGGCTTCATGGAACTTGGCGAATCGACTGCCGAGGGCGCTCTGCGCGAGACCCACGAGGAGGCTGGCGCCGAGATCGAGCTCGAGGAGCTGTTCACGCTGCTCAATGTGACCCGGGTCGGCCAGGTGCACATGTACTACCGCGCCCGGCTGCTGAGCGAGCGCTTCGACCCCGGGCACGAGACCATGGAAGCGCGGCTGTTCGAGCAGCACGAGATCCCCTGGGAGGAGATCGCGTTCCGCACCGTCAAGGAGACGCTCGAGCGCTTCTTTGCCGACCAGCAGCGCGGCAGCTTCGGCTTCTACACCGGCGACATCAGCTGAACAGGCGGCGCGCCAGCAGCGAGCCGGCCGCGAGGTCGCGGCTATCGAGCTGGTCGTAGAGCGCCTCGAGTTCGCCGCTGACCTGGTCGAGCACCCGGGCATCCAGCGGTACGCCGCGCTCGTCGGTCAGGCGACCTTCCATCGCGATTTCGAGCGCCTGCGCGGCCTCGAGCAGCCGGGCATAGGGGTTTTCCGAGCGCGCGCTCCTGGAGATGTCGAACAGCAGGTCGAACTCGAGCAAGGCGCTCTGGTCGGGGTCCTCGTCGAGCGCGGCCAGGATCTCGAACTGCAGCACCGCCAGCGGGCCCGAGCTGCTGTCCTGCGCCGGCAGCACCATGCGGCCCGGAATCGCCCCGGGCAGGAAGCCGACCCGCTCGGCCTGCTGCACGATGTAGCCGGGACTCCAGGCGGCGCGCGTGGCACGGATCTTGAATGCGATCTGCGCATCGTGCTCGCTCGCGAACTGGTCGAGCTCGCGCGCGCGCGCCACCTCGGCCATCATGTCGGGGAATTCGACATGGGCCGCGAGCTGGTCGGCCAGCGCCTGGGTCTTGCTGACGAACTCGGAGAACTCGATCTCGTTGAGGGCGCCAGAGCGGTTGGCCAGCTGCACGCCGGCCTGCAGGGCCTGGTACTGGCGACCGGGGCGCGGCAGCTCCCAGCTGGCGCTCTCGGGGTGATAGGCCTCGACCGCGAAGGGCTTGCTGCCGATGCGGCGCGAACGCGGCATGGCCGCCAGCACGGCTTCGCCCGCGACCGGATGGTCGAGCACCAGGCTGACGAGCACGTCGATCAGCGGATCGAGCTGGCTGCGCAGGACCAGCCCGGCCCCGGCCTGACCCTGCGGCACCAGGGTCTCGAAATCGTCCATCGAGGGCTCGATCCGGCCGCCCTGGGACAGCGGGTCGTCGAGCGGTGCGCCGCCGAGGGCCGGCTCCGGCTCCGCCCCGACCTGGGAACGGCGCGGCAGGTTGCGCTGCGTGGACCAGCGGTTGTAGAGCAGCACGGCCAGCACGACCGCCCCGCCCATGGCCGCCAGGCCGATTTGTAGATTCGTCATGTTCAAGCAGTTTCCATCAGGGTGGCGGCGGTTTCCATGTCGACCGCCACGATGCGCGAGACACCTTGCTCCTGCATCGTCACGCCTATCAGTTGTCGGGCCATCTCCATCGCGATCTTGTTGTGGCTGATGAAGAGGAATTGGGTTTCGCTGCTCATGCGTGCGACCAGCTTGGCGTAGCGCTCGGTGTTGGCGTCGTCCAGCGGCGCGTCGACCTCGTCGAGCAGGCAGAACGGCGCCGGGTTGAGCTGGAAGATCGCGAACACCAGCGCGATCGCGGTCAGCGCCTTCTCGCCGCCCGAGAGCAGGTGGATGGTCTGGTTCTTCTTGCCCGGCGGCTGGGCCATGACCTGCACGCCGGCGTCGAGGATCTCGTCGCCGGTCATGATGAGACGGGCCTGGCCGCCGCCGAACAGGTCGGGGAACATGCGGCTGAAATGGCCGTTGACGGTCTCGAAGGTGCTGCCGAGCAGCTCGCGCGTCTCGCCGTCGATCTTGCGGATCGCGTCCTCGAGCGTCTGCATCGCCTCGTTGAGGTCGGCCGACTGCGAGTCGAGGAAGCTCTTGCGCTCGCGCGCGCTGCTGAGCTCGTCGAGCGCGGCCAGGTTGACCGCGCCGAGCGCGCTGATCTCGCGCTGGCCGCGGTCGATCTCGGCCTGCAGGCCATGCAGCTTGATGCCTTCGGCCTCGATGCCGGCAGCCAGCGCCTCGAGGTCGGCTCCGGCCTCGGACAGGGACTGGCTGAACTGCTCGAGGCCGAGCTGGGCCGCCTGCTCCTTGAGCTGGAATTCGGTGATGCGCGCACGCAGCGGGTCGAGCGCGCGCTCGTGCTGCTGGCGCTGCTCGTCGCTGGCGCGCAGGCGGGCGGTGAGTTCGTCGTACTGGCTGCGCCGGGCCGCCAGCGCCTGCTCGCGCTCCAACCGGCGCTCGATCGCGTCCTGCAACCCGCCCTGCGCGGCGGCATCGGACAGGCGAGCCAGCTCGTCGCGGGCGCGCTGCAGCTCGTCGGCCAGCGCGCGGCTTTGCTGCTCCGCGGTCTCGACCGCGCGCTGCAGCTCGGAGCGGCGCGCCTGCAGGCTGCGCTCGGAGAACTGGGCTTCCTGCGCCTGGCGCTCGAGCGCGCGCAACTGCTCGCGCGCCTGCGCCAGGCGCCGTTCGGCATCGATCGCGCCGTCCTCGAGCTGCAGGTGGCGCTGCTGGCTGTCGGCCAGCTGCAGGTCGAGCTCCTCGAAGCGGGCCTCGGCCTCCAGGCTGCGCTCCTGCAGCGCCTCGAGCTGGGCGTCGAGCTCGGCCAGGTCGTCGGCGATCTGCTCGCGCCGCGCGCGGGCCTGGTCGGCCTGCTGGGCCAGGCGCAGCACCTCGACCTCCTGCTCGTGGGCGCGCGCCTGCGCCTCCTGCGCGTCGCGCCGGCACTGGCCCAGGCGCTGGCTGGCATCGGCATAGGCGGCTTCGGCGCGGGTCAGCGCCAGGCGCGACTGCTCGAGCAGCAGGGTCTGGGCGCGCCACTGCTTGTCGAGGTTCTCGATCTCCTGTGCCCGCGCGAGCAGGCCGGCCTGCTCGCTGTCGGGGGCGTAGAAGGCCAGATGGTGGGCGCCGACGCTGTGGCCGGCCTGGGTCCAGATGGCCTGCCCCGGCGCGAGCTGGTCGCGCGCCGCCAGCGCCAGATCGAGCGCCTCGGCGCTCCAGCAGCCCGCCAGCCACTCGGACAGCAGGGCCTGCAGGCCGGCATCGTGCAGGCGCAGCCGGTTGGCCAAGGGTGTCAGCTTGCCCGAGTCAGTCAATTGCGTAAGTGACATGTTATCGGGCAAACTGAAGAAGGCCAGCTTGGCCGGTGGCGCGTCGGCGGCAAAGGCCTGCAGGCTGTCGAGCCGCGAGACCTCGAGCGCGCCCATGCGCTCGCGCAGCGCTGATTCGACGGCGACCTCCCAGCCTGGCTCGACCTGCAGCCGGCTCCAGAGGCCCTGCAGGCCGTCGAGTCCATGCCGGGCCAGCCAGGGACTGAGCTTGCCGTCGGTCTTGAGCTTGTCCTGCAGGGCACGCAGCGCCTCGAGCCGGGCCGACAGGTCGGTCTCCCACTTGCCCTCGCGGTTGACATCGGCCTGGGCCTCGCGCCTGGCCTGCTCGAGCCGGGGCTGCAGTTCCTGCAGTTCGTCGAGCCGGGCCGCGGCCAGGTCGCGCTGCTCCTGGCTGGCCTCGAGCTGCTCGCGCAGCCGCTCGAGCCGGCTCTCGTCGGGAATGGCCAGTGCCTGCTGGTCGCCAGCCAGCCGATCGCGGCGCTGCTGCAGCTGGCGCTTCTGGTCGGCAATGCCGCGCTGCTCGGCCGCCAGCACCTGGATCGCCTGCTGCACCTGGGTCACCGAGGCGCGCTGCTGCTGGGCCTGGCCCTGGGCGCGGCGCAGGCTGTCCTCGAGCGCGGGGAGCAACTCGGCCTGTTCCTCGCATTGCGCAGCCAGGATCTCGGCCTGCTCGGCGGCCGATTCGTTCTGTTCCGCCAGCTGCTCGAGCTCCTCGCCGGCCTCCTGCTGGCGCTGCTGCCACTGCGCGATCTGCTCCTTGAGCTGGTCCAGGCGTTGCAGCACGCGAGTGCGGCCCTCGACCACATAGCGGATCTCGGCCTCCAGCCGCGCGACCTCGGTGCCCGCCTCGTAGAGGCCGGCCTGGGCCTGGTTGACCAGGTCGCCCGCGTCGTAATGGGCCTGGCGGATCGCCTCCAGCTCGGCCTCGGTGCGGCGCAGCTCGGCCATGCGGCCCTCGAGCTCGTTGAGCGCCTGCAGGCCCTCTTGGCGCACCCGCGCGAGCTCAAGCTCGGCATCGCGCCGCTTGAGCCACCAGAGCTGCTGCTGGCGCAGCGTGACCTGGGACTGGAGCTGGTGGTAGCGGGTCGCGACCTCGGCCTGCTTCTCGAGCTTGTCGAGGTTGGCATTGAGCTCGCGCAAGATGTCCTCGACGCGCAGCAGGTTCTCGCGCGTGTCGTTGAGTCGGTTCGAGGTCTCGCGCCGGCGCTCCTTGTACTTGGAGACGCCCGCGGCCTCCTCGAGGAACAGGCGCAACTCCTCGGGCCGGCTCTCGATGATGCGGCTGATCGTGCCCTGGCCGATGATGGCGTAGGCGCGCGGACCCAGGCCGGTGCCGAGGAAGACGTCCTGCACGTCGCGGCGTCGCACCGCCTGGTTGTTGATGTAGTAGCTGCTGTTGCCGTCGCGCGTCAGTACCCGCTTGACCGCGATCTCGGCGTATTGCGCCCACTGGCCGCCCGCGCGGTGATCGGCGTTGTCGAAGACAAGCTCGACGCTGGCGCGACTGGCCGGCTTGCGCTGCGTCGTGCCGTTGAAGATCACGTCCTGCATCGACTCGCCGCGCAGCTCGCTGGCCTTGGACTCGCCCAGCACCCAGCGCACGGCATCCATGATGTTGGACTTGCCGCAGCCGTTGGGCCCCACCACGCCGACCAGCTGACCAGGCAGGCTGAAAATGGTCGGTTCGGCAAATGACTTGAAGCCAGAGAGCTTGATGGTATGGAGGCGCACGGAGACCAGGCTGGGGAAAACCCCGGATTATCCCGCATGGGATGTGGCAGTGCAGCAGAAACCCCAGCAGGCGACCCGCCCGCGCGCCCTGTCACGACAGATTCCGAATGTCAAAGCAAGCACGGGGCCCGGCGAGCGGATCGACCGGGAAGCGACCCGCAGGAGAGTTGGAACGGGTATTTGCTGCACGCCATGCGCCGCAACAGGCACAAAGGACCTACGATCAAGGTCTGCGTCCAGGCGCCCGCACCGGAGGAAACCCGTCATGAGCTCAGCGGCCACTGCCAGCCCCCGCCCCTACCAGGGCAATGACAGGCTCTTGCTCGGGCTCATCCTGGGAGTGCTGACCTTCTGGCTGTTCGCGCAAACGACCTTGAACGTGGCGCCTGGCATGCAGCAGGAACTCGGTCTCGACGCCAGCATGATGAATATTGCGGTGGCGATCACGGCCCTGTTCTCGGGCCTGTTCGTGGTGGTGGTCGGTGGCCTGGCCGACCGGATCGGCCGCGTCAAGGTGATGCGGATCGGCCTGTGGCTAAGCATGGCCGGCTCGCTGCTGATCGGCCTGACGCCGGCGGGCGAGCTGGCCACGGGAGTCCTGCTTGGCGGGCGGGCGCTGCAGGGGCTGTCGGCGGCCTGCATCATGCCGTCGAGCCTGGCGCTGGTGAAGAGCTACTGGGAAGGTGCCGCGCGCCAGCGCGCGATCAGCCTGTGGTCGATCGGCTCCTGGGGCGGCTCCGGCCTGTGCTCGCTGTTCGGCGGCCTGGTGGCGCAGAACTTCGGCTGGCGCTACATCTTCTTCGCCTCGATCGCGGTCGCCGTCGTCAGCCTGCTGCTGATCCGGGGTACCCCGGAAAGCAAGGCCCAAGCCCAAGGCAACTACCGCTTCGACCTGGAGGGCGTGCTCACCTTCATGGTCGCCATGGTCGCGCTGCAGGTCTGTGTCAGCCAGGGCAACAAGCTCGGCTGGAGCAGCCCCTTGATCCTCGGGCTGGCGGGCATCAGCCTGGTCTTTGGCGTGCTGTTCTGGCGGATCGAGTCGCGTGCCACGCACGGCTTCGTCGACTTCAGGCTGTTCCGGAACCCGACCTATGCCGGCGCCACCCTGTCGAACTTCCTGCTCAACAGCGTCGCTGGCACCCTGCTGGTCTCGTTGCAACTGGTCCAGCGCGGCGGCGGCCTGAGCGCCCAGCAGGCCGGCGCCCTGACCATAGGCTATGCCGTCGCGATCATCGCCTTCATCCGCGTCGGCGAGAAGCTGCTGCAGCGCTTCGGCGCGCGCAAGCCGATGATCTGGGGCTGCCTGGTCGTCGGCCTGGCCATTGCCCTGCTCTCGCCGGCCAACCTGCTGCTGGCCGACTACCAGCGACTGGCGCTGCTGGGCTACACCCTGTTCGGCATCGGCCTGGCCTTCTATGCCACGCCCTCGACCGATGCCGCCTTGTCGGCCCTGCCAGCGGCCCAGGCCGGCTCGGGCGCCGGCATCTACAAGATGGCCTCCTCGCTCGGTGCGGCCTTCGGCATCGCGGTCTCGGCGGCCATCTTCACGGCGCTGAGCGCCAATCCGGACAGCATCGCCTGGATGGAGGGCGTGATCACCTTCTCGGGCCGGCAGGACAACCTCGCGCTGCGCGAGGCCGCGATCGCCGCGCTGATGTTCAATCTCCTGATGGTGCTGGTCGCGATCCTGTCGATCATGCTGACCATTCCCAAGGGCCCCAAGGGCGGCCCGAAACAGGCTTGAGCAGGCCTAGAATGACTTGAGCGTGTACTGATGAAACTCAGCCACGCCGCTCCGCACGCCAACCCATCCAGTGAAAGACCGCAATGAATAACGATGGATTCAAAATCTGGCCGGCCCTGGTGGCGATCGGCCTGGCGCTCATCATCTGGTTCGTCATACCGGTGCCCGAGGGTGTCAAGCCGGCGGCCTGGCATCTGCTGGCCCTGTTCGTCGGCACCATCGCCGCCATCATCGGCAAGGTGATGCCTATCGGTGCCCTGGCGATGATCGCGATCGCGCTGGTCGCCCTGCTCGGCGTCACCAGCGACAAGCCGGCCACGGCAATCGCCGACGCGCTGAGCGGTTTCTCGAATTCGCTGATCTGGCTGATCGGCATCTCGATCATGATCTCGCGCGGCCTGATCAAGACCGGCCTGGGGGCGCGCATCGGCTACTGGTTCATCGCGCTGTTCGGCCGCAAGACGATAGGCATAGGCTATGCCTTGAGCCTGTCTGAGCTGGTGCTGGCACCAGTCACGCCGAGCAATACCGCGCGTTGCGGCGGCATCATGCACCCGATCATGAAGTCGATCGCCATCAGCTTCGACTCCACCCCGGAGCAGAAGACCGAAGGCAGGATCGGCCGCTACCTGGCGCTGGTCAACTACCACTCGAACCCGATCACCTCGGCGATGTTCATCACCGCGACGGCACCCAACCCGCTGGTCGTCAAGCTGGTCGCCGAGGCGACCGGCGCGCAGATCCAACTGTCCTGGGGCACCTGGGCGCTGGCGATGCTGCTGCCGGGACTGGTCGCGATCCTGCTGATGCCGCTGGTGCTGGCCAAGCTCTATCCGCCCGAAATCACCGACACCCATGCCGCGCACGACTTCGCCCAAGGCAAGCTGGCCGAGCTGGGACCGATCAAGAAGAGCGAGAAGATCCTGCTCGGTGTGTTCGGCTGGCTGCTGCTCCTCTGGGCCGGGGTGCCGGAATTCGCGCTCGGCAAGACCTTCGCCGTCGATCCGACCGCAGCTGCCGTGAGCGGCCTGGCGCTGCTGCTGGTCACGGGCGTGCTGTCCTGGGACGAGGTACTGGCCGAGAAAGGCGCCTGGGACACCATCGTCTGGTTCGCCGCACTCGTCATGATGGCAACATTCCTGAACAAGCTCGGCATCGTGGCCTGGCTGTCGACCAGCCTGGAAGTCGGCATCAAGGGCCTGGGCCTGAGCTGGATCTGGGCCAGCCTGCTGCTGTTGCTGGCCTATCTGTATGCCCACTACCTGTTCGCCAGCACCACGGCGCACATCACCGCCATGTTCGGCGCCTTCTACGCCGCCGGCATCGCGCTGGGCGCGCCGCCGATGGTGTTCGCCCTGATCATGGCCGCAGCCTCGAGCATCATGATGACGCTGACCCACTACGCCACCGGCACCTCGCCGATCATCTTCAACTCGGGCTACACGACCCTGGGCCAATGGTGGATGGCAGGCCTGATCATGAGCCTGGTCAACCTCGCCGTGTGGCTCCTGGTCGGCGGACTGTGGTGGTCTTTCCTCGGCTATTGGTGATGGGGCGACGCCAGCACCTGGTACGCGACAAGCTGCCCGAACAGGTCAGATCACACCGGCATATCCACCCTGGACAGCGCCTGAAGGGCTTGAGGTTGCCGCTTATGCCGTTAGCGACGGTTTCTGCTGTGGCTAGGGCGTGTCATCAATCGACAAGGTTGAACTTGAAGCCTGCGGGCGAGAGCCCAGATGAAAGGGGAGGAC
>NZ_PVLQ01000119.1 GCF_002980595.1 Malikia granosa
GGGGCCCCCCCCCCCCCCCCCCCCCGCCGGCGGGGGGGCGGGAAAGGGGGGGGGCAACCCCCCCCCCCCCGCCTCCGACACATTGGCTGGCAGCTCAAGAAAGGAAACAAGGCAAGCGTACCGCCCTAACTCGCTTTTCTACTGGTGCGATATAGCGGGGAGCGGGGTGTGCCCGGCACCCGATTTGCCGGCCGCGCAGCGGACGGATGAGGGAGACGGGTACACCCCGCTCCCCGCGGACCAATCAGCCGACAGGCCCCGATAATCACGCCATGCACATACATATTCTCGGAATCTGCGGCACCTTCATGGGCGGACTCGCCGCGCTGGCGCGCGAGGCGGGCCACCAGGTCACCGGCTGCGACGCCGGCGTCTATCCGCCGATGAGCGACCAGCTGCGCGCGCTCGGCATCGAGCTGATCGAGGGCTTCGGCGCCGACCAGATGGCGCTCAAGCCCGATGTCTTCGTGATCGGCAACGTGGTCTCGCGCGCGCGCCTGCCCGACGGCAGCCCGAAGTTCCCGCTGATGGAAGCCATCCTGGATGCCGGCGCGCGCTACACCAGCGGCCCGCAATGGCTGGCCGAACATGTGCTGCAGGGCCGCCATGTGCTGGCGGTCGCCGGCACCCACGGCAAGACCACCACCACCTCGATGCTGGCCTGGATCCTGGAAGCGGCCGGGCTGCAGCCGGGCTTCCTGGTCGGCGGCGTGCCGCTGAACTTCGGCGTCTCGGCGCGGCTGGGCCAGGCCTCGAGCGCCGCCGCGACAGCGGCCAGCGTGGGGGCTCCATTCGTGATCGAGGCCGACGAGTACGACACCGCCTTCTTCGACAAGCGCAGCAAGTTCGTCCACTACCGCCCGCGCACCGCGGTGCTGAACAACCTCGAGTTCGACCACGCCGACATCTTCGACGACCTGGCCGCGATCGAGCGCCAATTCCACCACCTGCTGCGCACCGTGCCATCGACCGGCCGCGTGGTGTTCAACGGGCTCGAGGAAAGCCTGGCGCGCGTGCTGAACCAGGGCTGCTGGAGCGAGCAGCGCAGCTTCGGTGCTGCGGTCAGCGACTTCACGGCCGAAGGCGATGCCAGCGACTTCGCCGTGCTGCAGCAGGGCCGCCTGGTCGGCCGCGTGCAATGGCGCTTGAGCGGCCAGCACAACCAGCTCAACGCGCTGGCCGCGATCGCCGCCGCCGAGCACCTGGGCGTGGCGCCGGCGCAGGCCGCTGGCGCTTTAGGCGAGTTCCAGAACGTCAAGCGCCGCATGGAACTGCGCGGCAAGGTCGCGCTGGGCGGCCAGGACAGGGGCGAGGTCACGGTCTACGACGACTTCGCGCACCACCCGACCGCGATCCGGACCACGGTCGATGGCCTGCGGCGCCAGCTCGACCACGCCGGCCAGCAAGACCAGCGCATCCTGGCGCTGTTCGAGCCGCGCAGCAACACCATGAAGCTCGGCACCATGAAGGCCCAGCTGCCCTGGAGCCTGGAGCAGGCCGACCTGGCCTTCTGCCACTCGGGCGGTCTGGGCTGGGATGCGGCAGCGGCGCTGGCACCGATGGGCGAGCGCGCCCAGGTCGCCGCCAGCATCGACGAGCTGGTGCAGCAGGTGCTGGCCGCCGTGCAGCCGGGCGACCAGCTGCTGTGCATGAGCAACGGCGGCTTCGGCGGCGTGCACCAGAAGCTGCTCGACGCGCTGGCGCTCAAGGCGGGCTGAACGGATCGGCGAACTTCGGGTTGGCCAGGAACTCGTGGTCGGTCAGGGTCTTGAGGAAGGCAACCAGGTCGGCCTTTTCCTGCGCATCGAGGTCGATCGGCGCGATCTGGTCGCTCTTGTTGGGATGCTTGCGCCCGTCCCCGGCCAGCGGCCCGCTGCTGATCTGGCGTCCGCCAGCGGCGTAGAAGTCGACCACCTCCTCCAGCGTGGCCAGGCTGCCGTCGTGCATGTAGGGCGCCGTGACCTCGATGTTGCGCAAGGTCTGGGCGCGGAAGCGCCCGCGGTCGGTCGCCTGGGCCGTGAACTCGAACAGCCCCTGGTTCAGCGCCGGAAAATCGCCCCGGTCGCCGAGGTTGTAGAGCCCGGTGTTGTGGAACGGCGTCTCGACGAAGCGGCTCGACGCATGCACGACCTGGTCGTTGAAGTTGAAGCTGCCATGGCAATGGAAGCACTCGGCCTTGTCGCCGAAGAACAGCCGCAAGCCGCGCTCCTCGGCAGCCGTCAGCTGTGCCTGACCCCGGGTGTACTGGTCGTAGCGGCTGTTGCCCGAGATCAGCGACCGCTGGAAGGCGGCAATCGACTGGATGACATGGGCCCAGCTGACGGGATCGGGCTGGCCCGGGAAGGCCTGCGCAAACCGCTGCGGATAGGCGGGATCGCCCGCGATCCTGGCCAGGACCTGGGCCTGGTTCGAGTCGTTGACTCCCATCTCGACCGGATCGTCGCCAAACAGCGGCACCTCAATCTGCTTTTCCAGCGTCACCAGCGAGGGATTGGCCCAGGTCAGGGTGGCGTTATAAGCCACGTTCGCCAGCGGCTGCGCGCCACGGCGATGGAACTGCCCAGTCGATCCCTGGGCCAGCGCCAGCCCGTCGGTGAAGGCCTTGTGCTGCAAATGGCAGCTCGCGCAGGACTGGCTGCCGTTGCCCGACAGGCGCCGGTCGTAGAACAGATGGCGCCCCAGCTCCACCTTGGCCGTGCTCATCGGGTTGGTTTCGGGCTCCTTGGGGACGGGAAATCCACTCGGCAGCACCCAGCTCCAGCGGTCGGCCGCCTGGGGCAAGACCTCCAGCTCCGAGCGACCGCCCCCCCCGCAAGCCGCCAGGCCCGCCACCAGGCTGGCGAGCGCCAGCCGGCCCAGCCAGCCGGTGCGGCCGCCGCCTGGCGGCAGGCGGTCCGGCGCTGCAGTCATGTCGCGGGCGCGCTTCATTTGCCGATCGCGCGGAAGAGGACCTGGCCGGCACCGCCATTGACCGGCAGGCCGGTGCCCGAACCATCGGCCTTCCAGTCGACGCCGATCGCATCGAACAGGAGCTGGCATTCGGGATCGGTCCCGCCCGACATGCAGCCCAATGCGCCACCCGCGTTGGCCGTGATGTCGGCCTTCGCCAGCAGCGCGCGCAAGTCGACGGCCACCCGCTGCGTCGCCGGGTCGAAAGCGGACAGCGTGAACTCCATCCGGTTGGGCGCGTTGCAGCTGCTGACCTGGGTGCCGGTCGCCGGATTGCCCTGGCAACCGGTCGAGCCCAGGTGGAAGTTGAAGGTCGAAGCCGACCAGGCCGGGCTGGCCCCGGCAGGCTGGGTGACTTCGATCTTGGCGAACTTGCGCCCGCCCTGCCAGCTCCAGCTCATGGCCTGGATGTCGAGCGGCGGCTTGGCGCTGGCCGGGTCCGACCACAGGCTGTGGTTGAGCGCAAACGGCACGCCCAGCGTCATCCTGACGCCGGTATAGCGACCTGCCGGCACGGTGCCCTTGAGCACCGCCTGGGTGGCGGCCGTGCCGGTCGCACTCGGGCAGGCGCCGGAGGCGTTCTCCAGGTCGATCAGCGTGACGCGGTCCTGGCCCACGGTCAGGTTCCAGCTGTCGTTGCCAGCCAGGGTGATCGGCACTGCGCTGCCATCGTCGCGCAACAGCGCGGCATTCGAGATGTAGAAGCGCAGGTCCTTCAGCGTGGCCTCGACATTGGCGCGCCCCAGCCGCACGGTGCTGTTGCAGGCGATCGGTTGCTCTCCGGCAACGGCGGCAAACTGGATCTCGACGGCCTGGGGACCGTCTTCGCCGCCGCCGCAGGCGACCAGCAGGCTGCTCAGGGCGACAGCCGTCAGGCCTGCGCCAGGCCAGGCATGGGATTTCTTCATGTGTTTTCCTTGGATTGAGTTGAAAAATCAGTGCTGCGGGTGTCCGGCCGCCGCGGGGGCTTGCTGCACCCAGACCTCGACCTTGACCGCGCCGGAACGCTCGAACTGCAGCGTCAGCGGGAAGCGCTCGCCCAGGACGAGCGGGCGCCGCAATCCGGCCAGCATCAGGTGATGGCCATCCGGACTGCCCTGGCGCATGGCCAGCCGGGCCCGGGGCGGGATGGCGATGGCGGGGACGGCCTGCATGCGCATCACATCACCGTCCTGCTGCAGGCGGTGCAACTCCACCCGCTCGGCGACGGGCGTGCTCGCCGCCAGCAGGCGCTCGGCCGTCTCGCCCTGGTTGTCGATGGCGACCAGGTAGACGGCGCCGGTGCTGGCATGGCCCGGGGTCGGCGTGGCGTAGGGATGGAGCAGGCGCAGGTCGCCGCTTCGGTTGCCATGGGCCAGCGCGGCCGTCGGCCACTGGGCGACACAGAGCGGCAGCCAGGCGGCAAAGAAGGCGGCACGGCGCAGCCAGCCGCGGCGCGTCTGCTCGCACCGCAGTTTGTCTTGCGATATCAATGGAAACTCCTGATCTGACCAGGGCCGCGCCGCTGCCAGGGCAGCCGCGTCAAGCCCGATGGCTTCCCCGCAGGGGAAGGCTAGGAAGGGGTCAGTTCAGGCTGGGAGGGGCGCGCGACTGCGCGGCCAGCCAGACCGACGAGGTATGCGCCGCCTGGAAGAAGGCGGGCGGCATCTCGCGCAAAGGCAGGACGGCGACGGGATCGATCGCCGCGGGCGGCAGACCGGCGTGGCCGGCGTGCAGGTGGCAGTACGGACAGTCCTGCGACTGCGCCAGGCCCGAATCCGCCGGCTGGCGCTCCGAGTCGTCGAGCGGCAAGCGGACCATGCCGACAGTGGTACAGATCTCCTGCCACTGGCTGCCGGGGGTCGATGCCGCCACGGCCTGGGCGGCCAGCGGCATCAGGGCGTTCAACACCAGCACCAGCATGGACAGCCATGCGGTGATGCGTCGGGTCGAACGGTTTTTCAACATGGAAATGATTATAGGGGCAGGAACAGGCCCTGCCCGCCGCGCTCAGCCCCGGCGCGCCTTGACCGCGTCGCTCAGCGTCTGCATGACGCGGACCGAGCTGTCCCAGTCGATGCAGGCGTCGGTGATGCTCTTGCCGTACTCGAGGCCGGACACCTGGTCCTTGCCGGGCGTGAACTTCTGCGCCCCGCCCTTGATGTGGCTCTCGACCATGACGCCGAACACCTGGCGCGAGCCGGCGCTGAGCTGGGCCGCGATCTCGTCGGCGACGACGATCTGGCGCTCATGCTGCTTGCTGCTGTTGCCGTGGCTGCAGTCGACCATCAGCGTGGCCGGCAGGCCGGCGGCCTCGAGCTCCTTGCAGGCAGCCGCGACGCTGGCGGCGTCGTAGTTGGGCGTCTTGCCGCCGCGCAGGATCACATGGCAGTCCGGGTTGCCCTTGGTGTGCACGATCGCGACCTGGCCGTTCTTGTGCACCGACAGGAAATGGTGGCCGCGGCTGGCGGACTGGATCGCGTCGGTGGCGATCTTGATGTTGCCGTCGGTGCCGTTCTTGAAGCCGATCGGCGCCGAGATGCCCGAGGCCAGCTCGCGGTGCACCTGGCTCTCGGTGGTGCGCGCGCCGATCGCGCCCCAGCTGATCAGGTCGCCGATGTACTGCGGGCTGATGGTGTCGAGGAACTCGCTGGCCGCCGGCAGGCCGATGCGGTTGATGTCGATCAGCAGCTGGCGCGCGATGCGCAGGCCCTCGTCGATCTTGTAGCTCTCGTCCATGTAGGGGTCGTTGATCAGGCCCTTCCAGCCCACCGTGGTGCGCGGCTTCTCGAAGTAGACCCGCATCACGATCTCGAGCGTGTCGGCGAACTGCTCGCGCAGCGGCTGCAGGCGGCGCGCGTAGTCCAGCGCCGCTTCCGGATCGTGGATCGAGCAGGGGCCGATCACGACCAGCAGCCGGTCGTCCTTGCCCTGGATGATGTCGTGGATGGTGCGGCGGGTGTCGGCGATCAGCTTCTCGGTCTTGCTGCCGGCAATCGGGAAGAAGCGGATCAGATGCTCGGGCGGAGGTAGCACGGTGATGTCCTGGATGCGCTGGTCGTCGGTACGGCTGGTGCGGTCGGCCGGGTGGGAGGACCAGACATCGGTCGCGGGCTGGTGGGGCTTGGTCATCGCGGAACTCCTGGAAAGTGGGGGATGCGGGGTGTGACAGGTAAAAAAAAACCGCCGGGGCTTCCGACGGTCTTTGATGAGGGGGCTTGGGCGCTTGGGGCTGTGCTCAACTCTCTCTGCCGTCGGTGACGCTTGAGAACCAAAAGTAAGCAAAGTAGAAGCGAGCTGCCTTCATGCGAATCAATATAGCACAGGAAAGCGGACGGTTTTCTGACAAACCCGGCAATCCGGGTAAGTCAGGATCGCGGCAGCCCGGCTCAAGCCGTGCCGCCCACCGTCAGGCCGTCGATGCGCAGCGTGGGCTGGCCGACGCCGACCGGCACGCTCTGGCCGTCCTTGCCGCAGGTGCCGACGCCGCTGTCGAGCGCGAGGTCGTTGCCGATCATCGTGATCTTCTTGAGCGACTCCGGGCCGCTGCCGACGATGGTCGCACCCTTGACCGGATAGAGCAGCTTGCCGTTCTCGACCCACCAGGCCTGGTTGGCGCTGAAGACGAACTTGCCGCTCGTGATGTCGACCTGGCCGCCGCCGAAGTTGGTCGCGTACAGGCCCTTCTTGATGCTGGCGATGATCTCCTGCGGGTCGCGGTCGCCACCCAGCATGTAGGTGTTGGTCATGCGCGGCATCGGCAGGTGGGCATAGCTCTCGCGCCGGCCGTTGCCGGTCGGCGCCACGCCCATCAGGCGCGCGTTCAGGCTGTCCTGGATATAGCCCTTCAGGATGCCGTCCTCGATCAGCACGTTCTTCTGGCTGGCGCAGCCCTCGTCGTCGACGTTGAGCGAGCCGCGCCGGTCGGCGATGGTGCCGTCGTCGAGCACCGTCACGCCCTTGGCCGCGACACGCTGGCCGATGCGGCCGCTGAAGGCGCTGCTGCCCTTGCGGTTGAAGTCGCCTTCCAGGCCATGGCCGACCGCCTCGTGCAGCAGCACGCCGGGCCAGCCCGGACCGAGCACCACCGTCATCTGGCCGGCCGGCGCCGGGCGCGACTCGAGGTTGGTCAGCGCCGCGCGCACCGCGTCGTCGACATACTCCTGCAACAGCGCGTCGTCGAAGCGGTCCAGGCCGAAGCGGCCGCCGCCGCCGCCGGTGCCGACCTCGCGCCGGCCGCCCTGCTCGGCGATCACGGTCACCGACAGCCGCGCCAGCGGGCGCACGTCGGCCGCCAGCGTGCCGTCGGCGCGCGCGACCAGCACCACGTCGTATTCGCTCGCCAGCCCCGCCATCACCTGCACCACGCGCGGGTCCTTGGCCTTGGCCAGGCGTTCGACCTTCTCGAGCAGCGCGACCTTCTCGCTGCTGTCGAGCGTGGCGATCGGGTCCAGCCCGGCATACAGGCTGCGCGACTTGGCGACCTTGCGCGCGCCGACCTTGGCCTTCAGGCTCTGGCCCTGGGCGCCGATCGCGCGCACGCTGTGCGCGGCGTCGAGCAGTGCGGTCCAGCTCAGGTCGTCGGAATAGGCGAAGGCGGTCTTCTCGCCACTGACGGCGCGCACGCCCACGCCCTGGTCGATGCTGAAGCTGCCGGTCTTGACTATGCCCTCCTCCAGGCTCCAGCCCTCGGCGCGGGTGTACTGGAAGTAGAGGTCGGCATCGTCGACGCCGGGCACGAGGATCTCGCCCAGCGCGCGCTTGAGGTGTTTCTCGTCCAGGCCGTAGGGCGAGAGCAGCAGGTCTTGGGCGACGGCCAGGCGGGCCAGGGTGGGTTCACGGGCGATCATGCCCGCATTGTAGGTTTTGTGCCTCAGGTCTGCACCAGCCGCCGGGCGCGCGCGACCGCCTGCAGGATGCCGAGTCCCGCACCCAGCGTCACCATCGCGGTGCCGCCGTAGCTGATGAAGGGCAGCGGCACGCCGACCACCGGCAGGATGCCGCTGACCATGCCCATGTTGACGAAGCCGTAGACGAAGAAGATCAGCGACACCGCCCCGGCCAGCAGGCGCGCGAACAGCGTCGGCCCCTCGAGCGCGATCTTGAGCCCGCGCGAGATCAGGAACAGCAGCGCGAGCGCCAGGCAGACCACGCCGACCAGGCCGAACTCCTCCGAGAAGGCGGCGAAGATGAAGTCGGTGGTGCGCTCGGGAATGAACTCGAGGTGGGTCTGCGTGCCCTGCATGAAGCCCTTGCCCCAGATGCCACCCGAGCCGATCGCGATCATGCCCTGCAGGATGTGGAAGCCCTTGCCGAGCGGGTCGCGCGTCGGGTCGAGCAGGGTGCAGACGCGCTGGCGCTGGTACTCGTGCAGGATCTTCCAGTCGACATCGGGCGCGCACCATTGCGGCTCCATCAGGATCAGGGTCACGATGCCGACCGCGCCGAGCAGGATCGGCGGCAGGATCAGCTTCCAGCTCAGCCCGGCAAAGAAGATCACGGCCAGGCCCGAGGCCATCACCAGCAGCGAGGTCCCGAGATCGGGCTGCTTCATGATCAGCCCGACCGGCAGCAGCAGGATCAGCCCGGCGACCGCGAAGTCGAGCGGACGCAGCGCCCCCTCGCGCTTCTGGAACCACCAGGACAGCATCAGCGGCATCGCGATCTTCATGATCTCGCTCGGTTGGATCACGACGCCGATATTGATCCAGCGCGTCGCGCCCTTCTTGGTGATGCCAAACAAGGCGACCGCGACCAGCAGGGCCACGCCGATCGAATAGAGCGGCACCGCCAGGGCAGACAGGCGCTGCAGCGGGATCTGCGCGATCGCGAACATGACGCCGAGCGCGATCAGCATGTTGCGGCCATGGTCGTAGAAGCGGCTGCCGTTGTCGTAGCCGACCGAATACATCACCAGCATGCCGCCGCAGATCAGCAAGGCGACGGCGAGCGCGAGCACGCCATCGAAGCCTTCGAAGGCGGGGCGCAGGCGTTGCCAGAGGGGAGGTTTTTCGAACACGACGGACATGGGGCTGGATTATCCTGCTTGCATGAGAACCACGCATCTGCTCTACCTGCACGGCTTCCGTTCCTCGCCGCAATCGGCCAAGGCCAGGCTGATGGCCGAACGGGTCCGGCGCGACCATCCGGCCGTGAGCTGGTGCTGCCCGCAGCTGCCGCCCTCGCCCGCCGCGGCGCTGGCGCTGATGCGCGAACTGACGGCCGACTGGCCGCGCGAATCGATGGCGGTGGTCGGCTCCTCGCTGGGCGGCTGCTATGCGGCGCGGCTCGCCACCGAGACCGGCTGCGCCAGGACCGTGCTGCTGAACCCGGCCGTGCAGCCGGCGCGCGACCTGGCCAGGTACATCGGCGAGCAGAGCAGCTGGCAGGACCCGGCCCAGTCCTTCTACTTCAGGCCGGAATACATCGACGAGTTGCGCGCGATCGAGGGCGGCACCCTGCCCCACCCCGGGCAATGCCTGGCCATCATCGCCAAGGGCGACGAGGTACTGGACTGGCGCGAGATGGTCGCGCGCCACCCCGGCGTGCAGCTGCGGCTGCTCGAGGACGGCGACCACGCGCTGAGCGACTTCGAATCGGCGCAGCTCGACGCGGTGCTCACCTTCCTGCAGCTGGCCTGAGTACGAGACCCAAGTCACGGCCGCCGACCGACCGGCTTGGCGCACGGACCGGTTGCCGGCGGGACCGGCCGGCCCCCGGCCCGCCCGCCCCCC
>NZ_PVLQ01000012.1 GCF_002980595.1 Malikia granosa
GGCCTTGGCGCCGATCGCGATTGCCAGCGGCAGGCCGATGGCCGACCAGACCGAGTAGCGCCCGCCGACCCAGTCCCAGAAGCCGAAGGTATGCGCCGCGGCATAGCCCTGGGCGGCCGAGACCGCCGGCGAGGCGGTCACCGCGATCAGGTGCGGTGCCTGCTCCTCGGCCGTCTGCAGGCCATGGTCGGCCAGCCAGCGCTGGGCCGATGCCGCAAGGGTCATGGTTTCCTGGGTCGTGAAGGTCTTGCTCTGGACGATGAACAGCGTGCTGTCGGGCTTGCACCAGCGCAGCAGCGAATGCAGCGCCCAGCAGTCGGGGTTGGAGACGAAGTGCACCCGCACCTCGCGCGTGGCGCAGGCGTCGAGCGCCTGCACCGCCATGCGCGGCCCCAGGTCGGAGCCGCCGATGCCGATGTTGATCACGTTGGCGATGCGCTGGCCGCGGTGGCCCCGCCAGCGGCCGTCGCGGATGCGCTCGGCGGCGTCGAGGAAGCGGTCGAGTTCCTGGCGTACCGCCTCCGATACCGCCGCGCCCCAGGGAGCGTCCGCCATGTCGGCGCCGCGCAGCGCCATGTGCAGCACGGCGCGGTTCTCGGTCGCGTTGACGGGCAGGCCCTGGTGCTGGGCCTCGGCCTGCTCGAGCACGCGGGATTCGGCGGCCAGCTCGAGCAGGGCGGCCAGCACCTCGGGCGTGACCTGCTGGCGTGCGGCATCGAGCTGCAGGCCGGCGACTTCGAGCTGCAGGCTGGCGTGGCGCTCGCTGGCCGGGTCGGCCAGCAGCTCACGCAGATGCGGCAGGGGTTGATCGGCCAGTTGCTGCAGCCGCTTCCAGGCCGCTCGTTGTTGGGGGGGAGTGAAAGGGTTCATGTGTGACAGCTAGCTTTGCCGGCAATCATGCCAGATCGGCAAGAACAATCCGGGTCTGGCGCGGTGGGTCGAAGCGAATATCCCGGGCTGAAGGACGCTGGCAGCTGCGACAATGATTCCATGAGCGCGCTTCATCAGAACCCTTCATCCCCCCCCGTGTTGACCCTGCACGGCGCGGTAGCCACCATCACGCTGAACCGGCCGGCACACCGCAATCGCCTGCAGGATTCCGATCTGGACATGCTGCTCGAGCAGTTCGCCCGCATCGATGCCGATCCGTCGATCCGGGTCTTGGTGCTGCGCGCCAACACCCAGGACCAGCCCCGGCCCGTGTTCTGTGCCGGCTATGACATTGGCGGCTTCGAGCAGGATGCCCAGGCCTCGAGCGCCTTCGAGCGGGTGCCCGACGCTCTGGCCGCGCTGCGCCCGGTGACGATCTGTGCCTTGAACGGCAGCCTGTACGGTGGCGCGACCGACCTGTTCCTGGCCTGCGACCTCAGGATTGCGCTGCAGGGGGTGGAATTCAGGATGCCGGCCACGGCGCTGGGCCTGCATTTCTACCCGAGCGGGCTGCTGCGCTATGTCGAGCGCCTGGGCCTGGCGGCAGCCAAGCGGGCCTTCCTGACCGGGCGTCCGTTCAGCGCCGACCAGCTCTGGCAGACCGGCTGCCTGGAGGCGCTGGCTGCCCCCGAGCAGTTCGAGGCCGAACTGCAGTCCCTGGTCGAGGATGTGCTGGCCATGGCACCGCTCACGCTCGAGGCCATCAAGCGTTCGCTCAACGAGATCGCGGCCGGTTGCCACGATCCGGCCGAATTGCGCCGGCGCGAGCACGCCAGCACGCGCAGCGCCGATTTCGCCGAGGGCCGCAAGGCCTTCGCCGAGCGGCGCCGGCCGGTCTTCACCGGCCGTTGAGCGCCGCTGCGACCGGGGTCGCGATCAGTCGCCGAGCAGCGACAGGTCGCGCACCGCGCCCTTGTCGGCCGAGGTCGCGAGCATCGCGTAGGCCTTGAGCGCGGCCGAGACCTTGCGCGGACGCGGCTTGGCCGGCTTCCAGCCCAGCGCATCCTGTTCGGCACGGCGCCGGGCCAGTTCCTCGTCCGAAACCAGCACGTCGATGCTGCGGTTCGGGATGTCGATGCGGATGCGGTCGCCGTTCCTGACCAGGCCGATCGCGCCGCCGGCGGCTGCCTCGGGCGAGCAGTGGCCGATCGACAGGCCGGAGGTGCCGCCCGAGAAGCGACCGTCGGTCAGCAGCGCACAGGCCTTGCCCAGACCCTTGGACTTGATGTAGCTGGTCGGGTACAGCATTTCCTGCATGCCCGGGCCGCCCTTGGGGCCTTCGTAGCGCACGATCACGATGTCGCCGGCCTTGACCTCATCAGCCAGGATCTTCTCGACCGCCTCGTCCTGCGACTCGGTCACGAAGGCCGAGCCTTCGAACACCAGGATCGACTCGTCCACGCCGGCGGTCTTGACCACGCAACCGTCGAGCGCGATGTTGCCGTGCAGGACGGCCAGGCCGCCTTCCTGCGAGAAGGCATGCTCGGCCGAGCGGATGCAACCCTCGGCGCGGTCCAGGTCCAGGTTGGGCCAGCGGGTGGCCTGGCTGAAGGCGACCTGGGTCGGGATGCCGGCCGGGCCGGCCAGGTAGAAGGTCTTGACCGCCTCGGACGGGTGGCGCGCGATGTCCCACTGGTCCAGCGCGTCCTTCATGGTCTTGGCGTGGATGGTCGGCACGTCGGTGTGCAGCTTGCCGGCGCGGTCGAGCTCGCCCAGGATGGCCATGATGCCGCCGGCGCGGTGCACATCCTCGATGTGGTACTTGTTGGTGTTGGGCGCGACCTTGCACAGCTGCGGCACGACGCGCGACAGGCGGTCGATGTCCTTCATCGTGAAGTCGATCTCGGCTTCCTGGGCGATCGCGAGCAGGTGCAGGATGGTGTTGGTCGAGCCGCCCATCGCGATGTCGAGCGTGATCGCGTTCTCGAACGCCTTCAGGCCGATCGAGCGCGGCAGCACCGATGCGTCGTCCTGCTCGTAGTAGCGCTGGCACAGCTCGACAGCCAGCCGGCCGGCACGCTTGAACAGTTGCTCGCGGTCCGCGTGGGTCGCGACCACGGTGCCGTTGCCCGGCAAGGACAGGCCGAGCGCCTCGGTCAGGCAGTTCATCGAGTTGGCGGTGAACATGCCCGAGCAGGAACCGCAGGTCGGGCAGGCCGAGCGCTCGACCTCGGCCAGGTCGGCGTCGCTGACCTTGTCGTCCACCGCCATCACCATCGCGTCGACCAGGTCGAGCTTCTTGAACTCGATGGTCTGGGTGGCCGGGTTGGCCAGGCGGACCTTGCCGGCTTCCATCGGGCCGCCCGAGACGAAGACGACCGGGATGTTCAGCCGCATCGCGGCCATCAGCATGCCGGGGGTGATCTTGTCGCAGTTCGAGATGCAGACCAGCGCGTCGGCGCAATGCGCGTTGACCATGTACTCGACCGAGTCGGCGATGATGTCGCGGCTCGGCAGCGAGTACAGCATGCCGTCATGGCCCATCGCGATGCCGTCATCGACCGCGATGGTGTTGAATTCCTTGGCGACGCCGCCAGCGGCCTCGATCTCGCGCGCGACCAGCTGGCCCAGGTCCTTCAGGTGCACATGGCCCGGAACGAACTGGGTGAAGCTGTTGGCGATCGCGATGATCGGCTTCTGGAAATCGTCGTCCTTCATGCCGGTGGCGCGCCAGAGCGAGCGCGCACCCGCCATGTTGCGGCCGGCGGTGGAGGTCTTGGAACGGTAGATGGGCATGCTGAGGTCCTGGTTGTCTTGGGGTCAGTTTTCGATTGTCGCCGAGCCGGGCGTGCGCAGGCGCAAGACCGTGGCGCTGGCCGGGTTTCTGGTGGGGCTCAGCCCCGGCTGAGCTTGAACACCGCGGTGCTGGCGCGCAGATTGGGCTGCCAGCGCAGCACCCGGCCGTCCTGCAGGCCGAAGCTGTCCTCGATCGCCAGGCCGTTGCGGCGTGCCAGCTGCTCGAAGTCGGCGTAGGTGCCGACCCGGATATTGGGCGTGTCGTACCACTGGTAGGGCATGCGGCGCGTGACCGGCATGCGACCGCGCAGCACGCTCAGGCGATTGGGCCAGTGCGCGAAGTTCGGGAAGGCGACGATACAGCGCTTGCCGACTCGCACGGTCTCGCGCAGCATGGTCTCGGCATTGCGCAGATGCTGCAGCGTGTCGATCTGCAGCACGACGTCGAAGCTGTCGTCGCCGAACAGGCTCAGGCCTTCCTCGAGGTTGAACTGCAGCACGTTGACGCCGCGCTGCAGGCAGGCCTGCACCTTGGCATCGTCGATCTCGACCCCATAGCCCTGGCAGCCGCGCTCGGCCTGCAGATAGGCCATCAGGGCGCCGTCGCCGCAGCCCAGGTCGAGCACCCGCGCGCCTTGCGGCACCATGCGGGCGATGCCTTCCATGATCGATGGGTCGCTCATGCAGCTGCTCCCTTCAGGTCGGCGGCGATGGTGCGCTCGAAATAGGTCCGCACGGCCGCCAGGTAGCGCGGGTCGTCGAGCAGGAAGGCGTCGTGGCCATGGGGGGCGTCGATCTCGGCATAGCTGACGTCGCGCCGGTTCTCGAGCAGGGCCTTGACCAGCTCGCGGCTGCGCGCCGGCGAGAAGCGCCAGTCGGTCGTGAAGCTGACCAGCAGGAACTTGGCACTGGCACGGGCCAGCGCCTGGCTCAGGCTGCCGCCGTAGCGGCGCGCCGGGTCGAAGTAGTCGAGCGCCCGCGTGATCAGCAGATAGGTGTTGGCGTCGAAGTACTCGCTGAACTTGTCGCCCTGGTAGCGCAGGTAGCTCTCGATCTGGAACTCGATCGCCTGCGTGCTGTACTGGTAGTCCAGGCGCTCGAGCGCTGCCGCATCCTGGGTCAGTGCGGCATCGACCAGGGGCTTGAGCTGGCGGCCGAACTTCTCGTTCATGACGTCGTCGCTCAGGTAGGTGATGTGGCCGATCATGCGCGCGATGCGCAGGCCGCGCCGGGGCAGGGTGCCGGCGCGCAGGTAGTGGCCGTCGTGGAAATCGGGGTCGGTGACGATGGCGCGCCGTGCCACCTCGTTGAAGGCGATGTTCTCGGCGTTGAGGTTGGGTGCGCTCGCGATCACGACCGCATGGCGCACCCGCTCCGGGTATTGCAGCGTCCAGCTCAGCGTCTGCATGCCGCCCAGGCTGCCGCCCATGACGGCGGCCAGCTGCTGGATGCCCAGGGCGTCGATCAGCCGTGCCTGCGCATCGACCCAGTCCTCCACCGTCACCACGGGGAAGTCCGCGCCCCAAGGCTGGCCGGTGGCCGGGTTCAGGTGGGTCGGGCCGGTCGAGCCGAAGCAGGAGCCCAGGTTGTTGATGCCGATGACGAAGAAACGATCGGTGTCGACCGCCTTGCCGGGCCCGATCATGTTGTCCCACCAGCCTTCGCTCTTCGGGATCGCCTGGCCGTTGGCGTCGGCCTTCAGGCCCGCCACATGGTGCGAGGCGTTGAGCGCGTGGCAGATCAGCACCGCGTTGGAGCGCTCGGCGTTGAGCTGGCCGTAGGTTTCGTAGACCAGCTCGTAGCTGGGCAGTACCGCGCCGCTCTGCAGCGTGAGCGGCTGGTTGAATCGCATCGTTTGCGGCGTGACGATCACTGGCTTGACCCCAGGGACTGGTGCGTCCCGAAACAAAAACCCGGCGCCGCGAACCGTCGGATAAGCAGAGACGGGCACGAAACCGGGGTCCCCTCTTTAGCGGCATTTCTATCGCGCCCGCAATCCGGAAAGCAAATCGGCGCTGAGCCATAGTATAAGTTGATCGTCCGCGTCACTCGCGGCAGGGGGGATCTGCATGTCCGAGATTTTTGGCTTCGATGCCTATGCGCCGCGCGAAATCGCGCAGCGGGTCGAGACCGTGGGCGTGGCCAAGGCCAGGCTGGCCTTGCTGCCGCTGGCCCTGCTCGGCGTGCTCGCGGGGGCCTTCATCGGCCTGGGCGCGCTCGGCTTCGTGATCGTCAAGTCCGATCCCGGCCTGGGCTATGCCGCCGGCCAGTGGCTGGGCGGACTGGTGTTCTCGCTCGGGTTGCTGCTGGTCGTGGTGGCCGGGGCCGAGCTGTTCACCGGCAACAACCTGCTGGCGATGGCCTGGGCCGACGGCAAGATCAGCGCGCGCGAGTTGCTGCGCAACTGGATCGTGGTCTGCCTGGCCAACCTGATGGGGGCCGCCGGCCTGGCGCTGCTGGTCTTCCTGAGCGGCCACCCCCAGCTCAATGGCGGCGCGATCGCGCAGACGGTGTTCAAGATCGCGCTGGCCAAGCAAAACCTGCCCTGGCAGGAGGCGCTGTTTCGTGGCGTGCTGTGCAACCTGCTGGTCTGCATGGCGGTCTGGATGGCGATGGCAGGACGCAGCGTGGTCGACAAGGCGGTCGCGATCGTGTTTCCGGTCAGTGCCTTCGTCGCCGCCGGCTTCGAGCACAGCATCGCCAACATGTACCTGATGCCGCTGGCCTGGCTGTTGCAGCAGTCCGGCGCGGTGCCGCCCGCACCCCTGATCACCGGCGCCGGCATGCTGGGCAACTGGCTACCCGTGATCGCGGGCAATCTGCTCGGCGGCAGCGTGCTGGTCGCCTTGACCTATCACCTCATCTATCGGCGCAATCCGGCGCATCCCGAGGCCTGACTTGTTGTGCCGCCACAACGAAACCAGTGCCTGTCAAGGGTTAAACGGCTACAACTTGCACCAGATCGAGATTCCTGATCCGGGATGACAAAAAAACCCCCCGTTTTTCAAAGCCACAGCGCATAATGGGATACGTCTGTAAATGCAGGCGTGATTGGTGATAGGTCAGTTTCGTGCGCCACAGCGGCCAAGACATGCGGTTTCGTCGTGCTACCGGGGCTCCATCGCTACTTGTTTCGTGTTTTTTTTCGGGAGTCCCTTGATGGGCAACAAACTGTACGTCGGCAACCTGCCTTACACGGTGCGCGACAACGATCTGCAACAGGCTTTCGGCGAGTTCGGTCTGGTGACCAGCGCCAAGGTCATGATGGAGCGTGACACTGGTCGTTCCAAGGGCTTCGGCTTCGTGGAAATGGGCAGCGACGCTGAAGCTCAAGCAGCAGTCGAAGGCATGAACGGCCAGTCGCTCGGCGGCCGTAGCCTGGTGGTCAACGAAGCCCGTCCGATGGAACCCCGTCCGCCCCGTAGCGGCGGCTTCGGCGGCGGCCGTGGCGATGGCGGCTTCGGCGGCGGCCGTGGCGAAGGCGGCTTTGGCGGCGGTCGTCGCGAAGGCGGCTTCGGTGGCGGTGGCGAAGGTGGCTTCCGTAGCCCCTACGGCAACCCCGGCCGTCGTGATGGCGGCAACCGCGGCGGTTACTGATCGCCTGGGCGCAGCGATGCGCCCCTGAATCCTGGTGCGCCTCGGTGCGCCGACAAGCAAACCCCGGCTCCGCAAGGTCCCGGGGTTTGTTTGTTCATGGCTTCAGCGCGCCGACAGCTGGGCCCGTACCCGGCCCTGCAGTTCGGCCACCCGGGTGCGGTTGTCGTAGCGCAGGGTTTGCGCCGTCGCCCGGTTGCCGTTGCGCGTGAGCTCGACCGGCAGCTCGGAGTCGATGCGTTGCCCGTCGCCCTGGACCCGCAGCTGTTCTCCGGCGAAGTGCATCGAGGTTTCCGGCCCGGCCTTGCCGGCCCCGCCGTGGCGCTCGACCGTGACCGCGCCTTCGAGCAGGTACTGGCTCTGGCGCGTGTCCGTGTTCAGGCGTCGGGCTTCGGCGCGGGTGTAGCCGCTGCTGTTGATCGAGAGCAGGCGCGCCTGGTCGATCTCGATCGCATCGTTGTCCGGGTAATGGCGGACCTCGCTGCCGGACAGCTCGCTCAGCAGCGTGCCGGCGGCGTCATGGCTGCGCACCGAGAAGCTGCGCATGAAATAGTCTGGCTCATGGCTGGCCGGACGCTGCGCGGCTGGCGCCTGCGGTTCGGGCGTGCTGCGCAGTATCCAGTAGCTGCCGAGCGCGAGCAGGCCCATCGTGAGTACCGGCAGGTAGACCGCCGCCCGGTCCCAGCCATGCCGCAGTTGCGCCAGGGGCAAGCCGGGTTTCATGCCCCGGCTTCCTCGAGCAGGCTGGCGTAGCGGCCGCTCGCGACCAGGATCAGGTCGCAGAGTTCGCGCGCCGCGCCCATGCCGCCGCCAGCCCGGGTCACGTAGTGGGCCAGCGCCAGCAACTCGGCCTGTGCCGCTGGCGGGGCCACCGCCAGCGCGCAGCGCCGCAGCACCGGCAGGTCGGGCCAGTCGTCGCCCATCGCCGCCGCCTGGCTCCAGTCCAGGCCGAGTTCGGCCAGGATGCTTTCGGCCGCCGGCCGCTTGTCCTCGGTGCCGAAGCGGCAATGGGTCACGCCCAGGGCGGCCAGTCGCTGGCGCAGCGGCGCCGAATCGCGCCCGCTCACCACCGCCGGCGTCACGCCGATGCGCTGCAGCAGCTTGATGCCATGACCGTCCAGGGTGTGGAAGCGCTTGATCGTCTCGCCCGCCTCGGTCAGGTAGAGGCCGCCGTCGGTCAGCACGCCGTCGACATCGAAGAAGACCACCTTGATCGCTTGCGCGCGCAGCAGCAGCTCGGGCGGGAATTGCAGGACCGGTTTCAGGGGGGGCAGGGGGGCTGGCTGGTTCATGGCTGGCTTGTCCGGTTGGGAGGAGTTCAGATGACCTTGGCGCGCATCAGATCGTGGCTGTTGAGCGCGCCGCAGAGCCCGCCCTGGGCGTCGATCACGAGCAGGCTGTTGATGCGGTGCTTTTCCATCAGCTCGGCGGCCTCGACCGCGAGCGCGTCGGGGCGGATGCTGCGCGGTGCGCGGTGCATGACCTGGCCCGCGCTGACCGCGCGCAGGTCGGTGCCGCCTTCTATCAGTCGGCGCAGGTCGCCATCGGTGAAGATGCCGACCGGCAGGCCGTCGGCGTCGACCACGGCGGTCGCGCCCAGGCCCTTGGCGCTGATCTCGCGCATCATCTCGCTCAAGGACGCCTGCAGCCCGACGCGCGGTGCCTGCTCGGCCGGCCGCATCACGTCGCTGACCAGGGTCAGCAGCTTGCGCCCGAGCGCGCCGCCCGGGTGCGAGCGCGCGAAGTCGTCGGGGCGAAAGCCCCTGGCGCTCAGCAGCGCGACGGCGAAGGCATCGCCCATCGCGAGCTGGGCGGTGGTGCTGGCGGTCGGCGCCAGGTTGTGCGGGCAGGCTTCCTTTTCGACGCCGGTGTCGAGCACCACGTCGGCATGACGGCCCAGGCTGGAACCGGCCTTGCCGGTCATGGCCAGCAGCGGCACGCCCATGCGCTTGATCAGCGGCAGGATGGCGGTCAGCTCCTCGCTCTCGCCGCTGTTGCTGATCGCCAGCACCAGGTCCTCATGGGTGATCATGCCGAGGTCGCCATGGCTGGCTTCGGCCGGATGCACGAACATCGCGGGGGTGCCGGTCGAGGCCAGGGTGGCGGCGATCTTGCGTCCGACATGGCCGCTCTTGCCCATGCCGGTCACGACCAGCCGGCCGCTGCAGCTAAGCGCGAGCTGCACCGCCTGCACGAAGCCGGCGTCGAGGCGGGCGGCCATGGCGCTGATGGCCTGGGCTTCGATCGCCAGGGTGTCGCGGGCCAGCGCCAGCGTGCTGGCGGAGTCGATGGGGGAGCTTGCAGTCATGGGCGAATTATCGGACAAGGGCTGCCGTCCGGGCCGGACCCGGCCTTGCGCCCCGATAAGATCGGAGCATGAATTCGCTCGATATTGCCTTGCTCTACCTGGTCGCTGCCGTGGCGGGCGTGGTGCTGTGCCGTCTGGCCAAGTTGCCGCCCATGCTGGGCTATCTCGCCGTCGGCGTGCTCATCGGTCCGAACGCGCTGGCGCTGGCGCAGGACTCGGCCGGGGTGCGCTATCTGGCCGAGTTCGGCGTCGTGTTCCTGATGTTCGTGATCGGGCTCGAGTTCAGCCTGCCCAAGCTGCGCACCATGCGCCGGCATGTGTTCGGGCTCGGGCTGCTGCAGGTGGTGCTGACGATAGTCCTGACCGTGCTGGGCTCGCTGCTGCTCGACTGGCTGCTGCCGCGCTGGTGGAAGCTCGAGTGGTACCACGCGCTGGCGCTCGGCGGCGTGATGTCGATGAGTTCGACCGCCATCGTGGTCAAGCTGGTGGCCGACCGGCTCGAGCTCGAGTCCGAGCATGGCAAGCGGGTGGTCGGCATCCTGCTGTTCCAGGACCTGGCCGTGGTGCCGCTGCTGGTGCTGATCCCGGCCCTGGGTTCGCCGCCCGAGCAGTTGCTGACCGGACTCGGGCTGGCGCTGCTCAAGGCGGTGCTGCTGCTCGGCCTGCTGCTGACCGGCGGCCAGAAGGTGATGCGCTGGTGGCTCACGCTGGTGGTGCGGCGCAAGAGCGAGGAGCTGTTCATGCTCAACATCCTGCTGATCACGCTCGGCCTGGCCTGGCTGACCGAGCATGCCGGCCTGTCGCTGGCGCTCGGGGCCTTCGTCGCCGGCATGCTGATCTCGGAGACCGAGTTCAAGCACCGGGTCGAGACCGACATCCGGCCGTTCCACGATGTGCTGCTGGGCCTGTTCTTCATCACGATCGGCATGCTGCTCGACTGGCATATCGTCTGGGATCGCTGGCCGCTGGTGCTGTTGCTGCTGGTCGTCTCGCTGCTGTTCAAGATGGTCCTGATCACGGGGCTTGCGCGCGCCTTCGGTGCCGCTTCCGGGGTCTCGCTGCGTGTCGGTCTCTACCTCGCGCAGGCAGGCGAGTTCGGCTTCGTGCTGCTGCAGCTGGCGGCGCAGCACCGACTGATCCCGCCCGAGCTGTTCAACCCGGTGCTGGCGGCGATGGTGATCTCGATGCTGCTGGCGCCGTTCGTGATCATGTCCAGCAACACCCTGGTGAGCCGGCTGGTCGGCAGCGACTGGCTGATGCAGTCGGTCCAGATGACGCAGATCGCCACGCGCGCGATGGCGGCCGACAAGCATGTGATCATCTGCGGTTACGGCCGCTGCGGCCAGAACCTCGCGCGCATGCTCGAGCGCGAGCGCATTCCCTACATGGCGCTCGACCTGGACCCGGACCGGGTGCGCCAGGCGGCGGCGGCCGGCCATTCGGTGGTCTATGGCGATGCGGCACGGGTGCAGGCGCTCAAGGCGGCGGGACTCAAGCGCGCCAGCGCGGTGGTGGTGACCTACCTCGATACGCCGAGCGCGCTCAAGGTGCTTGCGCTGACGCACGAGCACGCGCCGACGGTGCCGGTCATGGTGCGCACCGTGGATGAGCAGGACATCGAGAAGCTGCGCCAGGCCGGTGCGACCGAGGTGGTGCCGGAGGCGATCGAGGCCAGCCTGATGCTGGCGGGCCATGCGCTGGCCCTGGTCGGCGTGCCGATGCGGCGCGTGATCCGGGTGCTGCAGGAACAGCGCGAGCAGCGCTATGCCCTGCTGCGCGGCTATTTCCATGGCGCCGATGACAGCACGGCCGACGAGCAGCAGCAGGAACGGCTGGTCACGGTCACGCTGCCGCCGGCGGGCAAGACCCTGGGGCGCCCGCTGGGCGAGATGTTGTTGCAGCTGCTCGACGTCCGGGTGGTCAGCCTGCGGCGCGCCAGCGGCAAGAACATGCCGGTGCAGGACGAGCTGCTGCTGCAGGGCGGTGACTCGCTGGTGTTGTCGGGCAGGCCCGAGGCGCTGGCGCTGGCCGAAAGCCGGCTGGTCAGCGGAAAATGATGCACGCATGGGAGAATGAAACGATGAACGCCAGAATTCCCGCACTCGATTCCCAGGCTGTCGGCGCGCTCGTCGACGAGCGCTGGCGCACCAGCATCGTGCCCGAGCTGCAGCGCTACATCGCGGTGCCGGCCAAGTCGCCGGCCTTCGATCCGGCCTGGGCCGATCACGGCTACCTGGACGCGGTGCTGCGCCAGGCTGCCGACTGGGTGCAGGCGCAGCGCATTCCCGGCCTGCAGCTCGAGATCCTGCGCCTGCAGCAGGCCGACGGCCAGCCGCGCACGCCGGTGCTGTTCTTCGAGATCCCGGCCAGCGCGGGGCGCGACGGCAGCCCGGCGCCGGCCAGCGGCGAGACGGTGCTGATGTACGGCCATCTCGACAAGCAGCCCGAGTTCAATGGCTGGCGCAGCGACCTCGGGCCCTGGACGCCGAAGATCGTCGATGACAGGCTCTATGGCCGCGGTGGCGCCGACGACGGCTATGCGGTCTATGCCAGCATCACGGCGGTGCAGGCGCTCAAGGCCCAGGGCGCGGCGCATCCGCGCATCGTCGGCCTGATCGAGACCTGCTAGGAGAGCGGCTCCCACGACCTGCTGCCCTATGTCGATGCGCTGAAATCCCGGCTGGGCCAGGTCGGCCTGGTGATCTGCCTCGACAGCGGTGCCGGCAACTACGACCAGCTCTGGCTCACCACCAGCCTGCGCGGCGTCGCCAGCGGCGTGCTCAAGGTCGAGGTGCTGACCGAGGGCATCCATTCGGGCGATGCGTCCGGCCTGGTGCCGTCGAGCTTTCGCATCATGCGCCAGCTGTTCGACCGGCTCGAGGACAGCGCCAGCGGCGAACTGCTGCCGCGCGCCTTCCATGCCGAGATCCCGCCGCTGCGCCTCGAGCAGGCGCGCGCGACCGCTGCCATCCTGGGTCCGGAGGTCTACCGGCGCTTTCCCTGGGCGCATCACGACTGCGGCGGCGCGACCCTGTTCGCCCTGCCGACCACGACCGATCCGGTCGAGGCCCTGCTGCGCCGCACCTGGCGCCCGACCCTGAGCGTGACCGGCGCCGATGGCTTTCCGGCCTTGGCCAATGCCGGCAACGTGCTGCGGCCCTGGAGCGCCTTCAAGCTCAGCCTGCGCCTGCCGCCCACCGTCGATGCGGCGCAGGCCGTGCAGCAGCTGAAAACCCTGCTCGAGGACAACGCGCCCTACCAAGCCAAGGTGACCTTCGAGCCCGAGGGCGCCGCCACCGGCTGGGATGCCCCCGCGACCCGGCCCTGGTTCGAGCAGGCACTCCAGGCTGCCAGCCAGGCCCATTACGGCGCGCCCTGCGCGACCATCGGCCAGGGCGGCACGATTCCGCTCATGAACCTGCTGAGCCAGGGTTTCCCGAAGGCGCAGATGATGGTCTGCGGCGTGCTGGGCCCCCAGAGCAATGCCCACGGGCCCAACGAGTTCCTGCACCTGCCCTATGCGCAGCGCCTGACGGCTGCCGTGGCCGAGGTGATCGCGCGCATGCCCTGAGGCGGCACGCCGAGCCGGGGGCCATGCCCCCGCTGCTGCCATGCCACCCGGTCCCGCCGGCTACAAGGCACGGATCCTGCTTGACTGCCACTGACTCATGCCGGCCCGGCTGCACGCCGGGCCGGATTGATCTTTGCAAGGAAAGTCAGTATGCGGAATCCCACGAAGCCCAAGCTCACCCTGCGCCTGCGACAACAGTTGCTGGTGGTACTGGTGGTCCTGATCGGCTTTTCGCTCACCGTGGCCGTTCTGGTCGGCCAGGTCGAGAGCGCACAAAGGCAGTTGTCCTTGCGCTATGCCAGCGAGCTGGCGAATCACGAGAGCCGGCAGGTCTCGAGCGTGCTGGACCAGGCACTCGATGCCGCGCGCACGCTGGCGCAGGCGATGGCCGGCATGAAGGCGCAGGGCCGCATCGACCGCACGAGCGCCGATGCCATGCTCAAGGGCGTGCTGGCGGGCAATCCGGGTTTCCTGGGCGTCTGGTCCGGCTGGGAGCCCGATGCCCTGGATGGCCAGGATGCCAAGTACATCAACCAGCCCGGCCATGACGGCAGCGGCCGCTACATTCCCTACTGGAACCGTGGCTCGGGCCAGGTCGTGCTTGAGCCGCTGCTCGACTACGACAAGCCCGGCGCCGGCGACTACTACCTGCTCCCCAAGCAGACGGGCCAGGAGACGCTGATCGAGCCCTATCCCTATGTCGTCGCTGGCAAGGAGCTGCAGATCACCAGTGTGGCGGTGCCGGTCATGGTCGACGGCCAGTTCCTCGGCGTCGTCGGGGTCGATATCGCCCTGTCCAGCCTGCAGGACAGCATAGGCAAGATCCGCATCTTCGACAGTGGCTATGCCAGCCTGCTGTCGAACCAGGCCGTCCATGTCGCCGATCGTGACCCGGCCCGGATCGGCAAGGGCCTGGGGCCTGAGCCCGAGCTCGCTGCCGTGCGGGCCGCGATCCAGGCTGGCCAGCGCCATGAGTTGACCACCGAGGATGAACGCCTCGGCGAGGTGATCCGCCTCCATGTGCCGGTCAGGGTCGGGCTGACCCAGAAGCCCTGGTCGTTCGTGGCCACCATTCCGAGCCGCGAAATGCTGGCCGAGGTTCACCGGCTGCGCAACTGGGCCCTGGGCCTGGGGCTGCTCAGCATCGTCGGGGTGTCGCTGGTGCTGGGCTGGTCGCTCGATCGCATGGTGCTGCGGCCGATTGGCGGCGAGCCGGCCGACGCGGTGGCCGTTGCCCAGCGCATCGCCGCCGGCGACCTGAGCCAGCCGGCCGCAGCGCGCCAGCCGGGCGTGGACAGCCTGCTGACCCAGCTGCAGACGATGCAGGCCAGCCTGGTCACGGTGGTGGCCCGGGTGCGCGAGGGCGCGCAGGCAGTGGCCTCGGCCAGTGCCCAGATCTCGATGGGCAACCGCGACCTGTCGGGCCGCACCGAAAACCAGGCGCTGGCCCTGCAGCAGACCGCCACCTCGATGGATGAACTGGGCACGGCCGTCCAGCACAATGCGCAGCATGCCCGCCAGGCAACCGAGCTGGCGCAGACGGCCTCGCAGGTGGCGCTGGCGGGCGGCGAGGTGGTGGGCCGCGTCGTCGCCACCATGCGCTCGATCAACGAAAGCTCGAACCGGATCGCCGACATCATCGGCGTCATCGATGGGATCGCCTTCCAGACCAATATCCTGGCGCTGAACGCGGCCGTGGAGGCTGCGCGTGCGGGCGAGCAGGGCCGTGGCTTCGCGGTGGTGGCATCCGAGGTCCGCAGCCTGGCGAGCCGGTCAGCGGCCGCCGCCAAGGAGATCAAGGGCCTGATCGGGATCAGCGTCGAGCGGGTCGAGCAGGGTTCCCAGCTGGTGGACCAGGCCGGCAGCACCATGTCCCAAGTCGTCGACGCGATCCAGCGCGTCACCCGCATCATGGCCGAGATCAGCGTCGCGAGTGCCCAGCAAAGCGCCGGCGTGACCCAGGTCGGCCAGGCGGTCGCGCAGATGGACCAGGCGACGCAGGAGAACGCGGCCATGGTCGAGCAGATGGCCGCCGCCGCCACCAGCCTCAGCGCGCAGGCCGACGAGCTGGTGCAGCTGGTGTCGGTGTTCCGGCTCGAGCCAGACCCGATCCACCAGGGCTGAGCGCGACTGGCGCGCTGCCTGGCGCCGTCCCGGTGTCAGGCCCGGGGCTGGCTGTTGGCGGCGGCACGCCGCTGGGCGGCCAGCCAGAGCAGGGCCAGTCCGCTCAGGCCGACCGGCAGCAGCGAGCCCCAGTTCAGCAGCGTCCAGCCCTGGGTCGTGACCAGCGCGCCCGAGGCAAACGAGGTCAGCGCCATGGTCGCGAAGACGCAGAAGTTGATCGCCGCCTGGGCCTTGTCCTTTTCCTCCGGACGGTAGGCCTGCATCGCCAGCGTGGTGCTGCCGGTGAACAGGAAGTTCCAGCCCATGCCGAGCAGGAACAGCGCGACCAGGAACTGCTGCAGGTCCTGGCCCGAGAGCGCGATCGCGATGCACAGCGCGTTGAGCAGCACACCGGCGCCCATCATGGGCAGCACGCCGAAGCGCTTGATCAGGTGGCCGGTGAAGAAGCCGGGCGCGAACATGCCGATCACATGCCACTCGAGCACCAGTGCCGCGTCCGAGAACGGCATGCCGCAGACCTGCATCGCCAGCGGCGTGGCGGCCATCAGCAGGTTCATGACCCCATAGCCCAGCGCCGAGCAGGCCGCCGCGACGATGAAGACCGGCTGGCGCGCGATCTCGCCCAGGGGCCGGCCGCTGCTGGCGCCGGCTGCCTTGGGCGCCTGGGCCGGAAAGCGGATCAGTCCGATCACGGCCATCGCCAGCAGCGCCACCAGCGCCAGCGCCAGGTAGGCCGCCAGGAAGGGGGTGCCGAGCGAATCGCGTGTCTGCTGCGCCAGGTTGGGGCCGGCGATGGCGCCGATCAGGCCACCGGCCAGCACCAGCGAGACCGCCTTTTCCCGGAACGCGGGTGCGGCCAGCTCGCCGGCGGCAAAGCGGTAGAGCTGGCCGTTGGCGCTGTAGTAGCCCGCCACCAGCGTGGAGGCGACCAGCAGCCAGAAGCTGTGCCAGTGCAGCGCGGCGGCGCAGGCCAGTGCCGACAGCAGCGCCACCCCCAGTCCGAGCTGGAACGAGACCTTGCGGCCCCAGCGCGCCTGGCTGCGCGCGACCAGTCCGGTCGAGAGCGCGCCGCCGACCACATAGCCCATGACCGGCAGCGTCGCCATCCAGCCGGCGGGCGCCAGGCTCAGGCCGACCAGGCCGTTGACCGCGATGAAGACCACGTTATTGGTCAGGAACAGGCCTTGCGCGGCGGCCAGCAGCCAGAGGTTCGGGTTCATGGAAGATGCCGATCGGATCGAGTGAGGAGGGCGGTGAGCCTGAAGTATATGGGGGGTGGGGTATTTTAGGGTCGCTCGCCAGCCAGACCAGGGCCGCGGGGTCTTGCAATAGCTTCTGCCGTCCCCAGTCTCTAGAATGACGCACCAGAACGATGCCTACCCAGGCGCCACCCAGAACATCACACAAGGGCCTCACCATGGTTCCCCATCTCGTCACCGCACTCACCGGTCCGATCAACGAACTCGAACAGCGCATCCTCGAATCCACCCCGGTGATCGAGCGCTGGTTCCGCCTGGAGTGGATGGAGCACACGCCGCCCTTCTACAGCTCGGTCGACATCCGCAATGCCGGCTTCAAGCTCGCGCCGGTCGACACCAACCTCTATCCGGGCGGCTGGAACAACCTGACGCCCGAGATGCTGCCGCTGGCGGTGCAGGCCGCGATGGCCGCGATCGAGAAGATCTGTCCCGAGGCCAAGAACCTGCTGCTGGTGCCCGAGAACCACACGCGCAACATGTTCTACCTGATGAACGTGGCGCAGCTGCAGAAGATCTTCTACCAGGCCGGCCTGAACGTGCGGCTGGGTTCGATGAACCCCGAGATCAAGGAGGCCACCACCTTCGACCTGCCCAACGGCGAGCAGGTCACGCTCGAGCCGCTGATCCGCCACAACCGGCGCATCGGCCTGAAGGACTTCGATCCCTGCACCATCCTGCTCAACAACGACCTGAGCGCGGGCGTGCCGGGCATCCTGGAGGACCTGCACGAGCAGTTCCTGCTGCCGCCGCTGCACGCGGGCTGGCATGTGCGCAAGAAGAGCCAGCATTTCAAGGCCTACGAGGAGGTCGCCAAGCGCTTCGGCAAGCTGCTCGGCATGGACCCCTGGCTGATCAATCCGCTGTTCAACAGCTGCGGCGAGGTCAACTTCGCCGAGGGCACCGGCATGGAATGCCTGCAGACCAATGTCGATGCGCTGCTCGGCAAGATCCGGCGCAAGTACAAGGAGTACGGCATCAACGAGAAGCCCTTCGTCGTGGTTAAGGCCGACAACGGCACCTATGGCATGGGCATCATGACGGTGCGCGACGCCAAGGAGCTCGACAGCCTGAACCGCCGCACCAAGAACAAGATGAACGTGATCAAGGACGGCCAGGTCGTCAACGACGTGATCATCCAGGAAGGCGTGCTGACCAACGAGCGCGTCAACGACGCGGTGGCCGAGCCGGTGGTCTACATGCTCGACCGCTATGTGGTCGGCGGCTTCTACCGCGTGCATGCCGACCGCGGCGTCGACGAGAACCTCAACGCGCCGGGTGCCAGCTTCGTGCCGCTGGCGTTCGAGAAGGGCGCGCAGCAGCCGCAGCCGGGCTACAAGCCGGGCGCGAGCGTGCCGAACCGCTTCTACATGTATGGCGTGATCGGCCGCCTGGCCATGCTGGCGGCGAGCTACGAGCTCGAGGCGACCGATCCCAACGCCGAGGTCTACGACTGAGCCTCCAAAGGTTTGCTGCCAGCGGGACGTTGCTGCCAGCCGACAGGCCGGCAGCGCTCAGCCTGTCTGTAAGGGTTGGTAACGTTTCGGGCGCACAATAGCGGCAACTGAACCCATCCGGGCGGTTCTTGCCGCCCGCATTCCGAGTGTCTGCTTCCAAATCTTCACTAGGTGCGCTCACCCTGAGTGCGATCGGCGTCGTCTACGGCGACATCGGGACCAGCGTGCTGTACGCGGTCAAGGAGGTGTTCCACTCCGGCCATGTCGAGTTCACGCCCGACAACATCTACGGCGTGCTGTCGATCTTCGTCTGGACGCTGACCGTCATCATCTCGCTCAAGTACGTGACGCTGGTGCTGCGCGCCGACAACAACGGCGAGGGCGGCCTGGTCGCGATGCTGGCGCTGGCATCGGAGTCGATCAAGCACAAGCCCCAGCTGCGGCGCTGGATGCTGCTGATCGGGGTCTTCGGCACCTGCCTGTTCTATGGCGACGGCGTGATCACGCCGGCGATCTCGGTGCTGTCGGCGGTCGAGGGTCTCGAGGTCATCTCGCCGACCTTCAAGAAGGCGGTGATCCCGCTCACGCTGGTGATCCTGTTCTGCCTGTTCGCGGTGCAGCGGCATGGCACGGCCGGCATCGGCAAGCTGTTCGGCCCGATCACGCTGCTGTGGTTCATCGGCATCGCGGCGCTGGCGCTGCCGCATATCGCCGACCACCCCGAGATCCTGGGCGCCTTGAGCCCGCACCATGCGCTGCGCTTCATCTGGGCCTATCCCGGCACCACCTTCATCATCCTGGGCGCGGTGGTGCTGTGCGTGACCGGGGGCGAGGCGCTCTATGCCGACATGGGCCATTTCGGCAAGAAGCCGATCCGCCTGGCCTGGTTCAGCGTGGTCATGCCCTGCCTGATCCTGAACTACTTCGGCCAGGGCGCGCTGCTGCTGGCCGACCCGAGCGCGGTCAAGAACCCCTTCTTCAACCTGGCACCCGACTGGCTGCTGCTGCCGACGGTGGTGATGGCGACCCTGGCGACCGTGATCGCCTCGCAGGCGCTGATCTCGGGCGCCTTCAGCGTGACCAAGCAGGTGATCCAGATGGGCTATCTGCCGCGGCTGCAGATCCAGCACACCAGCATCAAGGACACCGGCCAGATCTACATCCCCTTCGTCAACTGGGGGCTGTTCGTCGCCATCGTGCTGGCGGTCGCGCTGTTCAAGTCGTCGAGCAACCTGGCCGCCGCCTACGGCATCGCGGTCACGCTCGACATGCTGATCACGACCGTGCTGACCTTCTTCGTGATCCGCTATGGCTGGGGCTACAACTGGCTGCTGTGCGTCGGCGCGACCGGCTTCTTCTTCGTGATCGACCTGGCCTTCTTCAGCTCCAACCTGCTCAAGCTGACCGACGGCGGCTGGTTCCCGCTGCTGATCGGCGCCGCGATCTTCCTGCTGATGATCACCTGGCACGAGGGCCGGCGCCTGCTCAACGAGTCGCTCAAGAGCGACGCGCTGCCCTTGTCCGGTTTCCTCGATGCGGTCTTCATCAGTCCGCCGGCGCGGGTGCAGGGCACGGCGGTGTTCCTGACCGCGCAGCCGGGCGTGGTGCCCAATGCGCTGCTGCACAACCTCAAGCACAACAAGGTGCTGCACGAGCACAATCTGTTCGTGACGGTCTGCAACCATCCGGTGCCCTGGATCGGGATGGACAAGCGGCTCGAGATCGAGTCGCTGGGCCATGACTGCTGGCAGGTGAACGTCAGCTACGGCTTCAAGAACGACCCCGACCTGCCCAAGGCGCTCGAGCAACTCAAGGGCCGCGGCGTCGCGCTCGACCCGATGACGACCAGCTACTTCCTGTCGCGCGACATCGTGATCCCGACCATAGGCGGCGGCATGGCGCAGTGGCGCGAGAAGCTGTTCGCTTCCATGCACCACAACGCCAGCGCGGCGGCCCAGTTCCTCAACCTGCCCAACAACGCGGTGGTCGAGCTCGGCTCCAAGATCGAAATCTAACTTCAAACAATGTCGGGGACAGAGCATCGCCAGGCGATGGTCTGTCCCGCAAAGCGTATGAATATTCTCTTCATTGCCGACCCGCTCGAATCGTTCAAGACCTACAAGGACAGCACCTTCGCGATGATGCGCGAGGCGCAGCGGCGTGGCCACCAGCTGATGGCCTGCGAGCCCAAGGACCTGATGTGGCAGCGCGGCGGTCGCGTGACGGCCTATGTGCGCGACATCACCCTGACCGGCGATGCCGACGACTGGTTCGTCGCGGCGCAGCAGGCACCCGACGAGCGGCCCCAGGCGCTGGCCGAGGTCGACGCGGTGCTGATGCGCAAGGACCCGCCCTTCGACAGCGAGTATTTCTACGCCACCCACCTGCTGGGCCAGGCCCAGCGCGAGGGCGCGCGCGTCTTCAACGACCCGGCCGCGCTGCGCAACCACCCGGAAAAGCTCGCCATCATGGAGTTCCCGGAGCTGATCGCGCCGACGCTGGTCACGCGCGACGCCGCCGACGTGCGCCGCTTCCACGAGGAGCATGGCGACATCATCCTGAAACCGCTCGACGGCATGGGCGGCATGGGCATCTTCCGCGTCGGCGCGGACGGCCTGAATCTGGGCAGCATCACCGAGACCTTGAACCGCCATGGCGCGCAGAGCCTGATGGTGCAGAAGTTCCTGCCCTCGATCGCCCAGGGCGACAAGCGGGTGCTGTTGATCGGTGGCAAGCCGGTGCCCTACAGCCTGGCGCGCATCCCGCAGGGCAGCGAGATCCGCGGCAACCTGGCCGCCGGCGGCAAGGGCGTGGCGCAGCCGCTCTCGGCGCGCGATCGCGAGATCGCCGAGGCGCTCGGTCCCGTCCTGCTGGCGCGCGGCCTGCTGCTGGTCGGGCTCGACATCATCGGCGAGCACCTGACCGAGATCAACGTCACCAGTCCGACCTGCTTCCAGGAGATCTTCGACCAGACCGGCTGCGATGTCGCGGCGCTCTACCTCGAAGCGCTCGAGGCGGCGCTGGCCTGATCCGGTTTGCTGGCTGCGCTGCGGCTGCAGCGCAGCAGTCTTACTGTGGCAGGCCGTCGACGAAGACCTTGAGTTCGTTGGGCTCGAAGGCGATCCACTGCTCGTCCTTGGTCAGCGGCTGGGTCACGATGACGGCAGCGCGGTCGCCGGGCTGGTTGACCTGGGCGAAGTCCACCGTCCAGTCCTGGTCCATCAGCGTGGCCTGGTGGAAGGGATGCTGGCGCACCAGGTAGTACAGCTTGGTGCTGCAATGGGCCCAGAGCGCCTCGCCGTTCGAGAGCAGGAAGTTGAAGCTGCCGAACTGCCGGATCTGCGGCACCAGTTCGCGCAGCGTCAGCGTGAGTTCGGCCACGCTCGGCACGCCGGCATGCGATTTGGAGAGTTCCTGCATGATCCAGCAGAAGGCGCGCTCGCTGTCGGTGCTGCCGACCGGCTGGAAATGGCTGTGCAGGCGCGGCTGGTAGTCCTTCAGGTCGCCGTTGTGCGCGAACACCCAGTGCCGGCCCCACAGCTCGCGCGCGAACGGGTGGGCGTTTTCCAGGCTGACCTGGCCCACCGTGGCCTTGCGCACATGGGCGATGATGTTGGTGCTCTTGAGCGGGTAGTGGCGCAGGAAGTCCGCCATCGGCGAGGCCGCCGCGCTGTGGTGGTCGACGAACAGGCGCAGGCCCTTGCCCTCGAAGAAGGCGATGCCCCAGCCGTCGGCATGCTGGTCGGTGGCGCCGCCGCGCTGGCAAAAGCCGGTGAAGCTGAAGGTGGCGTCAGTCGGGGTGGCGCAGTTGAGTCCGAGCAGTTGGCACATGGGAGGACGGGCAAGGTGGGGCAGATGCTGCAGTTTAGCGCCTGCGCACGGGGCGGCCGCCATGCCATCCCGGTCTGGTCCGCTTCCTGGCCGCGACCGGCCTCTCTACAATCGGGCGCATGAACTTCATCGACATGCTGGGCGCGGCCGAGCGCCAGAACCAGTCCATGCTCTGCGTGGGCCTGGACCCCGAACCGGCCAAATTCCCCCACCACTGGCGCAACGACGTCTCGAAGATCTACGACTTCTGCGCGGCCATCGTCGACGCGACCGCCGATCTCGTGATCGCGTTCAAGCCGCAGATCGCCTACTTCGCCGCGCACCGCGCCGAGGAGCAGCTCGAGCGCCTGATGGCGCACATGCGGGTGCGCGCGCCGCAGGTGCCGATCATCCTCGATGCCAAGCGCGGCGACATCGGCAGCACCGCCGAGCAATATGCCAAGGAAGCCTTCGAGCGCTATGGCGCCGACGCGGTCACCCTGTCGCCCTTCATGGGCTTCGACACGGTCCAGCCCTATCTGCGCTACCCCGGCAAGGGCGTGTTCCTGCTCTGCCGCACCTCCAACCCGGGCGGCGACGACTTCCAGTTCCAGCGCCTGGCCGATGTCGAGGGCCAGCCGCGCCTGTTCGAGCATCTCGCCAGCCTGGCGCAAGGGCCCTGGAACCTCAACGGCCAGCTCGGCCTGGTGGTCGGTGCGACCTATCCGGAAGAGATCCGCCGCGTACGCGAGCTTGCCCCGACCCTGCCGCTGCTGATCCCGGGCGTCGGCGCCCAGGGCGGCGACGCCAAGGCGACGGTGCAGGCCGGCTGGCGTGGCCAGGCAGGCAGGACGACCGGCTCCGTGATCGTCAACTCCTCGCGCGCCGTGCTGTATGCCAGCGCCGGCCCGGATTTCGCCCAGGCTGCTCGCGCCGAGGCGATCCGCACCCGCGACCTGCTCAACGCTGGCCGCTGAGCCGGCTGGCGGCCGATCCGGACTCCGGCGCCTGGCGCTGGCGGGTCCGCAGCGGGCCGCCATCCCCAGACCCTAGAATCGCAGTTTCGGTCCACGCGTGCCGCCGTCCGGCGCCGTGGGCGCAAGTCCATCCCCCTATCCGGAGAGTCAAGCATGGCAGTCAACTGGACCGCACCCGAGGCCGCTAGCCTCCTGCCCATCGCGGGCGTCAAGATCGGCGTGGCCGAAGCCGGCGTGCGCAAGGCCAATCGCAAGGATCTGACCGTCTTCCTGCTGGATGCGGGCTCGGCAGTGGCGGGCGTCTTCACGCAGAACCGCTACTGCGCCGCACCGGTGCAGGTCTGCCGCGAGCACCTGGGCGCCAAGCATGGCATCCGCGCGCTGGTGATCAACACCGGCAATGCCAATGCCGGCACCGGCGCGCCGGGCCTGGTCGATGCGCGCGCCACCTGCATCGCGCTGGCGCGCCAGCTCAGCGTCTCGCCCGAGCAGATCCTGCCGTTCTCGACCGGCGTCATCATGGAGCCGCTGCCGGTGGATCGCATCGTGGCCGGCCTGCCGGCTGCGCTGGCCGACGCCCAGGCCGACCACTGGCTCAAGGCTGCCGAAGGCATCATGACCACCGACACCGTGCCCAAGGCCGCCAGCCGCCAGGCCCAGCTCGGCGGCAAGACCGTCAGCATCACCGGCATCTCCAAGGGTGCCGGCATGATCCGCCCGAACATGGCGACCATGCTGGGCTTCCTGGCCACCGATGCCGCCGTCGATGCCGCGCTGCTGCCCGAGCTGGCCAAGCGGCTGGCCGACGCCTCGTTCAACCGCGTCACGGTCGATGGCGACACCTCGACCAATGACAGCTTCGTCGTGATCGCCACCGGCCAGGCCGGCAATGCGCCGGTCACCGACCTGGCCAGCGCCGACGGCCAGGCCCTGCTCGCCGCCATGACCGAGGTCGCGCGCACGCTGGCCCATGCGATCGTGCGCGACGGCGAGGGCGCGACCAAGTTCATCGCGGTGCGCGTCGAGGGCGGCAAGAGTACCGACGAATGCCTGAAGGTGGCGTACGCGATCGCGCATTCGCCGCTGGTCAAGACCGCCTTCTTCGCCAGCGACCCGAACCTGGGCCGCATCCTGGCGGCGGTCGGCTATGCCGGCATCACCGACCTCGACCAGGGCCTGATCGAGCTGCACCTCGACGACGTGCATGTGGTCAGCCAGGGTGGCCGCCGCCCCGAGTACCGCGAGGAAGACGGCGCGCGCGTGATGGCGCAGACCGAGATCACGATCCGCGTCGGCCTGGGCCGTGGCGAGGTGTCCGACACGGTCTGGACCTGCGACTTCAGCCACGACTACGTGACCATCAACGCCGACTACCGCAGCTGATCCCATGAACGAAGCCTTCGAGCGCCTGCTGCAGCGGGCCGAATCCCTGATCGAGCGCATCGAGGCGGTGCTGCCGCAACCGCTGAGCGAGCCCGACTGGCAGGCCTCGGTGGCGTTCCGCTACCGCAAGCGTGGCGGCCATGGCCGGCTCGAGCCGGTGCGCCATGTCGCGACCATCGCGCTGGCCGACCTGCAGGAGATCGAGCAGCAGAAGGAGAGGATCGAGCGCAACACCGAGCATTTCGTGCGCGGCCTGCCGGCCAACAACGTGTTGCTGACCGGCGCGCGCGGTACCGGGAAAAGCTCGCTGATCAAGGCCTGCCTGAACACCTATGCGCCCCAGGGGCTGCGCCTGATCGAGGTCGACAAGGAGGAGCTGATCGACCTGCCCGACATCGTCGAGCTGGTGGCGGACCGGCCCGAGAAGTTCATCGTCTTTGCCGACGACCTGAGCTTCGAGAGCGGCGAGCCCGGCTACAAGGCGCTCAAGTCCATCCTCGACGGCAGCGTCTCGGCCGCCAGCGACAACCTGCTGATCTACGCGACCAGCAACCGGCGCCACCTGCTGCCCGAGACCATGAAGGACAACCTCGGCGCCCGCCACGGCGAGGACGGCGAGCTGCACCCGGGCGAGGCGGTCGAGGAGAAGATCTCGCTGTCCGAGCGCTTCGGGCTCTGGGTCAGCTTCTATCCCTTCAGCCAGGACGAGTACCTGAGCGTGGTCTGGCAATGGCTGGCGTCCTACGGCGTGCCGCAATCCGAGTTCGAGGCGGCGCGGCCGCAGGCCCTGCTCTGGGCGCTCGAGCGCGGCTCGCGCAGTGGCCGGGTGGCCTACCAGTTCGCGCGCCACTACGCCGGCAACCGCGACGCCAATCCAATGGCCGATGCCGAGGCCGACGCATGAGCGGACTGCTGGTGGCCGACGGCGAGCGCCCGCGCGAGGGCGGGGCTGACCGCCCGATCACCGAGGTCGCGGTCGGCGTGCTGATAGACCCCCAGGGCCGCTTCCTGCTGACGACCCGCCCGCCCGGCAAGGTCTATGCGGGCTACTGGGAATTTCCGGGTGGCAAGCTCGAGGCCGGCGAGAGCGTCGAGCAGGCGCTGCGACGCGAGCTGCAGGAGGAGATCGGTGTCACCATAGGCCAGGCCCATCCTTGGCAGGAGCAGCTGGTCGACTACCCGCACGCGCTGGTGCGGCTGAACTTCTGCAAGGTCTACGACTGGAGCGGCGAGCTGCAGATGCACGAAGGCCAGGCATTTGCCTGGCAGACCCTGCCGGTGACGGTCGAGCCGGTGCTGCCCGGCACGCTGCCGGTGCTCGACTGGCTGCAGCAGGAGGCCGACCAGGCCGCAGCGTCCGCCCGCGGCTGACCGCGCTGGGCTTGCCTGGCCGAGGCGGCCGGATCTGCTGGTTTCAGTGGCGCCAGCTGTCCTCGGGTGGCGCGGGCTCGAGCGGCGGCGCGGTCGGGACGCGGAATTCCTCGCTGGCCCAGGCGCCCAGGTCCAGGTTCTTGCAGCGCTCGCAGCAGAAGGGCCGGTAGCGGTTGTCGGGCGCGTAGCGGCTCGGGCCGCCGCAGGCCGGGCATTTGACGATCCGGGCCTCGAAGGCCGGGCTTTCCTTGGCGGGCTTCATCGGGTCCTCCGTTCAGGCGCAGAGTGTCACTTCGAGCGGCGCGTTGGCCTGCGCCGGCTGCAGGCGGCCGTCAACGCCGCGCTGCATCAGCCGCACCGAGAACAGCAGCCGGTTGCCGCTGATCTCGGGTACCAGGCCCTGCGCGGGGTCGAGCCGCAGCCGCAGCAGCTGGAAGCCGCGTCCGGCCGGCAGATGCTGCTGGAACTGTCCCTCCATCGCCACGACCTTGTGCGGCATGCCGCTGTCGCGCAGCAGTTTCATGAGCAGGGACAAGGCGCGGTTCAGGCCCTCGAACTCGGCCGACCATTGCGCGAGGTCGCGCTGGCGCACTTCTACCGGCCGGTGCAGCCAGTCATGGTAGACCGGCAGGTCGAATTCGCAGGTGCCGCCCGGAATCGCCATCCGGTTGCGCACCGACATCAGCCAATCATTGCCAGTCAGGCTGTAGCCGACCCGGCCCGAGTCGCTGTTGAGCGCAGCGAAGCAGGCATCGAACTGTTCGATGCAGCTGTCGAGCGCCTGCTGCGAGATCGACGGGCTGTCGCGGTAGCCGTTGAGCACCTGCTTGTGGCGCTCGATGTCCTTCATGACCTCGGACTTGAGGTCCGAGCGCGAGCTGACATCCATCAGTTCGAACAGGGTCTGGATCGCGTAGTGGTGGTCGACCGCTTGCGTGCGCGCCACCAGTTCACCGAGCCGGCGCAGCAGATGTTCCAGCCGCAGATAGGTGCGAATGCGTTCGTTGAAAGGGTACTCGTAGAGGATCACAGGACACGCATCGGGATTTCAGGCTTAACTGGCCATCATAGCCCGAATCGATGACCGAGCTGAGCCCATTGCGCCCGGACCTGCTGCTCGAGTTCGGCCAGCGTCTGGCCTTCGTTGTCGATCACGCAATCGGCGATGGCCAGCCTTTGCTCGCGGCTGGCCTGTGCCGCCAGCACGGCCTGTACCTGGTCGCGCGTCCAGCCGTTGCGCTGCATCACGCGCCGGATCTGGGTTTCGGCTGTGCAGTCGACGACCCAGACCAGGTCGCAGCGTTCGCGCCAGGCGCTCGACTCGGCCAGCAGCGGCAGGTCCAGCACCGCGACGCCGCCGGGCAAGGCCGCCAGCCGGCGGTCGATCTCGGTGCGCACGAGCGGATGGATGATGGCCTCGAGCCGGGCCCGTGCCGTCGGGTCGGCAAAGATGCACGCGCGCATGCGGTCGCGGTCCATCGCCCGATCAGGCGTGATGAATTCGTCGCCGAAGGCAGCGCGCACCGCCTCGATCGCGCTGCCGCCTGGGGCCGTGCTGGCGCGCGAGATCGCATCGGCGTCGATCAGCTCAGCGCCGAGTTGCACCAGCAGGGTTGCGACCGTGCTCTTGCCGCTGCCGATGCCACCCGTCAGGCCCAGCCGCACACATGAGTGTTCCATCAGATTCCTATCCATTGCAGAAAACGTTCAGGGCCGAACAGCAGGGCCCAGAGCCCGCCGAGCGCCAGGAAGGGGCCGAACGGCACATAGCCGCCCTCGCGCAGGCCGGGTCCGAGCTTGAGTGCGATTCCCACCGCAGCCCCGCTCAGCGAGGCCAGCAGGATGATGGGAATCAGCGCCGGCCAGCCGAACCAGGCGCCCAAGGCGGCAAACAGCTTGAAGTCGCCGTAGCCCATGCCTTCCTTGCCGGTCGCGAGCTTGAAGGCCCAGTAGATCAGCCAGAGCGAGAGATAGCCCGCGACCGCGCCCCAGAGCGACTCGCTCAGGCTGCTCGCGCTCCAGCCCAGTGCCGCCGCGATCAGCCCGGCCCAGAGCAGCGGCAGCGTGATGTCGTCGGGCAGCAGCGTGGTATCCCAGTCGATGAAGGCCAGCGCGACCAGCGCCGCGGCCAGGCCGCAGCCAGCCAGACCGGCCATGCCGTTGCCATGCACGGCCACCACCCCGGCGAACAGGAGGGCGGTCAGCGCCTCGACCAGCGGATAGCGCCAGCTGATCGGTGCCTGGCAGCTGGCGCAGCGCCCGCGCAGCAGCAGGTAGCTCAGCAGCGGGATGTTCTGCTGCCAGCGGATCAGGGCGCCGCAGCCGGGACAGCGCGATCTAGGCTGTGCCAGGCTCAGTGGCGCCTGGTCCGGGGCTGGCTGGCCGGCCAGTTCGGCACATTCGCGCGCCCAGCGCTGCTCGAGCATCAGCGGCAGGCGGTGGATCACCACATTGAGGAAGCTGCCGACCAGCAGGCCGAGCAGACCTGCCAGCCACCAGTTCCATATTCCGAGCGGGAGGTCAGACAATCGGTTTACCTTTGGGTTAACATCTCTAGCATAGTTTGGCACGACTGCTGGCCGGACAGCTGCCCCGGCGTCGGCAGCCGGTCCTGACGATTTCCGATCGTAACGCAGCGGATCGCTGCACATGGGTATGGATATGGAGACTGGCGCGTGATGGAAGAAGCCCGAGCCGCGGCGGCTGCGGGCGATGCGGTCCGGCTGCATGAACTGCGTCGCTCGCTGATCCGGCTGTGCTGGCGCCTGGTGCTGTTGAGTCTGTCGCTGCTCTTGCTTGCGGCTGCGGGCCTGTATGCCGCCTTGGTCATGGATCGCTTGCCGTCCGGCAATGCCGAGTGGCTCGTGCTGTGCGGCCTGCTCATGTTGCTGTTTTCCTGCCTGCCCTGGCTGCTGCTACTGCGCCTGATGATCGGTCGCGAGCTGCTCGATGCCTTCAGCGCCGCCGAGGCCAGCTTGCGCAGCGCCGAAGCCGAATCCAGGCGGCGTGCCTGCCTGGTCGAACTGTCGACCCTGCTGCAGCAGGCCCGCAGCCCCGCTGAACTGGCCCGCCTGCTGCTGTCCGGCCTGGCGCACCGGTTGCCGGTGCACCAGGGCCTGTGCTGCTATTGGGACGAAGGTACCCAGTCCCTGCAGGCGGCAGCGCGCTATGGTGCCGATGGCGCCGACGAGGCCCAGGTGCTGCTGCGCCAGCCCGAGCTCGCGCCGCTCCTGCTCCAGGTCGCGCGTTCGCGTCGCCCCGTCACCCTGGTCCGTCCGGGCGCCCGCTACCTGCGCATCAGCTCGGGCCTGGGCGATGCCGAGCCGGCCGAGCTGCTGATTCACCCGATCGAGCACCGCGGCCGTCTGCTGGGCTTGCTCGAACTCGCCAGCCTGCAGCCCTTCGGCGACGAGGCCAGCCGGCTGCTGCAGGAGATCGCACCGGTTCTTGCCATCTGTCTCGACAGCCTGCAGCGGGCCGAGCGCAGCGAGCGGCTGCTCGAGCAGGTCCAGGGGGCCAACGCGGCGGGCCAGCAGACCCTCGAGCCCGGCGGAGGGGTGGCATGAAGCTGCGCCGCATCAATGCCAGCGCGATCGCGCTCTACCTCGCGCTCGCGCTGCTCAATGCCGGGGCGCTGCTCCTGCTCGACCGCCTCGCGCAGCGCCAGCAGGTGGTGCAGGAGCGCCAGTACCTGGTCAGCCGGCAGGCCGAGCGCTTCCTGGAGGCGGACCGCTACCTGACCAACCAGGTCCGGGCCTTCGTCGTTACCGGCGATCCGGTCCATGAACGGAACTACTGGCAGGAAGTCCAGGTCACGCGCCGCTTCGAGCAGGCGCAGTTCGCCCTCGAAAGCCTGGACCTGAACCATGACGAGATCGCGCTGATCGAGCTGGCCAAGTCCCGCTCCGACGCCCTGGTGCGGATCGAGGCGCTGGCGATGGACGAGCGCCAGGCCGGCCGGATCGAGCAGGCGACCGGCCTTGTCTTCGGTGCCGCCTACGAGGCCGAGCTCGAAGCCATCCATGAGCCGGTGCAGCGCCTGCTGCTCAAGGTCGATCAGCGCCTGGACGATGAGTTCCGCCAGGCCGAGCGCCAACTCCGCCTGGCCTGGCATGCCAGCCTGGCACTGACCCTGCTCAGCACCCTGGCCGTGATGGTCATGCTGGGCTACTACTACAGCCGGCGCGTGCTGCAGCCGCTGTCGGCGATGAACGCGCAGGTGCTCGCGATGAAGGCCGGCCAGGCCTTCGCGCCGCTGGACTGCATGCGGGAGCGCAGCGAGGTTGGCGAACTCGCGCGTTCGCTGGCGCAATACAGCGCCACGCGCGAACAGATGGCGCAGGAGCAGTGGGCGAAGTCGCACCAGGCCCGCATCGCGACCTTGCTGCAGGCCTGCAACAGCTTCAGCGAGCTGGCGCAGCGCTTCCTGTCCGAGGTCTGCCCGCTGCTGCAGGTCGGGCATGGCGTGTTCTACGTGCTCGACGCCGAACACCACCAGCTGCGCCTGATCGCGCAATATGCCCATTCCGAGCGCAAGGGACTGGCGCAGCGCTTCGACCTCGGCGAGAGCCTGGTCGGCCAATGCGCGCTCGAGAAGGCGCCGATCCAGATCACCCGTCCGCCGCCCGACTATGTGCGGATCGTGAGCAGCCTGGGCGAGGCACCGCCCGAGGCCATCCTGGCGCTGCCCGTGCTCAGCGGGGGCAAGGTGCTGGCGGTGATCGAGCTGGCCGCGCTGCGCCTGTTCGGGCCGCGCGAGGAGGGCCTGCTCGAGGGCCTGTTGCCGATGCTCGCGATGGGGCTCGAGATCCTCGAGCGCAATGTCAGGACCCAGCGCCTGCTCGAGGCCACGCAGCAGCAGGCGCAGGAGCTCGAGCGCCAGAAGGAGGAGATCGAGGCCCAGCGCCGTTCCATCTCCGCCATCCTCGACGAGCAGAACGCGATCTTCGAGTCGGTCACCAGCGGCATCGTCGTGCTGCGCCGCCAGCAGGTCGTCAAGTGCAACCAGCACCTGGGCTGGCTGCTGGGCCGGCCCAGCGCGGAGCTGGTCGGCCACAGCATGCTGGGCTGGTTTGCCGATGCCGACAGCCGCGAGCGTATCGAGCGCAGCAGCGAGCAGATCGGCCGCGGCGAGCCGGTGCGGCTCGAGGCGGCGATGCTGCGCCAGGACGGCAGCCAGCTCTGGGTCCGGCTCAACGGCCATGCGATCGACCTCAAGGACCTGGCGCAGGGCGTGGTCTGGACGCTCGACGATGTGTCCGAGGAGCGCCATGTCGCCGACGAGATGCGTCGCGCGCGCGAGCTGGCCGAGGATGCCGCGCGCACCAAGAGCAGCTTCCTGGCCAATATGAGCCACGAGATCCGCACCCCGATGAACGCGATCATCGGCATGGCGCACCTGCTGCACAAGTCGGGACTCAATCCGCGCCAGCAGGACTACCTCGGCAAGATCCAGCGCTCGAGCCAGCACCTGCTCGGCATCATCAACGACATCCTGGACTTCTCGAAGATCGAGGCCGGCAAGCTCACCATCGAGTCGACCGACTTCGAGCTCGACGCGGTGCTCGAGAACGTCGCCAACCTGGTCGGCGAGAAGGCCGGCAGCAAGGGGCTGGAACTGGTGTTCGAGCTCGAGCCCGGCCTGACCCAGGCCCTGGTCGGCGACCCGCTGCGGCTGGGCCAGATCCTGGTCAACTACTGCAACAACGCGGTCAAGTTCACCGAGCAGGGCGAGATCCGGGTCAAGGTGTCGCAGCGCGAGGTCGGCGAGCACGATGTCCTGCTGCATTTCGCGGTCCAGGACACCGGCATCGGCCTGAGTGAGGAGCAGCGCGGCCGCCTGTTCCAGAGCTTCAGCCAGGCCGACCGCTCGACCTCGCGCCGCTACGGCGGCACCGGACTCGGGCTGGCGATCTCCAAGAGCCTGGCCCAGCTCATGGGCGGCGAGGTCGGGGTCGAATCCGAACTGGGCCGGGGCTCGACCTTCTGGTTCACCGCCCGCCTGGGCCGGGGCGAGCAGCAGCCGCAGGCCCGCCTGCCGCGACTCGACCTGCGCGGCTGCCGGGTGCTGGTGATCGAGGACAACGAATATGCCCGCACCGCATTGACCGAGATGCTGGTCGCCATGAGCTTCCGGGTCGCGGCCGTGGCCAGCGGCGAGGCCGGCGTGGAGGCGGTGCGCAGCGCCGCGGCCGCCGACCAGCCTTTCAGCGTCATCTTCACCGACTGGCAGATGCCCGGCGTCGACGGACTCGAGGCCGGGCGCCGCATCCTGGCCCTGGGCCTGTCGTCGCCGCCGCACCTGGTCATGGTCACCGCCTACGGTCGCGACGAGGTCGAAGCCGCAGCCGAGGCCGCCGGCTTCGACAGCGTGCTGACCAAGCCGGTCAATCCCTCGCAGCTGTTCGACGCCGTCATGCGGGCCTTGGGCGAGCCGCTGGCAGCGGAGCCGGTGCCGGGCGGAACCGGCAGCGCCGAGCCCGAGCTCGCGTCCATCGCCGGCGCGCGGCTGCTGCTGGCGGAGGACAACGAGCTCAACCAGGAGGTGGCGGTCGAGCTGCTCCACGACGTCGGCTTGCAAGTCGAGGTGGCCGGCGACGGCCGCGAGGCGCTCGACCGGCTGCTGCAACACGAGGCCGGCTACTACGACGCGGTGCTGATGGACATGCAGATGCCGGTGCTCGACGGAATCGGCAGCACGCTCGAGCTCCGCAAGCTGCCGCAGTTCGCCCGCCTGCCCATCATCGCGATGACGGCCAACGCGATGCAGGGCGATCGCGAGCGCTGCCTGGAGGCCGGCATGAACGACTATGTGGTCAAGCCGATCGAGCCCGACGAGCTCTGGCGCGCCCTGCTGCGCTGGATTCCGGCGCGCGCGGCGCAGGCTGCGACCGCCTCCATCCCGCCCGAGGCCGCGGCAGCCAGGCCGCAGGCCATCCCCGCGCCCGGCCCGGAAACCGTCGCCGTGGGCGCCGATGATCGCCTGGCGCCGGACGACGCTTGCCTGCCGCTGCACATCGCGGGCCTGGATGCCCGGCTGGGCCTGGGCCGCACCGCCGGCAAGCTGGCCCTCTACCGTCGCCTGCTGCAGAAATTCGTGACGCTGGAGGCAGCGGCCATCGGCCAGGTGCGGGCCGCGCTCGCGGCCGGCGATGCCGTCACCGCCGAACGCGCGGCGCACACGCTCAAGAGCACGGCCGGCAGCATCGGTGCCACCGCCCTGCAGGCCCAGGCTGCGGCGCTCGAGCAGGCCCTGCACGAGCGCTTGCCGCCAGCGGCGCTCGAGCCTCTGCTGCAAGCCTGCTCGGTCCAGCTCGAGCCGCTGGTCGCGGCGCTGGCCGCCTGGCTGGCAGCCGCCCCGAGTGAAGAGCCGCAGGCCGGCGATGGCGCCGCACCCGATGCGCAGGCGCAGCAGGCCGCGTTGCAGCGCATCGAGCGCCTGCTGGCGGACTCAGACTCCGCTGCCGAGCAGGCCTGGGAGCAGGACGGGGCGCTGTTGCGCCCGCTGCTGGGCGTGCGCTGGAGCGAGGTGGATGCGGCGCTGCGCGGTTTCGACTACGAGCAGGCGCTGCATGTCTTGCGCCAGGTGGCCAGCGCCAGCGGGAGTCGCCCATGAAGCGGTCCAGGCCAGACTTCCTGCCGGGGCTGCTGCTGCATGCCCCGGTCTACCGGCTGTTCGCCCTTGGCCTGTCCTTGTTGCTCGGCTGGCTGACGGCCAGCTTCTATCAGCGCTCCGACGAGACCGAGCTCAACCACCTGCTCGAGACCCAAGCGCAGCGCCATGCGGTACAGCTGTCCGAGGAGGTCCTGCGCGGCCGGGCGATGGGCGCCGCGGCGATGCTCGGCATCAACGAACCGGTGCTCAAGGCCCTGGTCCAGGGCCGGCTGGAGCCCGATGCGCCGCAAGTGCTCGAGCGCCTGGAGCCGGTGCGGCGGGCGCTCGATGCCGAGAGCATCTCGGTCATCGATGCCAGCGGTCGCTTGCTGGCCCAGGCGGCCGACCAGCCCGCCAGCCTCGGGCAGCAGCTGCAGGACATGCCCTACTGGCAACAGGCCTTCGCCGGCCAGGAGAACGTCTATCCCATCGCCGAGGGCGAGCGCCTGCCCCGGCGCAGCTTCCTGCTGGCGGCCCCGATCTATGCCGAGGCTCAGCGCACTGGCCTGGTGGTCGGCGTGCTCGTGATCAAGCTCTCGGCCGATGGCCTGGATTCCAGCCTGCGCCGGCTCGGCGAGCATGCCCTGCTGCTGTCGCCCCAGGGTCTGGTCTATGCGAGCAGCGACAGCGACTGGAACCTCAAGCTGGCGCACGAGATGAGCCAGGAGCAGCAGGCGGGCCTGGTGGCGCAGTTCGGACCGGCCTTTGCGGCCGGCGTCCAGCCCGGCCGCCTGCCTTTCGACCCGGCGCAGGACCGGGTCGAGCTGCTCGGCCAACGCCACCTGCGGGTGCGCGCCAGCCTGCAATGGCCCGATGCCACCGGCCGCTGGCAGCTGGTGCTGCTCGCCTCGCCAACGCTCCAGGCGTCGCGGCTCGGACAGATCGTGGCCGGCGTCACGGCCGGGCTGCTCGTGCTGGCCCTGCTGTTGTCGCTGCTGCGCGCGGCGCACAACCAGGTGGCCAGGCGTGCGGCGCTGGCACGCAGCGAGGCGGCTTCGCGCGAACTCATGCAGCTGGCGCAGTTCAAGGAGCGCCAGTCCGAGCTGTCGCTGCAGCTGCAGCGCGCCCGCGAGTTGCCCGCGCTGACCCAGGCCCTGTTCACCGAGATCGGCCGCTTCCTGCCCGTGCACCAGGGCAGCCTGTACTGCATCGAGCCCGGCCCGGACGGCCAGCCGGAGCTGCACCTGGCGGGCAGCTTTGCCACGGCGTCTGCCCCCGAGCGCGTGGCCATCGGCGACGGCCTGCTGGGTCAGTGCGCGCGCGAGCGGCGCAGCCTGGTCTTCACCGAGGTGCCAGCGGGCTTCTGGCGGCTGGAGTCCGGCCTTGGACAGGCGCTGCCGCGTGCGCTGCTGTTGCTGCCCGTCATGCGCAACGAGCTGCTGATCGGCGTGCTCGAGCTGGCCTCGATCGAGCCCGACAGCGGGCATATCACCACCCTGCTCGAAGGCCTGCTGCCGGTGCTGGCGACCAATCTCGAGGTCCTGCTGGCCGAGCGCCGCCTCGAGCGCCTGCTGGCCGAGGCACGCGCGCAGGCCAGCGTCGGCCGGGACCCCATCGACGGCGCTGGCGGCTTGGAGTACGCTGGCGCTGACAAGCCGGGCGCCGCCGCCGCCACCCAGGCCCCCGGCGCTGAATGAACCTCTTTTTCCGAGCATGCCGATGGACACCGACACCAAGCACCCCGAGCCTGCCACCATCCTGGTGGTCGACGACACCCCGGCCAACCTCTCGCTGATGACCGGCCTGCTGCGCGACGAATACAAGGTCAAGGCAGCGATCGATGGCGAGAAGGCGCTGCGCATCGCCCAGGCCACCCCGCCGCCCGACTTGATCCTGCTCGACATCATGATGCCGGGCATGGACGGCTACGAGGTCTGCCGCCGGCTCAAGGCCGATCCCGCCACGCGCGACATCCCGGTCATCTTCCTGACCGCCAAGAGCGGGGTCGAGGACGAGAAGCAGGGCCTGGACCTGGGCGCGGTCGACTACATCACCAAGCCGATCAGCCCGCCGATCGTGATGGCCCGGGTTCGCAACCACCTGGTACTCAAGGCCAGCGCCGACTTCCTGCGCGACAAGGCCGACTACCTCGAGCACGAGGTCGGCAAGCGCACCGCCGAGGTGATCGCGATCCAGGACGTGACCATCCTGGCGATGGCCTCGCTGGCCGAGACGCGCGACTCCGACACCGGCAACCACATCCGCCGCACCCAGCACTATGTCAAGGCGCTGGCGCTGAAACTGCGCGAGCAGCCCCACCTGGCCGCGCTGCTCGACGACCGCTACATCCTGATGCTGTTCAAGTCGGCGCCGCTGCACGACATCGGCAAGGTCGGCATCCCGGACCGCATCCTGCTCAAGCCCGGCAAGCTCACGCCCGAGGAGTTCGAGCTCATGAAGACGCACACCACGCTCGGGCGCGACGCCATCCATTCCGCCGAGCGCCAGCTCGGCATGCCGGTCGAGTTCCTCAAGCTGGCCAAGGAGATCGCCTACAGCCACCAGGAGAAATGGGACGGCTCCGGCTACCCCGAGGGGCTCAAGGGCGAGGCCATTCCGCTGTCGGCGCGGCTGATGGCGCTGGCCGATGTCTACGACGCGCTGATCAGCCGCCGGGTCTACAAGGAAGGCATGCCGCACGAGCAGGCGGTGGCCCTGATCAGCGCCGGCCGCGGCCAGCATTTCGATCCCGACATGGTCGATGCCTTCCTGGCCATCCACGAGGAGTTCCACGCCATCGCGCAGCGCTACATCGACACCGACAGCGAAATCGAGGCCAAGCGCCAGCACCTGGCCCGGGTGCACAACCTCTGAGCCGGAGCCCAGGCGCGGCAGTCGCGCCAGCCCCTGGAGCGCCGGCGCTGGCTCAGACCACCTGGCCGAGCTTGAAGATCGGCAGGTACATCGCGACCACGATGCCACCGATGATGGTGCCCAGCAGCACGATGATGATGGGCTCCATCAGGCTCGACAGACCGGCCACCATGTCGTCGACCTCCTGCTCGTAGAAGTCGGCCGCCTTGCCCAGCATGTGGTCGATCGAGCCCGATTCCTCGCCGATCGCGCACATCTGCAGCACCATCGACGGGAAGATCCGGGTATTGGTCATGGCCTGGGTCAGGCTGGTGCCGGTCGAGACCTCCTGCTGGATCTTGACCGTGGCATCGGCATAGAGCGAGTTGCCCGCTGCGCCGCCGACCGAGTCCAGCGCCTCGACCAGCGGCACGCCGGCCGCGAACATGGTCGAGAGCGTGCGGGTCCAGCGCGCCACCACCGACTTCTCGACCAGCAGGCCGAAGATCGGCAGCTTGAGCAGCACGCGGTCCATCAGTCGCTGCACCTTCTCGTTGCGGCGCCAGGCCTGCCGCAGGAAGTAGAAGCCCGCACCCAGCACGATGAAGAGCAGCCACCACCAGGCGACGAAGAACTCGCTCATGCCGATCACGACCAGCGTCGGGGCCGGCAGGTCGGCGCCGAAGGAGGAGAACACTTCCTTGAAGGCCGGGATCACGAAGATCATGATCACCGTGATCACGACGACCGCGACCGTGATCACCGCCGCCGGATACATCAGGGCCGACCTGACCTTGCTTTTCAGCGCCTCCGACTTCTCGAGATAGACCGCCAGCCGCTCGAGGATGCCTTCCAGGATGCCGGCGGTCTCGCCAGCCTCGACCAGGTTGCAGTAGAGGCTGCTGAAATACAGCGGATGCTTGCGGAAGGCGGCGCTCAGCGAGGTGCCGGTCTCGACCTCGGTGCGGACCTCGTTGAGCAGGCGGGTCACATTGGGATTGGGGTTGCCGCGTCCGACGATGTCGAAGGCCTGCAGCAGGGGCACGCCCGCCTTCATCATGGTCGCGAGCTGGCGCGTGAAGATCGAGATGTCCTTGGGGCGGATCGAACGGCTGCCCGACATCCGGCGCTTCCTGACCTTGAGCGGGACTATGCCCTGGCGCCGCAGGGCCGTCAGCACCAGGTTGTCGCTGGCAGCGCGGGTCTCGCCGCGCACGGGCTTGCCGCCGCGATCCTTGCCCTCCCACTCGAAGACATACTCCTTGACCTTGCGTACCGCTGTGGCCATGGCTTCCCCCGTTCTGATTATTGGTCTGCCCACCCTCCGCCCGAGGCGGCTGTGCCAAGCAGTTTACCCCTGCAAGGGCCGGCTGGGGCAATCCCGATCGGCCCGGCTTGCAGCTTGGCGCGCCGAGTGCCGGCCAGGGTGCCGAAGTTGCTGGCAAGGGGCACGAAATGGTGGCGTTTTGATGATTTTTTGCGGTTATTTTTCGCAATTGCACGCAAAAGTCAGCGCTCGTAGCACAACTTCGATACGCCAGGCTTGCAGCACATCGTGTATATTCGGGCGCAATTCCACGTCGTTGTGGAAACTTCGGTGCGTTTTGGCTGCACCTCCTGGAGGAATTATGGATCTGCGCAAACTCAAGACCCTGATCGACCTGGTGTCGGAATCCAATGTCTCGGAACTGGAGATCACCGAGGCCGAAGGCAAGGTCCGAATCGTCAAGAGCGCGCCCGTCGGCACCCTGCCGATGGTGGCTGCCGCCCCGGCAGCCGTGGTGGCCGCGCCTGCGGCCGTTGTCGCCGCACCGGTCGTGGCCGCCGAGCCCGAGGCCGTCAAGGGCCATGTCGTCAAGTCCCCGATGGTCGGGACTTTCTATCGCTCGGCCAGCCCGGGCGCCAAGGCCTTCGTCGAGGTCGGCAGCCCGATCAAGGAAGGCGAGCCGATCTGCATCGTCGAAGCCATGAAGATCATGAACGAGATCGAGGCCGACAAGACCGGCGTCGTCACCCAGATCCTGGTCGAGAACGGCCACGCTGTCGAATACGGTCAGCCCTTGTTCGTGATCGAATAAGGGGGCTCCCATGTTCAAGAAAATCCTGATCGCCAACCGCGGCGAGATCGCCCTGCGCGTGCAGCGCGCCTGCCGTGAGATGGGCATCAAGTCGGTGGTGGTCTACTCCGAAGCCGACCGCGAGGCCAAGTATGTCAAGCTCGCCGACGAGGCGGTCTGCATCGGTCCGGCCGCTTCGGCGCAGAGCTACCTCAGCATGCCGGCCATCATCTCGGCGGCCGAGGTCACCGACGCCGAGGCCATCCACCCGGGCTACGGCTTCCTGTCCGAGAACGCCGACTTCGCCGAGCGGGTCGAGCAGAGCGGCTTCACCTTCATCGGCCCGACGCCCGAGTCGATCCGCATCATGGGCGACAAGGTCTCGGCCAAGCAGGCCATGATCAAGGCCGGCGTGCCCTGCGTGCCGGGCTCGGAGGGCGAGTTGCCCGATGATCCGGTCGAGGTCAAGCGCATCGCCAAGGCGATCGGCTATCCGGTCATCATCAAGGCGGCCGGTGGCGGCGGCGGGCGCGGCATGCGCGTGGTGCACACCGAGGCGGCGCTGCTGCACGCGGTCCAGACCACCAAGACCGAAGCCGGCGCGGCGTTCAACAACCCGGCCGTCTACATGGAGAAGTTCCTCCAGAACCCGCGTCACATCGAGATCCAGGTGCTGGCCGACCAGCACCGCAACGCGGTCTTCCTGGGCGAGCGCGACTGCTCGATGCAGCGTCGGCACCAGAAGGTGATCGAGGAAGCGCCGGCGCCCGGCATCCCGCGCCGCCTGATCGACAAGATCGGCGAGCGTTGCGCGGCGGCCTGCAAGAAGATCGGCTACCGCGGTGCCGGCACCTTCGAGTTCCTGTACGAGAACGGCGAGTTCTACTTCATCGAGATGAACACCCGGGTCCAGGTCGAGCATCCGGTGACCGAGGCCATCTCCGGCATCGACATCGTGCGCACCCAGATCCTGGTTGCCGCGGGCGAGAAGCTGCCGTTCACGCAGCGCCAGATCGAGCTGCGCGGCCACGCGATCGAGTGCCGCATCAACGCCGAGGACCCGTACAACTTCGTCCCTTCGCCGGGCCGGGTCACGACCTGGCACATGCCGGGCGGGCCGGGGGTGCGAGTCGATTCGCATGTCTACGCCAACTACCTGGTGCCGCCGAACTACGACTCGATGATCGGCAAGATCATCGTCCATGGCGACACCCGCGAGCAGGCGCTGGCGCGCATGCGCACGGCGCTGTCCGAGGTGGCGATCGAGGGCATCAAGACCAACGTCCCGCTGCACCGCGACCTGATGGTGGACGCCAGCTTCGAGGCCGGCGGCACCAATATCCACTACCTCGAGCACTGGCTCGAGCAGCGCAAGCGCTAAGCCGATGTTCGAACTCGTATTGATGGCGCCCGAGTCGCGCATCGAGGACCTCGGCGACGCGCTCGAGGCGCTGGACGCGCTGAGCGTGTCGGTCGAGGACGCCGATGCAGCGACCGATGCCGAGCAGGCCCTGTTCGGCGAGCCCGGCATGCCGGCGCCCAAGGGAGGCTGGAACCGCTCCCGCGTCGTCGCGCTGTTCCAGCAGGAGCAGCAGGCGCGCGAGGCGGCCGAGTTGCTGCCGCCGCAGGACTTCTTCGCCGGCTGCGAGGTGATCGGGGTGCGCCCGGTGGCCGACCAGGACTGGGTGCGGCTGACGCAATCGCAGTTCGCGCCGGTCGAGATCACGCCGACCTTCTGGATCGTGCCGAGCTGGCACGAGCCGCCAGCCGAGGCCGAGCGGGTGATCCGGCTCGATCCTGGCCTGGCGTTTGGCACCGGCACCCATCCGACCACGCGCATGTGCCTGCGCTGGATCGCGCAGCGTGACCTGTCGGGTCAGCGCGTGCTCGACTATGGCTGCGGTTCCGGCATCCTGGCGATCGGTGCGGCCAAGCATGGCGCGGCCGAGATCGTCGCGGTCGACATCGATCCGGCCGCGGTCGAATCGACCCAGATCAATGCCGCGAACAACCATGTGTCGTTGCTGACCGGCTTGCCGGAAGCGGCCACGGGGCTGTTCAATGTCGTGCTGGCCAATATCCTGGCGACGCCGCTCAAGGTGCTGGCGCCGCTGCTGTGCGCCCATGTCCAGGCCGGTGGCCATCTGGTGCTGGCCGGCATCCTGGAGCGCCAGGCCGACGAGCTCAAGGCCGCCTACGCGCCCTGGCTGGCGCTCGAGGTGAGCGACAGCGAGGACGGCTGGATCCTGATGACGGCCAGCGCCGCTGGCTGATCAGGGCCGACCGCATCGGCATGGCAGAAGGCCTGGCAAGGAGATTTCCTGCCAGGCCTTTGTCATTCAGGGCCGGTTGCCGGTCGGAAAGGGCCAGGCCGCCGTCGGCGCGATCCGGGTCCTGGCGGCGGGTTCGGCCGGCGGCAGGGCCTTGGCCGGGGCAGCCCTCTTGGCAGCCGCTTTCTTGGCGGCGGGTTTTTTCGCCGCGGCCTTGCGGGCGACGACCTTCTTGGCCGGCGCAGCCAGGGCTGCGCCCAGCGGCTGTGCCACTTCGACGGGCTCGGACGCTGGTTGTGCCGCAGCCTTCTTGGCCGCAGCGGCCTTCTTCGCAGTCGCCATCTTGCATCTTCTCCTGAAACAACTTGCACGTTGCGCATGAGGCCGGACTATTCCGGCTCAGCGAGTCAGCACAATGGCTTCGGGGAACAGTGAAACCAAGGCGTGGAAAGTGGAGATCCGCTCTGGCCGGGCAGGCTGGCCCGGCCGAGTTAGGGAAATCCCACAAACATGAACTCTGACTTTTATATTATGAAAGTGTCACGGCGAAATGCAAGCCCCGTGGGCCATGAAGCGGACACTTTATTGCATGGCGGCAGCGCTGCCAGCCCCTTGTGGCACGCTTTGGCCCGGATCGCTGCCGTCGACGGCAGGATTCCGCTGTTCCAGGGTGGCTGAGGGGAAGCATTCCTGCGGCCACCTGAGCGCCTCGCGCAGTCGCGCCCAGTCGAAGCCCGGTCCGGGATCTGCCTTGCGGCCGGGGGCGACATGTTCATGGCCGGCCACATGGGCGATCGCGTAGCGCCGGGCCAGGGCCTGGCAGAGCAGGGCCAGCGCCTGGTACTGGGCCGGCGCGAAGCTCCAGCCCTCGAGGCCTTCGAGCTCGATGCCGATCGAGTCGTCATTGCAGTTGTCGCGCCCGCGCCAGCAGGAGCGCCCGGCATGCCAGGCGCGGTCGTCGCAGGAGACGAACTGCAGCAGCGCGCCGTCGCGCCGGATCAGGAAATGGCTCGAGACTTCCAGCCCGCGCAGGCCCGCGAAATAGGGATGGGCGTCCCAGTCGAGCTGGTTGCAGAACAGCTGTTCGATCTCGGGGCCGCCGTAGCGGCCCGGCGGCAGGCTGATCGAGTGCAGCACCAGCAGGTCGATCCGGGCGTCTTTCGGCCTTGGCCCGTGGTTGGGCGAGGGCACGGCGCGCGCACTCTTGAGCCAGCCGTCCTGCCAGGCGGCGGCCGGGGTTTCAGCCGGCATCGCGGGTAGGGCTGCGGGACTTGCCAGGTCCGAGGCGCTGGTGTTCGGCGCTGCAGTAGGGGCCGCCTGGGCCGTCGACCGCGTCGCTGGCCGGCAGATGCAGGCCGCAGTGGCGGCAGGCGACCATGGCGCTCGGTGTCGGCGCGGCCGGGCGTGGCGGTGGCGCAGGCGGCCTTTGGGTGACACGCCGGCTGCGCCAGATCCAGACTCCGGCCAGGACGACCATCAGTACCAGCAGGTATTTCATGCGCGCGACAGGATGACTTCAAGCACGAAGTGCGAACCGACATAGCCCAGCAGCAGCAGGGTGGCGGCGGCGTAGAGCATGCGGATGGCGAAGCGACCGCGCCAGCCCTGGGTCAGCCGGCCCCAGAGCAGCAGGGCCAGCACCAGCCAGGACAGCAGGGTGAACAGGGTCTTGTGGTTCCAGATCCAGCCCTGGGTCAGTCCCTGTTCGCTGAACCACCAGCCGGCGAGCAGGGTGGCGCTCAGCATGATGAAGGCGGCCCAGACCAGGCGGAAGGTCAGGCGCTCGAGCGCGAGCAGGGGCAGGGTGATCTCGCCCGCGCGGGCCTGGCGGATTGAGGCTTCGGCGCGCTGCGCGAGCCAGCCGTGCAGCACCGCGGCGGCCAGCAGGCCGTAGGAGACCATGCCCAGCCAGCCATGCAGCGGCAGCCAGCGCGAGGCATGGGCCGGATGCGGCAGGCCCGGGAACAGCAGCGCGAGCAGCACGGTCGCAGCGCCCAGGCCGACCAGCGAGGCGCGCGCGCGCAGCTGCGGGTAGAGCCGGGTTTCGATCGCATAGAGGGTGAAGACCATCCAGGCCGTGAACGACAGCGCGGGTGCGAAGCCGAAGCGCATCGCCCCGGTGCCGAACTGGTTGGTCGCCAGCGCGACGCCGTGCAGCAGCCAGACCGTGGCCATCAGCAGGTTGAGCTTGCCGGCTGCCAGCCGGACCGGGTGCAGCGCCAGCAGGGCATAACCCAGCGCTGCGCCCAGCGACGGGATGCTGCTCCACCAGGGGCTCGGGGATAGAATCATGCCCAGAGTTTAACGGCCCGCGCGGCCGGCCAAGTCTCCTTTTGTCCCTATCCCCCTGCCCGGGGCCGCCCTTTGGGTGGCCGCCGTCGGCGCTCACACCGCATTGATCATGGCCTCAGCCCTCACCGAAAAACTGTCACGACTGGTCAAGGAGGTGCGTGGCCAGGCCCGCATCACCGAAAGCAACGTCAGCGACATGCTGCGCGAGGTGCGCATGGCCCTGCTCGAGGCCGACGTCGCGCTGCCGGTGGTGCGCGACTTCATCGCGCGCGTCAAGGAGAAGGCGCTCGGTGCCGAGGTGGTCGGCTCGCTGACCCCGGGCCAGGTGCTGGTCAGCGTGATCCAGCGCGAGCTCGCCGCGACGATGGGCGAGGGCGTCAGCGACCTGAACCTGGCGGCCCAGCCGCCGGCGGTGATCCTGATGGCCGGCCTGCAGGGTGCCGGCAAGACCACCACCACCGCCAAGCTGGCCAAGCACCTGATCGAGCGGCGCAAGAAGAAGGTGCTGACGGTCTCGGGCGACGTCTATCGCCCGGCCGCGATCGAGCAGCTCAAGACCGTGACCAAGCAGGCGGGCGCCGAATGGTTCCCGAGCAGCCCCGAGCAGAAGCCGCTCGAGATCGCGCGCGCCGCGCTCGACTACGCGAAGAAGCATTACTTCGACGTGCTGCTGGTCGATACCGCCGGCCGGCTGGCGATCGACGAAGCGCTGATGGCCGAGATCAAGCAGCTGCACGCGGCGCTCAATCCGGTCGAGACCCTGTTCGTGGTCGACGCGATGCAGGGCCAGGATGCGATCAACACCGCCAGGGCCTTCAAGGAGGCGCTGCCGCTGACCGGCATCGTGCTGACCAAGCTCGACGGCGACTCGCGCGGCGGTGCCGCGCTGTCGGTGCGCACGGTCACCGGCGCGCCGATCAAGTTCGCCGGCGTGTCCGAGAAGATCGACGGCCTCGAGGTGTTCGATGCCGAGCGCCATGCCGGCCGCGTGCTCGGCATGGGCGACATCGTCGCGCTGGTCGAGCAGGTCACGGCTGGCGTCGACATGGCGGCGGCGCAGAAGCTGGCCGCCAAGGTCAAGAGCGGTGACGGCTTCGACCTCGAGGACTTCCTCGACCAGCTGCGCCAGATGAAGAAGATGGGCGGCCTGTCCACCCTGATGGACAAGCTGCCGAGCCAGATGTCGGCCAAGGCCAGCGAGGCCGACCTGGGCCGGGCCGAGAAGGAGATGAAGCGCAAGGAAGGCATCATCTGCAGCATGACGCCGCAGGAGCGGCGCAAGCCCGAGCTGCTCAAGGCCACGCGCAAGCGCCGCATCGCCGCCGGCGCCGGCGTGCAGGTGCAGGAGGTCAACCGCCTGCTCAAGGAGTTCGAGCAGATGCAGGGCGTCATGAAGAAGATGAAGGGCGGCGGCCTGATGAAGATGATGAAGAAGCTCGGCGGCATGAAGGGCCTGGGCGGCATGCCTGGCATGCCCAAGCTGCCGGGCATGTAAGCGCGAGCACTGTCGATGGACGGCGAGGCCCTGCTCTGGCTCGAACTGGCGCTCGGGCTGCCGGCGCTGTTCGCCGCGCTCGCGCTCAAGCCCTGGCGCATGCTGTGCGGCCCGCTGCTGACGCCGACGCTGGCGGCGCTGGCCTTGCTGCCCTGGTTCTGGTTGCTGCCGCAGCAGTTGCCCCAGGGTCTGCAGATCCAGCTTTCGGGTGCCAGCCTGCTGGCCCTGATGCTGGGTTGGCCGCTGGCGGTGCCGGTGCTGGTGCTGGTGGCGCTGCAGGTCTGGGCCTTCGGCCTGCATGATGCCGAGGCCGTGCTGGCGCAATGGGTCTGGCTTGGCCTGGCTCCCGCGACGCTGGCGCTGGGCATCGGCGCCCTGTTGCGGCGCTTCGTGCCAGCCCATCCCTTCGTCTACACGCTGGGGCGCGGCTTTCTCGGCACGGCGCTGTCGGTGTTCGGCGCTGGCTTGCTGCAGGAGTTCGCGCAGCGCTGGCTGACGGGGGCGAGCCTGCAGGATGCGCTGGTGGCGCACTGGCTGATGGCCTGGGGCGATGCCTTCCTGACCGGCATGTTCTGCGCAATCTTCGTGGCTTTCGCGCCACAGTGGCTGGCGACCTGGTCCGACCGGCGCTACCTGAAGCCGCCGGCCGACTGAGCCCGGTGGCCGGGCGACACCGGCTAGAGGTGGCTGTGGCGGGCCCAGGTGTCCTTGATCTCCTGCGGGTCTGGCGCGGTGCCGGTCAAGGACAGATGCTGGCTCTGGATGTTCACGAGCGCGGCCATCACCTGGAACGGGAAGCCGCGCCGCGAGCCGTCGCGGGTGTCCTGCAGCAGTTGCTCGATGTAGGTCACGATATCCTTCGTCCCCCATTTCTCGCTGAGCACCTTGCCGATATGCGGGTAGCTGGCGTTGATCGTGTCTAGATCTGATTGGGTTGTCATGACCAGGAAGCTCCTCGCGGTGTTGCAGTCCGATTCGATCCGATGCGCTGTGCCGAATCGCGCAAGGCACCATGCCGTACGCTGGCGAACATAGCAGATTCTGGACCCGCTGTGGCGTTACAGCAAGGGCCGCATGCTGCGTGCCGTGTCCTGCAGCACTGGCAGCACGCGCCGGGCGGCGTCCTCGCTGCTCTCGCTCTGCATCGGCATGGTGACGCTCATGGCGGCGACCAGATGGTCCTTGTGGTCGTACAGGGGCACGGCAATGCCGCGGTAGTTCATCTCGAGCTGCTGCTCCGAGATGGCCCAGCCCTGGTGCTGGATCTGCTGCAGCCGCCGGCGCAGCTCGTCCCGGTCGACCACGGTGTGCGAGGTGTAGGCGCGCAGTTCCTGCCGGGCCAGCCAGGGCTCGTAGACCTCGGCGCCCGACATGGCCAGTATCACCAGGCCGGCCGCGGTCACCTGGGCCTGGACGCGCGAGCCCAGCATGTAGCCGGTGTTGAGCTGGCGGTGGCTGCCGCTGCGCGCGACATAGACCAGTTCGTCCTGCTCGAGCACGCCGGCATAGGCGACCTCGCCGGTGCCTGCGGTGACGCGCTGCAGATAGGGCTGGACCGCGCGTGGCAGCCGCGCCGACTCGAGGTAGGCCTGGCCCAGGCGCAGCACGCGCGGCGTCAGCGAGAACAGCTTGCCGTCGGTCGCGACATAGCCCAGGTGCACCAGCGTGAGCAGGTGGCGGCGCGCGGCCGTGCGGGTCAGGCCGCAGCGCTGGCCGGCCTGGCTGGCGGTCAGGCGCGGGTGTTCGGCGTCGAAGGCCTCGATCACGGCCAAGCCTTTCTCGAGCCCGGCGATCCAGTCGCGGCGCTCGAGCGCGAAGGGGGGATCTTGCTCGCTCATGGCAGTCAAATGGCGGTTTCTGTTCGATAGTCGATTTGCTTCGTTCGATTGTCGCTCATCGCAAGCAGGCCGGGATGCAAAAAAACGCCCGGACTCGCTTACAGTGCAGGCTGAATCTGGAGATATCTCATGAGTGACCTTCTGCTCAAGTCGGCCGGCGAGCGCGAGCCGCTGCAAGCCTCTTTCAGCGATGCGGCCAACCCGATCGGCCTGGATGGCATCGAGTTCATCGAGTTCGCCACGGCCAAGCCGCAGGCGCTGGGCCAGGTGCTCGAGACCATGGGCTTCAAGCCGGTCGCGCGCCACCGTTCGCGCGAGGTGCTGCTGTACCGTCAGGGCGAGCTCAATGTCGTGGTCAACGCGCACGCGCCGGTGGCCCAGGGCAGCGGCCGCCGCAGCGACGCGCCGAGCATCTCGGCGATCGCGCTGCGCGTGCGCGACGCGCGCGCCGCCTACGAGTATGTGCTCGAGCGCGGCGCCTGGGAGGTGACGACCCATCCCGAGGTGATGGAGCTCAACATTCCCGCCATCCATGGCGCCGGCGGCAGCCGGATCTACTTCGTCGACCGCTACAAGGAATTCTCGATCTACGACGTCGATTTCGTGCCGATTCCGTCGGTCGAGCAGCGCCCGGCGGCGACCGCCGGCATCCATTTCTTCGGCATCGTGCAGTACATCGGCCCGGAGCGCAGCTACGACTGGATCGAGTTCTACCGCGAGCTGATCGGCGCCGAGCTGATTCCTGACGAGCAGCGCTTCGGCATCATGCCCAAGGGCAAGCTGCTGCGCACGCCGGCGCTCGATCCCGACAAGCGCTTCATGATCCAGCTGATCGAGCCCGACCTCAATGTGCTCGATGCCGACGAGCGGCTGCAGCGCATCGGCCTGGGCGTGCCCGACGTGCCGGCGGCGGTGCAGGCGCTGCGCGCGCTCGGCGTCGAGTTCGTCGAGACCCAGGCCGCGCACACCGAGTCGCGCGGCGCGATCAGCAAGACCTATCTCGGCTCGGTGGTGTTCGAGCTGGTGCACGACGAGAAGGCCTGAACCATGACGCTCCAGCGCAGCACAGCCCAGGCCATCGCCGGCTTCGGCATGGATACCATCACGCTGGCCGGTCCGCTCGAGGCCAAGCTGGCCGCGATGAAGGAGGCCGGCTTTTCCCAGGTCATGCTCAAGGCGAACGACCTGGTCGGCCATCCGCAAGGCTGGCAGGCCGCGGTGCAGGCCGTGCACGACAGTGGCCTGCGCGGCACCGGCTTCCAGGTCCTGCGCGACTTCGAGGGCCTGAGCGGGCATCTGCACCACTACAAGATCGACATCGCGAAGATGATGCTCGAGATGTGCGCCGCGCTCGGCTGCAAGGTGCTGCTGGCCTGTTCGTCGACCTCGGCCCATGCGAGCCCGGACCTCGACCATATCGCGCGCGACCTGCGCAAGCTCGCGATGCTGGCGGTGCCGCATGGCATCAGGATCGCCTACGAGGGCCTGTCCTGGGGCCGCACCATCAACGAGTTCACCACTGCCTGGGACGTGGTGCAGCGCGCCGACTGTCCGAACCTCGGCATCGGCATCGACTCCTACCATATCTTCGCCGCCAAGACCCCGCTCGACGAGATCGACTACCTCGATCCGGGCAAGATCTTCCTGGTCCAGCTGGCCGACTTCATGTGGCAGGAGACCAAGACCTTCGAGGAGCGCATGACGACCGCGCGCACCTTCCGCGTCTTCCCGGGCGAGGGCGTGCACAGCGAGCAGCTGGTCGACCTGGTGCTGCGGCTCGACCGCCTGGGCTACCGCGGCGACTACAGCTTCGAGGTCTTCAACGACGACTATGTGCAGATGCCGCTGCCCTTCGTGGCCGGGCGCGCGCGCCAGTCCGCGCTCTGGCTGGCCGAGGAGGTGCTGCGCTGCTCGGTGCCGCTGCCGAACCAGATGCGGCTGAAGCAGCCGGGTTGAGCCCGCCCTGAGTCCCCACACCTGCGCCGGCTCCTGCCGGCGTTTGTCATGCTGGCTTCAGCTGCGCTTGAGCCGGGCGCCGGCCAGGCCGCAGAGCGCGATCACGGCGATGCCCAGCAGCGCCAGCGCGTCGGGCGCATGGCCGAAGGCGGCCCAGCCGGCCAGGGTCGCGAAGCCGATCTGGGCGTACAGATAGGGCGCGACGCGCGAGGCCGGTGTCTGCTGGAAGGCCTTGATCAGCAGGAAATGGCCGATCGAGCCGAACAGCCCCATCAGCGCGATCGCGGCCCATTGGCGCCAGTCGGCCAGCCATTGCCAGCCCAGCGGCACCACCAGCGAGGTGCAGGCCAGTCCGGTCAGTCCGGTGTAGAAATGCGTGACGCCCGGGTCCTCGGTCCTGACCATGCGGCTGGTCAGCACCTGGAGCAGGGCGTTGATCAGCACCGACAGCAGGGGCAGCAGCATGCCGAGGTGGAAGTCGCTGCCATGGGGGCGGATCACGATCAGCGCACCGCTGAAGCCGCCAGCCACCAGCAGCCAGCCCAGCGGGCTGACGCGCTCGCGCAGGATCAGGCTGGCCAGCAGCGTGACGGCGAGCGGGATCAGCATCATGATCGCGGTGAACTCGCCGACCGGCAGGAAGCGCAGGCTCAGGAAGCTGAAGCCGAAGGAGCCGACCATCAGCAGGCCGCGCGCGAGTTGCGCGCGCGGGGCCTGGGTCTGGAACAGGCGGCGGCGGTACTGCGGCCACAGCAGCGCCGTCGTCATCAGGGTCTGGATCGCGAAGCGAAACCAGATCGCCATCAGCACCGGCACCGCCAGCCGGCCCGCGTACTGGGAGGCGGTGTCGAGCAGCGCGAAGCACAGCGTCGCGAGGATGGCCAGCAGGATGCCCAGGCCGGGGCGGCGTGCGGTGGCGTTCATCGCTTCAGCCCAGCCCATGCATCACGACCCAGATCCAGGCGTTGACGCTGAAGAAGGCTGCCACGGTCGAGGCGACCAGCAGGGTGGCGGCAAAGCCGCCATGGCCCAGGCGCTGGGCCAGGGCCGAGAACAGCGCCGGCATCGGCATGCAGGCGTAGAGGATGGCGGCCTGCTGCAGCTCGGACGGCAGCGCGGGCAGCAGGGCCAGCGCGGCCAGCACGCACAGCGGGTGCAGCAGCAGCTTGCCGGCGAGCACCATCGGCAGGTCCAGCTTGACGTCCTGCAGGCGCTGGCCGACCAGTACGCCGCCGATCATGATCAGCGCCACCCCGGGTGCGGCCGAGCCGACGATCTGCAGGCTGCGGTCGAACACATAGGGTAGCTTGAGCTCGAGTGCCGAGCCCGTCACGCCGGCGACGATGGCCCAGATGATCGGGTTGCGCGCCAGCGTGCGCAGGGACTGCAGCAGCGAGCGCTGCCAGGGCAGGTCGGCGTCGCGCCCGGCCAGCAGCAGCACGACGGGGACCACCAGCAGGTTCTCGACCAGCACGCCGAGCGTCATCGCGATCGCCGCGCCCGGACCGATCAGCTCGCCGACGATGGGAAAGCCGACGAAGACGGTGTTGGAGGCCGACATGCCCATGCCGGTCAGCGCCGCCTGCGGCCAGGGCATGCCGCGCCAGCGGCCGTAGAGCACGCCGGCCAGCAAGGCCAGGGCCGAGCCGGCGCCGTAGACCGCCAGATAGCGCAGGTTGAGCACCTCCTGCAGCGGGAACTGTAGGATGGCGCGGCAGACCAGCGCCGGCAGCAGGAAGTCGATCAGCAGCTTGCCCAGCACCAGCATGTCCTCGCGCTTGAAGACGCCGCGCCAGACGGACAGGTAGCCGACCGCGATCAGCAGGAAGATGGGCGAGGTGATCGAGAGGATGTGCAGCATGCGGAAAAAAGCCCGCCGGTGGCGGGCTGGCTGGTGGACGGTGGCGCGATAGACGTCAGGCAGCCGTCAGTATGACAGACGGGCGACCGACCTGAGGTGCTCGGCGGTCGTGCTCGGCAGGCCGAAGTACTCGAGGTAGGCCGGGATCTGCTCGAACAGCATGTCGGAGCCGACCTGGGTGCGGCAGCCACGCTCGCGCGCCGCGGCCAGGAAGGCGGTCACCTCGGAGGCCATCACGACTTCGCCGACGAAGGTCTCGGGCGCGAGGCGGCTGACATCGAGCGGCAGCGGGTCGCCGGCCTTCATGCCCATCGGCGTGGCGTTGACGACCAGGTCATGGCCGGCCGGGTCATTCGAGCCAGTGCGGACCTCGATCTGCGGGTAGTTGGCCTGGATGCGCTGGCCCAGGGCCTCGGCTGCAGCCTGGTTGACGTCGAACAGGCTGATCGAGGCGATGCCGGCACCGGCCAGCGACGCCGCGATCGCCGAGCCGACGCCGCCGCTGCCGACCACCAGCACCCGCTTGTCCTGCAACTCCAGGCCCTTGCGCTGCACGCCGCGCACGAAGCCGGCGCCATCGAACATGTCGCCGACCAGGCGGCCGTCGGCCAGGCGCTTGACCGCGTTGCAGGCGCCGGCGACCTTGACGGTGGCCGTGACCTCGTCGAGCAGGCCGACGGTGGTGACCTTGTGCGGCATCGTGATCAGCGCGCCTCGGATGTTGGTCAGTGCGAATACCGACTTGAGGAAGGCCGGGTAGTCCGGTGCCTGGCAGCCCATCGGCACGACCACGCAGTCGATGCCGGCCTGCTCGAAATAGGGGTTGTAGATCATCGGCGACTTGAAGCTGAAGGTCGGGTAGCCGATGTGGGCGATGATTTCGGTGTTGCCGGTGATCATGGTGTGAGGTCGGGGCTCAGGCCTTGCGGGCGGCGGAATTGACGAACTTGCGCACCAGGCCGTCGATCGCGACCAGGTAGCCGTCGACGCCGAAGCCGACCACGATGCCGGCGGCTGCCGGCGAAACCCAGCTGTGGTGGCGGAATTCCTCGCGCGCGTGCACGTTGGAGATATGGCATTCGATCACCGGCAGCGGCTCGACGCCCTTGATCGCGTCATGCAGCGCGATCGAGGTATGGGTGAAGGCGCCCGGGTTGAAGACGATGCCGAGCGCCTCGCCGGCCTTGTAGAGCCGGCCGTACTCGTGGATCTTGTCGAGCAGCGCGCCTTCCCAGTTGCTCTGGAAGCACTCGACCTCGTAGCCGATCTGCTTGCCGTGGGCCTGGCAGAAGGCCTCGACGTCGGCCAGCGTGGTGTGGCCGTACTGGACCGGTTCGCGCGTGCCGAGCAGGTTCAGGTTGGGGCCGTTGAGGATCAGGATCTTCTTCATTTTGTACGAACTGGTTAGTTTGTGATGGGTCAAAAAAGGGACGCCGGCAGCCCGGCGCCCTTCCTCGACTTACTTGCGGACCTTGGCCAGTTCGGCCTGCAGTTCCTGCACGGTTTCCTGGCCGACGTTGACCGCGTACTTGGCGGTCACCGGGCGCAGCTTGTCGCGCAGCTTGCCGAGCTCGGCGGCCGGCAGCTCGGTGACCTGCATGCCACCCTTCTTGAGGTTGGCCAATGCGCCGGCGGTCTGGCTGCGGTTGAACTCGCGCTGGTACTTGGCCGATTCCTTGGCGGCGTCGGACACGATCTTCTGCTCGCTGGCGTCGAGCTTTTCCCAGAACTTCTTGCTGATCAGCACCGATTGCGGGTTGTACTGGTGGTTGCTCAGCACCAGGTGCTTCTGCACCTCGTAGAACTTGTTGGCGTTGATGACCGAGATCGGGTTTTCCTGGGCATCGATCGCGCCTTGCTCGAGCGCACCGTAGACCTCGGGGAAGGGCAGCGGGGTCGGGTTGGCGCCCAGCGCCTTGACCCAGTCGACGTTGATCGGGTTCGGGATCACGCGCAGCTTGAGGCCGGCCAGGTCATCGACCTTGGTGATCGGGCGCTTGCCGTTGGTGATCTGGCGGAAGCCCAGCTCGTAGTAGGCCAGGCCGACCAGGCCCTTGCTGTCGAGCTTGGCGTGCATTTTCTGGCCGAAGGCGCCGTCCATGATGGCGTCGGCTTCCTTCTCGTTGCCGAACATGAAGGGGAAGTCCCAGATCGCGAATTCCTTGACCTGGTTCGACAGGATGCCGGAGTTCATCGTCACCATCTCGAGCGTGCCGCCCTGCAGCGCCGAGACGTTGGCCTGGTCGCTGCCCAGGGTGCCGCCCGGGAACAGGTTGACCTTGAGCTTGCCGCCGGACTTGGCCTCGACGATCTCCTTGAACTTCTCCATGCCGACCACCAGCGGATGGCCCTTGGGGTTCTGGGTCGCGAACTTGATGGTCTTGCTGCTCTGCGCCGCAGCCATGCCGCAGGCGGCCAGCGTGACGGTGGCGAGGACGGTCTTGATGAACAGGCGTTTCATGTGGATGCTCCAGTCTACAGAGGAATGGTCGTACGCTCGATTATTGCGCCTGGCCTGGCGTACCCGTTCAGGCCAGGCGCTTGTTGCCAGGGTCAGCCGTAGAACCAGCGTGCCGGCACCATGACCAGTTGCGGGAACAGCACCATCAGGAACAGCAGCGCGAACTGCGCGATCATGAAGGGCCAGACCCCCTTGGTCACGTCGTCCATGCTGATCTTGCCGACGCCGGCCACGGTAGAGAGCACGGTGCCCACCGGCGGCGTGATCAGGCCGATCGCGTTGTTGATCATGAACAGCACGCCGAAGTAGATCGGGTCGATGCCGGCGGCCTTGACGATCGGCATCAGCACCGGGGTCAGGATCAGGATGGTCGGCGTCATGTCCATCGCGGTGCCGACCAGGATCACCACGCCCATGATCGCGAACATCAGGATGGTCGGGTTGTCGAGCAGCGGCTCGAGCAGGGCGACCAGTTCGGCCGGCAGGTTGGCCACCGTGATCATCCAGGCCGAGACCATGGCGGCGGCGACCAGGAACATGATGACCGAGGTGGTCTTGGCGGCGGCCAGGAACAGGCCGTAGAGCTGGTTGAGCTTGAGTTCCTTGTAGACCAGCACCGAGATCAGCAGCGCATAGACCGCGGCGACCACGGCGGCCTCGGTCGGCGTGAAGACGCCGAACTTCAGGCCCACGACCACGATCACCGGCAGCACCAGCGCGAAGGTCGCGTCCTTGAAGGCGGCCAGCACCTGGGCCTTGCTCGCGCGCGGCGCGGCCTCGATCTTCTCCTTGCGCACCAGCCACCACCAGGTCAGCCAGAGCGCGGCGCCCAGCATGATGCCCGGCGCGATGCCGGCCATGAACAGCTTGGAGACCGAGACGTTGGCGGCGACGCCGAACACCACGAAGCCGATCGAGGGCGGGATGATGGGCGCGATGATGCTCGACGCCGACAGCAGGCCGGCCGAGCGCGCCGGGTCGTAGCCGGCGCGGTTCATCATCGGCAGCAGCAGCGCGGCCAGCGCGGCGGCGTCGGCCACCGCCGAGCCCGACAGCGCGGCCATGATGATGGCGGCCATGATGCCGACATAGCCCAGGCCGCCCTTGACATGGCCGACCAGGGTCATCGCGAAGTTCACGATGCGCTTGGACAGGCCGCCGGCGTTCATGATCTCGCCGGCCAGCATGAAGAAGGGCACGGCCAGCAGCGGGAAGCTGTTGCTGCCCTCGATCACGTTCTGCGCCAGGATCTGCGCGTCGAACATGTCCAGGTGCCACATCAGCGCCGCGCCCGACAGCAGCAGCGAGAACGCGATCGGCACGCCCAGCATCATCGCGCCGAGCAGCGCGCCGAGGAAGATGGTTATCGTCATTGGATTCTCCTAGGGGGTTCGGCGGGCGGCTTCAGGGATGCGGGTCGCCATGCGGCATGTCGTCGGACTCGCGCACGCCGATCAGCTCGCCCTCGCTCAGGCGGCCGGTCAGCAGCTTGAACAGGTCATGGCTCAGGATCAGGCCGGCGAGCACCGAGAACAGCAGGCCTGACGAATAGAACAGCGCCATCGAGACTTCCATCACCGGGCTGGTGGTCTCGTAGTTGATCACGACCTGGTCCCAGCTGCCGCGGAAGATCAGCCAGGCGCAGAACAGCATCAGCACATGGGCCAGGAAGAAGCAGGCCTTCTTGCCCGCGACCGGCAGCTTGGCGATCAGGCTGTCGGTGCCCAGGTGGCCCTTGTCGTGCAGGCCGACGAAGGCGCCCAGGAAGGTCATCCAGACGAACAGCCAGCGCGACAGTTCCTCCGACACCGTGAGTCCGGAGTTGAAGGCGTAGCGCAGCACCACGTTGGTGAACACCAGCACCACCATCAGTGCCAGCGATACCACCATCAGCAGCGACAGCAGCCGGGAGATCTGGTCTATCAGTTTTTGAAGCATGGGGAATTTCTCCTTGAAGCGGCGAATTGTACGAACCAGTTAGTTTTTTAATCCTGGGGGAAACCCTAGGAATCCTGGTCTGGACCGGCCTTACTGGCGCAGATAGCGCCAGACCATGTCGATCACGCGCTCGCGCCGGTGCTCGAGATAGCCGGGGTCCTGGGTGTCCTGCTTGAAGATCAGGCCGAAGGTGTGGCGGTTCGAGACGTTGAAGAAGGACAGTGCCGAGATCGAGGCGTGGATGTCGACCGGGTCCAGCCCCGGTCGGAACACGCCGCTGGCCACGCCGCGCTGGTAGAGCTCGCGGATGGCGTCGATCGCCGGTACGTTGAGGTCCTGGATATACTGGCTCTGGCGCAGGAACTGGCCGCGGTGGATGTTTTCCGACATCACGATGCGGACATAGCTCTCGTTGCGCAGGTGGCGGTCGAAGGTGAAGCCGACCAGGCGCTTGAGCGCTGCCTCGGGTTCCAGGTCCTCGAGGTGCAGGTCGGTTTCCTCCTGGCGGATCTTGCGGTAGGACTCCTCGAGCACGGCCAGGTAGAGCCCTTCCTTGCTGCCGAAGTAGTAGTAGATCATGCGCTTGCTGGTCTGGGTCGCGGCGGCGATTTCGTCGATGCGCGCGCCGGCCAGGCCCTTCTCGCCGAACTCCTGCTCGGCCACGGCCAGGATGTTGGCCTTGGTGCGCTCGGGGTCGTTGGTGCGCGTCGTTTCTCGTCCCGGGGCGCGCTCGGTCCGCGCCGTCGTCTGCAATGAATGTACTGGTTCGTTCATTCTCGCGAGTATAGGAAGGGGCAGCGGCCCTGACCATGCTCGCAAACCCTCAGTGGGCGGGGGGTGTCGACTGGTGCTGGCGGTGCAGCTGGGCCAGTGCCTGGGCCCGGAAGGCGCTCGGGCTCAAGCCGGTGTGCTTGCGGAAGAAGCGGCTGAAATAGGCGTCGTCGCCGTAGCCGAGTTCGGCCGCCAGCTGCTTGATCGGCATGTGGGTGTAGACCAGTTCGCGCTGGGCCTCGTGCAGCACCCGCGCGTTGATCACGTCGAGCCCGGACATGTCGAGCGCCTCGCGGCACAGGCGCGAGAGCTGGCCCGGCGTCATGCCCATCTGGCTGGCATAGGCCTGCAGCGATTTCTGCTGCCGGTAATGCCGGTCGACCAGCGAGCGGAACTTCTCGATCTGGCGCGCCTGGCGCGAGATCGGCTGGTGCGGGGCGTTGCCGCCGGCGTCGAGCACCTCGACGATGCGGTGCACCTGCACCATCAGCGCCAGCAGCAGCGAGGTGCTGACCGCCACATGGCCCGGTGCATGGGCGCGCGATTCCTGCTCCAGCGTCTGGAACAGCGGCATCAGCTGGTCCACATAGCGCATGTCGTCCTGCCAGCTGATCAGGCGCGGCTTGCGTATCGTCGGCAGCAGCTCGGGCATCGCCACGCCGGCCACCGACTCGAGCATGCGCTGCGAGGCCGTGACCACCGGGCCGTTGACGTCATGGCTGAAGCGAAAGCCGTGCACATGGCCACAGGGCACGACTATCAGGCAGGGCGCCAGGCCCTGCCAGTGCGCGTCGTCGAGCAAGAAGTCGACCTGGCCCGTGCTCAGGTAGAGCAGCTGCAGGAAGGTGTCGTGCCGGTGCGGATGGATGACCCAGTTGTAGGGCTGGGAGCGCTGCGGAATCCACTCGAAGTTGAACGAGTCCGACCACTCGGGCGAGGCCTGGTCGCCATAGAGGTCGTAGTTCGGAATCACCCTGGGGTAGGCCATCGAATGCTTTCATGGGAGCGGGTTGCCTGGAGCCGGATCATAAGGCGAGGGCTCCAGGGCCAGGGCCGACGCTTACTGGAAGAACAGGTCCACCAGCCCCAGGGTCAGCGTCGGGAACAGCAGCAGCACGATGACGCGCAGCACGTCCCAGGCCAGGAAGGGGAATACGCCCTTGTAGGTTTCGCCCATCGAGGTGTCGCCGGCCAGGTTGTTGACCACATAGACGTTGAGCCCGACCGGCGGCGCGATCAGGCCGATGCCCACGGTCATCAGCACCAGGATGCCGAACCAGATCGCCTTCATCTCGGGCGCCAGTCCCCACAGGTCCAGGCCCATGATGGCCGGGAAGATCACCGGGATGGTCAGCAGCAGCATCGACATCTCGTCCATCACGCAGCCCAGGATGACGTAGAACACCAGCACGCTGACGACGATCCAGAGCGGCGCGATCCCGAGATGCGTGACCCAGTCGGCCAGCTGGGCCGGCAGCTGGGTCAGCGACAGCGAGGCGTTCATCATGTCGGCGCCCAGGAAGATCAGGAACACCATGGCGCTGGTCTCGGCCGAGGCGATGAAGCTGTTGCAGATCGCCTTCAGGTTGAGCTCGCGGCTGGCCAGGCCGGCGAACAGCGTCAGCGTGGCGCCGACGGCCGCGCCCTCGGTCGGCGAGAAGATGCCGCCGTAGATGCCGCCGAACACGACCAGGAAGATCGACAGGATGGGCCAGACCCCGAACAGGGCCTTCCAGCGCGCGGCCCAGGGCACGGGCGCATGCGGCGGTGCCAACTCGGGCCTGACCATGCAGTAGAGCGCGATCACGACCAGGTAGCCCAGCATGGCCAGCACGCCCGGCAGCATGGCCGCGGCGAACAGCTTGCCCACGCTTTGCTCGGTCAGGATGGCGTAGACCACCAGCGGGACCGAGGGCGGGATCAGGATGCCCAGGGTGCCGCCGCTGGCCAGCGCCGCGGTCGAGAGCCGGCCCTGGTAGCCGTAGCGCCGCATCTCGGGGTAGGCCACCTGGGTGATGGTGGCCGAGGTCGCGACCGAGGAGCCGCAGACGGCACCGAAGGCGCCGGCCGACAGCACGGCAGCCATCGCCAGTCCGCCGCGCACATGGCCGACGAAGGCGGCGGCGGCGCGGAACAGGGCCCGGCTCAGGCCGCCCTGGGTCGCGAACTGGCCCATCAGCAGGAACAGCGGGATCACGCTCAGGTCGTACAGGGTCAGGCGCGCGACCGCGCTGCCCTTGAGCATGTTGAACAGCGCGACCTCGTTGCTCATCGCGAGGTAGCCCAGCGCGCCCGGAATGAACATGGCGGCGGCAATCGGTATGCGCAGCACCATCAGCGCCAGCATGCCGGCGAACATGACCAGGCCTATCGTCATCGGACTCATGCGAATTCTCCTTGTCGCTCGCCCTGCAGGGTCTGCAGGTCCTGGCCGGTGAAATGCAGCCAGGCCTGCACCAGCGCCACCAGGGCGGCCAGCATCAGGCCGGGCGCCAGCGAGGCGTAGGCCCACCACATCGGCAGCTCCAGTGTCATGGTGGTCTCGTTGACCTCGTGCACCGCGAAGGCGCCGATCGTGGTGCGCCAGGCCAGCAGGCCGTACATCACGGCGATCAGCACGCAGCCCAGGCCATCGAGCCAGCGGGTGGTGCGGGCGCTGGCGTTCTGGGTGAAGAAGTCGACGATGATGTTGGCGCCGCGCAACTGGCACCAGGCGATGCAGAGCGAAATCGCCACCGCCACCCCCATCTGCACCATTTCCACGTCGCCCTGGATCGGTTGCGTGGTGAAGAAACGCAGGGACACGCTGGCCACGGTCATCACGCCGACCGCCAGCGCGACCAGGCCGCCCAGGACGGCGAACAGCCAGGTGATTTTTCTCAGTAACAGCCTCATGGCTTGCCTTCTTTCAGATCGAGAGCCGTAAAAAAGCCGGTGCGCGCGGCACCGGCTGCGGGACCGATGCGCCCGCAATTACTTCTTGCTGTATTTCTGCACCAGCTCGCGCGCCTCCTGCACCATGGCCTTGCCCGGCAGGCCCTTCTTCTCGACGTCGGCGACCCAGCTGTCGTAGATCGGTGCCGAGGCCTTGATCCAGTTGTCGGTCTCGGCTTCAGGCAGCACGTAGACCTCGTTCTTGCGCTCCTCGGCCACCTTGCGCGCGGGGGCCTGGCTCTCGTCGTAGGTCCGGCCGAGCTGGGCCGACAGCGCGGCGCCGCTGTTGCGGTCGATGATGGCCTTGAGGTCGGCCGGCAGGCTGTCGTACTTGGCCTGGTTCATGCCCCACATCAGCACCGCGGTGTAGAGGCCGGGACGCGACTGCGGGGTCTCGGTGTGGTACTTGACGTTCTCGGTGATGCGGAAGCTCGGCAGCGTCTCCCAGGGCACCACGGCGCCGTCGAGCGTGCCCTTGGAGATGGCGTCGGCCACGCCGGTGATCGGCATGCCGATGGCCGAGGCGCCCATCAGCGTCAGCAGCTTGGTGGTCTGGCGCGTCGGCGCGCGCAGCTTGAGTCCCTTGAGGTCGGCCAGGGTCTTGATCGGGTGCTTGGCGTTGTGGATATAGCCTTCGTCGTGGGTCCAGATCGCCAGCAGCTTGGTGCCGACGAATTCCTTCATGCCGTATTTCTGCGTGTAGTCCCAGATCGCGCGCGAGGTGGACTCGGCGTTGTAGGACATGAAGGGCAGCTCGAACACCTCGGTCGACGGGAAGCGGCCGGGGGTGTAGCCGGGCAGGGTCAGGACCATGTCGTCGACGCCGTCCTTGACGCGGTCGACCAGCTGGGCCGCCGTGCCGCCACCCGACATCGCGGGCATCAGCTGGCACTTGATGCGGTTCTTGGACTCGAGCGCGATCTTGTCGCACCAGGGGTTGAGCACCTTGCTCGGCACGATCGCGGTGTTGGGCCAGATGTGATGCACCTTGAGCGTGACTTCCTGCGCGTGGGCGCCCCAGGCGCTCAACGCCGCCAGGGCGATCAGGGAATGGTTAAGCAAGCGTTTCATGGAATGACTCCTGGGCTGTTGTTTGCGGGGTGCGGGTCACGCGCTGGCGGGCGGCATCGGGGGCTAGGTTTTTGCAATCTGTCCTGCTGGTAGCCCTGCTCGATATCGACCGATGGCTGTGCCCTTGCGCAAGCGGTTTGGACTGGCCGATTGTTAGAGGGGATGCGATCCGCGATTGGGACGATTCGGCTTTTAGCTTGGACAAATCGTGCGGATTGGTATTTTTTCGCAGAACCCGAGGGTTTACCCGGGGATGTTTCTTGCTGTCATATATGGCATTAATATCATCAAATTATCGAATATGGAATTTGATTCCAGATTTCCTGCCTGGCGCTTGCTGCATCCGCGGCGGCTGCGGGTTCAAGCCTCGTTAAGGCTGGTTCAGCATGAAAATTCACGCCTTACTGTTGTTATTGGCGTTGAAAAGATAATTTTTGATAATTATTTTCTTGTTTATCGCATTTTCATCCGGCTCTTTCCTTGGCCGGACAGGCGGCTGCCGAGCTGCAGCAGCGGGGTTGCGGCGGCGACGGGTGGGTGGGCTGGACGCCTGGCGGATCGGCCGCCTAGCTCCTGAATCCAGGCCCTGGGTGGTTGGCCGGCCGGCTTGGGAAGCTGGACGAATTTGTCCTTTCGGGCCGGATTTTTCGCTGCAGCAAGCGGCCTGGATGGGGTTTCTTTGACCCGGAGTGGGCGCGCTGATCGGGGTCCTGGCTGGATTTTTCGGACGGAGGATCAGCCAGGCCAGGCACCGCAATGGGGCATGGAACCGGAATTGATGCACGAATCGTCCTGTCGTTGGCAGGAATCGTCAAGCTTGGAGCGGGCGCCGGACTCAACAATCACTGCCATTCAAGTAGGAGTTGTTTCTCATGAGCAGTAGTCAGGATTGGTTGGGCTTGCAGGGCAAGGTCTGTGTGGTGACCGGTGCCGCCAGCGGCATCGGTGCCGCGGTGGCCAGCGGCCTGGCAGCCGTCGGGGCCCGGGTGGCCTTGCTGGACCGCGATGCCGAAGGCGCCGAGCGCGTCGCCGCCGCGCTGCGCGCCCAGGGGGCGCAGGCACTGGCGGTCAATTGCGACATTTCGCAGGAGGCCAGCGTGCTGGCCGCCGCGCAGCGGGTGCAGGCCGAACTCGGCGCTGCCTACGCGCTGATCAACAATGCCGGCCTGTTGCGCTCGGGCAGCCTGGACGAGGTCAGCCTGGACGACTGGAACGCGGTGCTCTCGGTCAACCTGAGCGGCTACCTGCTGTGCGCGCGCGCCTTCTCCGAGCCGATGCGCCGGGCCGGCCAGGGCAGCATCGTCAACATCGCGTCGATCGCGGGCCTGTTCCCGCAGACCGGCAGCGGCGCCTACAGCGCGAGCAAGGCCGGCGTGCTGCTGCTGTCGCGCCAGATGGCGGTCGAGTGGGGCCCGCTGGGCCTGCGCAGCAACGCGATCTGCCCCGGCATGATCCGCACCGCGCTGTCGGCCAAGTTCTACGAGGAGCCGGGCTTCGAGGCCAAGCGCGCCGCCGTGACCGCGAGCCGTCGCGTCGGCGAGCCGCAGGACATCGCCGATGTGGCGCTGTTCCTGGCCAGCCCGCGCGCGGCCTATGTGAATGCCGCCGAATTCCTGGTCGATGGCGGCATGGGCGCGATGCTGATGGATATGGTGCCGCGCCCTGGCTACAACAAGACCACCTGAACCGGAGAAGTCCATGTCAAACGCTAGCGAATGTGATCTGATCGTCGTCGGCTCCGGTGCCGCCGGCCTGGCCACCGCCATCACCGCCAGGAAGCGCGGTCTCGACGTGATCGTGCTCGAGAAGGAGCCGGTCTTCGGTGGCACCACCGCGCTGTCGGGCGGGGTGCTCTGGATTCCGATGAACCCGCATGGCCGCAAGCAGAACCCGGCCGACAGCGCCGAGGCCGTGCGCCGCTACATGATGGAGGAGACCGGCAAGTTCTATGACGAGGCCACGGTCAATGCCTTCATCGAGAACGGCCCCAGGATGGTCGAGTTCTTCGAGCGCGAGACCGAGATGCAGTTCATCCCGACGCTCTATCCCGACTACCACCCGAACCTGCCGGGCGGCGTCGATATCGGCCGCTCGATCCTGGCCGCGCCCTACGACATCCGCGGCCTGGGCAAGGACATGGCGCGCCTGAAGCTGCCGCTCAAGACCATCACCTTCATCGGGATGATGTTCAACTCGTCGAATGCCGACCTCAAGCATTTCTTCAACGTCACCAAGTCGCTGACCTCCTTCGTCTATGTCGCCAAGCGGCTGGCGAACCACCTCAAGGAGCTGGCGCTGTACCGGCGCGCCATCAACGTGACCAGCGGCAACGCGCTGGCCGCGCGGCTGGCCAAGTCGGCGCTGGACCTGGGCATCCCGATCCTGACCGGCACGCCGGCCCGGCAGGTCCTGATCGAGGATGGCCGCGCGGTGGGCGTGCTCGCCGGTGGCGCGGACGGCGAGCGCCGCATCCGCGCGCGCCACGGCGTGGTGCTGGCCGCCGGCGGCTTCCCGCACGATGTCAAGCGCATCGCGCAGGCCTATCCGCACCTGGCGCGCGGCGGCGAGCACCTGTCGCCGACGCCCAAGAGCAACACCGGCGACGGCGTCAACATGGCCGAGGCCGCCGGCGCGGTGGTCGACATCCGCTTCCAGGAGACCTCGGCCTGGATGCCGGTCACCAAGGTCGATTTCGGCAATGGCGAGATCGGTGTCTTCCCGCACCTGCTGGACCGCTACAAGCCCGGCATCATCGGCGTGCTGAAGAACGGCAAGCGCTTCACCAACGAGTCCAATTCCTACCACGATGTCGGCGCCGCCCTGGTCGAGGCGTGCAAGGGCCAGCAGGAGACGGCGATGTGGCTGATCTGCGACAAGACCGCGCTGGGCAAGTACGGCCTGGGCTATGTCAAGCCGGCGCCGATGCCGATCGGCCGCTTCATCAAGAACGGCTACCTGACCGAGGGCAGGACGCTCAAGGAGCTGGCGCAAAAGACCGGCATCAACGCCGCTGCGCTGGAAAAGACCGTGCGCGACTACAACGTCGGCGCGGTCAAGGGCGAGGACCGCCAGTTCGGCCGCGGCACGACCAGCTTCAACCGCTACCTGGCCGATCCGGCCAACCAGCCCAACCCCTGCGTGGCGCCGGTGCAGACCGGTCCGTTCTACGCGGTCAAGGTCATCATGGGCGACCTCGGGACCTTCGACGGCATCAAGACCAGCGTGGTCGGCGAGGTGCTCAAGCGCGACGGCAGCAAGATCGACGGCCTGTACGCGGTGGGCAACGACCGTGCCAGCATGATGGGCGGCAACTACCCCGGCGCCGGCATCACGCACGGCCCGAACATGACCTTCGGCTTCGTGACGGCGAACCATATCGCCGACCTGGCCGGAGCCCGGGCATGAGCGCGCTGACCCCGGCATTGAGCCAGTCGCTCGTCAAGCCGCTGGTCGATCACCGCATCTACACCATCGCGCTGCGCAAGATGCCCGAGTTCCTCGAGGTCTTCAACCGCCTCGCGATGCCGGTGCTGATGCAGACGCTGGGCCATCCGGTCGGCTGCTACACCAGCCTGGTCGGGCCGCAGAACCAGTTCGTCCACCTGTGGGCCTACGACGACCTGGCCGACTACGAGCGCCGCTGCCGCGCGCGCGACACGCACCCGGACTTCCCGGCCTATCTGGCGGCCTCGGGCCACCTGATCACGGCGCAGGAAACTCGCCTGATCAAGGCCTGCGCGATGCCGGGCTGGGTGGTGTCGGGCGGCTGAGCGGGCGGCGATCGAGCCAGCGCGGCGCCAGCCCGATCGGCGGCGGCCTGTTGCCAGGCCGCCGCTCTCAGGACCGCGCCGGCTTGCCCGGGCGGCCCGGAATCATGGCCAGCATATGGTCGGCTACGCCGCCGTCCACCACCAGGTTCTGCCCCGTGACATAGGCCGCGCTGGCGCTGCTCAGGTAGGCGACCGCAGCGCCCACGTCCTCGGGCCGGCCGATGCGGCCCAGCGGTACCAGTGCCTCGCGCCGCGCCAGCGTCTCGGCGTCCTGGTAGACGGCCTCGGTCAGCGGCGTGCGCGTCATGCCGGGGCAGACCGTGTTGACGCGGATGCCGTCGGTCGCCCATTCCTGCGCCAGCTGGCGGCACAGCATGATCAGCGCCGCCTTGGCGGCCGAGTAGGCGCCGTAGCCCGGGTGCGGATGCAGGCCCGACATCGAGGCGATCGCGGTGATGCTGCCGCGCGTGCGCGCCAATTGCTCACGCGCCGCCTGCGCCAGCAGCCAGGCCGAGCGGGTGTTGAGGTTGAAGGTCAGGTCCCACTGCGCGAGCGGCAGGTCGGCCAGCTGGCCCGGGCCGGAAGCGCCGGCGTTGCAGACCAGGGCCGTCAGGTCGCCGCCATCGGCCTGGGCCCGGGCGACCAGCGCCGCGCATTGCGCCGGATCGGTGATGTCGCCGCCGAGGCCGGTCGCGCTCGCGCCGGCCGCGCGCAGCTCGTCGAGCAGGCGCTCGAGTCGCTCGCCCGGCTGCGAGCCTGCCGCCGAGACATGGATGGCCTGGCCGTCGCGCCTGGCCTGTTCGACCAGCGCGAAGCAGATGCCGCGACCGATGCCACCGGTGGCGCCGGTGACCAGCGCGTGGACCCGGGATGGAACGGGAGTTGCCATGAGATCGGGCTCCTTCTGCCGCGCGTCGATCAGAGCGCCGCGTTGAAGAACTCGCCCGCCATGACCTGGAGGTCGGCGGCGATGCGCGGCTGGAATTCCATCTGGTCGAGCACGTCGCGCTGCAGGTCGATGCCGGGGGCAAGCTCGAACAGCTCGACGCCCTCGGGGGTCAGGCGGAAGCTGGCGCGCTCGGTCAGGTACAGCACCTGCTGGCCGCGCACCAGGCCCTGCGGGCCGCTGAAGGTGATCTGGTCGACCTGCTTGACCAGCTTCCTGACGCCGCCCTGCTGCAGCACGCGCATCTGGCCGTCGCCGGTCGCGAGCTTGACGCCCTTGGCGGCAAAAGTGCCGCAGAACACCACCTTCTTCGCATTCTGCGCGATGTCGATGAAGCCGCCGGGGCCGACCGTGATGCCGCCCAGGCGCGAGACGTTGACGCTGCCTTCTTCGTCGAATTCGCCGAAGCCGAGGAAGGCGATGTCGAGTCCGCCGCCGCCGTAGAAGTCGAACTGGGTCGCCGCGTCGAGCATCGCGGTCGCGTTGCGCGCGTAGCCGAACAGCACGCCGTCCATCAGCGTGCCGCCATAGGTGCCATGCTCGATGGTCTGGTAGATGCGGTGCTGCTCGTTGCGCGCGGCGATCAGCTTGGCCACTGCGTCGGGCACGCCGACGCCGTAGTTGATGACCGGGCGGGCCTTGCCGGTGTTGAACAGCTCGACCGCCGCGCGGCGCGCGACGGCCTGGCGCTCGCCGAAGGCCTCGGCGGCGGCGGCGACCTCGGCCGCGTGGTCGGCGACTTCGGCAGCCAGCCGCGCGGCGCCGGTCAGCTCGCCGCTGAAGGCCGGATCGAAGGGGATGGCGTAGCTGGTCTGCTGCTCGGGATCGACCACGATCGCATCGACCCAGGCGGCCGGAATCCGGACCTCGCGTGCCTTGAGCGAGCCCTTGGGCAAGCGCTCCTTGACCTGGACGATGACCTTGCCGCCGCTGTTGCGCGCGGCCAGCGCGAGCGACTGGGCGTCGAGGTTGGCGGCTTCGTGCTCGAAGCTGATGTTGCCTTCCTCGTCGGCGGCGCTGGCGCGCACGATCGCGACCTGGATCGGGAACGGCTTGTAGCGCAGCCACTCGCGGCCGTCCATGGTGATGACATCGGCCAGGTTTTCCTGCGCCGCGTCGTTCATCTTGCCGCCGCCATGGCGCGGGTCGCAGACGGTGCCCAGGCCGACATGGGTGATCAGGCCGGGGCGGCCGGCGCCGATCTCGCGCATCAGCTGGCTGCTGACGCCACCGGGCAGGATATAGGCCTCGATCTTGTTGTCGAGCGCGAGCTGCTGCATCGCGGGCGACCAGACCCAGTGGCCGCCGATGACGCGCTTGACCAGACCTTCGTGCGCGAAGCAGTTCATGCCCTTGGTCTTCTTGTCGCCGATGCCCAGCGCGTGCATCACGGTCAGGTTGCGCGGGGATTGCGTCGCGAGGAAGCGCGCCTGCACCGCCTCGAACATGTGGGTGGCTTCCATCAGGCCGCCACCGCCGCCCATCAGGCCCACGGTGTCGCCGTCACGGATCAGCTCGGCCGCCTGGGCCGCTGTCATGAATTTGTCCATTGTTGTCTCTTGTTTGTATTTGGTGTGCCGTAGCGGTTCTGGCGGGTGGAGGGGAGGCTTCCTCATGGCGGGGTACCGCAAATCGTCAGCCTCCCCTCCGCCCGCCAGAACCTCGTGCTGGCGCAGCGTTGCGATCAATGCGCTCGCTGCAAGGCAGAGGCAGGGGGCACATGATGGATGTGTCTTCATTCAGACGCATCAGCCGGCTCACGCCGCAAGCCAGGGGTAGGGCGGCCGACGATTTGTGGTACTCCACCATGAGGAGGCTGCGCTACCCCTGGCTTGCGGCTAACCATTTCTGCTGCCTTGGCATGAGGAGGCCGCCTTGTCCCCGGCTCCCGGCCCCCCGCTACCTGCCAACGCAGCAGCAGGCCTAAGAAATCAGCGGTTGACGTCGAACAGCATCGCGCCCTTCTTGAGCGCGCTCTTGGCGATCACGCCGCGGTGAATCTCGCTGGTGCCGTCGAAGATGCGGTAGATGCGCGCGTCGCGGTAGTAGCGCTCGATCGACAGCTCCTTGCAGAAGCCCATGCCGCCGAACACCTGCACCGCGCGGTCGACCACCCGGCCCAGGGTCTCGGCCGCGTGCACCTTGACCATTGCGATCTGCTCGCGCGCATCCAGGCCCTGGTCCAGCATCCAGGCGGCGTGATAGACCATCCAGCGCGCGGCGTTGATCTCGATCACGCTGTCGGCCAGCATCTGCTGCACCATCTGGAAGTCGCCGATGCGGGTGTTGAACTGCTTGCGGTCGTTCGCGTACTCGACCATCATCTCGCAGACATGGGTCGCCTTGCCGACCGCGCGCGCGCCGACCTGGGCCAGGCGCACCACGTTGAGCGCGCCCATCGCGAGCTTGAAGCCCTGGCCCTGCTCGCCCAGCAGCGCGGCGTCTTCCAGCACCACGTTGTCGAAGAACAGTTCCAGGTGCGGCGTGCCGCGCAGGCCCATCATCTTCTGGTCCTTGCCGACGGTGAAGCCCGGCAGGCCCTTGTCGACCATGAACATCGAGATTTCCTTCTCGCCGGTCCGGGCCGAGACCAGGAAGAAGTCGCTCCACTCGCCGTCGCTGATGAAATGCTTGGCGCCGTTGAGCACCCACTGGCCCTGCTCGTTGCGCTTGGCATGGGTCTTGATGCCGGCGGCATCCGAGCCGGCGCCGGATTCGGTGATGGTGATCGCGCAGGTGCGCTTGCCCTCGACCGCGGGCTTGAGCCAGCGCTCGACCTGCTCGCCCTTGCAGTGCAGCAGCGGCTCGTAGACGTTGCCGAAGGCGCGGCGGATCAGCATGTCGCTGGTGTGGCCGAACTGCTCCTCGCACATGATGCGGTCGAGGTTGGACAGGCCGCCGCCGCCGAGCTCGGCCGGCATGTTGAGGGCGTACAGGCCGAGCTCCTTGCCCTTGGCGTGGATGGCGGCTGCCTTTTCAGGCTCGAGGTAGCCTTTCTCCTCCAGCTCGTCTTCCAGCGGCTTGAGTTCCTCGGCGATGAAGCGACGGATGGTATCGATCATCATTTTCTGTTCGTCGTTCAGGGAAAAGTCCATCTTGTGCTCCTCTATCGATGCAAAGTCTTGGGCTGGCCAGGCCAGCCCCGGGTTCAGTAAAGCGCTGGGGAAAGGGCAGGGGCCCGCCTCAGGCGCTGCTGAACCAGCGCGCACCGAAGAAGAAGGGCAGGCGCGAGAGGATTTCCGAACGGATCAGCATGGCTTCAGCGCTCGACGAAGGGACGGCTGGCCGCCAGGCAGGTCGCGGCCCATTCGGCCGGGCTGGCGCTCTTTTCGCGCTCGAAGTTGACGACTTCGACGCTGATCGGCAGGTCGGCCGGCAGGGCGTCGAACAGGCCCTGGAGGTCGATGTTGCCGTCTCCGGGCAGCAGGCGCTCGCAGCGCGCGGTGTGGATCATCTGCTCGGTCGTGAAGCCGGTGCCGGCTTGCGCGTCGCAGATCTGCGCGTAGTGCAATAAAGAGCGCGGGATGGCGCGGATGTCGTCCAGCGTCGTGCTTGAGCGGCCGAAATGCAGCGCGTCGACCAGGATGCCGGCATTGGCCGGTTGGCCCGCGTTCTGCACGATGCGCAGCGCCGCTTTTGCGTCGGGTACCGCGGTCCAGGGCATGAACTCGAGGTCGGCCGTCATGCCATAGGGTTTCATGACCTCGCACAGGCGGGCGTAGTTGGCGGTCAGGCGGGCCTCGTCGGCATCGTCGCCGGCGACCAGGATCGCCTTGGCCTGCAGCGCCGCGCCGGCCTCGTAGAGTGCCTGCCAGCGCTGCGGGTCGAAGTCGGCATCGAGGCGGATGATCTCGAGGTCGAACACGCCGACCCCGGTATCGCGCTGGGCGGCCAGCGTCTCGCGCAGCACCTCGGGCCGGCCGAGCAGGAACTGCTGCGGCGCGCCAGCCGCGTTGGGCCACAGGCGCAGCCCGACATGGGCGTAGCCGGCCTGGGCAGCGACCCGGATGGCTTCGGGCGGGCTGCAGCGGTGCGAGCTCAGGTAGGCCAGCGAATAGATGCGTGCCCTCGCGCTGGCGCTGCCCCCCGAGGGGACGTTTGCGCCTTGAGGCGGCTCGGCGGTGCTCAGATGCTGCGACATGTCCGGCTCCGGTGGCTTACTTCAGCGGCGAGACGGCCGTGGGCAGGGCGATGGTCGAGACCATCGCCGTGGTCAGGTGGGCCGGACCGCCCTTGGGCGGCCAGATGCCCTGCGCCACCGCGTCGGCGCGTGCCTTGCTGCGCGCGTCCAGGCTGGGGTAGGCCCAGATGTTGGTGAAGCGCAGCGGGCCGTCGAGCGCGACCATCGCGACCACGCAGGGCGACAGCACCTCGCGCGGCGGCACGTACTGCTGCCACAGGTCGATGGTGGGCTGGACGCCGCCCGGCTTGATGCCGTAGGTGCGGATCTCGTAGACCGGGCCGCTGATGCCGCTCTCGGCGCTCGGGCGCACCGGCTTCATCCACGGGAAGCCCTGGTAGCTGTGCTGCTCCAGGCTCTGGAAGATCTCGCCGCAGCCGAACGGGCTGGCGCTGTGCTGGGTGCGCGCGCGCTCGGCCAGCAGGTCCTGCTCGTCGGCGAAGCCGCGCAGCACGATCATCTGGTTCAGCACGCCGATGTCGGTGAACCAGCAGGCCAGCAGCTCGCCCCTGGCTTCGGGGGCGGTGGCGAAGGCCTGGACATTGGCGGCAGCCGTGCCGGCGCTGCCGAACGGCAGGGTCATGGTCGCGAGTTCGTAGTACATGGGATTCCTGTTGCGAAAGGGAAGAAGGGGGTCGGGCGTCCTGGCTGCCAGGGCAGCGGCTCAGCGGGCGCTGCTGGCCGGATCGATGCCGGCCGCATGGTGGGCGGCGATGAAGCCGAAGGTCATGGCCGGACCGAGCGTGATGCCACCGCTCGGGTAATGGCCGCCCATCAGGCTGCTGAGGTCGTTGCCGCCGGCATAGAGGCCGGCAATCGGCTCGCCCTGAGCGTCGAGCACCTGGGCCTGCTGGTTGACCTTGAGTCCGGCGAAGGTGCCCAGGCTGCCCATGACGACCTTGACGGCGTAGAACGGACCCTGTGCCAGCGGCCCCATGCAGGGGTTCGCGAGGCCGGCGGCCTGGGCCCGGATCGCGTCGCCCTGGATGCGGTTGTACGGCGTCTCGCCCTTGGCGAAGTCCTGGTCCCGGCCCTGCAAGGCCATGGCGTTGTAGCGCTCGACCGTGGCCTGCAGCGCGGCGGCCTGGATGCCGCAGGCCTGGGCCAGTTCGGCCAGGGTGCGGCCGCGCTTGAGGTAGCCGTTCCTGAGCCAGGGGCCCAGCGGCAGCGGAAACGGCTTGACCGCGCCCAGGCCGTAGTAGCGGATGAAGGCATGGTCCACCACCAGCCAGGCCTCGGGTTTTTCGCCCGCAGGGGTGGCGGCCAGCAGGCCTTGCATGAAGTCGTGGTAGCTGTCGGCTTCGTTGGTGAAGCGCTGGCCGCGCGCGTTGACCGCGATCAGCCCGGGCTTGGCGCGCTCGATCAGGTGCGGAAAATGCGCGAACGTGCCGTCGGCGCGCGGCACCAGCGACACTGGCGCCAGCGCGGCGGCCTGCACCAGGTCGTCGGCCACCTGGCCGCCCGCGGCTTCGCCCAGGCGCAGGCCGTCGCCGCTATTGCCGCGGCTGGCGGCCGACCAGTGCTCCTGCCCGGTCGGGGCATGGGGCAGCAGCTGTGCCTTGCGCACCGGATCATGCGGGAAGCCGCCGGTGGCCAGCAGCACGCCGCGCCGGGCATGGATCGCCAGCTCGCCGGCCGGGGTCTGCACCAGGGCGCCGGTCACGCGACCGCCGGCGCGCAGCAGCTGCCTGGCCGGGCTGTTGACGCGGATCTCGACCCCGCGGTCCAGCGCCGACTTGGCCAGCGCCGCGACCAGCGCGTTGCCGTTGACCGAGCGGGTGCCGCGCCGCTTGAGCAGCAGGTCCTTGCAGTGGCGCAGCAGCAGCTTGGTCACGTACCGGAACGAGGCCGGCTGCGAGCTGGCATTGAGGAAATGGCGCAGCTCGGCGCCCGAGGCGATGCCCATGCCCCAGAGCGTGGTCTCTGGCAGCGGCGGCTTGAGGTCGTGCAGGCGCGCGCCGAGCTGGGACGCATCGAAGGGCGCGGCGCAGATCGAGCGGCCGCCGGTCGCGGCATCGGGGCTGCGGCCATGGAAGTCCGGGATCGCATTGCCGTCGATGAACTGCAGCGCGGTCCTGCGCTGGAAGAACTCGACCATACGCGGGCCGTGTTCCAGGAAAGCCAGCGCGCGTGGCAGGTCGAAGCGGTCGCCGAGCTCATGGCGCAGGTAGGACAGCGGGCGCTCGACGTCCTCGACGATGCCGGCCTGCCGCGCCAGCGGGTTGCGCGGAATCCACATCCAGCCGCCCGACCAGGCGCTGGTGCCGCCGAACTGCGGCTCCTTCTCGACCACGATCACCCGCAGACCCAGCTCGGCCGCCGTGACGGCCGCCGACAGCGCGCCGGCGCCCGAGCCCACGACCAGCAGGTCGCATGTGGTGGGGGGGGAGGCAGGATAGGACATGCGGCTGGGGAAGGGGGGTCAGAGCGCGTAGATCGGCTTGCGGCCGGCGGCGCCCTGGCTGGCGCCGGTTTCGGCGGTCAGGGTGAAGAAGGGCGAGGCACCACTGGTCGCTGCCAGCTGGTCGGCGGTGGACAGCAGCTCGGGCAGCAGCGCCTGCATGCGCTCGGGCGTGAAGCGCACGGTCGGACCGGCGACCGTGACCACGCCGAAGGCCGGCTGGCCGGCGAAGCGCACCGGCGCCGACATCGCGCTCAGGCCGGCGGTGTAGGTATCTATCGTCAGGCTGTAGCCTTGTTCGCGCGTGCGGTGCAGCGCCTCCAGCACGGCCGGCAGCGTGGCCGGCGCGGCCGGGCCGAAATCTTCCGGCTGGCCTATGCCCTGGCGCGCCACCAGGGCCAGCGCCGCGTCGTCGCTCATGGTCGACAGCCAGGCCCAGCCCGACGAGGAGCAGGACAGCTGCGCGTCGCTGCCCATGTCGGGGTCGTAGCGCAGGCCCTGGCGCGCGCCCTGGGCCCGGGCGACCCAGGTCAGGCGCTCGCCGTCGACCACCGACAGCCGCACCAGCTCGCCCGAGATCTCGGCCAGGCGATTCAGCAGCGGCTGGGCGATGTCGATGATGCCGCTGTTGCCCAGGTAGCTCAGTCCCATCGAGACCAGCTTGGTCGTCAGCAGGTAGTCGCCGTGGCCGCGCGCCTGGCGCACATAGCCCAGCCGCACCAGGTCGGCCAGCAGGCGGTGCACCGCGCTGCGCGGGATGTTGAGCTGGTCGGCGATGGCGCCGAGCTCCATGCCTTCGCCGTGCTGGGCCAGCAGTTCCAGGATGCCCAGGGTTCGTTCGAGTACGCCGTTCATGTTTGCTTCTCCTGTGTTGGGTCAGGGGGCTAGCGTACAGGCGATGGCCTGGCCCGAGCCGGCCGATGCCAGGTCGGCCATGCCGGTCAGGGCCAGTTCGGGTTTGCGTGGAATCCGGTCAATGCGGGTGTGGCCGATGGCGCCAGCATCCAGCACCGCCAGGCGGTTGGCTTGGGTCATGGGTCTTGCTTGAGTTCTTGTTTGTAAGTGTATTCAAAAATTGAGAGATATTCAATAGTTGAATGTAATTCCACTTTTATGTATGATCCGACGCAAACATCCACTCCTTCCTTGGCAGAGACAGACATGACCCAGCTTCTCAACGGCGCGACCCGCGTGCATTTCATCGTCGGCGACCCGATCGCCCAGGTGAAGTCCCCGGCTGGCGTGACCCAGGCCTTCCAGCAGGCCGGCCACGACGCGATCTGCATCCCGGCCCATGTGGCGCCGGCCGACCTGGCGGGCTGGCATGCCGGCGTCTCGCTGGCCGGCAACGTCGACGGCATCATCGTGACCGTGCCGCACAAGTTCGCCTACCAGGCGCTGTGCGACACCAGCTCCGAGCGCGCCGCCTTCCTGGGGGCTTGCAACGTGCTGCGGCGCAATCCAGATGGCAGCTGGCATGGCGACATGTTCGACGGCCTGGGCTATGTCGAGGCCCTGCGCAGCAAGGGTTGCGCGATCGAGGGCAAGCGCGTGCTGCTGGTCGGCGCGGGGGGCGCCGGCTCGGCGATTGCCTATTCGCTGGTCACCGGCGGCGTCAGCCAGCTCGCGATCCACGATCCGGACCTGAGCCGCCGCGACATCCTGGTGCAGCGCCTGGGCAGCCTGGGCCTGTGCCCGGTGGTCGCCGGCAGCCCCGACCCGAGCGGCCAGGACATCGTGCTCAACGCCACCCCGGTCGGCATGAAGGAGGGCGACCCGCATCCGATCGACTCGAGCCGCTTCACGCCCGAGATGTTCGTCGGTTGCGTGATCACGGCGCCGGCCGTGCCGCCGATGATCCAGGCCGCGCGCGAGCTGGGCTGCCACACCATGACCGGCGCCGACATGTTCGCCCGGGTGCGCGACCTGATGGTGGCCTTCCTGCTGGGGAAATGAATGCAAGTCCTGAGCCAGAACCTGCAAGCCATTCCTGAGCAGGACAGCTACGACCTGGTCGTGATCGGTGCCGGTGGCGCCGGCATGTCGGCCGCGCTCTATGCCGCGATCGACGGCGCCAAGGTGCTGCTGGTCGAACGCAGCGAACATGTCGGCGGCACCACCGCCTGGTCTGCCGGCACCACCTGGGTACCGGGCAGCCACCATGCAGCCAAGGTCAATCCGCAGGACAACCTGGACCAGGCCAGGCGTTATCTCGACAACGCCATCGGCGAGTGCAGCGACCCGGCGCTGCGCCAGGCCTTCCTCGACCATGGCAAGGCCGCGGTCGAGCGGATCGAGGCCCACAGCGAGCTGCGCTACCGGCCCTACCCGAAGCACCCGGACTACATCTCCGACCTCGGCGGATCGACCCTGAGCGGGCGCGCGCTCGAGCCGCTGCCCTTCGACGGCCGCCTGCTCGGCGAGCTGTTCCAGCTGATCCGCCCGCCGATCCCCGAGTTCACCGTGCTCGGCGGCATGATGGTCGACCGCACCGACATCAACCACCTGCTGGGGATGACGAAGTCGCTGGCCTCGTTCCGCCATTCGGCCCGCATCCTCCTGCGCCACCTGAAGGACCGGCTCGGCCACAGCCGCGGCACCCGGCTGGTGATGGGCAATGCCCTGGCGGCACGCCTGCTGTATTCGCTGTCCCGGCACGACAAGGTCACGCTGGCGCTCAACACCACGGTCGAGCAGATCGGCCACAAGACCGGCCAGAGCGGTCAGGTCGTCGACAGCGTGACGCTGCTGCAGCATGGCCAGCGCCGCAAGGTCCAGGTGCGCGGCGGGGTCGTGCTGGCCAGCGGCGGCTTCAACCGCAACCCGGAACTGCGCGCCAAGCTGCTGCCCGGCATTCCGCTCGACTGGTGTCCGGCCGCACCCGGCCACACCGGCCAGGCCCATGGGCTGGCGTCAGCCCTGGGCGCGCAGTACGGCGAGGGCGCCCTGTCCCACTCGTTCTGGGCCCCGGTGTCGCGACGCCAGCGCCCGGACGGCAGCTGGGCGGTGTTCCCGCATTTCGTGATGGACCGTGCCAAGCCCGGTTTCCTGACCGTGAACCAGGCTGGCGAGCGCTTCGTCAACGAAAGCACCTCCTACCACCTGTTCGGCCTCGGCATGCAGGCGGCGCATCAGCAAAGTCCCAGCATCCCGGCCTACCTGGTCTGCGACAGCGCGGCGCTGCACAAGTACGGCATCGGCATGGTGCGACCCGGCGCCAGCACCGGCTTGCTCAAGTCCTTCCTGGCCGACGGCTACCTGACCCAGGGCGCGACCCTGGACGAGCTGGCGGCCAGGCTCGGCATCTCGGCCCAGGGCCTCAAGTCCAGCGTCGAGAAGATCAATGCCTATGCCCAGACCGGCATCGATCCGGATTTCGGCCGCGGCTCGACCGCCTATTCGCACAACATCGGCGACGCCAGCGCGGGCGGCAAGAACCCCAACCTGGGGCCGCTGCGGCAAGGCCCGTACTACGCGGTCAGGCTGTATCCGGGCGACATCGGCGCCGCCACCGGCTTCGTCACCGATGCCCAGGCACGCGTGCTCGACGCCGAGCGCCAGCCGATCGCCGGCCTGTACGCGGTCGGCAACGACCAGCATTCGATCATGGGCGGCGTCTACACCGCGCCGGGCATCACGATCGGTCCGGGCCTGGTGTTCGCCTACCTCGCGAGCCGCGACGCGCTGGCGCGCGCCCAGGCCTGAAGCCTAACCCCCGTGCTTACCCTTGTTGCGATCGATGATCGTTCTGAAGTTATCGATCATCGAGCATTGAAGGGACAGGCCAGCGAGGCCAGCTGCCTCGACCGGCCTACAGTGCGCAGGCTATCGCATCGCTGCGGACTTTCTGCCCTTGAGTCCGGGACGCAGGACTCCAACCCTTTCCATTCCTGACAGGAGACAAACCATGCAAAGCCACAAACGCAAGATCCTGACGACAGCCCTGCTGGCCGTTGCCGCCACCACCCTGGGGGGCAATGCCTTTGCCCAGGCCTACCCGGCGCGCGACGTCACGGCCGTGATCCAGTGGGGTGCCGGCGGTGGCACCGACGTGGCGATGCGTGGCTACGCGCCTTACGCCGAGGAGGCGCTGGGCAAGAAGATCGTGCTGCAGAACAAGCCCGGCGCCGCCGGTGCGATCGGCGCCAACTTCGTGCTGCAGCAGCCGGCCGACGGCTACACCCTGCTGATGGGCGCCGAGCCGCAGTCGCTCTACAAGGTCATGGGCACGGCCGACTTCGACTACGACAAGTTCTACCCGATCAACATCGCGGCCGTCGCCAACACCATCCTGCTGGTCGCGCGTCCTGACGCGCCCTGGAACACCACGCAGGACCTGCTGAGCTTCGTCCAGTCCAACCCCAGGAAGGTCAAGCAGTACCTGGCCGGCCAGGGCACGGTGCCGTTCACGGTCAACGCGATGATGAACAGCCTGACCAAGTTCGACACCATCAAGGTGCCGTTCGATGGCGATGGCCCGGCGATTGCGGCGCTGCAGGGCGGCCATGCCGACATCGGCTTCATCGCCTCGGGTGCGGTGATCGAGCATATCAAGGCCGGCCGACTCAAGGCGCTTGCCGTGCTGAGCGACAAGCCCTTCCAGAACATCCCGCCGATGACCGATGCGCCCTCGCTGCGCGGCCTGCCCAAGTACCTGCCCTGGGGGCCTTGGTATGGCGTGTTCGTCAAGAAGGAGACCCCCGACGATGTCAAGGCCAAGCTGGTCGCGGCCTTCAAGAAGGCGGGTGACAACCCGAAGTACCGCCAGCTGATGGAAAGCCGCGGCACGACCATGCTCAACATCGGCGGCGCCGAGGCCGAGAAGTTCATCCAGAAGTGGCAGTCGACCACCGCCTGGCTGTACCAGGACGCCGGCGTGGCCAAGAAGAACCCGGCCGAGCTCGGCATCCCCAAGCCCTGAGTCGGTTCCGGCCCCGGGGCTGGTCGGCCACCAGACCTGGCCGGTCCCGGATTGAATGGATCGGCAGCCCCCGGGCTGTCCGGTCCTGCCTGGCTTACAAGAGGAAACCAATTTCATGCACACCAGCCATCCCCGCCTGCCCGGTGAGCTGACCTTCATGGCGCTCGCCGTGGCATTCAGCGCTTTCATGCTCTGGGCCGCCTACAACATTTCCCACTTCGAATCGATTTCCTCGCCTGGCGCCTTCCCGATGCTGTGCGCGGCGCTGCTCCTGGTCACCGGCCTGATGAGCCTGGCCAAGACCGCCCGGGCCAGGCTGGAGCTGGAAGGCGATACCTTCTTCCAGCATTTCGTGCGCAAGCTCGCGCCGCTGCAACTGGTGCTGTTCACGCTGCTGATCGTGGCTTATGCGCTCACGCTGGAGATCGTCGGCTTCCTGCTCGGCTCCTACCTGTTCCTGCTGCTGTCGATGCAGGTGCTGGGCAGCCAGCGCTTCGGGCTCAACCTGCTGGTCAGCGCGGTGGTGTTGGCAGCGATCTTTGTCGTGTTCCAGACCGCCTTCTCGGTCGTGCTGCCTGCGGGCAGCCTGGTCGGTCCCTATCTGCCGGAGTTCCTCAAATGACGGAAGCCCTTGGTTATTTCCTGATGTCCTGGCTGGACCCGATGATGCTGCTGCTGACGGCAGCGGGCACCTTTGCCGGCATCTACATCGGCGCGATTCCCGGCCTGTCGGTCACGATGGCGGTCTCGATTCTGATCTCCTTCACCTTCAAGTGGGACGTCAACCACGCGCTGGCACTGATCTCGGGCATCTACCTCGGGGGCGTCTATGGCGGCTCGCGCAGCGCGATCCTGCTCAACATCCCGGGTGCGCCGTCGGCCATCGCCACCGGCATGGACGGCTTTCCGCTGGCCAAGCGCGGCGAGGCGGGCCAGGCCATCGGCCTGACCACGGTGGTCTCGGTCTATGGCGGCTTCGTCGGCATCCTGGCGCTGGCCGTCGCCGCGCCGGCGGTCTCCGACCTGGCGCTCAAGTTCGGTCCGCGCGAGTACCTGCTGCTGGCCATGTGGGGCCTGCTGCTGGTGGGCAGCCTGTCGGGCGAGTCGCTCTCGAAGGGTATCTTCTCGGGCGCGCTCGGTGCCCTGATCGCCTGCGTCGGCCTCGACCCGATGACGGGCGAGCAGCGCCTGACCTTCGGCAGCCTGCAGCTGTCGGCCGGCATCTCCTACATCGCCGCCATGATCGGCTTCTTCGGCGTCGCCGAGGTGATCGCGCAGATCCATGAGCTCAAGATCAAGGCCATCAAGCAGGATGTCAGCAAGATCATCCCGTCCTGGAACCTGGTGCGCAAGCACCTGGGCCTGGCAACCCGCACCTCGACCATTGGCGTGGTGGTCGGTGCGCTGCCCGGCGCGGGTGGCGACATCGCGGCGCTGATGGCCTACGACCATGCCAAGCGCACGGTCAAGAACCCGTCGCGTCCCTTCGGCCAGGGTGCCTACGAAGGCCTGGTGGCACCGGAGTCGGCCAACAACGCCGCCGTCGGCGGTGCCTACGTGCCGATGCTGACACTGGGCATCCCGGGCGATGCGGTGACCGCCGTCATCATCGGTGCGCTCTACATCCACGGCCTCAAGCCGGGTCCGATGCTGATGATCGAGACCCCGCACCTGTTCTGGTTCATCGTCGGCTCGCTCTGCCTGGCCAACCTGTTCCTGTTGGTGTTCGGCCTGACCGGCATCAAGATCTTCGCCAAGATCGTCGAGACGCCCAAGCCCATCCTGCTGCCGCTGATCCTGGTGCTGTCCGCCGTTGGCGCCTATGCGATCAACAACAACCCGGTCGATGTCTACTGGATGCTGGGCTTCGGCTTGCTGGGCTATTTCCTCAAGATGTACGGCTTCCAGGTCGGTCCGGTCATCCTGGGCATGATCCTGGGCCCGATGATGGACCGCAGCTATCGCCAGGCCATGATGTCGACCGGCGACGATGTCGGCCTGTTCCTGACCGAGTTCGTCACCACCCCGCTGTCGGCCATCATCCTGGCCGCGGTGGTCTTCACCGTGGTCAGCCAGACCCAGTGGTGGAAGAGGCTGCTGCGCCGCGCCTGAGAAGCCGCCGCTCCTGCCACCATGGCCCGGGCTTCGTCCCGGGCTTGCTGTCTGTGCCGGCCGCGGACCTCCTGGGATTAACCCTATGAGTGAACGCTCATCGATCATGGCTGTGCGTTGATCGTGCCTTGTCGCCAGGTGGCACCGGTCTGGCGGCCCGACTTGACCCTACAGTCCAGTCACCGCATGGAATGCCGACCAGGCCGCTGCCATCCAGCCCGCTGGCCGGCACGGGCGGCAGTCCACCAGCCCTTCACTCATCAGAGGACAGACAGATGCAAGTATTCAAACGCCAGTTCCTGGCCGCCAGCTGCGCCGCGCTGGCCGCCGTCGCCTTCAGCGCTCCGGCCTTCGCCCAGGTCAAGGAACGCACGATCAAGTTCGCGATGCAGAACAGCGCCGGCAGCGCGCAGTACGATGCGGCCGTCCGGTTTGCCGACATCGTCAAGGCCAAGAGCGGCGGCAAGATCAAGGTCAACGTCTTCGGCGGCGGCACGCTGGGCAAGGACACCGCGGTGGTCTCGGCGATGCAGGGCGGCACGGTCGACATGTGCGTGATGAACTCGAGCCTGCTGGCCGGCGTCGTCAAGGAGATGGCGGTCTACGACTTCCCCTTCGTCTTCGGCACCGAGCAGGAGGCCTACACCGTGGTCGATGGCGCCTTCGGCAAGAAGCTGCACGCCATGCTCGAGCCCAAGGGCCTGGTCGGCCTGTCCTACTGGGAACTGGGCTTCCGCCATTTCCACAACAGCAAGCGCCCGATCGCCAAGTTCGAGGACCTGCAGGGCCTGAAGATCCGCGTCATCGAGACCCCGATCTACGTCGACTTCATGCGCGCCATGGGCGCCAACCCGGTGCCGCTGCCTTATCCCGAGCTCTATGGCGCGCTCGAGCAGGGCGCGGTCGACGGCGGCACCCAGCCGGTCATCAACATGACCAACGCCAAGCTCTACGAGGTGCAGAAATACTTCTCGCTGACCGGCCACATGTACAACCCGCAGTCGGTGATCTACAGCAAGAAGATCTGGGACAGCTTCAGCGCCGAGGAGAAGAAGCTGCTGCAGGACGCTGCCGACGAGGCGCGCGACTACCAGCGCAAGATCTCGCGCGAGCGCAATGCCGCCGGCCTCGCCGAGCTCAAGGCCAAGGGCATGCTGATCAACGAGCTGCCGGCCGCCGACCGCGCCAAGATTAAGGAAAAGGCCCAGCCGGTGGTCGACAAGTACACCAAGCAGATCGGCGAGCCGCTGGTCAACGAGCTCTACGCCGCCGTCGACAAGGCGCGCGCCTCTGCTGCCGCACCGGCCGCGAAGAAGTAAGCCCTGGCCTGGTTCCCAGCAGCAGTGACTTGACCTGGAGCAGCAGCCATGCAGCCGATTGAAGCGGTGATCTTCGATGCCGACGGTACCCTGGTCGACAGCGAAACCCCCGGCCTCGACGTGCTGCACGAGCAGGCGCTGGCGCTGGGGCTGGACTGGCAGCGCGAAGCCCTGCACGAGCGCTTTCGCGGCGTGCGCATGGCCGACTGTGCCGCCCGCCTGGCCGCCGAGGCCGGCCGCCACGAGCCTGGCTTCGCCGATGCCTTCCTGTTGCAGCTGCGCGCCGCGATGGCCGAGCGCTTTCGCCTCGGCCTGGCGCCGATGGCCGGCGCCGAGGCCCTGCTGCGCCGCCTGGCGCTGCCGTTCTGCGTCGCGACCAACGGCCCGCGCGAAAAGGTCGAGCTCACGCTCGGCCTGACCGGCCTGCTGCCGCTGTTGCGCGACCGCATCTACAGCGCCTACGAGGTCGGCAGCTTCAAGCCCGAGCCGGGCCTGTTCCTGCATGCGGCCGCTGCGCTGGGCGTGGCGCCGGCGCGCTGCGCGGTGGTCGAGGACAGCCTGCCCGGCGTCGAGGCCGGACTGGCCGCCGGCATGCAGGTCTTCACGCTGCTGCCGCGCGCGCAGGCGCCGACCGCGCTGCGGCAACAAGTCGTCTTCATCCGCGAACTCGCCGAGCTCGCGGACCATTTCTGAGCCTCAGGCGCCGGGCGACTTGAACGCGACCACATGGTCGACGTCGAGCCGGATGCCGATCGGCTCGCCGAGGGCATGGTTGTGGTGGCTCGGCACCAGCGACAGCACCCGCTCGCCGCTGCCGAGCTCCAGCGTGTAGAGGATCTCGGCGCCGCGGAAGGCCTTGTTCACCACCTTGGCCCGTACCGGGCTGTCGTCGTCATGCACCACGTCGTCCGGGCGCAGCAGCACGTCGACCGCGCAGGGCTCGGACGGCTGGCGCTGCGGACAGCCGGCGCAGCTGCGGCCGCATTCGACCGGATCGACCGAGGGCAGGACGCCGAGCGCGATCTCGACCTCGTGCTCGTTGATGACCCGGCCCGGCAGCAGCACGCCCTGGCCGATGAAGTTGGCGACGAAGCGGTTGGCCGGCCTGTGATACAGGTTGTAGGCGCTGTCCCATTGCTGGATCCGGCCCTCGGTGACGACGCCGATCACGTCGGCCATCGCGAAGGCCTCGTTCTGGTCATGCGTGACCAGCACTGCGGTTGCGCCCTCGCGCTTGAGGATCTCGCGCACCTCGAGCGAGAGCCGCTCGCGCAGGTCGACGTCGAGGTTCGAGAACGGCTCGTCGAGCAGCACCAGCTGCGGCCGCGGCGCCAGCGCGCGCGCCAGCGCGACCCGCTGCTGCTGGCCGCCCGAGAGCTCGTGCGGATGCTTGTGGCTCTGGCCCGACAGCCCGACCCGCTCGAGCAGATGCTCGACCCGCTGCTGCCGTTCGGCCGCGCTGGCCTGGCTCAGGCCGAAGCCGACGTTCTGCGCCACCGTCAGGTGCGGAAACAGCGCATAGTCCTGGAACACCATGCCGATCCGGCGCTTCTCGGGCGCCAGGTTGTAGCCCGGGCGGCTGACGCAAACGCCATCGAGCCGGATCTCGCCGCCGGCCACGGCCTCGAAGCCGGCGATGCAGCGCAGCAAGGTGGTCTTGCCGCAGCCCGACGGCCCGAGCAGGCAGGCGATCTGGCCCGCTTGCACCTGGAGGCTGACGTCCTGCACGATGGTCTGCCGATCGTAGCGTTGCACGAGATTGACGATGTCCAGATGAGCCATGGCAGCAGGGATAGTTAACAAACGATTATTATTCTCAACTAAAAACCGGTTCCGTTCACCATGCGCCCCATTTCTCCCTTGCTTCAGCTGTCGCTGCTGGTCGCTGCCCTGGCGGCGCTGCCGGTCGCCAGCATCGCTTTCTATCTGCTGGCCGGAGGCACTGGCGCGACCTGGCAGCATCTGGTCGACACGGTGCTGGCGGACTATATCCTCAACTCGCTGCGGCTGTGCCTGGGGGTGGCAGCGGGCGTGATCCTGTTCGGCGTCAGCACCGCCTGGCTGACCGCGATGCACGAGTTCCCGGGCCGGCGCGTCTTCGAGTGGGCGCTGGTGCTGCCGATGGCGATGCCGGCCTATGTGCTGGCCTACCTCTACACCGACTGGCTGCAGTTCGTCGGTCCGGTGCAGACCGCCTTGCGCGAGGCCTTCGGCTGGCGCCGCAGCGACTACTGGTTCCCCGACGTGCGCAGCCTGGGCGGTGCGGCCGCGATGTTCACGCTGGTGCTCTATCCCTATGTCTACCTGCTGGCGCGCAATGCCTTCCTCGAGCGCAGCAGCGGCATGCTGGAGGCGGCGCGCACGCTGGGGCAGGGGCCCTGGCAGGTGTTCTGGCGCGTCTCGCTGCCGCTGGCGCGGCCCGCGATTGCCGCCGGCGTCGCGCTGGTGCTGATGGAGACCCTGGCCGACTACGGCACCGTGGCCTATTTCGGCGTCGACACCTTCACCACCGGCATCTACCGCGCCTGGTTCTCGCTCGGCGACCGCACGGCAGCGGCCCAGCTCGCGACCCTGCTGCTGGGCTTCGTCGTGCTGCTGCTGCTGCTCGAGCGCCATTCGCGCGGCCGCGCCAGCTACCACAACACCACCGGCCGCAACCGGCCCATGCCGGGCCATCAATTGCGCGGCGGGCGCGCCTGGCTGGCGGCGCTCTGGTGCCTGCTGCCGCTGCTGCTGGGCTTCCTGCTGCCGGCCGGCCTGCTGCTGCGCATGGCCTGGGCCCAGGGCATCGGCGAGTTCGGCAGCCGCTTCTTCCAGCTGGCCGGCAACAGCCTGACGCTGGCGCTGCTGACGGCGGCGCTGGCGGTCGGCCTTGCGCTGCTGCTGGCCTATGCGGCGCGCCTGTCGCGCAGCTGGCTGGCGCGCGGCCTGAACCGGCTGGTCGGACTCGGCTACGCGGTGCCGGGATCGGTGATCGCGGTCGGGGTGCTGATCCCGGTGACCCGGCTCGACCACTGGCTGGCGGCCGGCTGGCAGCAGCTGTTCGGCAGCAACCCCGGCCTGCTGCTGACCGGCGGCATCGCCGCCCTGGTCTATGCCTACCTGGTGCGCTTCCTGTCGGCCGCGCTGCAGACCGTCGAGGGCAGCCTGGGCAAGATCACCCCGAGCATGGACGACGCCGCGCGCAGCCTGGGCTCGGGCCAGCTCGCGGTGCTGCGCCGGGTCCACCTGCCCCTCCTGCGTGGCAGCCTGTTCACCGCCGGCCTGCTGGTGTTCGTCGATGTCATGAAGGAGCTGCCCGCCACCCTGGTCATGCGGCCGTTCAACTTCGACACCCTGGCGACCCAGACCTACAACCTGGCCTCCGACGAGCGCCTGGCCGAGGCCTCGAGCGCCGCGCTGGCCATCGTCCTGGTCGGCCTGCTGCCCTTGATCCTGCTGTCGCGCCAGATCGCCCGCAGCCGCAAGGGCTGACCCTTCGGTCCTCCATCCGCCTTGCAGCAGCCCGCGCCCTGGATCCGCGCGGGCTGAATTTTTGCTTGCAAATGAGATTGATTCTTGTTTGGTGTCATAATTGTGCCATCCAGCCAGCCACAGCGCATCCCCGGCGTTGCCAGCCAGCCAGCAATCTCTCCAACGATTCTGCAACATGACTCGCAACGTCCGCCCCGATCCGCTCCACGCTTCCCTGGCCCGCCAGGCCCTGCGTGCCGAAGTCTCAACCCCAGCCGCTGCCGGCCTGTCCCTGCTGCCGCTCGGCGCGCTGCTGCTGGCCGGCTCGATGAATGCCGGCGCGCAGACGGTTCCTGCCACCAGCGAGGCCACCCTGTCGACCGTGACCGTCAAGGAGCAGGGCGATCCGGTCGAGGCCAGGACCAAGAACAGCCTGCGTACCACCGCCAGCCGTATGGCCAAGGGCGAACAGGCGCTGCGCGACATCCCGCAGAGCGTCACCGTGATGACCGAGCGGCTGATGGACGACCGCAACCTCGACGACTTCCGCGAAGTGCTCAAGACCACCGCCGGCGTGACCTTCATGGCCGGCGAGACCGGCGAGGAGGATGTGCGCCTGCGCGGCTTCTCGCTCGGCCAGGCCGGCGACATCTACGTCGATGGACTGCGCGACGCGCCGCTGATCGAGCGCGACACCTTCAACCACGACCGGGTCGAAGTCCTCAAGGGCTCGGCCTCGATGCTGTTTGGCAAGGGCTCGACCGGCGGCGTGGTCAACCAGGTCAGCAAGCAACCCTTCCTGATGGACCAGCACGAGGTCGATGTCACCGTCGGCAGCGGCAATGAATTGCGCGTGACCGGCGACTTCAACCTCCAGACCGGCGAGGACTCGGCGCTGCGCCTCAATGCGATGACGCATGACGCCGACAACCATGGCGCCAGCAGCAGCAAGAAGGGCATCGCGCCGACCTACCGCTGGGGCATAGGCTCGCGCGACGAATTCTCGGTCGGCCTGTACCACCTCGAAACCGACGGTCAGCCGCTCTACAACCATCCCTGGTTCACGGCCAACGGCAAGATCGAGCCGACCCTGCCGGCCAAGAACTACTACGGCCTGGCCAGCGACTACCTCAAGACCGAAAGCAGCTACGCCACTTTCAGCCACCTGCATCGCTTCAGCCAGGACTCCGAGCTCAAGACCACCGTGCGCACCGGCCATTACGAGCGCGACCTGCTGGCCAGCGCGGTGCGCTTCGCGCCAGCGGCGCAGCAGCCGGACGGACTGGCCGTGACGGCCGACAACCTCAGCGCCGACAGCGTGCTGTCCCGCAGTCCCAAGGCCCGCGTCGGCTACAGCGACCTGACCCAGATCCAGAGCGACTACAGCGACAAGTTCCAGGCCTTCGGCAAGCAGCACAGCCTGATCGCCGGTGTCGACCTGTCCTACGAGGATGCCGAGCGCAACAACAGCTACATCAGTGGGCTGGCAGCATCGCCGAACACCAAGGTAGGCTCGCCGAACGATGGCGCGGCGTTGGCCGACACCCGCCTGCCGCCGCTGCTCAACACCTTCCAGGCCAGCAACATCGGCCTCTATGCCCAGGACACCGTCAGCCTCAGCGATACCGTCAAGCTGATCGCCGGCCTGCGGCTGGACCATTTCGAGGCCTCCTACCACGCACCGGCCAGCGGCAGCACGCCGGCGGCGAGCTTCAAGCGCAGCGACGACCTGGTCAGCCCGCGCCTGGGCGCGCTCTACCAGCCGAGCGATACCGAGTCCTACTACGCCTCCTTCGGCACCTCGTACAACACCTCGGGCGACAGCTACCAGTTCGCGCTCGGCTCCCTGGCGGCCGGCAGCAGCAACGCCAAGGCCGCCCAGACCGACCCCGAGAAGAGCCGCAACTTCGAGCTCGGCGGCAAGTTCGAGCTGTTCGACAACAAGGCCTCGCTCGGCGTCGCGCTGTTCCACTCCGAGAAGTACAACGAGCGCAACACCGACCCGGACAGCGCTTCCGCCCAGATGCTGCTGTCGGGCAAGCGCCATGCCACCGGCATGGAATTCAACCTGGCCGGCCGCATCACGCCGAAGTGGGAAATCTTCTACAACCACAGCTGGATTCCGTTCGCCGAGATCGACGAGAGCAATGTCGCGCTCAACGCGGCTGGCACCGGCGCCCAGGTCAAGGGTGACCGCCCGGCGCTGACGCCCAGGCACAGCGCCAGCCTGTGGACCACCTACCGCGTCGCACCGCAATGGCGCCTGGGGGCCGGCCTGAACTACCGCGGCGAGCAGAACCCCGAGGGCGCGCGCCATCTCACGGCCAAGGCCTTCACCACGGTCGACGCGATGGCCGAATACACCGTGGATGCCAACCAGACGCTCAAGCTCAACATCACCAACCTGACCGACGAGCTCTATGCCGACACCCTGTACCGCGGCTTCTACGCACCGGGCGCCGCGCGCCAGGTCCAGCTGAGCTACAAGGTCCTGTTCTGATCCCTTGCTGAACCGCTCCGGCCTCGCGGCCGGGGCCCTTGCCACCATGCTGCTGCACCTCAAGAATCTGCTGGGCCCCGAAGAACTGGCCCGCGCCCGCGCCCTGCTCGGCGACGATGCACCCTGGACCGATGGCGCCAGCACGGCCGGCGGCCAGGCCGTCGCGCACAAGCGCAATGCCCAGCTGGCGCAGGACAGCGCGCAGGCGGCCGAACTGCAGCAGCTGGTGCTTGCCGCGCTGCGGCGCGACCCGCTGTTCTTCTCGGCCGCGCTGCCGCGCAAGATTTTCAACCCGCTGTTCAATCGCTACAGTGGCGACATGAACCACTACGGCCCCCATGTCGACGGCGCGGTGCTGCATTCCAGGGCCAGCCAGGAATGGGTGCGCACCGACCTGTCCTGCACCCTGTTCCTGGCCGATCCCGACGAGTACGACGGCGGCGAGCTGCGGGTGCACGACAGCCATGGCGGCCTGGCCAGCCATGCGGTCAAGCTGGCCGCCGGCGACGCGCTGCTGTATCCGGGCACCAGCGTGCACGAGGTCACGCCGGTCACGCGCGGCGCGCGCCTGGCGAGCTTCTTCTGGATCGAGAGCATGGTGCGCAGCGACGAGCAGCGCCGCACCCTGTTCGAGCTCGACATGAACCTGCTGCGCCTGCGCCAGCGCCATGGCGAGAGCGCCGAGACCATCGCCCTGAGCGGGGTCTACCACAACCTGCTGCGGCAATGGGCCAGCACCTGAGCCCGGCCTGGAACGATGCCTTCCCTGCCACGCCGCCAGAGCCTGCCGCCCGGCCTGTTCACGCTGTCCGACCACGAGGCGATGGCGCAAGGCCGGCTCGATGCGGCGGCCTGGGCCTATTTCCACGGGGGCGCTGCCGACGAGATCACGCTGCGCGCCAACCGCCAGGCCTGGGACCGCTTGTCGTTGCGTCCCCGGGTGCTGCGGCCGCTGCAGCCGCTCGACCTCGGTTGCCATCTGCTCGGGAAAAGCTGGCCGACCCCGCTGCTGGTCGCGCCCATGGCCTGCCAGCGCCTGGCCCATCCCGACGGCGAGCGTGCCACCGCGCTGGCCGCCGCCGCGCTGGGCGCCGGGCTGGTGCTGAGCGCGCAGACCAGCACGCCGCCCGAGTTGGTGGCCCAGCTGGCGCTCGGCGACGCCGGGCGCGGCCCGCTCTGGTTCCAGCTCTACGGGCTGGGCGACCGCGCCTGGATGCTGGAGCTGGTGCAGCGCGTGCAGCAGGCCGGCTACGAGGCGCTGGTGCTGACGGTCGATGCCCCGGTCAACGGCGTGCGCGACCGCGAACGGCGCGCCGGCTTCACCCTGCCGCCCGACTGGCTGGCACTGCCCGGACCCGCGGCGCCGGCCGGCACGCCAGGCGGTCCGGCCGGCCTGCAGGCCTTGCTGAGCCAGGCGCTGAGCTGGGCCGATGTCGAGTGGCTGCTCGCGCGCAGCCCGCTGCCGCTGCTGCTCAAGGGCATCACCCATCCGGACGACGCGCGCCAGGCCGCCAGCCTGGGCGTGGCGGGCCTGATCTGCTCCAACCACGGCGGCCGCGTGCTCGACACCCTGCCGGCGACGGCCGAGCTGCTGCCCGCCATCGTGCAGGCGGTGCAGGGCGCCTGTCCGGTGCTGGTCGACGGCGGCATCCGGCGCGGCACCGACATCGTCAAGGCGCTGGCACTCGGCGCGCAGGCGGTGCTGGTCGGCCGGCCGATCCTCCACGGCCTGGCCAATGCCGGCGCCACCGGCGTCGCCCATGTGCTGCGCCTGCTGCTCGACGAGTTCATGGCCGCGCTGGCCCTGTGCGGCATCGACCGCCTGGCCGACCTCAAGCCGGATTGCCTGTGGTTAAAAAATACAAATGAGATTGATTCTCGTTTATAATTTATTCAGCCCTGGATGCCGGCCCGACCCGTTTCCGTGCCACAGGGCGCAACCCCATGACCATTTCCCCTCCCATTGCCCACAGGCCTGATCCGGCCCCAGGACTGACAGCCCGCCAGCGGCGCCTGGCTTCGGTGCTGGCCGCCGTGCTGGCCTTGCATGCGCTCGGCCTCTGGGTCCTGCTGGCCGGCCAGTCCGAGCCGCCCGAACTGCCGGTGCCTGGCGAAGTCGTCACCACCGCCTTGCTGCTGCCCGAGCCGGCCTCGGCCGCTGCACCTGCTGCGCCAGCCAGGCCTGCCGTCGCGAAGCCGCAGCCGGCCAGGCCCCAGGCCAAGCCGGCGCAACAGCCGCCGACAGCCCAGCCGCTCCCGACTCCCTCGGTGCCTGCCAGGTCGCAGCCACCCGCTGCACTGCCAGCGGCCGTCCCGGCCCAGGCGCCCAGTTCGCAGGCGCCGGCGGGCGCCAGTGCGCCGGCCGCGCCTGCGGCCCAGGCCAATGCGGCGTCCGCCAGCACCGCTGCCGGCAGTGCCGCTGCCGCCAGCCCGGCGCCGGCGGCCCGCATCGAGCTGCCAAGCTCGAGCGCCGACTACCTCAACAACCCCAGGCCGGCCTATCCTGGCTTGAGCAAGCGGCTCGGCGAGGAGGGCAAGGTCGTGCTGCGCGTGCTGATCGAAGCCGACGGCAGTGCCTCGAAGGCCGAGATCCGCAGCTCGAGCGGCTACGACCGGCTCGACCAGGCCGCGCTGCAGACCGTGCTGCGCTGGCGCTACCTGCCCGGCAAGCGCGGCGGCGTGCCCGAGGCCATGTGGTTCAACGTCCCGATCAATTTTGTCTTGGAGTAGTAAGTCTATGGAAACGCAATTCGGCCTCGCGCATGTCTGGAACCAGGGCGACTGGGTCACCCGTACCGTCGCGCTGATCCTGCTGGCCATGTCGGTCGCCTCCTGGGCCGTCATCATCGTCAAGGCGCTCGACCTCAGGCGCCACCGGGCCCAGGCCCGCCGCAGCCATGATTTCTGGCACAGCCAGGATTTCGCCGCCGCCCTCGACAAGCTGCCCGGCAGCGACAACCCGTTCCGCCTGCTGGCCCAGGAAGGCCAGGACGCGACCCGGCATCTGCTGCACCTCGACGGCGAAGCGCCGGCCCAGCTGCGCGACAGCCTCGACGTCAGCGAATGGGTCACGCGCGCGCTGCGCAACTCGATCGACGACTTCACTGCCCGCCTGCAGTCCGGCCTCAGCGTGCTGGCCTCGATCGGCTCCACCGCACCCTTCGTCGGCCTGTTCGGCACCGTCTGGGGCATCTACCATGCGCTGCTTGGCATCGGTGCCGCCGGCCAGGCCAGCATAGACCAGGTCGCCGGCCCGATCGGCGAGGCACTGATCATGACCGCGCTCGGCCTGGTGGTCGCGATTCCGGCCGTGCTGGGCTACAACGCGCTGGTGCGCGGCAACAAGGGGGTGCTGCACCAGCTCAACCGCTTCGCCCATGACCTGCACGCCTATTTCGTCACCGGCGCCCGCGTCAGCGTGAGCCGCAAGGGCTGAGGAGGACGGGATGGCCTTCGGCAAGTTCGACTCCGACAGCCAGGACGAGGTCCTGAGCGAGATCAACATGATCCCGCTGATCGACGTGATGCTGGTGCTGCTGATCGTCTTCATCATCACGGTGCCGGTGATCCGCCACGCGGTGCAGCTCGAGCTGCCGCAGGCGGCGACCCAGCCGAGCCAGGAGCGCCCGCAAACCATCCGGCTCGCGATCGACGCCCAGGGCCAGTACCACTGGAACGAGGCCGCGATCAGCGACGAGGAGCTGCAGACCCGCCTCACTGCGGCCGCCGCCCAGCAGCCCCAGCCCGAGCTGCACCTGAGCGGCGACAAGGCGGTGCGCTACGAGCGGGTGGCCCAGGCCATGGCCGCGGCCCAGCGCGCCGGCCTGGGCAAGATCGGCTTCCTGACCCGGCCATGAGCGCGCCTGCTCGACCTTCTTCCTCCCTCCTGTCGGCAGCGGAGCCAGCCGCCGCCGCGCCGGCTGGGCAGCCGCCGCTCGCACCGCTGCCGGCGGCGCAGCTTGGCGTCAGCGAACCGGCCGGAGCCAGCCTGCCGCTCGACAGCCAGCTGCTGCTGCAGGGCCGGCGCGAGCTGCAGATCCGGCACCAGGGCGAGATCTACCGCCTGCAGCAGACCCGCCAGGGCAAGCTGATCCTGACCAAGTAGGTCGCCCGCCTTTCCCTGCCCGACATTTCAGCCGGCTGGCAGCGTCAGCCGCACCGACAGGCCGCCGCCGGCGCGGTTCTCGGCGCTCGCCTGGCCGCCGTGCAAGCGCATGACCCGGCTCGTGATCGCGAGCCCGAGCCCATAGCCGGCCTGGGACTGGGCGCCCGCGCTGCGCACGAAGGGGGCGAAGATCTGCTCGAGCTCGGCCTCGGGAACGCCCGACCCCTCGTCGTCGACCCGGATCTCGAGCCAGCCGGGTTGGCTCCCGGCGCGGCTCGTGATGAGCACCGTGCCACCATCGGGCGAATGCCGCAGCGCATTGCGCACCACGTTCTCCAGCGCGCGGTGCAGCAGCTCGCGGTCGCCATGCAGGACCGCGCCACTGTCGCCCTCGGTCACGATCCGGCAGCCGCGCTGCTGGCCTTCGAAGGCTGCATCCTCGGCCACGTTGGCCACCAGTTCGGCCAGATCGACCCGCTCGCGCTGGCGCGGCGCGATGTCGGCATCGAGCCGCGCTAGCGTCAGCAGTTCGCCGACCAGCCGGTCCATGCGCCCGCTCTCGCGCTCGATCCGCTCGATGAATTCGGCCGCGCGCTCGGGCTGCTGGGCCAGCAGGTCGGTAGCCGCCTGCAGCCGCGCCAGCGGCGAGCGCAGCTCGTGCGAGACATCGTGCAGCAGCCGGCGCTGGCCCTCCAGCAGCTGCTGCAGCTGGCCCGCCATGCGGTCGAAGTCGCGCCCCAGGTCGGCCAGCTCGTCGCGCCGGCCCGCCAGCCGGGGACCGACTCGGGTCCCGAGCTGGCCGTTGGCGGCCTGGTCGAAAGCCTGCCGCAGGCTGCGGATCGGGCGCGCGAAATACCAGGCCAGGGCGGCCGCGAACACCAGGCTGACCAGTCCGCCTGCCAGCAGGGTCAGGTAGAGCGGGCGCAGCAGCCAGGTCCTGGCGCCAGGGCGGGGCCGAGGTCGAGGCCGTTCGGCCAGCAGGCCGGGCGGCAGCGGGCCGGGACGCAGCTCGGCCGGCCCGCGCCAGCCGGGCGCTGCCGGCATCCCCATGCCGGGCGCCTGCCAGTGCTGCGCCGGCCGGTCGCCGCGCAGCATCCAGACTGCCGCTCCGACCCCGGCCGAGGTCAGCAGCTGGGCGCTCCAGAAGGCGAAGAAGAACTTCCAGAACAGGCGGCCGGTACTTTTTCCCGTCATGGCAGCACCAGCATATAGCCCTGGCGGATCACGGTCTCGATCGGCGAGCGGCCGTCGGGCAGCGGGCCGAGCTTCTGCCGGATGCCGCTGATGTGGACATCGATGCTGCGGTCGAAGCGTGTCAGCGGCCGCCCGAGCGCTTCCTGCGACAGCCGGTCCTTGCTGACTGGCTGGCCGGCATGGCGTGCCAGCAGTTCGAGCAGGCTGAACTCGGTGCTGGTCAGCTCGAGCGCCTGGCCGTTCCAGGCGGCGCGCCGCCTGCCGGGCCAGAGCTGCAGCGCACCGACCCGCAGCTCCTGCGCGGACTCGATGCCCGCGCCCTTGCCGGCCTGCACCCGCTTCAGGATGGCGCGTAGCCGCGCCGCCAGCTCGCGCGGGGTGCAGGGCTTGGGCACATAGTCGTCGGCGCCGAGCTCGAGCCCGACGATGCGGTCGGCGTCGTCGCCACGCGCGGTCAGCATCAGCACCGGCACCTGGCTGCTGGCGCGGATGCGGCTCAGCGCCTGGATGCCATTGATCCCGGGCATGGTGACATCGAGCACCACGATGTCGTAAGCGCCCGAAGCCGCGGCGCTGGCGCCGGATTCGCCGTCATGGGCGCAGTCGACCGCGAAGCCGTCGCGCCCGAGGTAGTCGCGCAGCAGGCCGGCGAGCTCGATGTCGTCGTCGACCAGCAGCACCCGGGCCTGGCTGGCGGGAAGGGAGGGAAAGGGCATGGCTGCCGATCTTAGGCCCGTGTGCCTGCCGCTGCGGCGCTCTTTACGCGAATTTACTTTGGCTTAACACCCGTTAACTGCCCGGGCCGCAACAATGGGCTGTCTTTCACCAACAGGAGTTCACGATGAAATCACCCGCTGTCTTGCGCAACACCGCCCTCGGCTTGCTCGCCGCCCTGAGCCTGACCGCGATGGCCGCCCCCCCGGAGGCCGGCGAAGGCTGCGACCCGCAGGGCCGCCACGGTGGCGCCATGTACGGCATGGCCGGTGCCGAAGGTCACCACGGCGGTCGCATGGGCCATGGTCCCATGGGCGGTCATATGGGAGGACACATGGGCGGCCTGTCGCCCAGGATGCTGCAGTCGCTCCAGCTCAGCGACGCCCAGCGCGACAAGGTTAAGGAACTGATGCAGGCCCAGGCCAAGACGATGCAGGAGCAGATGGGCCAGAGCCGAGCTCGCCACGAGCAGCTCGACCAGCTGTCACGCGCGCCCAGCTTCGATGCCGCCAAGGCCCGTGCCCTGGCCGACGAGCAGGGCCAGCAGATGGCCCAGCACCTGTTCCAGCGCGCCCAGTTCCAGTCCCAGCTGCGCGCGCTGCTGACGCCCGAACAGCTCAAGCAGCTCGACGAGCGCCAGGCCGCTGGCCGCCCGATGGACGGCAAGGGCCCGCGGCCCCAGCCGCGCTGAGGCCCCGGTCCGGCTTCAGCGGAAGCCGGCGCGGTCGAACACCATCTGCGCCTTGGTGCGGTACATCGCGAGCTGGCCGATCGGCAGCTGGTCGACCTTGAAGGCGCCCAGCGCCTTCAGCGCCGGGTTGGTGGTCTTGACGCTGGCGACTACCGGCCATTCGTTGTTGCCGTCGGCCAGGTAACGTTGGGCCTGGTCGCTGGCCAGGTACTCGAGGAACTTGACGGCGGCCTGCGGATTCGGCGCATGCTTGAGCATGCCGCCGCCCGAGACGTTGACATGGGTGCCGTTGCCCTTCTGGTCCGGCGCGATCACGCCCACGCTCTCCATCACCTTGCGGTCGGCCGGATCGGTCGAGCGCATCAGGCGCGCGACGTAATACGAGTTGGCGATCGTGACGCCGCATTCGCCGGCTGCCACCGCCTTGATCTGGTCGGTGTCGCCGCCCTTGGGCGCGCGCGCGAAGTTGGCCACCAGGCCCTTGGCCCATTGCTCGGCCTTCGGTTCGCCCTCGTGCGAGATCACCGAGGCCAGCAGCGAGATGTTGTAGGGGTGCGAGCCCGAGCGCGAGCAGAACTTGCCCTTGAGCGCCGGCTGCGCCAGGTCGGCATAATTGCGCACCTGCTCGGGCTTGACGTCGAGCTTGTTGTAGACGATCAGGCGGGCCCGGGTCGAGAACGAGAACCAGTCGTCGGTGCGCAGATAGGCCGGGATCCGGCTCTCGAGCAGCTTGGACTTGACCGGCGCGAACAGGCCCAGGTCATGCGCCTGCGCCAGTCGCGCCGCATCGACGGTCAGCAGCACGTCGGCCGGGCTGTTCGCTCCCTCGTTCTTGATGCGCTCGAGCAGTTCCTCCTCCTTGCCCTCGATCCGGTTGATCTTGATGCCGGTCTGCTTGGTGAAGTCGCTGTACAGCGCCTCGTCGGTCTGGTAGTGGCGCGCCGAGTAGAGGTTGAGCACCGGTTCGGCGGCCTGGGCGCCCAGGGCGGTGCCGGCCAGCAGCAGGGAGAGCAGGGGGATGCGGAAAGACATGTGAGGCTCCGGGTCGAGGTCAGTGGATGAGCGATTCTAGGAATCTGCCGCTTGATTGTAAATGAGACTGATTATCAACCGTATTGCTGCTCCGGGTATTGCTGTGATTGTTGGGACTTTTGCGTGCTGCCGGCAAAAAAGCCGGCAAGCCCCGGAAATCCTGCTATACTTGCGTTTTCAGCGGCTGTAGCTCAGTTGGATAGAGTACTTGGCTACGAACCAAGGGGTCGTGGGTTCGAATCCTGCCAGCCGCACCATATTTCGGAAGACGTCGCGCCAACGGTGACGCCTTCAGCGTGAAAGTTTCATCCGTCGCAAGGCGGACTACGGTTTAGCGGCTGTAGCTCAGTTGGATAGAGTACTTGGCTACGAACCAAGGGGTCGTGGGTTCGAATCCTGCCAGCCGCACCATGTTTCGGAAGACGTCGCGCCAACGGTGACGCCTTCAGCGTGAGAGTTTCATCCGTCGCGAGGCGGACTACGGTTTAGCGGCTGTAGCTCAGTTGGATAGAGTACTTGGCTACGAACCAAGGGGTCGTGGGTTCGAATCCTGCCAGCCGCACCAATGAAAAAACCTGCAACAGAAATGCTGCAGGTTTTTTTTCGCCCTTAGACTTTTCCCATGAGCAAAGCCTTCACCCGCGAGACCGATGCCGAGGACGACGACGAGGATCTCGGTGCGCCCAAGCTGCCGGCAGGCGGCAAGAACTACATCACCCGCGCCGGCCACGACCGGCTGCGCGCCGAGCTGCTGCAGCTGCTCGACGTCGAGCGGCCGAAGATGGTCGAGATCGTGCACTGGGCGGCCAGCAACGGCGACCGCTCGGAAAACGGCGACTACCTCTACGGCAAGAAGCGGCTGCGCGAGATCGACCGCCGCATCCGCTTCCTGACCCGGCGGCTCGATATCGCGCTGGTGGTCGACCCTTCGCTGCACCATGGCAACGAGCAGGTCTATTTTGGCGCCACCGTGACCTATGCGCGCGAGGATGGCAGCGAGACCACCGTGACCATCATGGGCATCGACGAGGTTGACAGCGCGCAGGGCCAGGTCAGCTGGATCTCGCCGGTGGCGCAGGCCCTGCTGAAGGCGCGTGTCGGCGACGAGGTGCGCCTGCGCACGCCCGCCGGCTGGGAGACGCTGGAGATCCTGGAAGTCAGCTACCCGGCGCCGGTGGCCTGAGTCCGGCCGGCGCCCGGCGCCTGGTCCGACGGCTGGTCTGGCCGTCGCGTTGCCTCACGGGTTGTGCGGCGCGGCGCGGCCCGGGTCCTCGCGCAGCACCCGCATCACGGTCGGCGTGCGCTTCAAGCTGCGCAGCACATGCGCGAGGTGCACCCGGTCGCGTACCGCGATCGTGAAGCGGATGTCGAGCGCGGACTGCACCGACTCCTCGCTCATCTGCAGATGGGTGATGTCGGCCTCGGCGGCGGCGAGGGCGGCGGCGACCTTGGCCAGTGCGCCCTTGACGTTGTTGAGCGTCACGATCAGGCAGGTCTCGAAGGTGCGCACCGGCTCGTCCGACCATTCGACCGCGGTGAAGCGTTCGCTGTCGCGCAGCAGCTGCTTCTGGATCACCGGGCAGTCGTCGGTATGCACCACCAGGCCTTCGCCGCGTCCCAGGTAGCCGACGATGGCGTCGCCCGGGATCGGATGGCAGCAGGTGGCGTAGCGCACCGAGGCGCCCTCGCTGCCGTCGAGCGCGAGCACGCCCTGGCTGAGCTTGTCGTGGCCGCCGGCGTAGCGCTCCTGGGTCATCAGCAGCACGTCGGGCTTCTGGCCGGCCTCGTTGAGCAGGGCGGCGAGCTTGATCGCGACCATGGTCGCGATGCGCTTGCCCAGCCCGATGTCGGCCAGCAGCTCGTCGCGGTTCTTGTTGCCGGTGAAGCGCAGCAGCTTGTCCCACAGGCCCTGGGTCGGTCCGCTGACCGCGGGCAGGCTGGCGATGCCTTCGGCGCGCAGCGACTGCAGCAGCAGCCGCTCGCCGAGCTCGCGCGACTCCTTGAGCTCGAGCGTCTTGAGGTGGTGGCGGATCTTGGAGCGCGCGCGGCCGGTGCGCACGAAGCTCAGCCAGACCGGGTTCGGCTTGGCATGCTGCGAGGTCGCGATCTCGACCACGTCGCCGTTCTTTAGCTCGGTGTGCAGCGGGCTCTGCTCGCGGTTGACCGTGGCGCCGATCGCGTGCGAGCCGATGTCGGTGTGGATCGCGTAGGCGAAGTCGACCACGGTCGCGCCGCGCGGCATCGCCATGATGCGGCCCTTGGGCGTGAAGACATAGACCGCCTCCGGGAACAGGTCGATCTTGACATGGTCCCAGAACTCGGCCGCGTCATGGGTCTCCTGCTGGATGTCGAGCAGGGACTGCAGCCATTGCGTGCTGAGGTCCTTGGCGGCGGCGCTGTCGGGCTCGCTGGCCTTGTAGAGCCAGTGCGCGGCCACGCCCGACTCGGCCACCACGTCCATCGGCTCGGTGCGCAGCTGGAACTCGATGTTGGTGCCGAACGGGCCGACCAGCGTCGTGTGCAGCGACTGGTAGCCGTTGGCCTTCGGGATCGCGATGTAGTCGCGGAACTTGCCCGGCAGCGGCTTGTAGAGCTGGTGCAGCACGCCCAGGGCGGTGTAGCAGTTCATCAGCTCGGGCAGCACGATGCGAAAGCCGTAGATGTCGGTCACCTGCGCGAACGACAGGTGCTTGAGCTGCATCTTGCGGTAGATCGAGAACAGCGTCTTCTGCCGGCCGCGGATGCGCGGCTCCATGCCATGCTGGTCGAAGGCGGTCTCGACCTCGGCCTGCACCTTGGCGATCAGGTCCTTGCGCCGGTTGCGCGACTTGGCGAGCGCCTTGCTCAGGATCTCGTAGCGCCAGGGATAGAGGTGCTTGAAGGCCAGATCCTGCAGTTCGCGGTAGCTGTGGTTGAGGCCGAGCCGGTGCGCGATCGGTGCGTAGATCTCCAGCGTCTCGGACGAGATCCGGCCCCATTTGCTGCGCGGCATGTCGCCCATGGTGCGCATGTTGTGGGTGCGGTCGGCCAGCTTGATCAGGATCACGCGCACGTCGCGCGCCATCGCCAGCAGCATCTTGCGGAAGGATTCGGCCTGGTTGTGCTCGCGCGAGTGGAACTCGAGCTTCTCGAGCTTGGTCAGGCCGTCGACCAGCTCGGCCACCGGGGTGCCGAAGCGCTCGATCAGGTCGGCCTTGCCGATGCCGCAGTCCTCCATCACGTCGTGCATCAAGGCGGCCGACAGCGCCTGCGCGTCGAGCTTCCACTCGGTGCAGATCTGCGCCACCGCGATCGGGTGCGTGATGTAGGGGTCGCCATTCTTGCGCATCTGGCCCAGATGTGCCTCGTCGGCCAGGCGGTAGGCGCGACGCACCAGCTCGATGTCGCTGGCACCCAGGTAGTCCAGGTTGGCTTCCAGGGCGGCAAAACTGGCGGCGGACGCCCGTGCCGCCGCTTGCGCCGGGCTCAGGGAAGTTGTCAAGGTCGCGTCCTGATTCATGCCTTTACTTTAGCCTGAATACGGCAAATTGACGTGGAAGCGGTCATGGCAGTCGGATTCGGGCCACACAAAACGAGAAGGCACCGCGTTTGCGGTGCCTTCTTGCTGGAGGATCTGAGGTTCAGATCGGAACTTTCTTGAGCATCTCGAGGCCGACCTTGCCGTCTGCGATCTCGCGCAGGGCGGTCACGCAGGGCTTGTTCTTGGTCTCGACCCGGGCGCTGTGGCCCTGGTGCAGCATGCGGGCGCGGTAGGTTGCGGCCAGCACGAGCTGAAAGCGATTGGGGATCTTTTCCAGACAGTCTTCAACGGTGATGCGTGCCATGACGGGCTCCGGTGCGGCGCTAGGCCGTGGGATTAGGGGATATCGAGAGCGCGGAAGGTCTCGGCGCGGGCGCGACGCTGGGCGGCCACCTTGAGCCGCTGCGCGTGCGCAATGGCTTTCAGGTCGAAAAGCGCGCGCTCGAACAATTCGTTGATTATAACGAAATCGAACTTGTCGACCTGCGCGACCTCCTCGGCGGCGTTCTTCATGCGCAGCTCGATCGTCGCTTCGGAGTCCTCGTTGCGGCGCATCAGGCGCGCGCGCAGCTCGGGCCAGCTCGGCGGCAGGATGAAGATCAGCACCGCGTTGGGGAACTGCTGCTTGATCTGGACCGCACCCTGGAAGTCGATCTCGAGCACGATGTCGGCGCCGGCCGCGATCTTGTCCTCGATCGTCTTGCGCGAGGTGCCGTAGCGGTTGCCATGGACCTGGGCCCACTCGACGAAGGCGTTGGCCTCGACCATGCGGTCGAATTCCTCCTGGCTGGTGAAGTAGTACTCGCGGCCGTGCACTTCCTGGCCGCGCGGGGCGCGGGTGGTGTGCGACACGGACAGCTCCATGCGCGAGTCGACTTCCAGCAGGGCCTTGACCAGGCTGGACTTGCCGGTGCCGCTCGGGGCTGCGACGACGTAGAGGTTGCCAGGGTAATCCATCTTGTTCTGCTTCATTCGAGGTTCTGTACCTGTTCGCGCATCTGCTCGATCATGACCTTCATGTCGACCGAGATCTTGGTCAGCTCCAAGCTGGACGACTTGCTGCCCAGGGTGTTGGCCTCGCGGTGCAGTTCCTGGATGAAGAAGTCGAGCCGCTTGCCGACCTCGCCGCCCTTGCCGATCAGGCGCTCGATCTCGTCGAGATGGGCCTGCAGCCGGGTCAGTTCCTCGGCCACGTCGATGCGGATCGCAAACGCGGTGGCTTCGGACAGCGCGCGCTCCTGCGCGGCCTGGGCCGCGGCGTCGGTCTGGGCCGCGCCGAGCGCCTCGTTCCAGCGCTCGAGGAAGCGCTGGCGCTGCAGCTCGACCAGCTGCGGCACCAGCGGCTGGGCCTGGGAGGCCAGCGCGCGCAGCTGCGCCGTGCGGTCGAGCAGCATGGCGCTGAGCTTGGCGCCTTCGCGCTCGCGCGAGGCGGTGAATTCCTCCACGGCCTGGCGCGCCAGCGCCAGCAGCGCATCGGTCAGGCCGGTCGGCGCCGGCGTGCCGCGGCCCAGCGCGGCCAGCACCTCGGCTACCGACAGCGGGCGCGATTGCGGCATCCAGCTCAGTACCTGGTCCTGCACGCTGATGAGCTTTTGCAGCTCGGCCATGCCGGGCTGGCGCAGGCCATGGTCGCCGCGGCCCTCGATCCAGGCGCGCAGCTCGACCTTGCCGCGCTTGATGCGCGCGCCGATCAGCTCGCGCAGCGCGGGCTCGGCCGGGCGCAGCTCGTCGGACAGGCGCAGGCTGAAGTCGAGGAAGCGGCTGTTGACCGAGCGTATTTCCATGCCGAGCATGGCCGAGGCTGCGGGGGTGGGGAGGTCGGTGTCGGCGGGCTGGCTCTGGGCCGTGGCATAGCCGGTCATGCTGTAAACTGGCATTTCAATTCTCGCAGTCGGGACGCAACGGCGTTGCATAGACTGCGATTATGTCAAAGACCAGGGTCGCTCCCGCGCGACAGGCGTCAGGGCGGCTATCCTCCTGCCCCATTCATTGTCCAAGACCTCCCCCATGACCGACCCGACCCTGACCGCCACGGTGCTGCGCGCCGATGGCCGCCGCCCCGATGCCCTGCGCCCGGTGCGCATCACCCGTCACTACACCATGCATGCCGAGGGCTCGGTGCTGGTCGAGTTCGGCAACACCAAGGTGCTCTGCACCGCCTCGGTCGAGGAGAAGGTGCCGCCGCACCAGAAGGGCAGCGGCGAGGGCTGGGTCACGGCCGAGTACGGCATGTTGCCACGCGCGACCCACAGCCGCAGCAGCCGCGAGGCCGCCAAGGGCAAGCAGAGCGGCCGCACCCAGGAGATCCAGCGCCTGATCGGCCGCTCGCTGCGTGCGGTGTTCGACCTCAAGGCGCTCGGCGAGCGCACCATCACGCTCGACTGCGACGTGCTGCAGGCCGATGGCGGCACCCGCACCGCCGCCATCACGGGCGCCTTCGTCGCGGCGCAGGACGCGGTGCACCAGTTGCTCGCCGAGGGCAAGATCACCGTCAGCCCGCTGCTGCACCCGGTGGCGGCGGTCTCGGTCGGCATCGTCAAGGGCCAGCCGGTGCTCGATCTCGACTACCTGGAGGATTCCGGCTGCGACACCGACATGAACGTGGTCATGACCGGCGCCGGCCATTACGTCGAGGTCCAGGGCACGGCTGAGGGCCAGCCCTTCAGCCGGACTGAAATGAACCAGCTGCTGCTGCTGGCCGAGCAGGGCATAGCTGAGCTGATCGTGCTGCAGCAGGCCGCGCTGGCCGGCGCCGACGTGATCTGAGGAGGCGGACATGACAGGCAGGAAACTGGTGCTGGCGTCTAACAATGCCGGCAAGCTGGCCGAGTTGCAGGACATGTTCGGGTCGCTCGGGGTCGAGCTGATCCGCCAGGGCGAGCTCAACATTCCCGAGGCGCCTGAGCCGCATCGCACCTTCATCGAGAACGCGCTGGCCAAGGCGCGCCATGCGGCGCGCTTGAGCGGCCTGCCCGCGATGGCCGACGACGCGGGCCTCTGCGTCGACGCCTTCGGCGGCCTGCCGGGGGTCGACACCGCCTACTACTGCACCCAGTTCGGCTACGCCAAGAGCGACGCCAACAATGTGCGCGCGCTGCTCGAGCAGCTGCAGGGCCAGGCCAACCGGCGCGCCGCCATGGTCAGCACCCTGGTCGCGGTGCGCAGCGCCGACGACCCCGAGCCGCTGGTGGCGAGCGGCCGCGTCGCCGGCCTGATCACCGAGCAACCGGTGGGCGAGAACGGCTTCGGCTTCGATCCGGTGATGTACATCCCCGAGTTCGGCCAGACCTTTGCCCAGCTGAGCCACGAGGTCAAGAACGCCAACAGCCATCGCGGCCGCGCCGCGCGCGCCATGTTGGCGCTGATGCGCGAGCGCTGGTATCCGGACGCTGCCGCATGAACCAATCTGTCATCCAGCTGCACCGCCCGGGCCAGCTGCAGCTGTCGGCCTTGCCGCCGTTGTCGCTCTATATCCACCTGCCTTGGTGCCTGAAGAAATGCCCCTATTGCGACTTCAACTCGCATGAGTCGGCGCAGCGCGATTTTCCCGAGCAGCGCTACCTCGATGCCTTGCGCGCCGACCTGGAATCCAGCTTGCCGCTGGTCTGGGGCCGCAGCGTGCACAGCGTCTTCATCGGCGGCGGCACGCCCAGCCTGTTCTCGCCCGACGCCATCGACCGGCTGCTGTCAGACGTGCGCGCGCTGCTGCGGCTCGAGGCCGACACCGAGATCACGCTCGAGGCCAATCCCGGCACCTTCGAGAAAGACCGCTTCAAGGCCTTCCGCGAGGCCGGCGTCACGCGCCTGAGCGTGGGCGTGCAGAGCTTCGACGACCGCTTCCTGCAGGCGCTGGGCCGGGTCCACAGCGCCGACCAGGCCCGGGCCGCGCTGGACGAGGCCGCGCGTCATTTCGAGACCTTCAACATCGACCTGATGTATGCGCTGCCGGGCCAGACCCTGGCCGACCTGGACCGGGATCTCGACATCGCGCTCGGCTTCAATCCGCCGCACCTGTCGGTCTACCACCTGACGCTCGAGCCCAACACCTATTTCGCCAAGTTCCCGCCCGCCTTGCCGGACGAGGACCTGGCCTACGAGATGCTCGACCGCATCACCGAGCGCACCGGCCTGGCCGGGCTGTCGCGCTACGAGGTCTCGGCCTATGCGCGCGCCGGCCATCGCTGCTTCCACAACTGGAACTACTGGCAGTTCGGCGACTACCTCGGCATCGGTGCCGGGGCCCATGGCAAGCTCAGCTTCGCGCACCGCGTGCTGCGCCAGGTGCGCTGGCGCGACCCGCAGCTCTACATGGACAACGCCTTGAAGGGCCAGCCCATGGCGAGCGAGGAGGAGGTCGCGCCGGCCGAGCTGCCGTTCGAGTTCATGCTCAATGCGCTGCGGCTGCGCGAGGGCTTCCCGCTGGCGCTGTTTGCCGAGCGCACCGGACTGCCGCTGAGCCGCATCATGCCGGCGCTGCAGCAGGCCGAGGCCAAGGGCTGGATCACCCGCGATCCGGCCAGCTTGCGCCCGACCGAGCGCGGCTTCGATTTCCTGAGCGACCTGCAGGAACTGTTCTTGCCGGACCCCGGTCGCTGACGCGGCTTTCCCCGCCTGGCAAAGACAGGCGACAATAGCGCATGACCCATGCCGGGGCGAAGCCGTCCCGCGCATCTAATTTCTGAATACTGTTCGCGTCGTGAATACCTCCAAGCCTTCCTCCAAGCCCGCCGACCTCTCGCAACTCGACGCCCTCACGGGCGGAGCCTTCACCGCGCCGACCTCGGGCGAGCGCGCCGCCCGCCTGCGCGAGTGGCTGGCGACCGATCCTTCGGTCGACCAGATGGCCGAGGTCTACCGCGAGCTCTCGCACCGCGACAAGGGCGCGGCCAAGGCCTTGAAGGAAAAGCTCGACGAGCTCAAGCGCGCCAAGGCGCAGGAGGCGATCGCCGAGGAATGGGCCGCCAAGGCGCGCGCGCTGATCGAGCAGCCCTGCCTGAACCTGGCCAATGCGATGGCCTGGCAGCGCGATGCCGCCAAGGCCGGCGCGCCGCTGTCGCGCGAGCCGCTGGCCGGCCTCAAGGCCGCGCTGGCCGAGCGCATGAAGGCGGTCGAGGACCTGCAGCACCGGGTCCAGGTCGAGCGCGAGACCGCACTGCTGCTGGCCCAGCGCATCGAGGTGCTGTCGACCAAGCCCTGGCGCGAGGCCCAGGCCCTGCTCGAGACCCTGCGCACCGATGTCACGCAGTGGCAGGCCGCCGCCGCGCAGTTCAATGCCGATCCGGCCTGGAGCAGCCTGGATCCCAAGTTCCCCAAGCAGCTCGAGGCCTCAAGCCAGCAGCTGACCCTGGTCTGGGAAGCCTTCTGCGCCGCCCTCGAGCAGGCCGCCGCCGCCGCCGAGAATGCCGAGGCGCCGCTGCCCGCGGTCCCGGTCTGGGCCGACGAGCTGCGCCTGGCGCGCGGTGAGGTCCCGCTGGCTGCCGCTGCCGTTGCTGCGACGGCCGCCGCGGTCGAGCTCGATCTGGCCCAGCTGCAGGCCAAGGCGGCCGAAGCCGTCGGCGCCGCGCTGGCCGCGCTGCAGCAGAACCTGGCCGAAGGCCACAACAAGGCCACGCCCAAGCTGGTCTCGGCCCTGCGCGCCGCGCTCAAGGAGCATGGCCGCCATGTCTCGGCCGAGCTCGAGCCCCAGGTCCAGGCCGCGCTGGCGCAGGCGGGCGAGCTCGCGGGCGACCAGCGCCAGCGCGCCGACCAGCTGCGCGAGGAGCTGCTGGCCAAGGCAGTCGCGCTGACCCAGGCCCCCGAAGGCCAGCGTCCGGGCGGGCGCAAGATCCAGGAGACGCTGCGCACCCTGCGCGAGCAGTGGAAGGCGACCGACCAGGGTGGTGCCCCGAACCACGCGCTGTGGAAGAAGTTCGACGAAGCCTGCACCGCCGCGCACAAGCTGGTCGAGGCCTGGCTTGGCAAGCTCAAGGAACAGAACGAGGCCAGCCGCGCCCAGCGCCTGGCCATGGTCGAGGACCTCAAGGCCTGGACCGCTGCCCATGCCGACAACAGCGACTGGAAGGCCCAGCTGCGCGAGCTGCATGCCTTCTCCGAGCGCTGGCGCCAGTCGGGCCATGTCAGCGAGAAGCTCTACACCGAGCTGCAGCCGCAATGGAAGGCCGCGATGCAGGCGGCCCATGCCCGCCTCGAAGCGGCGCAGCAAGAGAGCGTGGCACGCCGCCATGCGCTGATCGACGAAGCCAAGCAGCTGGGCGCCGCCCCGACCCTGCGCATCGACGCGGTCAAGGCGCTGCAGCAGCGCTGGCAGCAGGAAGCCCATGCCGTGCCGCTCGAGCGCAAGCAGGAGCAGAAGCTGTGGGAGGCCTTCCGCCAGCCGATCGACGAGGCCTTCGAGCGCAAGGGCTCCGAGCGCAGCAAGTCGGCCTCGGCCGTCAGCGAGCATGACAAGATCGTGCTCGAGGCCGCCAAGGCGCTCGAGGCGGCCAACGCCGGCGGCGACGCGCAGCAGATCCGCGCCGCGATGCAGGCGCTGCAGGACGCGATCCGCGGCCAGGCCGCTGCCGTGGCCGCCGAGCAGGCCAAGCCGGCTGCGCCGGCCGAAGCGGCTGCCGAAGCCGTCGCTGATGCTGCGACCGAAGCCGCCGCCGAGCAAGCACCGGCCAAGCCGGCGCCCGCTCCGCGCAAGATCGTTGCGGTGCGCGGTGACGACCGCCCCGGCATGGTCAAGGCCCAGCCGGCCGTCGGCCGTCCGGGCGACAAGGGACAGCGTGCCGGTGGCCGCGACGAGCGCGGCAGCCGCGATGGCCGTGACGGCCGCCGCGAGGGTCCGGGTCGCTTCGAGCGCGGCGACCGTGCCGACTTCGAGCCGCGCGGTCCGCGCCTGGGCGACAGCGCCTTCCGCGCCCAGCGCGAGGCGATCGAGCATGCCGAGGCCGCGCTGCGCAAGCTCGCCGCGCAAGCCCATGGCGAGGTGCTGACCCAGCTGCTGGGCGCCTGGGAGCAGCGCGATGCAGCTGCCCTGCCTGCGGCCCAGGCCCTGGGTGGCCGGGTCGGCAATGCCCGCGCGGCCTGGGTCCAGGCCCTGGGCAAGGCACCGACCGCTGCCGCCACCGAGAGCCTGCTGCGCCTGGAGATGGCCGCCGAGGTACCGACCCCGGCCGAGCAGCTCGACGCGCGTCGCGCGCTGCAGCTCAAGCTGCTGACCCGCCGCAACGACCCGGCGCCGGCCCAGACCTGGGCCCAGGACGTGGCCCAGGTGCTGGCCTCGGGCTATGACGCGGCCCAGGCGCGTCGCCTGCAGGCAGCGCTCAAGTCGCTGCTGCGCAAGTAAGCGCCTTGGATCGGGTGGCCGCGCCGTTCAGCGCGGCGGTCGCCTGAAGAAGGCGTCGAGCAGCGGCGCCAGCTGCGGGAACTCCAGCGCGAAGCGTTCCCGCGCCACCCAGTAGGCCTCGCAGGCGCAGGCGAAGAACTCGGCCGGTGCCTGCGCGGCATAGGGGTCGAGCCAGGGCGCCGGCTGGCCGAAGCGCTCGGCCAGCTCGAGCTGCTGGCAGAACTCCGCATAGGCCGCGCTCCAGTCCTGCTGCCAGCGTTGGCGCGCCGCGCCCGGGCCCAGCCCCATGAAGCCTGCCGGCAGCGGCGGGCAGCCGTTGGCGTCGCTGCCGGCCGGCTTGCCGCGCAGGTCGAGCTTGTGCGCGAACTCGTGGATCACCAGGTTGTGGCCCTCGGTCTGCGCCTGCCGGTCGCCCTGCACATGGGACCAGGCCAGCATCACCGGGCCGCCGGCCATCGCCTCGCCGATCAGCGGCTCCTGCCAGTGGTGCAGCACGCCGGCTTCGTCGAGCGCCTCGCGCGGCGCCAGCACCTCGTCGGGGTGCAGCACGATGCCGACGAAATCGTCATACCAGTCGAGCGCGTCCGTTCCCCAGTACAGCAGCGGCAGGCAGGCCTGGGCCGCGACCGCCAGTGCCATCGCGTCGCTGACCGCCAGGCCCTGGGCACCGTGGAATTCCTTCTCGGCCAGGAAACGCGCGCACAGCTCGCGCAGCCTGGCCTGCTCGTCGGGGCCCAGCCCGGCCAGCCAGGGCAGGCGACCCAGGGTCTGCTGCCAGAGCGTCGCGGGGATGGTTGCGGGCGGCACCAGGCCGGGGCGGACCAGCCAGCGCCGGACCCAGCCGGGCAGTCCTTGCAGCAGTCGGGTCCAGCGGCTTGGCGGCTTCATGGCTCGGTCGGTGTCAGGGCATCAGGCCAGGTCCGGACCTGGACTCAGTCCGCCAGCCCGATCCGTTGCCAGCGGCCCGAGGCGTCGAGCCGCAGTGCCTCGGCGCGCGCCGGGCGTGCCTCGGCCTCCCAGTCGCTCAGCACCAGGCGTTGCCGCCCGTCGCCCAGCTCGTGCCGTCCCGGGCGGTGGGTGTGGCCATGCACCAGCGTGGCGGCGTCGCTGGCTTGCAGCCAGGCGGTTGCCGTCGCGGCATCGACATCGGCCCAGTCCTGGGCCGGGTCCTGCTTGCGCGCTTCGCTGGCCGCGCGCAGGCCGCGCGCGAGCGAAGCGCGTTCGGCCAGCGGTCGCTGCAGGAAGGCGGCCTGCCAGCCGGGGCTGCGCACCTGGGCGCGGAATTCGAGGTAGTCGCCATCGCCCAGGCACCAGGCGTCGCCGTGGCTCAGCAGGACCCGCTGCTCGCCCCAGCGCAGCAGGGTCGGGTCGTCGAGCAGGGTGGCGCCGCTGGCGGCGGCAAAGCGCACCCCGAGCAGGAAGTCGCGGTTGCCGTGCATGACGTAGAGCGCTTGCCGGGCCGAAAATGCGCGCAGATCGGTGCAGATGCCGGCCAGGAAGTCGTATTCGGGCTCGGCTGTCCGTTCGGCAGGACTGGCGTCGAGCAGGTCGTCGCCGATCCAGACCTCGAACAGGTCGCCGAGGATGAAGAGCGCGTCCGCCTGGCAGTCCTGCAGGTAGCGCCTGAAGGCCTGCGCGGTGGCGGGATCGCCGGCCTGCAGGTGCAGGTCGGAGATGAAGTCGATCGTGCGCCAAGGCGCCGGGGCGTTCAGTTCGCCCCAGCGCGTCGGCGCCTCGGGATCAGAGCGCAACGGCCTTTTCGATCACGACATCGGCCACCGGCACATCGCTGTGATAGCCCTTGTTGCCGGTCTTGACGCCGCGGATCTTGTCGACGATCTCGGTGCCGCCGACGACCTTGCCGAACACGGCATAGCCCCAGCCGCTCGGGGTCTCGCTCTTGAAGTTCAGGAACTCGTTGTCGGCGACGTTGATGAAGAACTGGGCCGTCGCCGAGTGCGGGGCGTTGGTGCGCGCCATCGCGACCGTGTACTTGTCGTTCTTGAGCTGGTTGTTGGCTTCGTTCTTGATCTCGGCGCCGGTCGGCTTTTGCTTCATGCCGGGCTCGAAGCCGCCGCCCTGGATCATGAAGCCGTTGATCACGCGGTGGAAGATGGTGTTGTCGTAGTGGCCGCTCTTGACGTACTCGAGGAAGTTGGCGGCCGAGATCGGCGCCTTCTCGTCGTCGAGTTCGAGCGTGATGACGCCGTGGTCCTTGATGTGCAGTTCGACTTGGGGCTTGGCCATGTTCATTTCTCCAATGTGGCTTTGAGGATGGTGACGGGGGTGGTCGGGACGTCCTGGAACATGCCGCGGTTGCCGGTGCGGACCTGGCGGATCTTGTCCACCACGTCGGCGCCGGCAACGACCTTGCCGAACACCGCATAACCCCAGCCGTTCAGCGTCGGCTGGGTGTGGTTGAGGAAGCGGTTGTCGGCGATGTTGATGAAGAACTGGGCCGAGGCCGAGTGCGGGTCGTTGGTGCGTGCCATCGCGACCGTCAGCGGCAGGTTCTTCAGGCCGTTGTCGGCCTCGTTCTGGATCGTCGCGCGGGTCGGCTTTTGCTGCATCTCGGCCGTGAAGCCGCCGCCCTGGATCATGAAGCCGTCGATCACACGGTGGAACACCGTGCCGTCGTAATGCTTGTCCTTGACGTACTGGACGAAGTTGGCGACCGTCCTGGGCGCCTTCTGCGCGTCGAGCTCGAGCACGATATTGCCCAGGCTGGTCTCGAGCTTGACGCGCGGTGCGGCGGCCGGCGCTGCCGCATTCTGGGCCGAGGCGGGCAGGGCGGCGGCCAGTGCCAGCGCGGCGCCGGCGACCCAGCGGGTCAGGGTTCTTCTGTGCATGGCGGGTTCTCGATCAATCGGTGGATGGGGTCAGATCAGGGCGTTGCCTGCGTCGCCGGCAGCTGCTGGATGATCTGCAGCCGGGGCGGCAGCGCGGGATTGGCCGGGTCGAGCTCGAGCGCGCGCGCCCAGGCCCGGCCCGCGAGGCGGGCGTAGACATCGCCGAGGTTCTGCTGCGCGGTCGCGTAGCCGGGGTTCAGGCGCAGCGCGGTCTCGAGCGCGGCGCGGGCCGCGTCGAGCCGGCCGGCGGCGGCCTCGAGCACCGCGAGGTTGTTGTAGGGCTCGGGCAGCTCGGGAAATTCCTGCGTCAGCGCGCTGAAGGTCGCGCGCGCGGCCTCGGGCTGGCCGCCCTGGCTCTGCGCCACGCCCTTGAGGAAGCGCAGCTGCGCGTCGTTCGGCCGCGTGGCCAGGCCGGCCTCGGCCTTCTGTTGCGCTTCGCCAGCCAGCCCGGCGCGCAGCAGCCGCGCGACCTCCTCGTGCGCCGGCGACTGGGCCTGCGCGGCGCCCGCGGCCAGCCAGCAACCCAGGCCGAGCAGGGCCTGCAGGGCGATGGACCGGAGGGGAGCGAAACCTGGGTGGAAGCTTGGCATGGTGGCGTTGCGGCAAGGGGTGGGGCCGGCGGCGCGCCAAAACGGGCACAATACGCGACCTTGCGCAGCGTGGGATTGTCCAACACGATCCCGTCAGCCTGCGCCGATATACTGCAAAAGATTGTATCTGAGGGGTCCCGCCCCCAAGCTCCCCATGACCTTGCGCATTTATAACTCGCTGACGCGCCGCGTCGACGACTTCTCCCCGCTCGAGCCCGGCCATGTGCGCCTCTACGTCTGTGGCATGACGGTCTACGACCTGTGCCACCTGGGCCATGCCCGCTCCATGGTCGCCTTCGACGTCGTGCAGCGCTGGCTCAAGGCCAGCGGCTACCGCGTCACCTATGTGCGCAACGTCACCGACATCGACGACAAGATCATCGCCCGTGCCTTGAAGAATGGCGAAACCATCCGCAGCCTGACCGACCGCATGGTCGATGCGCTGCACCAGGATGCCGACGCGCTCAAGATCGAGCGCCCGACCTTCGAGCCGCGCGCGACCGAATATGTGCCGCAGATGCTGGACCTGATCGGCAAGCTCGAGCGCAAGGGCCTGGCCTACCGCAGCGCCAACGGCGACGTCAACTACGCGGTGCGCCAGTTCGAGGGCTACGGCAAGCTGTCGGGCAAGAGCCTGGACGACCTGCGCGCGGGCGAGCGCGTGGCGGTCGATGACGGCAAGCAGGACCCGCTCGATTTCGTGCTCTGGAAGGCCGCCAAGGCCGAGGAGCCGGCCGAGGCCAAGTGGGACGGCGCCTACGGCCTGGGCCGCCCGGGCTGGCATATCGAATGCTCGGCCATGAGCTGCGAGATGCTGGGCGAGAGCTTCGACATCCATGGCGGCGGCGCCGACCTGCAGTTCCCGCACCACGAGAACGAGATCGCGCAGAGCGAAGGCGCGACCGGCCAGCCGCTGGCCGCCTTCTGGATGCACAACGGCTTCGTGCGCGTCGACAACGAGAAGATGTCCAAGAGCCTGGGCAACTTCTTCACCATCCGCGAGGTGCTGCAGAAGTACGATGCCGAGACGGTGCGCTTCTTCATCCTGCGCGCGCATTACCGCAGCCCGCTCAACTACAGCGACGCCCATCTCGACGACGCGCGCAATGCCTTGAAGCGCCTCTACACCGCGCTGGCCTCGGTGCCGGCGGCGCCTGCTCGGGTCGACTGGAGCGACGACTACGCCGCCCGCTTCCAGGCCGCGATGGACGAGGACTTCGGCACGCCCGAGGCGGTCGCGGTGCTGTTCGAGCTCGCCAGCGAGGTCAACCGCAGCCGCTCGCCCGAGCGCGCCGGCCTGCTCAAGGCGCTGGGCGCCATCCTGGGCCTGCTGCAGGAAGACCCGACCGCCTTCCTGCAGGGCGGAGCCGCAGCCGGCCTCGACGAAGCCGCGATCCAGCAGCAGATCGAGGCCCGTGCCGCGGCCAAGGCCGCCAAGGACTGGCCCGAGGCCGACCGCATCCGCAAGGCCCTGCTCGAGCAGGGCGTGGTGCTCAAGGACGGTCCGGCCGGCACCAGCTGGGAACGGGCCTGAAATGGGCCAGACTCCGATCTTGTCGGCCACCTTGCCGGTGGCCGAAGCGGTTGCTGGCGCATTGCCACCGCTGCGCCCCGCCTACTGGGCCGAGGCCTGTCGCCACCTGATGAAGCGCGACCGCGTGATGAAGAAGCTCATCCCGCAGTTTCCGGACGCGACGCTGCAGTCGAGCGCCGATCCCTTCACGACGCTGGCGCGCAGCGTGATCGGCCAGCAGATCTCGGTCAAGTCGGCGCAGGCGGCCTGGCACCGCTTCGTCAAGCTGATGCCGGCGGTCAGCCCGGCCGCCTTGCTGGCGCTGCAACCCGAGGCCATGCGCGGCGCGGGCCTGAGCGCGCGCAAGATCGACTACCTGGTCGACCTGGCGCGCCATTTCGATTCGGGCGAGCTGCATGTCGATGCCTGGCACGACATGGACGACGAATCCATCATCCAGGAACTGGTCGCGATCCGTGGCATCGGCCGCTGGACGGCCGAGATGTTCCTGATCTTCTACCTGCTGCGCCCCAACGTGCTGCCGCTCGATGACGCGGGCTTGATCCGCGGCATCAGTCTCGGCTATTTCTCGGGCGAACCGGTCAGCCGCAGCGAGGCACGCGAGGTTGCCGCGGCCTGGTCGCCCTACTGCAGCGTCGCGACTTGGTATATTTGGCGCTCGCTCGACCCCGTCCCAGCGGCGAGCTGAAGCGTTCGCGCATCACAGAACCGACCAAAGGAGTACACCTTGGCGAAAAAGAACTTCCTCGACTTCGAGCAACCGATTGCCGAACTCGAAAACAAAATCGAAGAACTGCGCTATGTCCAGAGCGAGTCCGCGGTCGACATCTCGGAAGAGATCGAACAGCTTGGCAAGAAAAGCCTGCAGCTGACCAAGGACATCTACAGCCAGCTGACGCCCTGGCAGATCACCAAGATCGCGCGCCACAGCGACCGGCCCTACACGCTGGACTATGTGAACGGCATCTTCACCCATTTCGTCGAGCTGCATGGCGACCGCCATTTCGCCGACGACCTGGCGATCGTCGGCGGCTTGGCGCGCTTCAACGGCCAGCCCTGCATGGTGATCGGTCACCAGAAGGGCCGCGACACCAAGGAGCGCGCCGCACGCAACTTCGGCATGACCAAGCCCGAGGGCTACCGCAAGGCGCTGCGCCTGATGAAGCTGGCCGAGAAGTTCAAGCTGCCGGTCTTCACCTTCGTCGACACGCCGGGTGCCTATCCGGGCATCGACGCCGAGGAGCGCGGCCAGTCGGAGGCGATCGGCCGCAACATCTTCGAGATGGCGCAGCTGGAAGTCCCGATCATCTCGACCATCATCGGCGAGGGCGGATCCGGTGGCGCGCTGGCGATCTCGGTCGCCGACCAGGTGCTGATGCTGCAGTATTCGGTCTATTCGGTCATCAGCCCGGAAGGCTGTGCCTCCATCTTGTGGAAGACCAGCGAGCGCGCCAGCGACGCGGCCGAGGCGCTCGGCATCACCGCGCACCGCCTGAAGGCGCTGGGCCTGGTCGACAAGATCGTCAACGAGCCGGTCGGCGGCGCCCACCGCGACCCGCAGGCCATGGCCACCAGCCTCAAGCGCGCACTGGCCGAGGCCTGGCGCCAGCTGGCCGACCTCAAGACCGACGAGCTGATCGAGCGCCGCTACGCGCGCCTCAACAGCTACGGCCGCTTCACCGACACCAAGGCCGATGCCAAGGGCCGACGCGGCTGACAATCCCTGCTGGGGCGCGCTGCGCGCCTGGGCGGCACGCCATCCGCTGCCCGCCGACGCCGCTGCAGTTCCCCATCCCTGGGCCGTCGCCTACAGCGGCGGCGCCGATTCCAGTGCGCTCCTGCTGGCCGCCCAGGCCTTGTGGCCGGGCCGGGTGCAGGCCATCCATGTCCACCACGGCCTGCAGGCCGCTGGCGACGACTTCGAGCGTCATGCGCGCGCCGCCTGCGCCGCGCTGGCCGTTCCGCTGCAAGTGATCCGCGTCGATGCGCGCCATCTGCCCGGCCAGAGCCCCGAGGATGCCGCGCGCCAGGCCCGCTACCGCGCGCTGGCCGCTGCGGCGCAGCAGGCCGGTGCGGCCTGCGTGCTGCTGGGTCAGCATGCCCAGGACCAGGCCGAGACCCTGCTGCTCGCGCTGAGCCGTGGCGCCGGCCTGCCCGGACTGGCCGGCATGGCCGAGTCCTTCCAGCGCCACGGCGCGCGCTTCGGCCGCCCGCTGCTGCCGGTCGATGGCCAGGCCCTGCGCGACTGGCTCGACGGGCAGGGCATTGCCTACGTGGTCGATCCGACCAATGCCGACTTGCGCTACACGCGCAACCGCATTCGCGCCCGGCTGCTGCCGGCCTTCGCCGAGTCGTTTCCCGCCTATGCCCAGACCCTGGCGCGCAGCGCGCGCCACGCGGCCCAGGCGCAGGCCCTGCTGGAAGAGGTCGCGGCGCAGGACCTGGCGACCGTTGGCGATCCGCCCGCCATCAAGTCCCTGCAGCGCCTGAGCCGCGCGCGCCAGGCCAATGTCCTGCGCCACTGGCTGCGCCTGCATTGGCAGGCTAGCCCTAGCGAGGCCCAGCTCGAGCAGGCGCTCGGCCAGGTCGCCGCCTGCACCACGCGCGGCCACCAGATCCGGCTCAAGCTGGCCGACGGCCAGCTGCTGCGCGAAGGCTCCAGGCTGAGCTACCAGCCCCCGATATAATTGAAATGTTTTGCGTCCGGCAGCCGGCGTCGCAAAAGTTTCACATTCCGGCCTTACCTACACCGTTTTCACGATGGCACTGATCGTTCACAAATACGGCGGCACCAGCATGGGCTCGACCGAGCGCATCCGCAACGTCGCCAAGCGTGTCGCCAAGTGGCACCGCGCCGGCCACCAGATGGTGGTCGTGCCCAGCGCCATGAGCGGAGAAACCAACCGCCTGCTGGGCCTGGCCAAGGAACTCGCACCGGCCAAGCCGGGCGCTGCCTACGGCCGCGAACTCGACCAGCTCGGCGCCACCGGCGAGCAGGCCTCGTCCGCGCTGCTGGCGATCGCGCTGCAGGCCGAAGGCCTGGAGGCGATCAGCTTCTCGGGCTGGCAGGTGCCGATCAAGACCGACAGCAGCTACACCAAGGCGCGCATCGAGTCGATCGAGGATGCCCGCGTCAAGGCCGAGCTCGCTGCCGGCAAGGTCGTGATCATCACCGGCTTCCAGGGCATCGACCCGCTGGGCAACGTGACCACGCTGGGCCGTGGCGGCTCCGACACCTCGGCCGTGGCCGTGGCGGCCGCGCTCAAGGCCGACGAATGCCTGATCTACACCGACGTCGACGGCGTCTACACCACCGACCCGCGCGTGGTGCCGCAGGCCCGTCGCATGGAGCGCGTCAGCTTCGAGGAAATGCTCGAGATGGCCAGCATGGGCTCCAAGGTGCTGCAGATCCGCTCGGTGGAATTTGCCGGCAAATACCGTGTCCCGATGCGCGTGCTCTCGAGCTTCACGCCCTGGGACATCGACCTGAACGAAGAAGCCCGCTCGGGCACCCTGATCACTTTCGAGGACAACGAAGATATGGAACAAGCCGTCGTTTCCGGTATTGCCTTCAACCGCGACGAGGCCAAGGTCTCGGTCCTGGGCGTGCCCGACACCCCCGGCATCGCCTACCAGATCCTGGGCGCGGTCGCCGATGCCAACATCGAGGTCGACGTCATCATCCAGAACGTGAGCAAGGGCGGTTTGACCGACTTCAGCTTCACCGTCAACCGCAACGACCTGGCCAAGACCCTGGACCTGCTGAAGGAAAAGGTCGCTCCGACCCTGGGTGCTGCCGAGGTGGTGGGTGATGCCAAGATCTGCAAGGTCAGCATCGTCGGCATCGGCATGCGCAGCCATGTCGGCGTCGCCAGTCGCATGTTCCGCTGCCTGAGCGCCGAGAACATCAACATCCAGATGATCTCGACCTCCGAGATCAAGACCTCGGTCGTGATCGACGAGAAGTACATGGAGCTGGCCGTGCGCGCGCTGCACCGCGAATTCGACCTCGATCAGCCGCAAGATTCTCTGGCCAAGGCCTGAAAACCGCGTTTTTTGAGGCATAATAAGTGCTTCCGGAGCGGTGACCGAGTGGCCGAAGGTGCTCCCCTGCTAAGGGAGTATGGGGTGTAGAGCCTCATCGAGGGTTCGAATCCCTCCCGCTCCGCCAAGATGAAGCCCAAGTGATTGATTCACTTGGGCTTTTTTCTTGTCTTCATTTCAGCCCCAACATCTGACCCAACATAAAAAGAACCGCTAAAGGTTGCGGCGATCTTGCGTTTTTCCTGTCCAGCGCCTCTGCCGCGTGCCGTGTCACCAGGGGTAGAGCGTCAGGTGAATGACCAGATGCTGGTTTGGTAGAAACAGCGGTCTTTGAAAGGCCGGAATGCCCCTGCAGTACGCGGTTGCCTTATACCGGCATGGATCTGCCTAAAAGTGGCATCGTGGAAATTTTGGAAAAAACTTCGGCAAGGGGTTCTTGTTGAAAATGATATTCAATAAGGCATGCAAGGTCTTGCGCTGGGCTCTGAGGGGGTGCCGTGTCATCGCGAAGCGCATCCCCATTGGTTGACGCGCGGTGCACCCCCATCTTTCAGAGGGAAGAATGGGGGTGCACCTTACCAGTCTGTTTCTTTAGAAACAGACATGCGCAAGAAGAAGCGAACAAACCCAGTATTGGTGCCCGCGTCATCCAATCACCAGTCCTGCGGCTTCGATCTGCCTCGATACGGTTTGCCTGCTCAGCTTCTCACCGCTCAGCCGGTGCCACAGTTCAGCGGTCCGGGTCGGGCTTTTGCCGCTCAGGGCATGGACTCGGTACAACTGCGCGCGACGGCGGCCAATGTCGGCAGGCTTGTACTTTCCGCTGCGGTCCGGGTGCTCGGTCGCGTGCTGGGTCAGCTGGTCGAGCTTGCTGGTGAAGGCTTCTCCCTCAAGCGCCGCGCGGATCTTGACCATCGATGGTGTGGGGACGGAAGCCAACTGCTGCCGGTGCTCGGTCGCCAGCGCCAGCCCCTTAGATACGAGGTAAGCCAAGCCGCGCGGGTAGGCGAACAGGAATTGCCGGTAAAGGTTCTGGTGCCACTTCTCGCGGCCCCGTGGGGCCGCCAGGACGCTAGCCCAGCCCCGATACAGGGCCTTGTGTTCCGGGTGTCGTTTGTGGAGCCACAACACGTCAGCGGCTAGTGTGATGTAGTCGCCCTGGGGGCCTAGCTGGTGGCCAGGGAACCGAATGCAGGGCGGGATATTGCGCTTGTCGAGCTCAACATGCAGCGCCCACAGCATGAGCGGATCTGTAGCCGTCTGCAGGCGCGGTAGAAGGTCCATCGTAGCCCAGGTAGACAAGGCCCCCACACGGTCGCGGAAGCCTTGCCTATCGGCTGCTGTGCGCTTCGCCTCAATCAAGGCCGGGATGGACCTGACATCGGCTTCGAGCAAGGCTGCCGCACGGCTCACACTTTGGCGCCTAGCAGCTCGCGGGCTTGGTCGTGAATGCTGCCGCCTTCATGATCAAAGCTGGCGCATGGGTAGATACAGACAGCGCCGCCCGTGATCGGGTTGACGATGGCGAGCATGTCACCGCCGCCATAGTGCAGTACGTGGATCAGCTGCCCGTCGTGTTCGATGGTTTGCAGGTGCTCAGCTTCGGTGCGCAACTCAGCCAGCTCTGTCGTGTCTATGAAGTTCACTTGCATTTCGACACTCCACAGCTGGACTTTTCCAGATTGCCCAGCGCCTGCAGGGTATTGGCAATCGCTTGGTTGATGCCCGTTTCAAGGGGGGAGTTTGGCCTCAGCTGCGCTTGAAGTTCGTATAGGCCACCTAGCCAATCGGCAAGGTTGTGAGCCACACGGGCTTTGTGCATTGCGAGTTCATGCCGGGTCATCATGCGACCTCCTTGCGAGTGGCAAGCCATGCATCAAGGTCGGCTTTGAGGAAACCAACGGCTTTTTCAGCGAGACGCACGGCGGGGACAAAACGACCCTCACGGCGTAGGCGGTCAATGGTGGACAGAGAGAGTCCAGTCCGGGCAGGCGTATCGATGCGCCGGATGATCAGATTTTCGGTAGTCATGAGTTCCCTTCAGGATTGGCGACTTCGGGTGATGTCGCCTGAGGCCGATTCTGAAGAGGGTGCCTGCGAATGAATAGCGCGGAAAACTAGGGGAGGGGTTCAGTGTTGAAATTGTCCTGAAGCGGTTTACGCCCTCTTGCCTTGGGGGCGATCAAGCCAGCCTTGCGTAACTCGGGCCGTATGGTGTTGTCGAGTAGGCGCTCTGCCTCCGTCACAATCACTACACTAGCCCCGCGCGTAACGTTCACATTGCGGGTGAGGCTAGATGCGTAGTTCCTATCGGGATGTCCCAATGCAACCTGATAGGCATCGTAAGCCGCACGCTCCGCCTCCTCCTGGGAGGAGCCATTCGCACTGTGCATCTCGAAGGCGGCCAACGCCCTCTGTAGAGGTCTTTTGCTGTTGGGTCGTCCGTTTGGTTGGTGCCCCATGATGCGGCGTGCCAGCTTCGTTTCCTCGTCCCGTGCAGTGAGCGAACTGTCTGCGCGGCTAAGTACCGAGTCCAAAAAGTCAGCCAAAATAGTAATCATTTCGGGTGTGGGGTGACCTTGCCGGAGTACCTGCGCAAGCAGCTCGATGGCATCCAGCGCAAGGTCGTCGGAATGCGTGTCGAGCATCCAGGCATCGTCATTCAATAGCGCTCGATGCAGCAAGTTGAATCGTCTATTTCGCTGTTCCTCTCGGCTTACGACTTGGCCGTTCCTAAACTCGTCGAGGGTCGAAATCAGCGCATCAGACAGTTGTTGCTTGCCGATCTCTGTCATGCGGCCTCCCGGCGGATGGGCACTACGTCAGCGGTAGTCGTCGGCTGGGTTTGGGTGAAGTCAGCCCACGCCTGCATCATGGAGCGACGGTGGTCGATCATATCGAGCCGGCGGTAGCTAGCCTCCACACCCTTGACGGTGTGCGCGAGAGCCATCTCCGCGACCTCATGCGGGTAGGCTGTACGTTCTGATGCCCAATCCCGGAAGCTGGACCGTAGGCCGTGAGGCACCTCACTGCGGCCCATGCGTCGCATAACGGCTGTGAGGCTCATGTCGGAAAGGGCTCCTCCACGCGGGGCCGTGAACACGTGCTCCGAGCCCTCGACCTGGGGTAAGGCCCGGAGCAGATCCAGTGCTTGCATGGACAGGGGAACTCGGTGTTCCTTGCCAGCCTTCATGCGCGCGGCCGGGACGGTCCACACAGCGGCCTTCAGGTCAATTTCCGACCAGACGGCACCCCGGACTTCGCCGGAACGCGCAGCGGTCAACATGGCGAATTCGAGTGCGCGGGCTGCAGTGCCGTGCATGGCTCTGAGGTCTTCAGAGAAAGCAAATACTTCGTCTAGCGGTACAGCCGGGAAATGTTCCACCTTCTTGAGCTTCGTTGGATTGGGTAGTCGCTTGTCCAGTAGTCCACGCCAGCGAGCTGGGTTATCGCCTTGGCGGAAACCGCCTGCTGCGGCCCAGTCCAGTACGTTTTCAATCCGGCCTCTCAGGCGGGTAGCTGTTTCTGTCTTGGTGGTCCAGATCGGTTCAAGGATGGCTTCGACGTGCTGCTGTGCAATTAGGCGAATGTCCAGATTGCCGATCACGGGATAGGCATATGTTTCAAGGCTGGCGCGCCACTGTGCAGGGGATTTGGTGTTTTTCCATTCCGGGGATTTGGCCTTGATGAACCGCTCGGCCGCCTCTGCAAAGGTAAGGGTTGCAGCTTGCTCGGCGCGGATGCGCGCCTTTGCTGCAGTACGTTCTTGAACGGGGTTTCTTCCCTCGGCAATCTGCTGGCGCAGTTCTCCGGCTTTCTGGCGTGCTTGCGCCAGACTCACGCCAGGGAAGGCACCTAGCCCGATATCGTGCCGGGTGTTGCCGATCTTGATGCGTAGTACCCAGCTGCGAGCGCCAGTAGGGGTGACTTGCAGCGCCAGCCCGGCTACTCCGCCGACCGACCAGTGGCCGGGCTCGATCAGGCGTTGAACTTCGATGGCACTAAGTGATTTTGCTAGCTTGGGCATGAGTGAAATTTCTATGTGTCCTGTTGGCTACCCAACATACGACCCAACATAGATTTTGCACTCTGATGACTCCTCGTGAGTCGAGTTGAGTGGAGAAATTTTATTTAATTCAATGAAATCAAGTGCTTGCTTATGTCTCTTGGGTGTTCTTGAGGTCCCGGGAATGCTATATATAGGGGACTCCCGCTCCGCCAAGATGAAGCCCAAGTGATTGATTCACTTGGGCTTTTTTCTTGCCCTTCGGGGTCTGGGTCGTGCGTCCGCATCAATGCCGCGGGCAGAATATTGTCATGAGCATCAGTGTTCCAAGCTTGCTGATGGCGTTCATCGTGATGAGCGCCACCCTGGTGTTTCCGGTCGCGCTGGTGCCGTTGCGCCGACATCCCGAATTGCGCCTCTGGGCCTGGGCGCTCGGGGTCAATACCCTGGCCTATGTATTGTTCGTGCTGCGCGGCCAGGTCAACGACCTGTTGTCGGTGGTGCTGGCTAATGTCACGCAGGCGCTGGCGCTGGCACTGTTCTATCGGGGCATCTGTCATTTCCAGAAGCGCCAGCCGTCGCGCTGGATCACCGTCGCGCCGCTGCTGCTGATCGGCGCGAGCTTTCCCTTCCTGCTCGACCAGCTGCCGGCGCGCGTCATGCTGGCCTGTTCGGTCTATGCCCTGCAATCGCTGGCCTGCGTCGTCATCCTGGTCCGGCGCCGGGCGCAGACCGCCGGCCGGGGCCAGTACCTGCTGATAGTCGGTTTCGCCCTGGCGACGCTGGTCTCGCTGCTGCGCGTCGGCGCCGCCGTGGGCGGGCAGATGGAGCTGCTGGCCATCCTGTTGACCAGTCCCCTGCAGATCATGACGCCGCTGCTGATGATCGTCGCGCTGATCCTGTTCGGCACCGGCCTGGCGCTGATGGTCCATGAGCGCAACGAGTCGCGGCTGGCGCGCCAGCGCCGCTTGCTGGAGCGCAAGAACCGGCTGCTGCAGCAGTATTCGGCCAAGCTCGAGGCGGCCAACCACCGCCTGACCGAGCTGTCGATCACCGATGGCCTGACCAGCCTGGGCAACCGCCGGCATTTCGACCAGGTGCTGCGTACCGAATGGGAGCGGGCCCGGCGCAGCGGCAAGTCGCTCGCGCTGCTGCTGATCGACATCGATTGCTTCAAGGACTACAACGACTGCTACGGCCATCAGGCCGGCGACGACTGCCTGGTGCAGGTTGCCGCCGCATTGCGTGCCAATCTCGGGCGCAGGGGCGATCTCGCGGCGCGCTATGGTGGCGAGGAGTTCGTCGTCGTGGCGGTCGATGCCGATCTCGAGCAGGCCCACCAGCTCGCCCAGGTCATCTGCCAGGCTGTCGCGGCGCGGGCGCTGGCCCATGTCCGTTCGCCTTACGGTCAGGTCACGGCCAGTATCGGGGTCGCCGCCCTCGTGCCGTCCGTTGACCTGGCGGGTGCTCCCGAGCTGCTGGTCCGGCGGGCCGATGCGGCGCTCTATCGCGCCAAGGCCGAGGGGCGCAACTGCGTCAGGCTGTGCGACTCGATGTCGGCTGGCCAGCTGGTGCCGTCATGAAGCCGCCGCCCGGGAGGGGGTTCAGCTTTCGTCGCTGTCGAGGAACTCGGACAGGCGATGGTTCAGTCCGCCCCAGACACTGACGCTGGCAAAGTATTCGGCTTCGGCGCTTTCCCTGGTCGTGGCGTTGTCGCCGGCGTGCGCTGTCTTGCGGCTGCGACGGACCAGCGGTTGCAGCTTCCATACGGTCTTCTGGCTTGCGGCGGTTCTGCGGTGCGGCTGATTCATGGCGGCTCTGGGTCTTGGTGCGTGTGGGTCGGGGGGAGTCTGTGCTGGGCCCATCTGGTCGATTGTCCCGCATCCCCGTGGCGCCTGGGTGGCAGGCAAAAAGCAAAAAAGCCAGCATTTCTGCTGGCTTTTCCGGGCTATCTGGCCCTTGAATTTGGCGGAGAGATAGGGATTCGAACCCTAGATACGGTATGAACCGTATACCGGATTTCGAGTCCGGCGCATTCGACCACTCTGCCATCTCTCCGTGTCGAAGCCATTATTCTAGCAGCATTTCCGGCCGCTTTTCAAGCGGCTTCGCGCAGAATCTGCAAGGCCGCGTCGGCGTCGGCCGCGCTGGCGCCATCGGCCAGGCTGGCCAGCGCGTGCAGCGCGGGGCTGGCGCTCCAGCCCTGGGCCTTGAGCTGGGCAATGGCCTCGCCGCATTGCTTGGGCGAGGCATGGCCCAGGCTCTGCAGCAGCAGGCGGCCCTTGGCATCGGCGAGCTTGAAGTAGAACTGGCCGTCCTTCTCGCGGTACTGCTTGAAAGTCGGCAGCGTTGCCTTGTCGGCCTTGGCCTTGGTCTCGACGGCAGCCTGCAGCGGGCGCAGGCCGACCGCGTGGCGCAGCCGGGCGGCAAACGGGGTCGCGATCGCGCGCGCCTTGACGGCGCCCGCCTGCAGCAGCGCCTCGACCCGCTCCGGGTGGGCCATCAGCTCGTCGTAAGTGGCGCGCATCGGGGCGATCTCGGCGTCGATGCGCTCGAACAGGCGCTGCTTGGCGTCGCCCCAGGCGATGCCGTCGGCATAGGCCTGGGCGAAGGCGGCGGTTTCCTCGGGCGTGGCGAAGGCCTGGTAGATCTGGAACAGCGCCGAGCCTTCGGTGTCCTTGGGCTCGCCGGGCGCCCTCGAGTCGGTCACGATGCCCATGATGAGCTTTTTCAGCTGCTCGCGCGGCACGAACAGCGGGATCGTGTTGTCGTAGCTCTTGCTCATCTTGCGGCCGTCGAGGCCGGGCAGGGTAGCGACCGATTCCTCGATCGCCGCTTCCGGCAGCATGAAATGCTCGCCGTACTGGTGGTTGAAGCTCGAGGCGATGTCGCGCGCCATCTCGATATGCTGGATCTGGTCGCGGCCCACCGGCACCTGCTGCGCGTTGAACAGCAGGATGTCGGCTGCCATCAGCACCGGGTACATGAACAGGCCGGCGGTCACGCCTTCGTCCGGCTCGGCACCCGCCGCCGCGTTGCGGTCCAGCATCGCCTTGTAGGCATGGGCCCGGTTCAGCAGTCCCTTGCCGGTCATGCAGGTCAGCAGCCAGGTCAGTTCGGTGATCTCGGGGATGTCGGACTGGCGGTAGAAGGTGACTTGCTCCGGGTCGAGGCCGCAGGCGATCCAGGTCGCGGCGATCTCCAGCGTCGAGCGCTGCACGCGCGCCGGGTCGCCGGTCTTGATCAGCGCGTGGTAGTCGGCCAGGAACATGAAGCTCTCGGTGTTGGGCAGGCGGCTGGCGCGCACGGTCGGGCGCACGGCGCCGACGTAGTTGCCGAGATGGGGGGTGCCCGAGGTGGTGATGCCGGTGAGGACGCGCAGGGGAGAGCTCATGTGAGGGAAGACGGGTGCTTGGAACGAAAAAGATGGCCGGATCAGAGCAGCAGCCAGCGCAGCGGACTGAGCAGCAGTCCGATCGCGATCTTGCTCAGCGCGATCAAGGGCTCGAGCCAGAGGCTGCCGACGATGCCGCTGATGACCAGCGCCATCACGATGAAGAAGCCCCAGGGCTCGATGCGCGAGACCGCGACCGCCTGCTTCCAGGGCAGCAGGCCGACCAGGATGCGGCCGCCGTCGAGCGGCGGCAGCGGGAACAGGTTGAAGGCGAACATCACCAGGTTGACGCTGACGCCGGCCATGCACATGCCGAGGAAGAAGCGCTCTTGCAAGCCCAGGCCATGCAACAGCAGCAACAAGGCGCCCCAGGCCAGGGCCTGCAGGAAGTTGGAGCCCGGTCCGGCCAGCGCGACCCAGATCATGTCGCGCTTGGGATTGCGCAGTCGGCCGAAGTTGACCGGCACCGGCTTGGCATAGCCGAACAGGAAGTGGCCGCCAGTCGCGAAATACAGAATCAGCGGCATCAGGATGGTGCCGACCGGATCGATATGCCTGGCAGGGTTCAAGGTCACCCGCCCCTGGCTCCAGGCCGTGTTGTCGCCGAAATGGCGCGCCGCATAGCCGTGCGCCGCCTCGTGCACGGTGATGGCGAACAGCACCGGCAGGGCGTAGATGGCAACGGTCTGGATGATTTGGGCGAAGTCCATGGGGCTATTGTCGCAGCAGGGTTCAGAGGCCGAGCGCGGCCAGCTTGCCGCGACCCAGCCGGATCACCGCGGGCTCCTCGCCTGCGCCCATCGGGGTCAGGTCGATCACGGTGGTCGGCTCGAGCGAGCAGGCGCCGGCATCGATCACGGCGGCCAGCTCCGGCAGGCGTTCGCGGATCTCCTGCGGGTCGTTCAGCGCCTCGTCCGCGCCGGGCGGGATCAGCGTGCTGGCCAGCAGCGGCGCACCGTGCAGCGCGAGCAGGTCCTGCAGTACCCGGTGCTCGGGCACGCGCAGGCCTATGGTCTTGCGCGAGGGGTGGCTGACGCGCCGCGGCACTTCCTTGCTCGCTTCGAGGATGAAGGTGTAGGGACCGGGGGTGCCGAGCTTGAGCAGCCGGTACTGCCGGTTGTCGACCCGCGCATAGCTGGCGAGCTCGCTGAGGTCGCGGCACAGCAGCGCCAGCTGGTGCTTGTCATCGACGCCGCGGATGCGGCGCAGCCGCTCGACCGCCGACTTGTCGTCGAGGTGGCAGACCAGCGAGTAGCTGGAGTCGGTGGGCACGGCGAGCACGCCGCCCTTTTCCAGCAATTGCACCGCCTGCTTGAGCAGTCTGGCTTGCGGGTTCTCGGGGTGGACTTCGAAATACTGTGACATCTGGCGATTGTCCCATCTTGGGCGCTGGTCCGCATCAGGCTGGCCGCGGCAGCCGCGCTGCCAGCCAGGCCGCCGTGGCGCCGCAGAGCGCGATCAGCGCGATGCCGGCGAGCTCGAGTCGGCCCGGCACATGGGCGAACACCAGCCAGCCGGCCAGCATCGCGAAGCCGATCTGGGCGTAGAGATAGGGCGCCAGCGTGGCGGCCGGCGCACGACCGAAGGCCGCGCCGAGCGCGAAATGGCCCAGCGTGCCGGTCGCGCCCGTCAGGCAGAGCAGGGCCCAGGTCTGGCCGTCGGCCGGCGTCTGCCAGATCCAGGGCAGCGCTGCCGTCAGCACCAGCGCGCCGCCCCAGCCGGAATAGAAGTTCAGCGTCATCGCGTGCTCGGTGCGCGCCATGCGGCTGGTCAGGATCTGGTAGAGCGAGTTCGCGAGCGTGCAGCCCAGCGGCAGCAGCAGGACCCAGCCCGAGCTGGCGCCGCCCGGCTGTGCCACCAGCAGCGCGCCGCAGAAGCCGCCCGCGACCAGCAGCCAGCGCAGCGCGCTGACCTTCTCCTGCAGGAAGGTCGCGGCGAGCAAGGTCGTCACCATCGGCGTCAGCATGATGATGGCGGTGAATTCGCCGACCGGCATGTACTTGACGCTGAAGAAGCCCAGCATGCTGGTGCTCAGCAGCAGCGCCGCGCGCAGCAGGTGCAAGTAGGGATGGGCGGTCTGCAGCGAGCGCCAGCCGCGCGTGGGCAGCACCACCGCGCTCATGGCCAGGGCTTGGAACAGGTAGCGGAACCAGATCACCGTCAGCACCGAGATGCCCAGGCTCAGGTACTTGGCCGAGGCGTCGAGCGTGGCGAAGCAGGCCACGGCCAGCAGCAGCAGGACGATGCCCTGCAGCGGTCGGGCGGTGCTCATGCGGCCTGGATGCGGTCGGCCAGCAGCTCCCAGACCGGGGTCAGCCGGCCTTCGAGCAGCGGCAGCTCGCCGAGGTCGATCCGGCTCTCGTCCGGGCAGTGGAAGTCGCTGCCGCGCGAGGCGGCCAGGCCGAACTCGAGCGCGAGATCGGCGTACTTGGGGTATTCGCTCGCCGCATGGCTGCCGCAGACCACTTCGACGCCCTGGCCGCCATGGGCCTTGAATTCGCAGAACAGCGCGTATTCCTGGGTCGGGCTCTGGTCGTAGCGCGCCGGGTGCGCGATCACGGCGACGCCGCCGGCCTCGCGGATCCAGCGCACCGCGTCGCCCAGCGCGGCCCAGCGGTGCGGCACGAAGCCGGGCTTGCCGTCGGCCAGGTATTTGCGGAACACCTCGTTGTTGTCGCGGCAGACCCCGGTCTCGACCAGGAAGCGCGCGAAATGGGTGCGCGAGATCAGCTCGGGGTTGCCGGCGTACTTGAGCGCGCCCTCGTAGGCACCCGCGATGCCGACCTTGGCGAGTTCGGCGCCCATTTCCTGCGCCCGTTCGCCGCGGCCGCCGCGCGTGCGTTCCAGCCCGCGCACCAGCGCCTCGTCCCCGGGGTCGAAGCCCAGTCCGATGATGTGCACCGTGAGGTTGCAGAAGGTGACCGAGATCTCGACTCCCGTCAGGTAGGGCAGGCCCAGCTCGCGCGCGGCCGCCAGTGCACGCTGCTGGCCGCCGACCTCGTCATGGTCGGTCAGGGACCAGAGCTCGACCCCGCGGGTCTTGGCGCGTTCGGCCAGGATTTCGGGCTCCAGCGTGCCGTCGGAAACGGTGGAGTGGCAGTGCAGGTCGGCATTGAGGATAGTCACCGAACCATTTTAGTGCGGCACGGCAACATCGGCCGGACCGCCGCCGCGATGCCCAGTCGGGCCGCCGGACCAGTCAGCGTTCCTTGCGGCGGGCGGCGGCTACACTCGCGGGCGTGTCACTGTTCAAATCCGCCTCACTCGTTTCCCTGCTGACCCTGGCCTCGCGCATCACGGGCCTGGCGCGGGAGTTGCTGATCGCCTCGAGCTTCGGCGCCAGCGCGCTGACCGACGCCTTCAACGTCGCCTTCCGCATCCCCAACCTGCTGCGCCGGCTGTTCGCCGAGGGCGCTTTCAGCCAGGCCTTCGTGCCGGTGCTGGCCGCCAGCCGGGCCAAGGACGGCGATGACGCGACGCGCCAGCTGATCGACCAGGTCGCGACCCTGCTGGCCGTCGCGCTGACCTTGACCTGCATCCTGGGCGTGGCGGCGGCGCCGGTGCTGGTCTGGCTGATGGCCTCGGGCCTGCAGCAGGACCCGCATGGCTTCGACGTCGCGGTGGTGCTGACGCGCTGGATGTTCCCCTACATCGGCTTCATGTCGGGCGTGGCGCTGGCCGCCGGCATCCTGAATACCTGGAAGCGCTTCGCGGTGCCAGCCGCGACGCCGGTGCTGCTGAACCTGTCGATGATCGCGGCGGCGGCCTGGGGCGCACCCTGGTTCGGTCGCCTGGGCATCGAGCCCATCTTCGCGCTGGCCGCCGGCGTGCTGGGCGGCGGCATGCTGCAGCTCGGCGTGCAGCTGCCCGCCCTGAAGAAGCTGGGCCTGCTGCCCCACCTGCGCCTGAGCCTGGGCGGCTTGCGCGCGGCCTGGGCCCATCCGGGCACGCGCCGCATCCTGGCGCTGATGGCACCGGCGCTGCTGGGCGTGGGCGTGGCGCAGATCTCGCTGCTGATCAATACCCAGATCGCCTCCCACCTGCAGTCGGGCAGCGTGAGTTGGCTGACCTATGCCGACCGCCTGATGGAGTTCCCGACCGCGATGCTGGGCGTGGCTCTGGGCGTGGTGCTGCTGCCCCAGCTGTCGGCGGCCCGCGCCTCGGGTGACGATGCGCGCTACAGCGGCCTGCTCGACTGGGGCCTGCGCTGGGTCGTGCTGCTGGCGCTGCCCTGCGCGGTCGCCTTGCTCGCCTTCGGCCAGCCGCTGGTCGCGGCGCTCTACCACTACGGTGCCTTCCAGGCCGTCGACGTGCAGCAGACCCAGCTCGCGCTGACCGGCTACGGCGTCGGCCTGCTCGGGCTGATCGCGCTCAAGGTGCTGGCGCCGGGCTTCTATGCCAGCCAGGACATCCGCACCCCGGTCCGGATCGCGGTGATCGTGCTGGTCTGCACCCAGCTGTTCAACCTGTTGCTGGTGCCTTTCCTGGCCCATGCCGGGCTCGCGCTGTCGATCGGCCTCGGTGCGCTGCTCAATGCCGGCTGGCTGCTGGTCGGGCTGCGCCGGCGCGGCGCCTACCAGCCGCTGCCGGGCTGGCGTCGCTTCCTGCTGCAGGTCGCGGCGGCCAGTGCCTTGCTCGCGCTGTACCTGGTTTGGGCCGCGGGCGCGCTCGACTGGTTGGCGCTGGGCAAGGCCGAGCGGGTGCTGTGGCTGGCGCTCGCGGTCCTCGGCGCGGCCCTGCTGTATTTTGGCGTCCTGCTGGCGACCGGTCTCAAGCTGCGCCAGTTCGTGCGCCGGTGAACCATGCTGCCGACCTTTGAGCTCCCGACCCCGCTCGGCTATTTCGCCGCCCTGGTGCGCGAGGACCCGGGCTTTCCGCTGCTCGAGGCGACCGCCGCGGTCGCGCAGGACGAGTACCCCGAGCTCGACCTCCAGCAGCTGCTGGCTCAGGTCGACCAGATGCTGCTGCGGCTGCAGCGCCGCCTGCCGGCCGATGCCGGGCCGCTCGAGCGGCTGCACCGCCTGAACCGCTTCTTCTTCGGCGACCTGGCCTTCGGCGGCAACGTCAACCATTACTACGACCCCGACAACAGCTACCTGAACCGGGTGCTCGAGCGCCGGCGCGGCATCCCGATCACGCTCGGGGTGCTGTGGCTCGAGCTCGCGCAGGGCCTGGGCCTGTCGGCGCGCGGGATCAACTTCCCGGGCCATTTCCTGGTCAAGGTCAGCCTGGCCCAGGGCCAGGTCCTGATCGATCCCTTCACCGGCCAGTCGCTGAGCCGCGAGGACCTGTCCGAGCGGCTCGAGCCGTTCCGGCGCCGCCATGGCCTGGTCGACGAATTCGAGCCGCCGGTCGAGCTCTATCTGCAGCCGGCGCCAGAGCGTCAGATCCTGGCGCGCGTGCTGCGCAACCTGAAGGACATCCAGCGCCAGGCCGCCGACTGGCCGCGCCTGCTGCAGGTGCTCGAGCGGCTGGTGATCCTGCTGCCCGGTGACTGGAGCGAGCGGCGCGATCGTGGGTTGGCGCTGGCCGACCTGGGTCGCCTCGACGAGGCCAGGGCCGATCTCGAAATCTATCTGCAGCATGCCGAGGATGCGCCCGACCACGACCTGATCGCGCAGCGGCTGGCGCAGTTGCGCGGCGGCGGGGTCTAGGCGGCGGGGTCCAGCCAGGCCCTCTCTCTTCGGCAGGCAGCAAAGAAAACGGGACCCCGGCGGGTCCCGTCTTTCGTCAACCGGGCAGGGGGCTGGATCAGTCGCCAGCCGCCGGCCCCGGGCGATTCATCAGGCCACCACGACCTGTTCGCCAGCGCCCTGTTCGGCGATGCGGCCGATCTCGTAGACGCTCTCGCCCAGCTCGCGCAGGGTCGCGGCCGTCGCGGCAGCCGCCTCGGCGTCAACCACCACCACCATGCCGATGCCGTTGTTGAAGGTGCGGTTCATCTCGATGTCGTCGATGCCGGCGGTCTGCTGCAGCCAGGCGAACAGCTCGGTCTGCGGCCAGCTGCCCTTGACCAGGTGGGCGGCCGTGCCTTCGGGCAGCACGCGCGGGATGTTCTCGAGCAGGCCGCCGCCGGTGATGTGGGCCAGCGCCTTGATCGGATGCTGGGCCAGCGCGGCCAGCACGTTCTTCACGTAGAGGCGGGTCGGCGCCATGATGGCTTGCTTGAACGGCTGGCCGTCGAGCGTGGCCGGCACGGTGCCCTGGCTTTCGGCGCGCTCGATGCACTTGCGCACCAGCGAGAAGCCGTTCGAGTGCACGCCGTGCGAGCCCAGGCCCAGCACCACGTCGCCCGGCTTGACGTCCTTGCCGGTCAGGATCTTGGACTTCTCGACCGCGCCGACGGCAAAGCCGGCCAGGTCGTATTCGCCGGCCGGGTACATGCCCGGCATCTCGGCGGTCTCGCCGCCGATCAGCGCGCAGCCTGACAGCTCGCAGCCCTTGGCGATGCCGCCGACCACGGCCGCCGCGGTATCGACATCGAGCTTGCCGCAGGCGAAGTAGTCGAGGAAGAACAGCGGCTCGGCGCCTTGCACCAGCACGTCGTTGACGCTCATCGCGACCAGGTCGATGCCGACCGTGTCGTGCATGTTCCACTCGAAGGCCAGCTTGAGCTTGGTGCCGACGCCATCGGTACCGGACACCAGCACCGGCTCCTGGTAGCGCTTGGGCACTTCGAACAGCGCGCCGAAGCCGCCGATGCCGGCCAGCACGCCTTCGCGCATGGTCTTCTTGGCCAGCGGCTTGATGCGCTCGACCAGTGCGTCGCCCGCGACGATGTCCACGCCGGCGTCTTTATAGGAGATAGGAGTCGTTGTCATGTGGGTAAGCCCGATAGAATTTGCGAGATTTTACGGCCGAGCCGCCATGTCCATCCACAAGTTCCCATGCAACTGAGCTTCAGTCGAGTCCGTTTTGCGGCCTGGCTGTCGCTGGCGGCGGTATTTTTCCGCCGGTTTTGCCTGCTTGCGGTCGCCGACCGCCAACCCTCACTGACGCCATGACCATGCGGCAACTCGTGTTGGACATGGGCCTGGCGCCCGTGCCCTCCCTGGATAATTTCGTTGCCGGGCGCAATGCCGGCCTGCTGGAGCACCTGCGCGTCTGGTCGCGCAACCCGATGCGCTCGCCGGTGCCGACCTTCATCTGGGGCGGCGCCGGCAGCGGCAAGAGCCACCTGCTGCAAGCCACCTGCGCGGCGCTGCGCGAGCGCGGCGTGCAAGTCGGCTGGATCGACCCCAACGTGATGGCGCCGCCCGAGTTCGACGAGGCCTGGGGCGCGGTGATCTTCGACGATTGCCACCTCTACACCGAGGTGCAGCAGGCGATGGCCTTCAACTGGTTCATCAACGTCCAGTCGCCGCGGCGCGGCGCGGCGCGCTGGGTGCTGGCGGCTGCCGACTGCCCGCCGGCCGACCTGCCGCTGCGCGAGGACCTGCGCAGCCGCCTGGCCTGGGGCGATGTGTTCCAATTGCTGCCTCTGGACGACGCCGAACGCCGCGCCGTCCTGCGCCGCGCCGCCGACCTGCGCGGCGTGTTCCTGAGCGACGAGGTGATGGACTTCATGCTCAACCGTTTCTCGCGCGACCTCAGCAGCCTGATGCTGCTGCTCGAGACGCTGGACGGCTATGCCCTGCGCACCCAGCGCGCCATCACCATTCCCCTGATCAAGGCCATGCTCGAAAACGAGTGAGGCCGACCGACAAAGACCTGCCCGCCATGAAACTGGCCCTCTTCGACCTGGACCACACGCTGCTGCCGATCGACTCGGACTACTCGTGGGGCCAGTTCACCACCCGCATCGGCTGGACCGATCCGGTCGAGTTCAGCCGCCGCAACGACGAGTTCTTCGCCCATTACCAGGCCGGCACGCTCGACGTGCACGACTATGTGCGCTTCGCGATCGAGGCGGTGCGCCGCCACAGCCCGGCCGAGGCGGCCGAGGCCCATGCGCGCTTCATGGCCGAGGTGATCGGCCCCAACCTGCAGCCGCAGGCGCTCGAGCTGGTGCAGCGCCACCGCGACGCCGGCGAGCAGGTCGTGATCATCACCGCGACCAACGAGTTCGTCACGCGACCGATCGCGCAGGCCTTCGGCGTTGACGAGCTGATCGCGATCGAGCTCGAGCGCGGCACGGATGGCTGGTACAGCGGCGAGATCCGCGGCACGCCATCGTTCCGCGAGGGCAAGGTCGAGCGCCTGCAGCAGTGGCTGGCCGCGCGCGGCCTGGACTGGGACGACTGCGACATGACCTTCTATTCCGACTCGACCAACGACCTGCCGCTGCTCGAGCGCGCGCACCATCCCGTCGCCACCAATCCTGGCGCTGCCCTGCGCCAGATCGCGCAGCAGCGCGGCTGGCGCATCCTGGACCTGTTCCCCGAATCCGCATGATCAAGACCTTCATCGACAAGCTGCTGGGCAAGAGCGCCCCGCGCAAGGGCCCCAAATTTGGCAAGCGCGAGGATGTGCCGGCTGCTGTGCATGGCATCGACCCCTCGCTGGTCGATGGCCGCGCACTCGACGTGGTGCATACGCTCAAGCAGGCCGGCTACGAGGCCTATATCGTCGGCGGCGCGGTGCGCGACCTGCTGCTGGGCCTGCGGCCCAAGGACTTCGACGTCGCGACCAATGCCACGCCCGAGCAGGTCAAGGGCCTGTTCCGGCGCGCCTTCATCATCGGGCGGCGCTTCCGCATCGTGCACGTGGTCTATGGCCGCGGCCGCGAGCACGAGGTGATCGAGGTCTCGACCCTGCGCGCCCATCTCGACAGCGCCGATGCCGAGCAGATCAGCGGCAACGAGCGCACCAGCAAGCACCAGCTCGCCAGCGTCAAGCACGCGGTCGATGCCAGTGGCCGGGTGCTGCGCGACAACGTCTGGGGCCCGATCGAGCAGGACGCCGCGCGGCGCGACTTCACGATCAACGCGATGTACTACGACCCCGAGACCGAGACCGTGGTCGACTTCCACCACGGCATCCGCGACGCCAACAAGCGCGTGCTGCGCATGATCGGTGACCCGGCGGCGCGCTACCGCGAGGACCCGGTACGCATCATCCGCGCGGTGCGCTTCGCGGCGAAATTGAGCGGGCTCGGCTTCCAGTTCGAGGCCAAGACCCGCGCCGCCATCGCGCCTTCGGTCGGCCTGCTGGCCGACGTGCCGCAGAGCCGGCTGTTCGACGAGATGCTCAAGCTGCTGCAGACCGGCCATGCGCTGGCCAGCGTCGAGTCGCTCAAGGCCAACGGCCTGGCGCGCGGCATCTATCCGCTGCTCGACCTGGTGGTCGAGCGCGCCGATGATCCCTTCGTGCGCTCGGCGCTGCAGGACACCGACCGCCGCGTCGGCGAGGGCAAGCCGGTTGCACCGAGCTTCCTGCTCGCCTGCGTGCTCTGGAGCGATGTGCGCGCTGGCTGGAACAAGCGCCAGAAAGCCGGCCTGCCGGCCTTCCCGGCGCTGCAGGAGGCGGTCGACGAGGTGTTCGAGTCGCGCATCGGCGATGTCTCGGGACGCGGCAAGCTCGGCGCCGACATGCGCGAGATCTGGCTGATGCAGCCGCGCTTCGACAAGCGCACCGGGGCCACGCCGTTCTCGCTGGCCGAGCAGCCGCGCTTCCGCGCCGGCTTCGACTTCCTGCGCCTGCGCGCCCAGGTCGGCGAACTGCCCGAGGAGCTGGCGCACTGGTGGGAGACCTTCAGCACCGCCAGCGACGCGGTGCGCTACGACATGGTCGACGCGATCCGCCTCGAGCAGCAGCGCGCCAAGTCCAAGCCGCGCGCCAAGACCGGCGAGACCCAAGGCGGGCAGGGCGGACGCGTGTTCCGCCAGCCGGCCGAAAGCCGCGCCCTGCCGTCTTCCGGTGGAGCGCTGGAAGACGGCGCCGCGAGCCAGCAGTCGCCGGTCGAGCCCGAGTCGGGCGAGGCCGCGCCGCCGGCCAAGAAGCGCCGCCGTCGTCGCAAGCCCAGCAGCGGTGCCAGCGGCGCCGCTGGTGCGGCGGGCGACGACTCCGGTCCGCAGCCATGAGTCAGCCCGTGCTGGCCCATGTCGCCTTGGGCGCCAACCTGGGCGATGCGCGCGCTACGGTGCGCGACGCGATCGCGGCGCTCGATCGCCTGCCGCAGACCCGGCTGCTGCGGGCGTCGGCGCTCTACCGCAGCGCGCCCTGGGAGGCCAGCGGCCCCGACTTCATCAATGCGGTGGCGGCGATCGAGACCGTGCTCGGTGCGCATGAACTGCTGCACGCCTTGCAGGCGCTCGAGTTGCAGGCCGGACGCGAGCGGCCCTACCGCAACGCGCCGCGCACGCTCGACCTCGACCTGCTCTTGTACGGCGACGCCATCATCGACAGCCCGGAGCTGATCGTGCCGCACCCGCGCCTGCGCGAGCGCGCCTTCGTGCTGCTGCCGCTGGCCGAGATCGCGCCGGCCCTCGTGAGCGCCGCCGAGCTGCAGGCGGTCGCCGGTCAGGTCATCGAGCGGCTCTGATCCGCTGGACTGGCCGCTCTTGGGCGGCCCCGGGTCCGGGTCCGGGGCCGGGGCCGGCGCGTTCTGGCGTAGGCGGCCCCCGCTCAGGGCGCCAGCCGCTCGCGCAGCCAGCCGTCGGCCTGCTGGGTGTAGCGCAGCCGGTCGTGCAGACGGCTCTTGCGGCCCTGCCAGAACTCCCAGCAGTCCGGCACCAGACGGAAGCCGCCCCAGTGCGGCGGCCGCGGCGGATTGAGCAGGAACTGCGCACCGTACTTGGCGGCGTTGGTCACCAGCAGGGTGCGGCCCGGGATCACCTGGCTTTGCGGGCTGGCCCAGGCACCGATCCGGCTGTCGAGCGGGCGACTGTGGAAATAGGCATCGCTTTCCTCGGCGCTGACGCGCTCGACCCGGCCCTCGATGCGCACCACGCGCTCGAGCTCGACCCAGTGGAACTGCAGCGCGGCAAACGGGTTGCCGGCCAGTTCGCGGCCCTTGCGGCTGTCGTAGTTGGTGTACCAGACGATGCCGCGCTCGTCGTAGCCCTTGATCAGCACCACCCGCGTGCTCGGGCGCAGGTCGCTGCCGACGGTCGCGACCGTCATCGCATTCGGTTCGGGGATCTCGCCCTTGATCGCCTCGTTCAGCCACTGGTCGAACTGCAGCATGGGATCGGCGTGCGAGGCGTGTTCGTTGAGCTCGGCGCGCTCGTAGCTCTTGCGGATGTCGGCTATTTTCATGCTGCCAGTATAGGCAGGCCGGACCGGCTGCGGCCGTAGAATCGATCCTCCTTGTCTCGAATGCCGCCCATGACCGCTGCCATGCCCCCGACCGCCCTCGACCTGCGCGCCAGCGCGCAGAAAGCCGAAACCCTGTCCGGCCAGGCCCTGCTGTCCGCCTTCGCTCGCCTGGCCGACGGCCTGCCCGAGCTCGAGGTCGGCCCGGTGCGCTGGAGCGCGCAGGCCGAACTGCGCCAGCCCCTGGGCGAACTGGGCGCCGACCTCGGCCGCGCCGAGCTGCCCGAACCCCAGCTCTGGCTGCACCTGCAGGCCAGCGCCGAGCTGCCGCAGACCTGCCAGCGCTGCCTTGCGCCCTATGCGCAGCCGGTCGAGGTCGATCGCTGGTTCCGCTTCGTCGCCGACGAGACCGTGGCGCTGGCCGAGGACGAGGAGGCCGAGGAAGACCTGCTCGCCTTCGAGCCGCGCTTCGACCTCGCTGCCCTGGTCGAGGACGAGCTGCTGCTGGCGCTGCCCCTGGTGCCTATGCACGAGGTCTGCCCGGTGCCGGTGCGCATGAGCGCGGGCGAACTGCCCGATCTGCCCGAGGAAAAGAAGCCCAATCCCTTTGCCGCGCTGAGCGCGCTCAAGGGCCGAACAACTGGTCATTGACCGCCGGTCTGACAAGTCGCTATAATCCAAGGTTTCGCGCTGGCCTGAAAATCTGTTTTCAAGGGGCTGGTGCAGCCATCCACCCATTTGATTTTTCGATAGGAGCCGATCATGGCCGTCCAGCAAAACAAAAAGTCCCCTTCCAAGCGCGGCATGCACCGCTCGCACAATGCCCTGAACGTGCCGGGCATCGCCGTCGAAGCTACCACCGGTGAAGTGCACCTGCGCCACCACATCAGCCCGAACGGTTTCTACCGTGGCCGTCAGGTCCTGAAGAACAAGTCCGAGGCCTGATAGGCGCTGACGCGCCATTGCCCTCGCACCATCCGTTCGAGGCAAAGCCCGCATTCACTGCGGGCTTTTTTTATCCTGATGCTGCCACCTTGAGGACGCTGGAATGATCACGATCGCGGTCGATTGCATGGGCGGAGACTTCGGCCCCGCAGTCACCTTGCCGGCCTGTGCCGCCTTTCTCGCCTCCCACCCCAATTCCCGCCTGCTGCTGGTCGGCCTGCCCGAGGCCCTGGCCAAGCTGCCGCCTGCCATCGACCCGAGCCGGGTCCAGGTCATCCCCGCCAGCGAGGTCGTCACGATGGACGACCCGCTCGAGGTGGCGTTGCGGCGCAAGCGCGACTCGTCGATGCGCGTCGCGATCAACCAGGTCAAGGACGGTGCCGCCCAGGCCGCCGTCTCGGCCGGCAACACTGGCGCGCTGATGGCGATCGCACGCTTCGTGCTCAAGACGCTCGACGGCATCGACCGGCCGGCGATCGCGGGCCAGATGCCCAATGTCACTGGTGGCGCGACCACCATGCTCGACCTCGGCGCCAACGTCGACTGCAGCGCCGAGCACCTGCTGCAGTTCGCCGTCATGGGCTCGGCCCTGGTGGTTGCGATCAGCGGCAAGGAGTCGCCCACGGTCGGCCTGCTCAACATCGGCGAGGAAGCGATCAAGGGCAATGAGGTCATCAAGCAGACCGGCGTGCTGCTGCGCGCCGCGGCCGCCAACGGCGACCTCAACTTCCAGGGCAACGTCGAGGGCAACGACATCTTCAAGGGCGTGGTCGACCTGGTGGTCTGCGACGGCTTCGTCGGCAACGTCGCGCTCAAGAGCAGCGAAGGCCTGGCCAGCATGGTCAGCACCCTGATCAAGCAGGCATTCGGCCGCAACATCCTGACGAAAATGGCTGCCATCGTGGCCTATCCGGTGCTATCCGCGTTCAAGAGGCGGGTGGATCACCGGCGCTACAACGGCGCGGCGCTGCTTGGCCTGCGTGGACTGGTGTTCAAGAGCCATGGTTCGGCCGACGCCTTCGCCTTCGAGCAGGCGCTGGCGCGCGCGTATGATGCAGCCCACAACCAGTTGCTCGACAACGTGCGGGCGCGCATCGCCCATGCAGCGCCGCTGATGGCCGCCAGGAGCGCGGCCGCCTTGTCGTCCGACCCAGCCTGAGACCTAGCTGGCGTTCAGGGCCAGACCAACCCAGACCGAACATGAGACGCTATTCCCGCATTTCCGGTACCGGCAGCTACCTGCCGCCGCGCCGACTGACGAACGCCGACATGGTCGGCCTGCTGGCCGAACGCGGCATCGAGACCAGCGACGACTGGATCGTCGACCGCACCGGCATCCGCGCCCGCCATTACGCCGACGACGGCGTCAATGCCAGCGACCTCGGCCTGCAGGCCAGCCTGAAGGCGATCGAGGCTGCCGGCTGCCAGATCGGCGACATCGACCTGATCATCGTCGCGACCTCCACGCCCGACATGGTCTTTCCCTCGACCGCCTCGATCCTGCAGCGCAAGCTGACTGAGTCGGCCGTGGCGCAGGGCCAGGCCGGCGCAGCGGGCGGTGCCGCCTTCGATGTGCAGGCGGTCTGCAGCGGCTTCATCTACGCGCTGACCATCGCCGACGCCATGATCCAGACCGGCGCCGCGACGCGTGCGCTGGTGGTCGGCGCCGAGGTGTTCTCGCGCATCCTCGACTTCAAGGACCGCACCACCTGCGTGCTGTTCGGCGACGGCGCCGGCGCCGTGGTGCTCGAGGCCGTCGAGCATGACGGCAGCGGCCCGGCCGTGCTGGCCAGCGACATCCATGCCGACGGCCGCCATACCGGCATCCTGTGTGTGCCGGGCACGGTCAGCGGCGGCCAGGTGCTGGGCGACCCGCTGCTCAAGATGGACGGCCAGGCAGTGTTCAAGCTCGCCGTCGGCCTGCTCGAGACCGCCGCCAAGGCCGCGCTGGCCAAGGCCGGCATGACCGAGCCCGACGTCGACTGGCTGGTGCCGCACCAGGCCAACATCCGCATCATCCAGAGCACGGCGCGCAAGCTCAAGCTGTCGATGGACAAGGTGATCGTGACGGTGGACCAGCATGGCAACACCTCGGCCGCCTCGATCCCGCTCGCGCTCGACGAGGGCGTGCGCAGCGGCCGCATCCAGCCGGGCCAGACCGCGATGCTCGAAGGGGTGGGCGGCGGCTTTACCTGGGGTGCGGTGCTGCTGCGCCTGTGATCCCCAAGACAAGACAGTTCAGAAAGCAAACATGAGCCACTTCGCATTCGTTTTTCCTGGCCAGGGCTCCCAGTCGGTCGGCATGCTCGACGCCTGGGGTGATCACCCGGTCCTGCTCGAGACACTCAAGGAAGCCTCCGACGCGCTCGGCGAGGACATCGGCCGGCTGATCCACGAAGGCCCCAAGGAAGCGCTCGCGCTGACCACCAACACCCAGCCGGTGATGCTGGTCGGTGCCGTCGCCGCCTGGCGCATCTGGCTGGCCGAGGGCGGCGCGCTGCCGGCCGCGGTCGCCGGCCATTCGCTCGGCGAGTACTCGGCGCTGGTCGCCGCCGGCTCGCTGACCCTGGCCCAGGCCGCGCCGCTGGTGCGCTTCCGCGCCCAGGCGATGCAGGACGCGGTGCCGGTCGGTGCCGGCGCCATGGCGGCTATCCTGGGGCTGGACCCCGAGGGCGTCAAGGTCGGCTGCGCCGAGGCGCAGGCGCTGTTCGCCGCCGACAGCGGCGAAGTGGTCGAGGCCGTCAACTTCAACGATGCCGCGCAGACCGTGATCGCCGGCAGCAAGGCCGCGGTCGAGAAGGCCTGCGAGGTGCTGAAGGCCAAGGGCGCCAAGCGCGCGCTGCCGCTGCCGGTCTCGGCGCCGTTCCACTCCAGCCTGATGAAGCCGGCGGCCGAGCGTCTGAAGGAAAAGCTGGCCGATACCGTCTTCGCCGTCCCGCAGATCCCGGTGCTCAACAACATCGATGTCGCGGTCGAGACTGAGGTGGAGCGCATCCGCGACGCGCTGTATCGCCAGGCCTTCGGCCCGGTGCGCTGGGTCGAGAGCGTGCGCGCGCTGAAGGCCCGCGGCATCGGCCACATCATCGAATGCGGCCCCGGCAAGGCGCTGACCGGCATGGTCAAGCGCATCGATGCCGAGCTGGTGGCCGCCGCCATCAACGACCCGGCCACGCTGGCCGAAGTCAAGGCCTTGCTGGCCTGAAGGAATCCCCATGTCTGACAACCAAACCCCCGCCCAGGTTGCCCTGGTCACCGGCGCCTCGCGCGGCATCGGCGCGGCGATCGCGCTCGAACTGGCCCGCCAGGGCTACCAGGTCATTGGCACCGCCACCTCGGACGAGGGCGCAGCCAAGATCGGCGCCACCCTGTCGGTTTTTGCCGGCTGCCGTGGCGCCAAGCTCGACGTCAACGACGCCGCCGCCGGCGAAGCCCTGATCGACGCCATCGTCAAGGAGCAGGGCGGGCTGCAGGTGCTGGTCAACAACGCCGGCATCACGCGCGACATGCTCGCGATGCGCCTGAAGGACGAGGACTGGGATGCGGTGCTCGACACCAACCTCAAGGCCGTGTTCCGCATGAGCCGCGCCGTCATCAAGCCGATGATGAAGCAGCGCTACGGCCGCATCATCAGCATCACCAGCGTGGTGGGTGCCTCCGGCAACCCGGGCCAGGCCAACTACGCGGCCGCCAAGGCCGGCGTCGCCGGCATGACGCGCGCGCTGGCACGCGAGCTCGGCAGCCGCCACATCACCGTCAACTGCGTCGCACCCGGCTTCATCGAGACCGACATGACCGGCTCGCTGCCCGAGGCGCAGCAGCAGGCCTTGCTGGGCCAGATTCCGCTCGGACGCCTGGGCAAGCCGGCCGAGATCGCGCATGCCGTGGCCTTCCTCGCCAGCCCGCGCGCGGGCTATGTGACGGGCCAGGAGCTGCATGTCAACGGCGGCATGTTCATGGCCTGATCGGGGTCCGACTCGCGAATCGGATAACATCGGCCCCGGCTAGCCGCCAGGGGCCGGGCCGGACCGGCCCCGCTTAGGCAGAACTGCCGACGCCGGCCCGGCTAGAATGGCGGCACAGTTTTCAACCACCCTCAGAGGGAAATATGAGCGATATCGAAGCACGCGTGAAGAAAATCATTGCCGAACAACTCGGCGTGGAAGAGTCCCAGGTGACCAACGAGAAGTCCTTCGTGGCCGATCTGGGCGCTGACTCCCTCGACACCGTGGAGCTGGTGATGGCCCTGGAAGATGCCTTCGGCATCGAAATCCCGGACGAAGACGCCGAGAAGATCACCACGGTGCAAAACGCCATCGACTACGCAGTCGCCAACCAGAAGTAAGCATCCATGAGCCGCCGCCGTGTCGTCGTGACCGGTCTGGGCTGCCTCTCTCCCGTGGGCAACACGGTAGAGGCTTCCTGGGCCAACCTGCTCGCTGGTCAGTCCGGCATCGACCTGATCACCAAGTTCGATGCCAGCAACTTCGCCTGCAAGATCGCAGGTGAGGTCAAGGGCTTTGACCTGGAGTCCTACATCAGCGCCAAGGAAGCGCGGACCATGGACAGCTTCATCCACTACGGCATTGCCGCGGCCGCCCAGGCCGTGGCCGATGCCGGCCTGCCGACAGGCGAGGCGCTGGGTGAAGAGGAGGCCACGCGCATCGGCTGCGTGATCGGCTCGGGCATCGGCGGCTTGCCCCTGATCGAGAACACCCGGGACGAACTGGTGAGCCGCGGCCCGCGCCGCATCTCGCCGTTCTTCGTCCCGGCCTCGATCATCAACATGATTGCCGGCCATGTGTCGATGCGCTTTGGCTTCAAGGGGCCGAACCTCGCTGTCGTCACCGCCTGCACCACCGGCCTGCATTGCATCGGCGAGGCCGGCCGCATGATCGAATACGGCGACGCCGACGTGGTCGTCGCCGGTGGCTCCGAAGCCACCGTCTCGCCGCTGGGCGTGGGCGGCTTCGCGGCCATGCGTGCGCTCTCGACGCGCAACGATGATCCCAAGACCGCATCCCGTCCCTGGGACAAGGACCGCGACGGCTTCGTGCTCGGCGAGGGCGCTGGCGTGATGGTGCTCGAGGAGTACGAGCACGCCAAGGCGCGCGGTGCCAAGATCTACGCCGAGTTGCTGGGCTACGGCATGAGCGCCGATGCCGGCCACATGACCGCGCCGAGCATGGACGGCCCGCGTCGCGCCATGCTCAATGCGCTGCGCAATGCCGGCGTCAATGCCGACCAGATCGACTACCTGAACGCGCACGGCACCTCGACCCCGCTGGGCGACATCAACGAGACCAAGGCGATCAAGGCCGCGCTGGGTGACCATGCGCACAAGATCGTCGTGAACTCGACCAAGTCCATGACGGGCCACCTGCTGGGTGGCGCGGGCGGCATCGAGAGCATCTTCACGGTGCTCGCGCTGCACCACCAGATCAGCCCGCCGACCATGAACATCTTCAACCAGGACCCCGAGTGCGACCTGGACTACTGCGCCAACCAGGCGCGCGAGATGAAGATCGACTACGCGCTGAAGAACAACTTCGGCTTCGGCGGCACCAACGGTTCCCTGGTGTTCAAGCGCGTCTGACCCCGCCCTGAGCCATGCACAGCGCCCCTTCGGTGGAATACCCGGCGGGGCGTTCTGCTTTCCAGGGCCGGCTCGAAGGCTTGCTGCTGCTGGCCTGGCTGGCCATGCAGCTGGCCTGGTGGCTCTCGCTCAAGGGCGGAGCGCTGCCCGGCGCCTGGTGGTTCTCGGCCCTGCTCGGGCTGTTGCTCTGGGTGGTGACGCGCTGGCGCTCGCACCAGCCGTTCGCTGGCCGGTTGTGCTGGGAGCCGGTGCCGCCGCCGGGCGCCGATGCAGCGCCGCTGCCAGGCCAGGCCGGCCGGCCGGGGCGCTGGACCTGGCGCAGCGCGGCCTATCGCCATGGCACCGAGCTCGCCGGTCTGCACTGGGCGCTCGACCTGCAGGACCGGGTGCTGCTGCGGCTGGACAATGCCGCCGGCCTGGGCTGGTGGGTCTGGCTCGAGCGCGACAGCGCGCCCGCCGACTGGCAGGCCCTGCGCGTCGCGCTGGTGGCCTGGCGCGAGGCGGGACGACGCGCCGCGGGGCAGGGGACATGAGCGGCCCGGCCCCGATCCGGCTTGCAGCCAGGCGGCGGGACGGATAGAGTCGGTCCAATGGTTCCGGGTCCGTCCAACACTTCTTCCGCCCACAGCGACTGGCTGCTGGTGCAGCGCACGCTGGCCGGCGAGATGCGGGCTTTCGAGCTGCTCGTGCTCAAGTACCAGCGCCGGGTCGAGCGCCTGATCGGACGCCTGGTGCGCGACCCCGGCCTGGTCGAGGACCTTGCGCAGGAAACCTTCATCCGCGCCTACCGCGCCCTGGCCCGCTTCCGCGGCGAGTCGGCCTTCTACACCTGGCTGTACCGGATCGCGGTCAATACCGCCAAGCGGCAGCTCGCCGAGCTCAGCCGCGACCCGGTGCTCAGCCTGAGCGCGCTCGAATCCGGTGCCGACGATGAAACTTCCGGCGCCATGCATGAACTAATGCTGCAGGCGACCGATGACGCCACCCCGGAGGCCCTGCTCGCGAGCAAGGAAATCGCCCAGGCGGTCAATGCCGCGATGGAGGCATTGCCGCCCGAACTGTCCCAGGCCATCGCGCTGCGCGAGATCGAGGGCTTGAGCTACGACGCGATCGCGCAGCAGCTCGCCTGTCCGATCGGCACCGTCAGGTCGCGCATTTTCCGTGCCCGCGAGGCGATCTCGGTCCGTATCAAACCCCTGCTGGAGCGCCAGGGCGGCAAGCGCTGGTGAGGCCCGCTGCCCGTTTTCCATTTGTGCCACCTATGAATTCGCCACAGAACCCCGATGCCCTGCCGGCATCGCCTGCCGAGGGGCGCGAGTCCCTGTCCGCCCTGGTCGACGGCGAATGCCGGCCCGAGGAGCTGGCCGCCCTGCTGCGTGCCGGCCCGCAGCGCCAGGCGCTGGGCGCCGACTGGGCTTGCTTCCAGGCGGTCGGTGCCGCCCTGCGCCAGCAGGCCGGCGACGACCTGCGCCCGCCCTCGGCCGACTTTGCCGCGGCCGTGATGGCCCGCCTGGCCAGCGAAGCCCTGCCCGGCGCCGCCGAGGTCGCCGAGATGCCGCCGCAGGTCAGGGCGCGCGCCGCCGCCAACGACGAGCACTGGCGCTGGAAATGGGTCGCGGGCCTGGCCGCCTGCGCGGCCGCCGCCGCCTTCGGTTGGCAGCTGCTCGACCACGAGGCGGCGGCCGGTCCCGAACTGGCCAAGGCGCAGCCGGCGACCCGATGAAGCCCGCGCGCGCCTTCCTGCTGGCGCGCGCAGCCCTTGATCTGCCGGCTGGCGCCCTCATCTGAAGCCGGTCATCGCTACTCTGGAGAGCCGTACATGCCGATTTCCCAATCGCTGCTCCGACGCCTGAAGTCCACTCCCCTGGTGCTGGGTGCCGCCCTCACCGCGGCGACCGTCCTCTGGCAGCCGGGAGCCAGCCTGGCCCAGACCGCCAGCGCGCCCGCCGCCAGCAGCGCGCGCGGACTGCCCGATTTCGCCGACCTCGCCGAGCAGGTCGGCCCCTCGGTGGTCAACATCCGGACCATCGAGAAGGTCAGCCAGAGCCAGGCCGGCAGCCAGGAAGAGCAGATGCTCGAGTTCTTCCGCCGCTTCGGCCTGCCGGTGCCGCCGGGCGCCAGCCCGCGCGGTCCGCGCCAGAACCGGGGCCCCGAGGAGCGTCCGAGCGGCGTCGGATCGGGCTTCGTGCTGAGTGCCGACGGCTTCATCATGACCAATGCCCATGTGGTCGAAGGCGCCGACCAGGTCATCGTGACGCTGACCGACAAGCGCGAGTTCAAGGCCAAGGTCATCGGCGCCGACAAGCGCAGCGATGTCGCGGTGGTCAAGATCGAGGCGCGCGGCCTGCAGCCGGTCAGGATCGGCGACATCGGTCGCCTGCGCGTCGGCGAATGGGTGATGGCGATCGGCTCGCCGTTCGGCCTCGAGAGCACGGTGACCGCCGGCATCGTCAGCGCCAAGCAGCGCGAGACCGGCGACTACCTGCCCTTCATCCAGACCGACGTCGCGATCAACCCCGGCAACTCGGGCGGGCCGCTGATCAACCTGCGCGGCGAGGTGGTCGGCATCAACAGCCAGATCTACTCGCGCTCGGGCGGCTTCCAGGGCATCTCGTTCGCGATCCCGATCGACGAGGCGGTGCGCGTGTCGGACCAGCTGCGCGCCAGCGGCAAGGTCACGCGCGGGCGCATCGGCGTCTCGATCGCCGGCGTCGACCCGGACATCGCCGAATCGCTCGGCTTGAAGAAGGCCGAGGGCGCGCTGGTGCGCGGTGTCGAGGAAGGCTCTCCGGCAGCCAAGGCCGGGGTCGAGGCCGGCGACATCATCGTCAAGTTCGATGGCAAGGCGGTCGAGAAGTCGATCGACCTGCCGCGCCTGGTCGGCAACACCAAGCCCGGCAGCAAGGTCGGCCTGACGGTGTGGCGCCGCGGCGCCTACAAGGACCTGCGCTTGACCGTGGTCGCGCTCGAGGAGGAGAGGGTCGCCAAGGCGGCCGGCAGCGAGAAGCCGCCGGCCAAGCCCTCGGGCGCGGCGCAGGCGTTCGGATTGACCCTGCGCGAGCTCGATGCCGAGGAAAAGGCCGAGCTCAAGCTGCGCGGCGGCCTGGTCGTGCTCGATGCCAGTGGTGCCGCCGCGCGTGCCGGGCTCGGCGAGGGCGACGTGATCCTGGCGGTGGCGAACCGGGAAGTCCTCGGGCTGAAGGACTTCGAGGCGGCGCTGGCCGGCCTCGACAAGGGGCGCGCGGTCAACCTGCTGGTGCGCCGTGGCGACTGGGTCCAGTACTTCGTGATCCGGCCGAATTCGCGTTGATCGGGCTTTTGCCTACAATCGAGCCTTAGCTTCTGTATAGCCAGACTCCGGCTCTGGGCGCGTCAATTCCTGGCGCGCCTGTTTTTTTGTTGGGCAGCCTGCCCGCTCCGCCGGACATGTCCGACCGCTCGCGATGAATCACATTCGAAACTTTTCCATCATTGCCCATATCGACCACGGCAAGTCCACCCTGGCCGATCGACTGATCTCGCGCTGCGGGGGCCTGAGCGACCGCGAAATGAGCGAGCAGGTGCTCGACTCGATGGACCTCGAGAAGGAGCGCGGCATCACCATCAAGGCGCAGACCGCCGCGCTGCACTACAAGGCCCGCGACGGCCAGGTCTACAACCTGAACCTGATCGACACCCCGGGCCATGTCGACTTCTCCTACGAGGTCAGCCGCTCGCTGTCGGCCTGCGAGGGCGCGCTGCTGGTGGTCGATGCCTCCCAGGGCGTCGAGGCCCAGACGGTGGCCAACTGCTACACCGCGCTCGACCTCGGCGTGACCGTGCTGCCGGTGCTCAACAAGATGGACCTGCCCAACGCCGACCCGGACAACGCCCGCGCCGAGATCGAGGACGTGATCGGCATCGACGCGACCGACGCGATTCCCTGCTCGGCCAAGACCGGCATGGGCATCGACGAAATCCTCGAGCTGGTCGTGGCCCAGGTGCCGCCCCCGAAGGGCAACCCGGACGGTCCGCTGCGCGCGATGATCATCGACAGCTGGTTCGACCCCTATGTCGGCGTCGTGATGCTGGTGCGCGTGGTCGACGGCACGCTCAACCGCGGCGACAAGATCAAGCTGATGGCGACCGAGGCGCAGTACAACGCCGAGAAGCTCGGTGTCTTCACGCCGCACAACGAGCCGCGCCCGGCATTGAAGGCCGGCGAGGTGGGCTACATCATCGCCGGCATCAAGGAGCTGACGGCGGCCAAGGTCGGCGACACCATCACCGCGGTCAAGACCAGCAGCGGCGCCAACCTGGCCTTCGCGACCGAGGCGCTGCCCGGTTTCAAGGAAGTCCAGCCCCAGGTCTTCGCCGGCCTGTACCCGACCGAGGCCAGCGAGTACGACTCGCTGCGCGACGCGCTCGAGAAGCTGCAGCTCAACGACGCCGCGCTGCGCTACGAGCCCGAGGTCTCGCAGGCGCTGGGCTTCGGCTTCCGCTGCGGCTTCCTCGGCCTGCTGCACATGGAGATCGTGCAGGAGCGACTCGAGCGCGAGTTCGACCAGGACCTGATCACCACCGCGCCGAGCGTGGTCTACGAAGTGGTCAAGGGCGATGGCGAGGTCATCATGGTCGAGAACCCGTCCAAGATGCCCGACCAGGGCCGGATCCAGGAGATCCGTGAGCCCATCGTCACGGTCCACCTCTACATGCCGCAGGACTATGTCGGCGCCGTCATGACGCTGGCCAACCAGAAGCGCGGCATCCAGATGAACATGGCCTACCACGGCAAGCAGGTCATGCTGACCTACGAGCTGCCGCTGGGCGAGATCGTGCTCGACTTCTTCGACAAGCTCAAGTCGGTCAGCCGCGGCTACGCCTCGATGGACTACGAGTTCAAGGAATACCGCGCCTCCGACGTGGTCAAGGTCGACATCCTCTTGAACGGCGACAAGGTCGACGCGCTGTCCATCATCGTGCACCGCAGCCAGTCGCAGTACCGCGCGCGCGCCGTGGTCGCCAAGATGCGCGAGATCATCAGCCGCCAGCAGTTCGACGTCGCGATCCAGGCCGCGATCGGCGCCAACATCATCGCGCGCGAGACCGTCAAGGCGCTGCGCAAGAACGTGCTGGCCAAGTGCTATGGCGGCGACATCAGCCGCAAGAAGAAGCTGCTCGAGAAGCAGAAGGCGGGCAAGAAGCGCATGAAGCAGATCGGCTCGGTCGAGGTGCCGCAGGAGGCCTTCCTGGCCATCCTGCAGGTGGAGGAATGATGAGCGACGAAAAGATGGCGACGCTGACCGGCGTCCTGCTGGCGGCCTTCGGCGGCTACGGCCTGGCCTGGTACCTGGGCCTGGTCGAGGGCAACTTCGCCCTGCTGCTGTTCCTGGCCACGGTCGTGACCGGCATCTACTGGGTGGCCGAGAAGCTGGTCTTCCTGCCGCGCCGCCGCGCTGCCGCCGACCATCTGGCGGCCGAGCAGGCGCGCCGCGGCGCCGAGCTCGACAAGATCGGTGTCAAGGGCGACAGCGTCGACATCGCGGCCGCGCAGCACAAGCTGCTGGCCCAGCCCTGGTGGCTGGACTGGACCGCCGGCCTGTTCCCGGTCATCGTGGTGGTGTTCCTGCTGCGCAGCTTCCTGTTCGAGCCGTTCAAGATCCCGTCCGGCTCGATGATTCCGACCCTGCGCGTGGGCGACCTGATCCTGGTCAACAAGTTCCACTACGGCGTGCGCCTGCCGGTGCTCAACCGCAAGGTCATCGACAACCACGAGCCGCAGCGCGGCGACGTGATGGTGTTCCGCTACCCGCCGCAGCCCAGCCTGGACTACATCAAGCGCGTGATCGGCGTGCCGGGCGACGAGGTGGCCTACCTGAACAAGCGCCTGACCGTCAACGGCCAGCCCGTTCCCACCGTCAAGGCGCCCGAGTTCTTCGATTCCGAATCGATGCGTTATGCGCGCCAGTTCGAGGAGCGCCATGGCGGCAAGACCTACCGCACGCTCAACGACGACGAGCGTCCGGCCTTCATTCCCGGCGCCAGCGACTTCCCGTACAAGGACCAGTGCCGCTACAGCGTCGAGGGCGTGGTCTGCAAGGTGCCGGCCGGCCACTACTTCATGATGGGCGACAATCGGGACAATTCGCTCGACTCGCGCTACTGGGGCTTCGTGCCCGAGGCCAACATCGTCGGCAAGGCCTTCTTCGTCTGGATGAATTTCGGCGACCTGGGCCGCATCGGCACCTTCGAGTGATGGGCAATCCACCCGCCAGCCTTTAAGATGCGGGCAGGGTGGTAGCCGGGAGGGCGATGATGAAAAGACAAGAGCGAGGCCTGGGTCTGGTCGGTCTGATCCTGGTCAGTGCGATGGTGGCGGTGTTCGGTCTGGTGCTGGTGCAGGTGGTGCCGACCGTGATCGAGTACCAGACCATCCAGCGCGCCGCCCAGCGTGCTGCCCAGGGCAACACGGTGGCCGAGGTGCGCAACCTGTTCGACAAGGCCGCCGCCATCGATGACATCCACTCGATCGACGGTCGCGACCTCGAGATCAGCAAGCAGAACGACCAGGTGATCGTCGAATTCGCCTACGAACGCGAGATCCACCTGGCCGGCCCGGCCTGGCTGGTCATGCGCTATTCCGGCCGCTCGAAGTGAGCGCCGGCCTGAAGGGAACACACAGCTTTTGAATGCCGATTTGCTGGCGCTGCAAACGCGCCTGGGATACCGTTTCACCTCAGTCCCGCTGCTCGCGCGGGCGCTGACCCACCGCAGCCATAGCGCCGACCATTACGAGCGGCTCGAGTTCCTGGGCGACTCGGTGCTGAGCCTGGCCATCTCGGGCCTGCTCTACGAGCGCCTGAGCCGCCAGCACGAGGGCGAACTCTCGCGCATCCGCGCCAACCTGGTCAAGGAAGACACGCTGGCGGGCATCGCCACCACGCTGGGGCTGTCTGCCGTGCTGCGCCTGGGCGAGGGCGAGCTGCGCTCGGGTGGCCAGCGCAAGCCCTCCATCCTGGCCGACGTGGTCGAGGCCATCATCGGCGCGGTCTACCTCGATGCCGGCTTCTCCGAGGCCGAGGCGCTGGTGCGCCGGCTCTACCAGGGGGTCGACATCAATCCGGCCATGAGCGCGAGCAGCAAGGACGCCAAGACCGCCCTGCAGGAATGGCTGCAGGGGCGCAAGATGAAGCTGCCGGTCTACCGCGTGACCGCGATCAAGGGCGAGGCGCATCGCCAGACCTTCGAGGTCCTGTGCGAGATCGAGTCCGGCCAGAGCCAACCCGGCAGCGGTGTCTCGCGCCGCGCCGCCGAGCAGGCCGCCGCCGCGGCCCTGCTGCAACAACTGAACAAGAATCCGAAATGAGCCGACCCCTTACCCCCAAGTCCAAGTCCGATGCCGCCGCCAAGCCGGGCCTGAACCAGGACCTCGACGCGATGCTGGCTGGCGCGCTGCGCAAGCCGGGCCAGGCGGTCGCCAGCCCGGTCGCCGCGCCGGCCGAACCAATGGGCCCCAAGCGCTGCGGCTATGTCGCCATCGTCGGCAAGCCCAACGTCGGCAAGTCGACCCTGCTCAATGCCCTGGTCGGCCAGAAGGTCAGCATCACCTCGAGCAAGGCGCAGACCACGCGCCACCGCATCACCGGCCTGCTGACCCAGGGCGCGACCCAGTTCGTCTTCGTCGATACCCCTGGCTTCCAGACCCGGCATGGCAATGCGCTGAACCGCTCGCTCAACAAGACCGTGCTCGGCGCGGTGACCGATGTCGACGTGATCGTGTTCGTGGTCGAGGCCGGCAGCTTCCAGGCGGCCGATGCCAAGGTGCTCGAGCTGCTGCCGAAGAACATCCCGGTCATCCTGCTCGCCAACAAGCTCGACATGGTGCACCGCCGCGCCGAGCTCGCGCCCTGGCTGGCCGAGATGCAGCAGCGCCATCCCTTCGCCGAGTTCGTGCCGATGTCGGCCAAGAGCGCCAAGGACATCCAGCGCTTCTACGCCATCTGCGAGAAATACCTGCCCGAGCAGGACTGGATGTTCGATGCCGACGAGCTGACCGACCGCAGCGAGCGCTTCATGGCCGCCGAGATGGTGCGCGAGAAGCTGTTCCGCCTGACCGGCGACGAGCTGCCCTATACCTCGACCGTCATCATCGACAAGTTCGAGCAGGAGGGCAAGCTGCGCCGCATCGCCGCGACCATCGTGGTCGAGCGCGAGGGACACAAGGGCATGGTGATCGGCGACAAGGGCGAGAAGCTCAAGCGCATCGGCTCCGAGGCGCGCCAGGAGCTCGAGAAGCTCTGGGGCGGCAAGATCTTCCTCGAGCTCTGGGTCAAGGTGCGCTCCGGCTGGGCCGACGACGAGGCACGGGTGCGCAGCTTCGGCTACGAATGAGGGCGCGCTGAGCGACCATGGCCCAGGCCAAGCTGCCGCGCGTCCACGAGGAGCCGGCCTATGTGCTGCACCGCTACGACTGGAGCGAGTCCAGCCTGATCCTGGAGGTGTTCAGCCGCCGCCATGGCCGGGTCGCGCTGGTGGCCAAGGGCGTCAAGCGCCCGACCTCGCAGTACCGGGCCGTGCTGCTGCCGCTGCAGCCGCTGCGCCTGGGCTGGGGCGGCGATGCCGAGGTCCGCACCCTGCGCAGCGCGCACTGGCAGGGCGGGCATGTGATGCCCTCGGGCGATACCCTGCTGGCGGGCTACTACCTCAACGAGCTGCTGCTCAAGCTGCTTGCGCGCGATGACGCGCACCCCAAGCTGTTCGACCATTACGCCGACGCGGTGCTCGCGCTGGCCGAGGGCCAGCAGGCGCAGGCCGCCGTGGTGCGTGCCTTCGAGCTGCTGATCCTGCGCGAGGCCGGCCTGCTGCCGGCGCTCGACCTCGAATGCGCCAGCCTGGCGCCGCTGCTGCCCGATGCCCATTACCGCCTCGAGCCCGAGGCCGGCCTGCGCCTGACCGAGCCGGCCGACGGCCCGTCGGCGCTGCACCACGCCCTGTCCGGCGCCTGCTGGCTGGCGCTGCAAGCGGCGCTCGACGACCCCTATCCCTTTGCCGCGCTGCTGCGCGCCTGCGAGGGCGCGCGCGGCCATGCCCTGCGCCAGCCGCTGCGCCAGCTGCTGCACTACCATAGCGGCGTGCGCGTGTTCCAGACCCGCCAGCTGATGCTGGACATCAGGCGCCTGCGGCCGGCACATCCGCCCGAACCCTCATCCAGACCATGAACTCCACCGCCTCCCTGCTCAGCGTCCAGCCTGCCGCCAGCCTGCCGACCGCCTTGTCCGTCAACGTCAACAAGGTCGCGCTGGTGCGCAACACCCGCCACCTGGGCATCCCGAGCGTCACCCGCGCCGCCCAGCAATGCCTGGAGGCGGGCGCGCAGGGCATCACCGTGCACCCGCGCCCGGACGGCCGCCATATCCGCGAGCAGGACGTGTTCGACCTGCAGGCCCTGATGCAGGACTGGCCGCAGCGCGAGTTCAACATCGAGGGCAATCCCTTCCACAACCTGATGGAGATCGTGCGCCAGGTACGACCGCAGCAGGCCACCTTCGTGCCCGACAGCGAAGGCCAGTTCACCAGCGACCACGGCTGGAACCTGGCCCAGGACGGCGAACGCCTGCGCCCGCTGATCGCTGAATGCCGCGCGCTCGGCGTGCGCGTGAGCCTGTTCATGGACCCGGTCCCCGAGGCAATGGCCGCGGTCAAGGCGCTGGGCGCCGACCGCATCGAGCTCTATACCGAGCCCTATGCCGCCGCCTGGGGCTATGCCGCGCAGGCCGAGCAGCTCGAGCGCTACCGCGCCGCCGCGCAAGCCGCGCTCGACGCCGGCCTGGGCGTCAACGCCGGCCACGACCTGAACCGCGACAACCTGGTCGATTTCCTGCGCAGCGTGCCGGGCGTGGCCGAGGTCTCGATCGGCCACGCGCTGATCGCCGATGCGCTCGAGCTTGGCTATCGAGCCACCGTGCGCGCCTACCTGGACTGCATCCTGGCCGCGCGCGGCTGAAGCCGGCGGCCCGGACCATGATCTACGGCATCGGCACCGACATCTGCGACGTGCGCCGCATCCGCGACAGCCTGGAGCGCCACGGCGAGCGCTTCGCCGAGAAGATCCTCAGCGAGGCCGAACTGGCCACCTGGCGCGCGCGCAGCGAGCGCTGGCCCGAGCGCGGCGTACGCTACCTGGCGACCCGTTTCTCGGCCAAGGAGGCCTTCAGCAAGGCGATCGGCATGGGCATGCGCATGCCGATGACCTGGCGCGACTGTGAGATCGCCAAGCTGCCCAGCGGCCAGCCCACCATCCGGCTGCACCGCGGCCTGAAGGACTGGTTCGAGGCCCAGGGCCTGAGCGCCCATGTCAGCGTCACCGACGAAACCGATTACGCCGCCAGCTTCGTGGTGGTCGAGCGCACCGGCGGCGCCACCTTGTCACCAGAAAAATCATGACTTTCCATTCCCCGCTGATCATCGACATCGCCGGCACCAAGCTCAGCAAGGTCGACAAGCAGCGCCTGGCCCATCCGCTGGTCGGCGGCGTGATCCTGTTCGCCCGCAACTGGCAGGACCGCGCGCAGCTGACCAAGCTCTGCCGCAAGATCAAGAAGGTCAGAGGCGATCTGCTGATCTGCGTCGACCACGAGGGCGGTCGCGTGCAGCGCTTCCGCCGCGACGGCTTCACCCACCTGCCGCCGATGCGCGCCTTCGGCCAGGTCTGGCTCGAGGGCGACGGCTCGGTCACCGGTGCTGCTGCGCTGGCGGCCTGCAATGCCGCGACCGCGGCCGGCTATGTGCTGGCGTCCGAGCTGCGCGCCTGCGGCGTCGATTTCAGCTTTGCCCCGGTGCTCGACCTCGACCATGGCGGCAGCAGCGTGATCGGCGACCGCGCCTTCGCGCGCGACCCGCGCATGGTGGCCCTGCTGGCGCAGGCGCTCATGCATGGCCTGCGCCAGGCCGGCATGGCCAACTGCGGCAAGCATTTTCCCGGCCATGGCTGGGCCACGGCCGACTCGCATGTCGACATGCCGGTCGACGAGCGCGGCTTGGACGCCATCCTGGCCGACGACGCCGCGCCCTACGGCTGGCTCAACGCGTCCTTGAGCAGCGTGATGCCGGCCCATGTGATCTACCCGCAGGTCGATGCACGGCCGGCCGGCTTCTCCAGCTTCTGGCTCGGCGAGGTGCTGCGCCGCCGCCTCGGCTTCACCGGCGCGGTGTTCAGCGACGACCTGTCGATGAAGGGCGCGCGCCAGCTCGAGGGCCGCGAGCTCAGCTACACCGAGGCCGCGATCACCGCGCTCGAGGCCGGCTGCGACATGGTGCTGCTGTGCAACCAGTCGCTGCTCGACGAGGGGCGGGCGATCGACGAATTCCTCGCCGGCATGAGCGAGGCCCTGCTCAAGGGCCGCTGGACCGCGCGCGAGGCCAGCGAGCAGCGCCGCCAAGACCTGCTGCCCAGAGCCAAGGCACCCAAGTGGGACCAGCTGATGGTCGAGCCGAGGTATATGCATGCGCTGGGGCTGCTGCCTTGAGCCCAGGCGCTCACTTGATCTTCTTCACGCGCTCGAGCTCCGTTTGCAGCAGCTTGACCATGGTCGGATCGTAGGTCTGCAGCACGCGATTGACCACGCCCTGGGTGGCCTGGCGCATGCGCGCGAGTTCTGCCGCCGGCACGGCATCGAACTGCATGCCGCCGGCGGTCAGCTCGTCGACGGCCCGCTTGGCCTGGGCGCGGCTGACCTGGCGCTCGTAGTCCCGGGCCTCGATGGCGGCCGAGCGCAGGATCTTCTGCTCCTCGCTTGACAGCTTGTCCCAGAATTTCTTGCTGACCAGCACCGCGATCACGCCATAGGCATGGCTGGTCGAGCTCAGGTATTTCTGGGTCTCGTTGAGCTTGGCCGAGCGCGTGATCAGGTAGGGATTCTCCTGGGCGTCGAGCGCCTTGCTCTCCAGCGCGCCGTAGAGCTCGGCAAACGACATCGGCACCGGATTGGTCTTGAGCGCCTTGAAGGTCTCGATGAAGACCGGGTTCTGCTGCACGCGGATCTTCAGGCCTTCCAGGTCTTCCAGGCGCTTGATCGGACGCTTGCTGTTGGTGACATGGCGAAAGCCGTTTTCCCAGAAGGCCAGTCCGACCAGACCCTTCTCCGGCAGCTTGGCCAGCAGCGCCTGGCCGAACGGGCCGTCGAGCAGCGCGTCGGCCTGTTCCGGCGTGTCGACCAGGAAGGGCAGGTCGAGCAGCGCGAAATCCTTCACCATGCCGGCGATCGGCGGCGTGCCCGGGGCGAACATCTCCTGCACGCCGCCGGCCAGCGCCGACAGCTGCTGCATCTCGTTGCCGAGCTGCAGGGCCGGGAATTCGCGCACCTTGAGCTTGCCGCCGCTCCTGGCCGCGACCAGGTCGGAGAATTTCTTGACGCCGAAGCTGATCGGGTGATCCGCGTTCACCGGGTGGCCGATGCGTATCGTGCGTTCCTCTATCTGGGCATTCGCGGCCGAGCCCAGCAGCAGGGCGGCGGCAACAGCGGCGACTTGCGACAGCTTGATCAGTTTCATTTTGACTCCTCGTGCATTGTTATGGGGGCCAGCGCCGCCGGTCACGGGGTGATTGACCGGCATCTGCCGCCACTGGAGGCGGCGGGCGTGGCTGATCCATCATAAGGAGGGAAATGCCGCTTTCCGGAGCTCTAGGGTATGTCCTGATAGAGATGGCACTTTGGCAAGACATGCCCAGTGCCAGTTATCCCGGACCTGGTCGTTTCTACAACTCGGCACCATTGATGCAAACGGAAACATTCTCTGACCGGGATGCGCCGGACAATCGATGCATCGCATCCGGACTCCGAGAGTCCCCGCATTTCAGCAAGGTAATCTCATCATGAAGCCGATCAATCGATTGCTCAAACCCGTGGCGGCCATGTTGCTGCTGTCCGCCTTGATGGCCTGCGCCCCCTTGTCCCACCGGCAGCAGAACGCGGCCGTCGGCGCTGGTGTCGGCGCCGTGGCCGGATCTATCCTGACCGGCGGCAGCACCCTGGGCACCCTGGGTGGGGCGGCCATCGGCGGCGTCATCGGCAACGGCACCGATGGCCATTCCAGGCGCCGCTAAGGCCGGTCCAGCCAGGCCTGCGTCGCGCAGTCTGCCTGGCTGCGGCAGGCAGCAAGCATCATAAAAAAAGTCCCGCCTCCAAGGCGGGAGGCGGGACTCTGGCGTGATTGCCCTGGCTCGGCCAGGGCGGGTGGACTTCAGGCCACCGCGTCGGCGCTCTGGCGCTGCAGCATGGCCAGCGTGCTGGCGATGGTCGCGCGCAGCTCGCGGCGGTCGCAGATGAAGTCGACCGCGCCCTTGGTCTGCAGGAACTCGGCGCGCTGGAAGCCCTCGGGCAGCTTGACGCGCACGGTGTTCTCGATCACGCGCGGACCCGCGAAGCCGATCAGCGCCTTGGGTTCGGCGATCACGACATCGCCCATGAAGGCAAAGCCGGCCGAGACCCCGCCCATGGTCGGGTCGGTCAGCACGCTGATGTAGGGCAGGCCCTTCTTGGCCAGCCGCGTGAGCGCGGCATTGGTCTTGGCCATCTGCATCAGGCTCAGCAGGCCTTCCTGCATGCGCGCGCCACCGGTGGCGGTGAAGCAGATGAAGGGCACTTTCTGCTCGATCGCAGTCTCGACGCCGCGCACGAAGCGCTCGCCGACCACCGAGCCCATCGAGCCGCCCATGAAGTCGAACTCGAAGCAGGCCACCACGACCGGAATCGTGTGGATGGCGCCGCCCTGGACGATCAGCGCGTCGGTCTCGCCGGTCGCCTCCAGCGCTTCCTTCAGGCGCTCGGGGTACTTGCGGCTGTCCTTGAACTTCAGCGAGTCGACCGGAATCACTTCTTGGCCGATCTCGTAGCGTCCCTCGGCGTCGAGGAAGGCGTTCAGGCGCTCGCGCGCGCCGATGCGGTGGTGGTGCGAGCAATGCGGGCAGACGTTCTGGTTCTTTTCCAGGTCGGTCTTGTAGAGCACGGCGTCGCAGCTCGGGCACTTGATCCACAGGCCCTCGGGCATGCTGCGGCGTGCGCTCGGGTCGGTGCGGGAAATCTTCGGGGGCAGCAGTTTTTCCAGCCAGGACATGGATTCTCCTTGCTTGATGGCGGTATGGGGTCCGGCCGCAGGAAGGCGGCCGGGCTCGCGAATGGCCGTAATTATGCGCGCAAGCTGTCGAGTGCCTGACGGATGCCGCCCAGGAACTCGGCAGCCACGGGGGCAACGCGCTCGCGCGGCTCGTTCTCGATCAGCTGGATCAGCTTGGTGCCGATCACGACCGCGTCGGCGCTGCGACCCACCGCGCAGGCAGTCGCCGCATCGCGGATGCCGAAGCCCACGCCGACCGGGGTGTTCACATGCTGGCGGATGCGCGGCAGCATGGCCTCGACCGCGTCGGTGTCGAGATGGCCGGCACCGGTCACGCCCTTGAGCGACACATAGTAGACATAGCCGCTGGCGATGCGGCCGACCTGGGCCATGCGCTCGTCGGTCGAGGTCGGCGCGAGCAGGAAGATCAGGTCGAGCCCGTGCGACTTCAGCTGGGCGGCGAACTGCTCGCATTCCTCGGGCGGGTAGTCCACGATCAGCACGCCGTCGACGCCGGCCCCCGCCGCGTCGCGCGCGAAGCTGTCGGCGCCATGCTTGAGTTCGTAGCGCTCGACCGGGTTGGCATAGCCCATCAGCACCACCGGCGTGTTGCCGTCCTGCTGGCGGAACTCGCGCACCATCTCGAGCACCTGGCGCAGGCCGATGCCGAAGGACAGCGCCTTCTCGCCGGCCTTCTGGATCACCGGGCCGTCGGCCATCGGGTCCGAGAACGGCACGCCGAGCTCGATCACGTCGCAGCCGGCCTTGACCATGCCGTGCAGCAGTTCGGGCGTGATGTCGGGGTAGGGGAAGCCCGCGGTGACATAGGGGATCAGCGCCTTGCGGCCCTGGGCCTGCAGCTGCTGGAAGGTGGTTTCGATGCGGCTCATCTTGGTTTCCTCAGGCGCGCGGGCTCAGGGTGACGGGCTCGTACTCGCCCTTGACGGTCTGGCCGCGACAGCTCGGGCGGCAGTAGAAGTCGGCCTTGGACAGGTCGGCGACGGTGCCGATGTCCTTGTCGCCGCGGCCCGACAGATTGACCAGGATGGTCTGGTCGCTGCGCATGGTCTTGGCCAATTTCAGCGCGTAGGCCAGCGCATGGCTGGACTCGAGCGCGGGGATGATGCCCTCGGTGCGGCACAGGTAGTGGAAGGCGTCGAGCGCCTCCTGGTCGGTGATGCCGACATACTCGGCGCGGCCGATGTCCTTCAGGTAGGCGTGCTCGGGGCCGACGCCGGGGTAGTCCAGGCCGGCGCTGACGCTGTGCGTCTCGGTGATCTGGCCGTCCTCGTCCTGCAGGATGTAGGTGCGGTTGCCGTGCAGCACACCGGGCTGGCCCAGCTGCAGCGAGGCCGAGTGCTTGCCGCTCTCCAGGCCCTCGCCAGCCGCCTCGACGCCGATCAGTCGCGTCTTGTCGTGCGAGATATAGGGGTGGAAGATGCCCATCGCGTTGCTGCCGCCGCCGACGCAGGCGATCACGGCATCGGGCTGCAGCTCGGCGCCGTTGCCCGGCAGGCGCAGCTCGCCCAGCATCTCGGGCATCTGGGTCAGGCATTCCTCGCCGATCACGCTCTGGAAGTCGCGCACCATCATCGGGTAGGGATGCGGGCCGGCCACGGTGCCGATGATGTAGAAGGTGTTCTCTACGTTGGTGACCCAGTCGCGCATCGCCTCGTTCAAGGCGTCCTTCAGCGTCTTGCTGCCGGATTCGACCGGCACCACGGTGGCGCCGAGCAGCTTCATGCGGTAGACGTTGGGGCTCTGGCGCTTGACGTCCTCGGCACCCATGTAGACCACGCATTCGAGGCCGTAGCGCGCGCAGATGGTCGCGGTCGCCACGCCATGCTGGCCGGCGCCGGTCTCGGCGATCACGCGCGGCTTGCCCATGCGCTTGGCGAGCATGGCCTGGCCGATCACGTTGTTGATCTTGTGTGCGCCGGTGTGGTTCAGGTCCTCGCGCTTGAGGAAGATCTGCGCACCGCCCATCTCGCGGCTGGTGCGCGCGGCGTGGTAGATCGGGCTCGGGCGGCCGACGAAATGCTTGAGCTCGTAGTGGAACTCGGCCAGGAAGGCCGGGTCATGCTGGTACTTCGCGTAGGCGTCCTTGAGCTCCTGGATCGCGTGCGTCAGGGTCTCGCTGATGAAGCTGCCGCCGTAGGGGCCGAAATGGCCGCGGGCGTCGGGTTGGTGGTAGTCAAACATGGCGACTCCGTGAGGTATTGGGCGGCCGATGCGGCGTGGGCACCGGCCTGGAATGGGGGGTGGCCAGGCCGGTGCGGCCTGTTCCTGCTGCGCTCAGCCCAGGTCGGCCTCGCGCACGGCGGCGATGAAGCGATCCATGAGCTCCGCGCTCTTGATGCCCTTGGCAGTCTCCACGCCTGAACTGACGTCAACTGCCCAGGGGCGAACCAGCCTGATCCCTTCGGCCACGTTTGCAGGTGTGAGTCCACCAGACAAGACGAGGCGAGAGCCGGCGCTTAGTCGAGGATGTGACCAATTGAAAGCTGTCCAGTCAAAAGCGACGCCGCCGCCGCCGTAGCCCTGCACATGGGCGTCCAGCAGGATGGCCTGGGCATCGGCGTAATCCTGGGCATATTCTAGAAGATCGAAGCCCTGGGCGTCTGCGCCCACCGGAACGCGCGCGGCGCGGATGAAGGGGCGACCGGCGGCCCGACATTGCTCCGGCGTCTCGTCGCCATGGAACTGCAGCAGCGCGTTGGGCACCGCCTGCAGGCCGGCGGCGATCTCGGCCGCGCTGGCATTGACGAACAGCAGCACCGGGGTCACGAAGGGGGGCAGCAGCCGGGCCAGTTCGCCGGCGCGGGCCGCAGTGACCGCGCGCGGGCTGTTGGGGTAGAGCACGAAGCCGATCGCGTCGGCGCCGGCCTGCACCGCGTGCTGCACGTCGGCCTCGCGCGTCAGGCCGCAGATCTTGATTCTTGTGCGTTTCATCATCCTGGCAACCAGTCGAAGCCGGCCACGGTATCGGGCAGGCCCCAGTGCGCTTCGTAGCGGGGCCCGAGGAAGTAGAGCCCGTCGGGCGAGAAGGTCGGCGCCGCGATCTCGCGGCTGCGCGCATCGCGCACCTCGGCCATCCATGCGGGCGGACGCAATCCCTGGCCGACCGCCAGCAGGCAGCCCATGATGTTGCGGATCATGTGGTGCAGGAAGGCGCTGGCCTCGAACTCGAAGCGCCAGTAGGCGCCGTGGCGGCTGATGTCGATCCGGCGCAGGTCCTTGACCGGCGACAGCGCCTGGCATTGGGCGGCGCGGAAGCTGCTGAAGTCATGCTCGCCGAGCAGATGCTGGGCGGCGGCGTCCATCGCGGCCAAGTCGAGCGGGCGGAACACCCAGCCCACGCGCCCGCTGTCCAGGCTCGGGCGCACCGGCGACTCGAGCAGCACATAGGCGTAGCGCCGCGCAATCGCGCTGGCGCGGCAGTGGAAGGCGGCGGGCACCTGATGCGCCCACTGCACCGCGATGTCGTCGGGCAGGTAGCGGTTGGTGCCGCGTACCCAGGAATTCATGACGCGTTCGACCTCGGTGTCGAAGTGCACCACCTGCATCAGGCCGTGCACGCCCGCATCGGTGCGTCCGGCGCACAGGGTCGAGACCGGCCGGTCGGCGAATTGCGCCAGCGCCTTTTCGAGCTGGTCCTGCACGGTCCGGCCGCTGGGCTGGCTTTGCCAGCCCTGGTAGGCGCTGCCGAGATAGCTGATACCGAGTGCAATCCGCAAGATGGGTCTTTTCTCAGAGAAGTCAGAAGGGGCGGTGGCCCTGGCCTGGCCGCCGTGCAAGATGGTGCGGCTGGCGCTGTGCCTGGGGCCAGGTTCCGGCCGCAGCCGGAAGGTGGAGCGAACTCGAGGTCGCCAGCCGGCCTGCAGGGCAGGGGCTGGCGACTTGGTTCACGTCAGGCGGCCAGCAGGATGCGCAGCATGCGGCGCAGCGGCTCGGCAGCGCCCCACAGCAGCTGGTCGCCGATCACGAAAGCCGACAGGTACTCGGGGCCCATGTTGAGCTTGCGCACGCGGCCGACGCCCACTTCGAGCCCGCCGGTGATGGCGGCCGGGGTCAGTTCCTTGACGGTGATCGCGCGGTCGTTCTCGACGAACTTGACCCAGGGGTTGCCGCCCTTGATGATGGCCTCGATCTCTTCCAGCGGCAGGTCCTTCTTGAGCTTCAGGGTCAGCGCCAGGCTGTGGCAGCGCATCGCGCCGATGCGCACGCACAGGCCGTCGACCGGAATGGTGGCTTCGGTGCCGAGGATCTTGTTGACCTCGGCCTGGCCCTTCCACTCTTCCTTCGACTGGCCGTTGGGCAGCTGCACATCGATCCAGGGGATCAGGCCACCAGCCAGCGGGGCGCCGAAGAACTCGGTCGGAACGTCCTCGCGGATGGTCTTGGCGACCTTGCGGTCGATCTCGAGGATGGCCGAAGCCGGGGTCGCCAGCTCGTCAGCCACGGCGGCATGGACCACGCCCATGCCCTTGAGCAGCTCGCGCATGTGGTTGGCGCCGCCGCCCGAAGCCGCCTGGTAGGTCATCGAGCTGACCCATTCGACCAGGCCAGCCTTGAACAGGCCGCCCAGGCCCATCAGCAGGATGGAGTTGGTGCAGTTGCCGCCGATCCAGTTCTTGCCGCCGTTGGCCAGCGACTGCTTGATCAGCTCGTCATTGACCGGGTCGAGCACGATCACGGCATCGGATTCCATGCGCAGCGACGAGGCCGCGTCGATCCAGTGGCCTTGCCAGCCAGCCGCACGCAGCTTGGGGAAGACTTCCTTGGTGTAGTCGCCGCCCTGGCAGGTGATGACGATGTCGCATTGGCTCAGCGCCGCGATGTCGTTGGCGTCCTGCAGCTGGGTGTGCTGCTTGGCCTGCGCCGGGGCCTTGCCGCCAGCGTTCGAAGTCGAGAAGAAGATCGGTTCGATATGGTCGAAGTCGCCTTCGGCCACCATGCGGTCCATCAGGACCGAACCCACCATGCCGCGCCAGCCCACGAGGCCGACCAGATTGCCCACTTTGCTCATCGCAAACCCTTTCAAGTTACAAAAGATGGGGCCTGGGGCCCCGTTTGGTTTTGCCCGGCTCGTCTGGCCGGGTAGGGGCGCGACGAACCGGAGCTGAATCAGCCCTTAATGGTGGTCTTGGTGATGGCAGCCACCACCGCGTCGCCCATTTCGCGCGTGCTCACCCGCTTGGTGCCTTCCGACCAGATGTCGGCCGTGCGGTAGCCCGCGGCGAGCACGTCCTTGACCGCCGCTTCGATGCGATCGGCGGCTTCGGCTTGGTTGAGGGAAAAACGCAACATCATGGCAGCAGACAGGATTGTAGCCAAGGGGTTGGCAATGCCCTGGCCCGCGATGTCGGGCGCGCTGCCATGGCTGGGCTCGTACAGGCCCTGGCCCTTGGCGTTGAGGCTGGCCGAGGGCAGCATGCCGATCGAGCCGGTCAGCATCGAGGCCTCGTCGCTCAGGATGTCGCCGAACATGTTGCCGGTGAACAGCACGTCGAAGGCCTTGGGCTTCTTGACCAGCTGCATCGCGGCGTTGTCGACATACATGTGCTCGAGCGCCACGTCCGGGTATTCCTTGGCGACCTCGGTCACGACATCCTTCCAGAACTGGAAGGTCTCGAGCACGTTGGCCTTGTCGACGCTGGTGACCTTCTTGCTGCGCTTGCGCGCGGCCTGGAAGGCGACATGGGCGATGCGCTCGATCTCGGGACGCGAGTAGCGCATGGTGTCGAAGGCTTCCTCGGTGCCCGGGAAATGGCCGTCGGTCGCGATGCGGCGGCCGCGCGGCTGGCCGAAGTAGATGTCGCCGGTCAGCTCGCGGATGATCAGGATGTCGAGGCCGGCGATCAGCTCGGGCTTGAGGCTCGACGCACCGACCAGTTCCTCGTAGCAGATCGCGGGGCGGAAGTTGGCGAACAGGCCCAGGTGCTTGCGCAGGCCCAGGATGGCCTGCTCGGGGCGCAGCGGGCGGTCCAGCTTGTCGTATTTCCAGTCGCCGACGGCGCCGAACAGGATGGCGTCGGATTCCTGTGCCAGCTTGAGCGTGGACTCGGGCAGCGGGTGGCCGTGCACCTCGTAGGCGGCGCCGCCGACCAGGGCCTGTTCCATCTGAAGGTCGAGGCCGAGGGTATTCAGGACCTTGACCGCTTCGGCGACGATTTCGGTGCCGATGCCGTCACCAGGAAGAACTGCGATTTTCATGCGTGATCCATTGCTGGCGGCCGCTTGCGCGGTCGCCGTCATTCAAAAGGGGGTGGCCAGCTTCAGCCGTTCATGCTGTGGGCCAGCCAGGGCTTGGCCTGCAGGCGCGTGGCCTCGAAGGCCTTGATCTTGTCGGCATGGCGCAGGGTCAGGCCGATGTCGTCGAGGCCGTTGAGCAGGCAGTACTTGCGGAAAGGCTGGACCTCGAAGGCGATCTCGCTGCCATCGGGCTTGACGATGGCCTGGCGTTCCAGGTCGATCGTCAGTTCATAGCCCGGGTTCGCGGCGACCTCGTCGAACAGCTGCGCCACGGTGGCCTCCGGCAGCACTATGGGCAGCAGGCCGTTCTTGAAGCAGTTGTTGAAGAAGATGTCGGCGAAGCTCGGCGCGATGACGGCGCGGAAGCCGTACTGGTCGATCGCCCAGGGCGCATGCTCGCGCGAGGAACCGCAGCCGAAGTTCTTGCGCGCCAGCAGCACCGAGGCGCCGGCATAGCGCGGCTGGTTCAGCACGAAGTCCGGGTTCGGCTGCCGGCTGGCCGGGTCCTGGCCGGGATAGCCCGCGTCCAGGTAGCGCCACTCGTCGAACAGGTTCGGGCCGAAGCCGGTCTTGCGGATCGACTTGAGGAACTGCTTGGGGATGATCGCGTCGGTGTCGACGTTCTCGCGGTCCATGGGGGCGACGACCCCCTTGAGGATAGTGAATTTTTTCATAAATCAGCAAGCTAGCAATCTGACTCCGATTTTGGGTTCGTCACATTTCGGGCCACAAGCCTGCAATGTCACAACGCATAGGCAGACAGACAAAGTACAGATAAAAGTCTTCATGCGTCTAGCGTCTGATTTATTTCAGGCGAATTGGCGGATGTCGACGAAATGGCCCTCGATCGCCGCGGCAGCGGCCATCGCGGGGCTGACCAGGTGGGTGCGGCCACCCGCGCCCTGACGGCCTTCGAAGTTGCGGTTGCTGGTCGAGGCGCAGCGCTCGCCCGGCTCGAGACGGTCGGCATTCATCGCCAGGCACATCGAGCAGCCCGGTTCGCGCCACTCGAAGCCGGCCGCCTTGAACACCTGGTCCAAGCCTTCGGCCTCGGCCTGCGCCTTGACCAGGCCCGAGCCCGGGACCACCAGCGCCTGCTTGACATTGGCTGCGACCTGGCGGCCGAGCTTTTGCACCAGGGCAGCGGCTTCGCGCATGTCCTCGATCCGGCTGTTGGTGCAGGAGCCGATGAAGATCTTGTCGACCGGGATCTGGCTCAGCGGGGTGCCGGCCTTCAGGTCCATGTAGGCCAGCGCGCGCTCGATCGCGCCGCGCTTGTTCGGGTCCTGTTCGTCGGCCGGGTTCGGCACCACGGCAGTCACGGGCAGCACCATCTCGGGCGAGGTGCCCCAGGTGACCTGCGGCTCGATTTGCGCCGCGTCGAGTTCGACCACGGTGTCGAACACCGCGTCGGCGTCGGAATGCAGCGTCTGCCAGTAGGCGACGGCGGCATCCCATTCGGCGCCGGTCGGAGCCAGCGGGCGGCCCTTGACGTAGGCTATCGTCTTGTCGTCGACCGCGACCAGGCCGGCACGCGCACCGGCCTCGATCGCCATGTTGCAGACCGTCATGCGGCCTTCCATCGACAGGGCGCGGATCGCGCTGCCGCCGAACTCGATCGTGTAGCCGGTGCCGCCGGCGGTGCCGATGCGGCCGATGATGGCCAGCACGATGTCCTTGGCGCCGACGCCCGGGGCGCAGTCGCCCTCGACCTTGACCAGCATGTTCCTGGCCTTCTTGGCCAGCAGGGTCTGGGTCGCCATCACATGCTCGACCTCGGAGGTACCGATGCCATGCGCCAGCGCGCCAAACGCGCCGTGGGTCGAGGTGTGCGAGTCGCCGCAGACCACGGTCATGCCGGGCAGGGTGGCGCCGTTCTCGGGGCCGACCACGTGCACGATGCCCTGGCGCTGCGACATGAAGGGGAAGAAGGCCGCCGAGCCGAATTCCGCGATATTGCTGTCGAGCGTGGTGATCTGCTCCTTGGAGATCGGGTCCTCGATGCCGTCATAGCCCTTGTCCCAGCCGGTGGTCGGGGTGTTGTGGTCGGCGGTGGCCACGACCGAGCTGACGCGCCAGAGCTTGCGGCCCGCTTCGCGCAGACCCTCGAAGGCCTGCGGACTGGTGACTTCGTGCACCAGGTGGCGGTCGATGTACAGCACCGCGGTGCCGTCTTCCTCGACGTGGACGACATGCTCGTCCCAGATCTTGTCGTAAAGGGTGCGTCCCATGCGTGAATCTCTCGTGACTCGTTGTGGCCAAACTTCAGATTTTAGGCCCAGTGGCCGGATCGGAACGGAAAAAGCCCGCACGAGGCGGGCTTTTGATGGCGTCTGCGTTCAGGCAGGGCAGCGCATCAGCGCTGTGCCAGCGGCGGCACGTCGCGCTTGACGGAGCCGGTGAACAGCTGGCGCGGACGGCCGATCTTGTACTCGGGGTCGCTGATCATCTCGTTGAGCTGGGCGATCCAGCCGACGGTGCGGGCCAGCGCGAAGATGCCGGTGAACAGGTTGACCGGGATGCCGATCGCACGCTGGACGATGCCGGAGTAGAAGTCGACGTTCGGGTAGAGCTTGCGCTGCACGAAGTAGTCGTCTTCCAGCGCGATCTTCTCGAGTTCCTTGGCCAGCTTGAACAGCGGGTCGTTCTCGAGGCCGAGCTCGGCCAGCACTTCGTTGCAGGTTTCCTGCATCAGCTTGGCGCGCGGGTCGTAGTTCTTGTAGACGCGGTGACCGAAGCCCATCAGCTTGACGCCGGAGTTCTTGTCCTTGACCTTCTCCATGAACTCGCCGACCTTGGCGACACCGCCGCTGGCCTGGATCTCTTCGAGCATGTTCAGGCAGGCTTCGTTGGCGCCGCCGTGAGCCGGACCCCACAGGCAGGCCACGCCGGCGGCGATGGCCGCGAACGGGTTGGTGCCCGACGAGCCGCACAGGCGCACGGTCGAGGTCGAGGCGTTCTGCTCGTGGTCGGCGTGCAGCGTGAAGATGCGGTCGACGGCGCGCTCGATCACCGGGTTGACCACGTAGTCCTCGCAAGGCGTGGCGAACATCATGCGCAGGAAGTTGCCAGCGTAGGACAGGTCGTTGCGCGGGTAGACGAAGGGCTGGCCCATGCCGTACTTGTAGGCCATGGCGACCAGGGTCGGCATCTTGGCGATCAGGCGGATCGCGGCGATCTGGCGATGCTCCGGATTGTTGATGTCGGTGCTGTCGTGGTAGAAGGCCGACATGGCGCCGACCAGGCCGGTCAGCACGGCCATCGGGTGCGCGTCACGGCGGAAGCCACGCAGGAAGTACTGCATCTGCTCGTGCACCATGGTGTGGTTGATCACGAGGCTGTGGAAGTCCTTGCGCTGGCTTTCGTTCGGCAGTTCGCCGTTGAGCAGCAGGTAGCAGGTGTCGAGGTAGTCGCAGTTGGTTGCGAGCTGCTCGATCGGGTAGCCGCGGTACAGCAGTTCGCCCTTGTCGCCGTCGATGTAGGTGATGGCCGACTGGCAGGAAGCGGTCGACAGGAAGCCCGGGTCGTAGGTGAACATGCCGGTCTGTGCATACAGCTTGCGGATGTCGATCACGTCCGGACCGATGTTGCCGGCGTAGACCGGGAGATCGACGCTGGGGGCGCCGTTGCTGAACGACAAGGTGGCTTTGTTGTCAACGAGTTTCATAGCTTCTCCTAGGGGCACTGTTGTGAGTGGGGCTCTGTGTTCAATGCCGGGTGCGCAGGACACCCAGCAGTTCGACGACTTCGTCACAGGCGAGTTCGTCCTGTGGCTCTTTGCGCTGCAGCAACAGATCGAGCAGGTCGTTATCCGACAGGTCCATCAGTGCAGTCATCGCACGAGCCTGACGCACCGTGATGCAAGATTCATGCTCAGCGAAGAAACGTTCGATGAACAGGTCGTTCTCGAGCAGGCCGCGCCGGCAGCGCCAGCGCAGCTTGCTCAGAGCACGTTCATCCAGCAGGTCGGTGTCGTTCATGCTTCGTGCGGGTTAGGGACGTCAGATGGCGCGGCGGACCATCAGTTCCTTGATCTTGCCAATCGCCTTGGTCGGGTTCAGGCTCTTGGGGCAGACATCCACACAGTTCATGATGGTGTGGCAACGGAACAGGCGGTACGGGTCCTCAAGGTTGTCGAGGCGCTCGGCGGTCGCGTCATCGCGGCTGTCGGCGATGAAGCGGTAGGCCTGCAGCAGGCCGGCCGGGCCGACGAACTTGTCCGGGTTCCACCAGAAGCTCGGGCAGCTGGTCGAGCAGCTCGCGCACAGGATGCACTCGTACAGGCCGTTGAGCTCCTCGCGCTCCTCGGGCGACTGCAGGCGCTCCTTCTCCAGCGGCGGGGTCTGGTTGATCAGGTAGGGCTTGACCGAGTGGTACTGCTTGAAGAACAGCGTCATGTCCACGATCAGGTCGCGGATCACCGGCAGGCCCGGCAGGGGCTTCAAGGTGATCACGCCCGGCAGCGTGTTCATGTTGGTCAGGCAGGCCAGGCCGTTCTTGCCGTTGATGTTCATCGCGTCCGAGCCGCAGACGCCTTCGCGGCAGCTGCGACGGAAGGAGATCGAGGGGTCGACCGCCTTCAGCTTCATCAAGGCGTCGAGCAACATGCGCTCATGGCCGTCGAGTTCGACCTCGATGGTCTGCATGTAGGGCTTGGCGTCCTTCTCGGGGTCGTAGCGGTAGATCTTGAAAGTGCGTTTTGCCATTTGGTGCTCCAGTTCGCTGCGCTTAGAAGGTACGGACCTTCGGGGGAACGGATTCCACCGTCAGCGGCTTGAGGTTGACCGGCTTGTAGGTCAGGCTGTTGTCGGCGCTGTGCCACAGGGTGTGCTTCATCCACTCCTTGTCGTTGCGGCCCAGCGGGAATTCGGCGTCGTCGGCGCCGCGCTCGTAGTCGTTGACGGTGTGCGCGCCGCGGCATTCGTGGCGGGCAGCAGCCGAGGTCATCGTCGCCTGTGCGGCTTCGATCAGGTTGTCGACTTCCAGCGCCTCGATGCGCGCGGTGTTGAACACCTTGGACTTGTCCTTCAGCGTGATCTTGGCGACGCGCTCGCGCATCGCATTGATCTTCTTGACGCCTTCGTCCATGCTGGCCTGGGTGCGGAACACGCCGGCGTGTTGCTGCATGGTCGCGCGCAGGTCGTTGGCCACGTCCTGGGCGTATTCGCCGTCGGTGCTGGCATCCAGGCGAGCCAGGCGCGCCAGGGTCTTGTCGGCGGCGTCCTTGGGCAGCGGCTTGTGCTCGGCCTTGCGGTCGAGGTTGGCGACGATGTGGTTGCCGGCCGCGCGGCCGAACACCAGCAGGTCGAGCAGCGAGTTGGTGCCCAGACGGTTGGCGCCGTGCACCGAGACGCAGGCGCATTCGCCGACCGCATACAGGCCGTTGACGACCGCCTGGCCGCCGTTGCCGTCAGGGGTGACGACCTGGCCGTGGATGTTGGTCGGGATGCCGCCCATCTGGTAGTGGATGGTCGGCACCACCGGGATGTCTTCCTTGGTGATGTCGACGTTGGCGAAGTTGACGCCGATCTCGTACACCGAGGGCAGGCGCTTGTGGATGGTCTCGGCGCCCAGGTGGCTGAGCTTGAGCATCACGTAGTCCTTGTTCGGACCGCAGCCGCGACCTTCCTTGATCTCCTGGTCCATGCAGCGCGAGACGAAGTCGCGCGGTGCCAGGTCCTTCAGGGTCGGGGCATAGCGCTCCATGAAGCGCTCGCCGTTGCTGTTGAGCAGGATCGCGCCTTCGCCGCGGCAGCCTTCGGTCAGCAGCACGCCCGCGCCGGCCACGCCGGTCGGGTGGAACTGCCAGAACTCCATGTCCTGCAGCGGGATGCCGGCGCGCGCCGCCATGCCCAGGCCGTCACCGGTGTTGATGAAGGCGTTGGTCGAGGCAGCGAAGATGCGGCCGGCGCCACCGGTGGCCAGCAGCGTGGTCTTGGCTTCGAGGATGTAGGTGTCGCCCGTCTCCATCTCGAGCGCGGTGACGCCGAGCACGTCGCCCGAGGCGTCGCGGATCAGGTCCAGCGCCATCCATTCGACGAAGAAGGTGGTGCGGGCTTCGACGTTCTGCTGGTACAGGGTGTGCAGCATCGCGTGGCCGGTACGGTCGGCTGCGGCGCAGGCGCGTTGCACCGGCTTCTCGCCGTAGTTGGCGGTGTGGCCGCCGAACGGACGCTGGTAGATGGTGCCGTCCGGGTTGCGGTCGAAGGGCATGCCGAAATGCTCGAGCTCGTAGACGACTTTCGGCGCTTCGCGGCACATGAACTCGATCGCGTCCTGGTCACCCAGCCAGTCCGAACCCTTGATGGTGTCGTAGAAATGGTAGTGCCAGTTGTCTTCCGACATATTGCCCAGCGAGGCGGACACGCCGCCCTGCGCCGCGACCGTGTGCGAGCGGGTCGGGAACACCTTCGAGAGCACGCCGACCTTCAGGCCGGCACGCGCGAGCTGCAGCGAGGCGCGCATGCCGGAGCCGCCGGCTCCGACGATGACGACGTCGAATTTACGCTTGGGGAGGTTTGCGGTTGCAGTCATGGCGTATCAGAGCTTCCAGAGAACAGAGTAGGCCCAGCCGGCGCAGCCGACCAGCCAGACGAGGGTCAGGACATGCAGCGCCAGGCGGATACCCGCGGGCTTGACGTAGTCCATCCAGATGTCGCGCACGCCGATCCAGGCGTGCCAGTGCAGCGACAGGATCACGCCGAAGGTCAGGAATTTCATCCATTGCGCGGCAAAGATGCCGGCCCAGACTTCGTAGCCGATCGGGCCGCTGCTGAAGATCACTTGGGCCAGCAGCGCCACGGTGAAGAGGGCCATCAGCGTGGCGGTCACGCGCTGGACCAGCCAGTCGCGCAGACCGTAATGGGCGCCGGTGACGACGCGCTTGGAACCGTAATTGACGGACATGAATCAGTTCTCCTTCTAGTGGGGGAGCGCGGACAGGGCCGGTCCCGCCAGGTCAATGGGTGGGGTCAGTACAGGCCGAACAGCTTGGCGCCCAGCACCACGGTCAGGCCCAGGCTCAGCACCAGGGTCACCTGGGCCGAGGACTTGCCGAATTCCTTGGTCACCGAGTGGGTCATGTCCATGTAGAGGTGGCGCACGCCCGCGATGAAGTGGTGCAGATAGCCCCAGATCAGTGCCAGCACCACCAGCTTGACCAGCACGCCCGGCACGAAGCCGATGCCGCTGTCGAAGGCTGCCGTGAAGCGCTCGTAGGACAGCTCCGAGCTCAGCGACGCGTCGAACAGCCACACGACCAGCGGCAGCAGGAAAAACATCAGCAAGCCGCTGATACGGTGCAGGATCGACACCCAGCCCGCCGCCGGCAGGCGGTAGGTCGGCAGGTCCTGGAGGGCGTTGATGTTGCGGAACTCGGGCCGCTTTTTGCTCAGCTCTGTCATGGATGGACTTTCTGTTGGCTTGAGGACAGTTAGGTAAGCCGTAGGTAACCCTGCGGAATTCCTGTGTTGATGAAAACTTTCGGATTCTATTGCAATGCAATATGCATCTAGCTGCTATGGCGTGTTGAGACCATTGTCGAGTCAGGCTTGTTGGCCTCAACTCAGTTCGTTGTGGTAGTGGTGCTTGTCGGTGCGGTAGAGGCCGCGGCGGTATTCCATCGGCGTGTCGTTGTAGGTGTAGGCCACGCGCTCGACGCTCAGCAGCGGAAAGCTCGCCGCCACGCCCAGGGTCGCGGCCGATTCCGCATCGGCAGCCACCGCCTTGAGCCTTTCGTCGGCGCGCACCATGCGCACGCCGAACTGGCGCTCGAACAGGGCGTACATCGCGCCTTGGTGATTGGCCAGGGTCTCGAGGCTGAGTCCCTTGAACGGGCTGCCCGGCAGCCAGAGGTCTTCCAGGATGGTCGGCGTGCCCTGGAAGGACAGCACCCGCCTGACCTCGAACACCGGATCGCCCGAGCGCAGTCCCAGCCGGTGGGCGATCTCGGCCGGTGCGCGCAGGCGCCGGAAGTCGAGGATCTGGCGCTCGGCCGGTCCCTGGCCGTCGCGGTTGCCGCTGTCGGGCTCGAGCCGCAGGAAGCGGTACTGCACCTGCTGCTCGGAATGGGTGGCGACGAAAGTGCCCTTGCCCTGGCGCCGCACCAGCAGGTTGTCGGCGGAGAGTTCGTCGATGGCCTTGCGCACCGTGCCCTGGCTGACGCGAAAGCGTCCCGCCAGCTCGAGTTCGCTCGGGATCAGGTCGCCTGGTTTCCACTCGCCGGCCTGCAGGCTTTGCAGCAGCAGACCCTTGATTTGCTGGTAAAGCGGGCTGAAGGCCGGCGTCGCGCTGCCGGACACAGCCTGGCCCGCTTCGCTGCCGAAGCTCGGGGGGTTGACCTCTGGGGTCCTGGGGCTGGAGGCGGGCGGGGTCTGGGCCATGATCGGGTGCAATCATATCTTATATAAGACATAAGACAAATTGACTTGGCCCTTTTTTGCAGGGTAAACTCGATCAAGTTACTTTTCTCTCAACTGTTGCATTTCTGGAGTGTTCTCATGAGCAAGAAGCCCGTTCGCGTTGCCGTCACTGGCGCTGCTGGTCAAATCGGTTACGCCCTGCTGTTCCGCATCGCCTCGGGCGAAATGCTGGGCAAGGACCAGCCGGTCATCCTGCAGCTGCTCGAGATCCCCGACGAGCGCGCACAGAACGCCCTCAAAGGCGTGATCATGGAGCTGGAAGACTGCGCCTTCCCGCTGCTGGCCGGCATCGAAGCCCACAGCAACCCGGAAGAAGCGTTCAAGGACACCGACTACGCGCTGCTGGTCGGCGCCCGTCCGCGTGGCCCGGGCATGGAGCGTGCCGACCTGCTGGCCGCCAACGCCGCCATCTTCACCGTCCAGGGCAAGGCGCTGAACAAGGTCGCCAGCCGCAACGTCAAGGTGCTGGTGGTCGGTAACCCCGCCAACACCAACGCCTACATCGCGATGAAGTCGGCCCCGGACCTGCCGGCCAAGAACTTCACCGCCATGCTGCGCCTGGACCACAACCGTGCTGCCTCGCAGATCGCCGCCAAGACCGGCAAGGCCGTCGGCGACATCAAGAGCCTGACCGTCTGGGGCAACCACTCGCCGACCATGTACGCCGACTACCGCTTCGCCACCATCAACGGCGAGTCGGTCAAGGACATGATCAACGACCAGGTCTGGAACGCTGAAGTGTTCCTGCCGACCGTCGGCAAGCGCGGCGCCGCCATCATCGCCGCCCGCGGCCTGTCCTCGGCTGCCTCGGCTGCCAACGCCGCCATCGACCACATGCGCGACTGGGCCCTGGGCTCCAACGGCGAGTGGGTCACCATGGGCGTGCCGTCCAACGGCGAATACGGCATCCCGGCCGGCATCGTGTTCGGCTTCCCGGTCACCACCGAGAACGGCGAGTACAAGATCGTCGAAGGCCTGGAAATCGACGCCTTCTCGCAGGAATGCATCAACAAGACCCTGGCCGAGCTGCAAGGCGAAGCCGACGGCGTCAAGCACCTGCTGTAATCCTTGCGGGAGCTGCAGGTGAAGCATCCGCGTGAGGTGTTGCTGGGGGCACAAGCCGGCGCGGTCGCGCTGCCGGTCTGCGACCACTACAGCGGTGTCGAGGCGCGCATGCGCAAGAGCCTGCAGCTGCAGGCCGAGTTCTCGCAGCGCTTCGGCGCCTGCGTCTTCGACGTGACGCTGGACTGCGAGGACGGAGCAGCCGTCGGCGCCGAGGCCGAGCATGCCCAGCTCGTCACCGAGCTGGTGCAGGGCCTGGATTTTTCTGCTGCGATCCGCCCGCGCGTCGGCGTGCGCGTGCATGCGGTCGATCACCCGGCCTTCGAGGCCGACGTGGCGCAGATCGTCGGTGCGGTGGGTCATCGCCTGTCGCACCTGATGGTGCCCAAGGTCGAGTCGGTGGCCGATGTCGAGCGCGCCGTCCGGTCCATGGATGCCGCCGGTGGCCATGAGCTGCCGCTGCAGGTACTGATCGAGTCGCCGGCCGCGGTGCATCGCGCCTTCGAGATCGCTGCGCATTCGCGCGTGCAGTCGCTGAGCTTTGGCCTGATGGATTTCGTCTCCGCCCATGGCGGTGCCATCCCCTCGGATGGCATGGGCCTGGCCGGGCAGTTCAGCCACCCGCTGGTGCTGCGCGCCAAGCTCGAGATCGCCAGCGCCTGCCATGCCCATGGCAAGGTGCCCTCGCATTGCGTCGTGACCGAGTTCAAGGACCGGGCCGCGATGAAGCAGGCGGCGCAACGTGCCGCGCGCGAGCTCGGCTACACCCGCATGTGGAGCATCCACCCCGACCAGATCGAGCCCATCCTCGAGGCTTTCGCGCCGACCGCGCAGGAGGTCGAGAAATCGGCCCGCATCATCGCCGCGGCCCATGCCGCGGACTGGGCGCCGATCGCGCTCGACGGCCAGCTGCACGACCGTGCCAGCTACCGCTACTACTGGCAGACGCTGGAGCGCGCGCACCAGACCGGCTGCCCGCTTCCGCCCGAAGCGGTCGTCTTTTTCTGAACCGGGATCTTCCCCTAGGAGTCTCCATGGCGATCCACCGTAACCTGATGCTGGCCCGCCTGGTGGCGGCCGCCGGCGCCAGCCTCTTCCTGCTCGGCGCGCAGGCCGCCAGCGAGCCCCAGCGCAAGGCCAAGCCTGCGTCGGCCAAGCCGGCCGCTGTCGCCCCGGTCCCGCTGAACGACGAGGAGCTGCTGCTGTCGACCCAGGTGTCGATCGGCAACATCCCGTGCGAACTCGGCCAGAGCGTGAACCTGCGCGCCGATGCCGACGCGCCGGGCTATTTCCACCTGCAACTCAAGAACCAGCGCTTCCACATGCGCCCGGTCGCGAGTGCCACCGGCGCCCTGCGCCTGGAAGACCAGGCGCGCGGAGCGGTCTGGCTCCAGCTCGCCAACAAGTCGATGCTGATGGGTCCGGGCCAGCGCCTGGCCGATGAATGCATGAGCCCGCTGCAGGCAGCCTATGCCGAGCATCTCAAGCACAACCCGGCCCCGAACTTGCTTGACGTGGCGCAGAAGTCACGCTGACCCTCAATTACAAGAATCTTTAACTGGAGCTATAACGATGCTGCAAGCCTACCGTCAACATGCCGCCGAGCGCGCCGCGCTGGGCATCCCGCCGCTGCCGCTGGACGCCAAGCAGGTCGCCGACCTGATCGAGCTGATCAAGAACCCGCCCGCTGGCGAGGAAGAATTCCTGCTCGACCTGCTGACCCACCGCGTGCCCCCGGGCGTCGACGATGCCGCCAAGGTCAAGGCCAGCTTCCTGGCCGCCGTCGCGCATGGCGACATCGCCGTTGCGCTGATCTCCAAGGCCAAGGCTACCGAGCTGCTCGGCACCATGGTCGGCGGCTACAACGTGCATCCGCTGATCGAGCTGCTCGACGACGCCGAAGTGGCGGGCGTGGCCGCTGATGCGCTGAAGAAGACGCTGCTGATGTTCGACTTCTTCAACGACGTGGCCGAGAAGGCCAAGGCCGGCAACGCCAAGGCCAAGGAAGTGATGCAGAGCTGGGCCGATGCCGAGTGGTTCACCAGCCGTCCCGAAGTCGAGCAGAAGATCACCGTCACCGTCTTCAAGGTGCCGGGCGAGACCAACACCGACGACCTGTCGCCGGCTCCTGACGCCTGGAGCCGTCCGGACATCCCGCTGCACTACCTGGCGATGCTCAAGAACACCCGTCCCGACGCGGCCTTCAAGCCCGAGGAAGACGGCAAGCGCGGCCCGATGCAGTTCATCGAGGACCTGAAGAAGAAGGGTCATCTGGTGGCCTATGTCGGCGACGTGGTCGGTACCGGTTCCTCGCGCAAGTCGGCGACCAACAGCGTGATCTGGGCCACCGGCGCCGACATCCCGTTCGTGCCGAACAAGCGCTTCGGCGGCGTGACCCTGGGCGGCAAGATCGCTCCGATCTTCTTCAACACCCAGGAAGACTCCGGTTCGCTGCCGATCGAGGTCGATGTCTCCAAGCTCGAGATGGGCGACGTGATCGACGTGCTGCCCTACGACGGCAAGATCGTCAAGAACGGCGAGACCGTGGCCGAGTTCAAGCTCAAGAGCGACGTGCTGTTCGACGAAGTCCGCGCTGGCGGCCGCATCAACCTGATCATCGGTCGCAGCCTGACCGCCAAGGCGCGCGAGTTCCTGGGCCTGCCGGCTTCCACCCTGTTCCGCCTGCCCACCCCGCCGGTCGAGACCAAGGCCGGCTTCACGCTGGCGCAGAAGATGGTCGGCCGTGCCGTCGGCCTGCCGGAAGGCCAGGGCGTGCGCCCGGGCACCTACTGCGAACCGAAGATGACCACCGTCGGCTCGCAGGACACCACCGGCCCGATGACGCGCGACGAACTGAAGGACCTGGCCTGCCTGGGCTTCTCGGCCGACCTGGTGATGCAGTCCTTCTGCCACACCGCCGCCTATCCGAAGCCGGTCGACGTCAAGACCCACCGCGAGCTGCCGGCCTTCATCAGCAGCCGTGGCGGCGTGGCGCTGCGTCCGGGCGACGGCGTGATCCACAGCTGGCTCAACCGCCTGCTGCTGCCCGACACCGTCGGCACCGGCGGTGACTCGCACACCCGCTTCCCGATCGGCATCTCCTTCCCGGCTGGCTCCGGCCTGGTCGCCTTCGGCGCCGCCACCGGCGTGATGCCGCTGGACATGCCCGAATCGGTGCTGGTCCGCTTCAAGGGCGAGATGCAGCCTGGCGTGACCCTGCGCGACCTGGTGCACGCGATCCCGCTGTACGCGATCAAGGCCGGTCTGCTGACCGTGGCCAAGGCCGGCAAGAAGAACATCTTCTCGGGCCGCATCCTCGAGATCGAAGGTCTGCCGGACCTGAAGGTCGAGCAGGCTTTCGAGCTGTCCGACGCCTCGGCCGAGCGTTCCGCTGCCGGCTGCACCATCAAGCTCAACAAGGAGCCGGTGGCCGAATACCTGAAGTCGAACGTCGTTCTGATGAAGAACATGATCGCCGACGGCTATGCCGACGCCAAGACCCTGGCGCGCCGCATCGAGAAGGTCGAGGCCTGGCTGGCCAACCCGAACCTGCTCGAGGCCGACAAGGATGCCGAGTACGCCGCCGTCATCGAGATCGACCTGGCCGACATCACCGAGCCGATCGTCTGCTGCCCGAACGACCCGGACGACGCCAAGTTCCTGTCCGAAGTGGCCGGCACCCAGATCGACGAGTCCTTCATCGGTTCCTGCATGACCAACATCGGTCACTTCCGCGCCGCGGCCAAGCTGCTCGGCGGCCAGCGCGACATCCCGGTCAAGATGTGGGTCGCTCCGCCGACCAAGATGGACCAGACCGAGCTGATCAAGGAAGGCCATTACTCGGCGTTCGGCGCCTCCGGCGCCCGCACCGAGATGCCGGGCTGCTCGCTGTGCATGGGCAACCAGGCGCAGGTGCGCGAAGGCGCGACCGTGATCTCGACCTCGACCCGCAACTTCCCGAACCGTCTGGGCAAGAACACCAATGTGTTCCTGGGCTCGGCCGAACTGGCGGCGATTGCCTCCAAGCTGGGCAAGCTGCCGACCAAGGAAGAGTACCTGGCCGCGATGGGCGTGATCGACAACGACAAGGCCAGCGTCTACCGCTACATGAACTTCGACCAGATCGAGGAATACGCGGAAACTGCCAAGGGCGTGACCGTCTGAGCGGTCGGCCACTGAGCTGAAAGCGTCGAGCCCCCGGTGCCGTCAGGCCCGGGGGCTTTTTTGTTTCCCACCCGACCGATCGCGGGCTTTCTGCCCAGGAGAAGGAGAACGGGAAAGATGGTTTTGGATCGATATGCTTACTTGTATCCCATGACAATATTGGTACATTGGCCATAAGTTGTCAAAATTATCTTTTGGTAAGATGAATCCGGGATTGGTTACTCATGACAACAGGATTCATGCAAGGGAGGAAAAAAATGATCGAACATGTCTGGCTGGAACACGGCATCGTCCGTTGGCATATCGGCGCCGTCAGCGCGCAGCAGTATCAGTTGTCGAACGCCGAGTTGCGCGCGGACGGCCGCTTTGCCGGCGTGCATTACCTGATCGACGACTTCCTCGACTGCACCGCCTTGCCTGAGCTCGAACCCCTGGCTTCCGGGTCTCTCATCGGTGCGGACTGGACGCCGCCGAGGGCTGAATTCCGGCAGGCCATCGTGTCGAGTTCCGCCGCCTTGCGCGAACGTGCCTATCGCCTGGCTGTGACCAGCCTGCGCAGTCCGGCCACGATGAAGTTCTCCGAGATGGCCAAGGCCCGTGAATGGGTCAAGGGCGACATGCCCGAGCGCGACAGCGCCACGCTGCAATGGGCGGGTGCCGGCATCGCGGCGGCGCCAGCGGCCTACGCGCGGGCGCGCTGAGCCTCAGATCCCCGCCAGTTTCTGCACCAGTTCGACCGAGCTGCCGGCCTGGTACTTGCGCAGCAGGCGGGCGCGGTAGATCTCGACCGTGCGCGGGCTGATGCCCAGCGCCTTGCCGATCTCCTTGGCCGTCAGGCCTTCCAGCACCCGGGCGGCCACCTCGCGCTCGCGCGCGGTCAGGTCGGCCTTGAACGGCCGGCGCGCGCTCAGGTCCTCGAAGCTCCAGATGCCGGCCGCATGCGGGTCCTTGCGATCGAGCGCGCGGCCGCTGACATGGCACCAGAACAGCTGGTCCTTGAAGCGTCCGTCGACCCGCTTCATCAGGCGGTCGTCGGAATAATGTCCCTTGGCGTTCAGGATCGGCACCAGCCGTTCGCCGATGCGCTCGTACTCGTCGGCGCTCGGGTAGAGCAGGCGGAAGGACTGGCCGACCAGCTGCTCGCGGCTGGCGCCGAACATCTCGCAGACTGCCGCGTTGCAGTCGAGCATGATGCGGTGGCGCGACAGCACGAGTCCGATCGGTGCGAGTTCGAAGGCGAGCTGGTAGTCGGTGGCGGTAGCGGCAATAGGCACGGTGCGGGCACGCGGCTTGCGTGTTGGGGTTGAACTTTAGGCAATACTACGTATGCCAATACGTAGTATCGTAGGACTTTCCACAGCAATTGGACAGGAGCGAGCAAGCATGAACAAGGTGTATCCGAGCGCGGCCGCCGCCCTCGAGGGCGTGGTGGCCGACGGTCAGCTGATTGCCGTCGGTGGCTTCGGCCTGTGCGGCATTCCCGAGGCGCTGATCGATGCGCTGCGCGACAGCGGCGTCAAGGACCTGACGGCGATTTCGAACAACGCCGGCGTCGACGGTTTCGGCCTCGGCAAGCTGCTCGAGACGCGCCAGATCAAGAAGATGATCTCGTCCTATGTCGGCGAGAACAAGGAGTTCGAGCGCCAGTACCTGGCGGGTGAACTGGAGCTGGAATTCACGCCCCAGGGCACGCTGGCCGAGAAGCTGCGCGCCGGCGGCGCCGGCATTCCGGCCTTCTTCACCAAGACCGGCGTCGGTACCCTGGTGGCCGAGGGCAAGGAGCTGCGCGAGTTCGGCGGCGAAACCTATGTCATGGAGCATGCGCTGTTCCCCGACGTCGCGCTGATCAAGGCCGACGTGGCCGACATGTCGGGCAACCTGCGCTTCAACCTGACCGCGCGCAACTTCAACCCGGCCGCCGCGACCGCGGGCAAGATCTGCATCGTCGAGGTCGAGCGCGTCGTTCCCACCGGCGAGATCGCGCCCGATGACGTGCACCTGCCCGGCATCTACGTGCACCGCATCGTGCACAACCCGACCCCGGAAAAGCGCATCGAGAAGCGCACCGTCCGCGACCGTAAAGTCTGAACAATGATTTTGGGGACAGACCTTCAGTTCTGTCCCTAGCCGAATGACTTTGGTGACAGATCTTTAGCTCTGTCACCAACTAGATAGAGGAGTTTGAAATGGCCTGGACCCAAGACCAGATGGCCGCGCGCGCGGCCCAGGAGCTGCAGGACGGCTTCTACGTCAACCTCGGCATCGGCATCCCGACGCTGGTGGCCAACCATGTGCCCGACCATGTCGAGGTCTGGCTGCAGAGCGAGAACGGCATGCTCGGCATCGGTCCCTTCCCCTACGACGACGAGGTCGACGCCGACCTGATCAACGCCGGCAAGCAGACCGTCACCACGCTCAAGGGCTCGTCGATCTTCGGCAGCGACCAGAGCTTTGCGATGATCCGCGGCGGCAAGATCAACCTGTCCATCCTGGGCGCGATGCAGGTGACCGGATCGGGCGACCTGGCCAACTGGATGATCCCGGGCAAGATGGTCAAGGGCATGGGCGGCGCGATGGACCTGGTCGCCGGAGTCAAGCGCGTGATCGTGCTGATGGAGCATGTGGCGCGCAAGAAGGACGGCAGCACCGACCTCAAGATCCTGCCCGAGTGCACGCTGCCGCTGACCGGCAAGGGCGTGGTCGACCGCATCATCACCGACCTCGGCGTGATGGACGTCACGCCCGAGGGCCTCAAGCTGGTCGAACTGGCCGACGGCGTGACGCGCGAGGAAATCCAGAGCAAGACCGGCGTGCCGCTGCTCTGATCCGCTCCCGATACCCGCCCCGCGCGGGCCGGCCCGGCCGCTGCCAGCCAGCGCGCCGGGCTTTTGCCTTGCGGGAGGCGGTCGCTGGCGTCGGTTACATTGAAGGGCTCCGATCGCCTTGCTCTCCCGATGTCCTTGCTTCTGAATCAACCCGACTGGCTCTGGGTTCCCGTGGTGCTGTTCGCCGCGCTGGCGCAGACCTTCCGCAACACGGCCCAGCGTTCGCTGACCACCGAGCTCGGCGTCTGGCCGGCGACGCTGGTGCGCTTTCTCTACGGCCTGCCGTTCGCGCTGGTCTACCTGGCCGCGCTGTATCTGTTCTTTGCGCCGGCGCGCGTGCTGCCTGCCTTCAGCTGGGCCTATCTGGCCTGGATAGCCTGCGGCGCGGCGTTCCAGATCGCTGCCACGGCGGCGCTGCTGCTGGCGATGAAGGAGCGCAATTTCGCGGTCGCGGTGACGCTGGCCAAGACCGAGGTGCTGCAGGTCGCGCTGTTCGCGCTCGTCTTCCTGCACGAGCTGCCGACCGCGCTGGGCCTGCTCGCGATGCTGCTGGCCACGCTGGGCGTGATCGTGCTGTCGCTGCCGGCGCGCGGCCAATGGCGGTCGCTGTCGGCCTGGCTGAGTCGCCCGGCGCTCTACGGCCTGGCCGCCGGAGCCGGTTTCGCGCTCGCGACCGTGTGTTTCCGCGGCGGCGCGCTGGCGCTCGGTGCCGAGTCGCCCTGGGTCTCGAGCGCCTGGGGCGTGCTGCTGGCGCAGGGGCTGCAGTCGCTGTTCATGGGGGCCTGGGTGTCGCGCTGCACGCCGCAGGGTCTCGCGCCGCTGTGGCGCGCCTGGCGGGTCTCGCTGCTGACGGGCGCGATGGGCGCCGCCGCCTCGATCGCCTGGTTCACCGGCTATGCCCTGCAGAGCGTGGGCAATGTGCGCACCCTGGGCATGGTCGAGGTGGTGTTCAGCTACGTGATCTCGCGCCGCGTCTTCAGCGAGTCGATCCGCTGGCAGGAAAAGGCCGGCATGGCGATGATGGTGGCCGGGCTGGTGCTGATCTGCCTGCGCTAGAACGGCGCTGCACTCTCGAAGCGCAGCCGCTCGCCCGTGACCGGGTGCGGCAGGTCGATGCAGCAGGCGTGCAGCAGCAGGCGCGGCGCGGCAGCCAGCGCCGCGTCGTCGGCATAGAGCTCGTCGCCCAGGATCGGGTGCCCGATCGCCTGCAGGTGCAGGCGCAGCTGGTGCGAGCGGCCGGTGACGGGTTCGAGTTCCAGCCTGGCGGCATCGAGCTCGGCTTGCCGTTGCTGGCCGAGCAGCCGCCAGCGCGTGTGGCTGGGCTTGCCGGTCTCGAGGCAGACCTTGCTTTTGGGGCGGTTCGGCCAGTCGACGATCAGCGGCAGGTGGATGTCGCTCCAACCTTGCCCATCGGCGCCGCAGGCGTCGGGGATGCCGGCGACCAGCGCCTGGTAGCGCTTGTGCACCAGGCGCTTGGCGAAGGCCGTGCTGAGTGCCGATTGCGCCGCGGCGCCGCGCGCCATCACGATCAGCCCCGAGGTGCCCATGTCGAGCCGGTGCACGATCAGCGCGTCGGGGTATTGGGCCTGCACGCGTGCACTCAGGCAGTCGGCATTCTCCGGGCCGCGTCCGGGCACCGAGAGCAGGCCGGCCGGCTTCTCCAGCACCAGCAGCGCCGCGTCGGCGTACAGCAAGGTCAAGCCGTCGGGGACCGCGAGGCGGCGCAGCGGACGCGGCGCCAGCGTCGTGGGCGCTCCGGCCGGGCTGGAATCGGCTGCCGCGAGCGGTGAGTCCAGGCTCACAGCTCGGCGCCCTCGACCATGAAGCGCAGCCGGCGCTGGCCCTGCCATTCGTCGGCGTCGAGCCGGTAGGCCAGCTTGACGCGGCTGGGCAGCGGCTCGGCGCGGCCGAACCAGATGCCGTCGACCGGCTCGCCGGCATGGCGCAGCTTGAGCTGCAGGTGCTTGCCGCCGACCAGGCGCTGCGAGACCACCTCGACCTCCTCGCAGAACACCGGCGGCGCGAAGCCCTGGCCCCAGACCTCCTGGTTCAGCGTGTCGACCAGCTCGACGCGGCGGTACTGAGGGTCGAGCGGGCCGTCGGCCTCGAGCTGGCGCTGCAGCGTGGCCAGGTCCAGCCATTCGTCGGCGATGCGCTGCAGCTCCTGGTCGAAGCGGTCGAAATCCTCCTCGGCGATGGTGCAGCCCGCCGCGGCCGAATGGCCGCCGAAGCGCAGCAGCAGGCCGGGATGGCGCTTGGCGATCAGGTCGAGCGCATCGCGCAGGTGGAAGCCCGGGATCGAGCGGCCCGAGCCCTTGAGCTCATGCTCCTTGCCCGAGGCCTGGCTGGACGCGAAGACGAAGGTGGGCCGGTGCAGCTTGTCCTTGAGCCGCGCGGCGACGATGCCGACCACGCCCTCGTGGAAATCGGGGTCGTAGAGGCAGAGCGCGGGCGGCGGTGTCTCGGACTCGTCCCACAAGGCTTCGGCCAGCTGCAGCGCCTGCTCGCGCATGCCGCTCTCGAGGGTCTTGCGCTCGCGGTTGATGGCGTCGAGCTGCTGCGCCAGGCCGGCGGCGCGCGCCGGGTCGTCGGTGGTCAGGCAGGCGATGCCCAGCGTCATGTCGGCCAGCCGGCCGGCCGCGTTCAGCCGCGGGCCGATCGCGTAGCCCAGGTCCAGGCTGTTGGCGGCAGCGGGGCGCCGGCTCGCGACCTGGAACAGCGCCGACAGCCCGACTGGCAGCGCGCCGGCGCGGATGCGCTTGAGCCCCTGGGCCACCAGGCGCCGGTTGTGCGCGTCGAGCTTGACCACGTCGGCCACCGTGCCGAGCGCGACCAGCGGCAGCAGGCTGTCGATGCGCGGCTGGGTCTTGGCATCGAAGGCGCCGCGCTGGCGCAGCTCGGCGCGCAGCGCCAGCAGCACGTAGAACATCACGCCGACGCCGGCGATGGCCTTGCTCGCGAAGCCGCAGCCGGGCTGGCTGGGGTTGACGATCACGCAGTCCTGCGGCAGCTGGACCTGGCCGTCGATCACGGCCGGCAGGTGGTGGTCGGTGATCAGCACCTGCAGCCCGAGCGCGCGCGCATGGGCCACGCCATCGACGCTGGCGATGCCGTTGTCGACCGTGACCAGCACATCCGCGCCGCGCGCCTTGACCCGTGCCGCGATCGAGGGCGTCAGTCCGTAGCCGTCGGCGACCCGGTCGGGCACCAGGTAGTCGACCGCGTTCCAGCCCAGCGGTGCGCCGAGCAGGGTCAGGCCGCGCAGCGCGGTGGCGCAGGCGGTGGCGCCGTCGCAGTCGTAGTCGGCGACGATGCAGACCTTCTGGCCGGCAGCCATCGCGTCGGCCAGCAGCAGGGCAGCCTCGCGCGCACCCAGCATCTGCTCGGGCGGCTGCAGCAGGCTCAGCGAGTCGTCGAGTTCGCCGATGTCCTGCACCCCGCGCGCAGCGAACAGGCGCGCGAGCAGGGGGTGCACGCCCTCCTGCTCGAGCGCCCAGGCGGCGCGGGGAGACACTTCACGGTTGATGATCTTCATAGCTGGCTCAGTAGGCTCGCCAGGTCGAGCGGACGCTGGCGCTGGAAAAGACGGCGCAAGCGCAACAGCGCACCCGGCTTGGTGGGCAGGCCGCTGGCCCAGCTGATCGCGCTGCGCTCGCCGCACAGGGTCAGCCGCACTTCGGCGCCGCCCTCGGCGGCGGCGAGCAGGGTCGCGATCTCGTCCTGCTCGAGCTGTTCCCAGGCCTTGGCCCAGCTGGTCAGGTCGCCGCGCAGCGCGGGCAGGCGCAGGCGGTCGGTGACCTGGGGGGCTGGCAAGGCCTGGCCGTCCCAGGCACCGGTGCCGCTGATCCAGAAGCCGTTGACCAGCGGCAGCCCGCGCGCGCTGCGCAAGTCGTTGACGCGGTGGCTGTAGAACAGCATCTGGGCCTCGTTCTGCAGCCGCAGCAGCGCGCGTGCCTGCGGCAGTCGTTCGCCGTCGGGCAGCCAGGCGTCGAGCTGGCGGTGTGCGACCCGGTCCAGGCTGGCCCAGGGCAGGTCGGCAAAGGCCGGGCCGAGCGCCAGCCAGCGCGTGGCGGACAGGAACTGCAGCGCGATGCCGTCTTCCTCGGCCCAGGGACGCAGCGCCTCGAACAGCTCGCGCGATTCGGCCTCGGACAGCTCCAGGCCCTCGGGCGGCTGCAGCGTGACCTGGTCCATGCTGGCCTGCCAGTGGCAGGGCGTGAACCAGGCGCAGGCCTGCTGCCGCTCGCCGGCCTGCCAGGCGGCCCAGGGAATGGCGCCGTCGCTGGCGGGCAGGCCGAGCGCGCGCGCCAGCACCCGCTCATGCGGCGGGCTGAGCGAGTATTCGTCGCCGCGGTCGATCTCCTGCTGTGCGAGCCGCTCCAGCAGGCGGGCGAGGCGGGGCAGGGTGGGCAGTGGGGGCGCAGCCCCATCCTGGCCGGGCAGGTGGACGCCGGTGGCGGCGTAGGGAACGATCAGATGTTGCAAGGTCGGCGCCATGGCGGGTGTTCAACCCGCTATTGTCGGGGATGCCACAATCTCGGGTCGGCAATCTGGAGATCCATGCAAATCCCCTACGAATTCCTGCTCGGTTGGCGCTACACGCGCGCCGGCCGCGCCACCAGGCGCAACGGCTTCATCTCCTTCATCAGCGGCGTCTCGATGCTGGGCATCGCGCTCGGCGTGGCAGCGCTGATCGTCGTGCTCAGCGTGATGAACGGCTTCCAGAAGGAGGTGCGCGACCGCATGCTCGGCGTGCTGTCCCATGTCGAGGTGTTCACGCCCGATGGCGGCGCCTTGCCCGATCCCGCGACCACGCTGCGCGAGCTGCGTGCCCATCCCGAGGTGGTCGGCGCTGCGCCCTTCATCGCGGCCCAGGGCCTGCTCGCGCGCGGCGAGGAGATGAAGGGCGTGCTGCTGCGCGGCATCGATCCGGCGCAGGAGCCCGCCGTCACCAGCCTGGCCGGCGAGCTGGCGCAGACCGTGCTGCCGCAGCTGCAGCCCGGCGCGTTCGGCATCGTGCTCGGCGGCGCGCTGGCGCAGGGCCTGGGCCTGCGCGTCGGTGACGCCGTCACGCTGGTCGCGCCCAGCGGCCAGGTCACGCCGGCCGGCGTGGTGCCGCGTCTCAAGCAGATGAGCGTGGTCGGCATCTTCGACTCGGGCCATTACGAGTACGACTCGACGCTGGCCTTCGTGCACATCGACGATGCGGCACGCATCTTCCGGCTCGAGGGCCCGACCGGCATCCGGCTCAAGCTGCAGGACCTGCACCGCGCGCGCGAGGTGACGCAGCAGCTCGCCGGCATGGTCAGCGGCGATCTGCTGCTGCGTGACTGGACGCGGCAGAACCGGACCTGGTTTGCCGCCGTCCAGCTCGAGAAGCGCATGATGTTCATCATCCTGACGCTGATCGTCGCGGTCGCGGCCTTCAACCTGGTCTCGACCCTGGTCATGACCGTGACCGACAAGCGCGCCGACATCGCGATCCTGCGCACGCTGGGCGCGAGCCCGCGCAGCATCATGGCCATCTTCGTGGTCCAGGGGGCGCTGGTCGGCGTCATCGGCACCCTGGCCGGCCTGCTGCTGGGCCTGGGCATCGCGTTCAACATCGACACCCTGGTGCCGGCGCTCGAGTCGCTGCTCGGCACCCATTTCCTGCCGCAGGACATCTACCTGATCAGTCGCATGCCGAGCGAGCCGCAGCAGGGCGACATCCTGCCGATCGCGCTGATTTCCCTGTTGCTGGCCTTCGCGGCCACGCTCTACCCGAGCTGGCGCGCCAGCCGCGTCAACCCGGCGGAGGCCCTGCGCTATGAGTGATTCCCCCATCGTGCTGAGCGCGCGCGGCCTGGGCAAGCGCTTCCAGGAGGGCCGGCTCGACGTGACCGTGCTCAAGGGCGTCGACCTCGACATCCGGGTCGGCGAGACGCTGGCCATCGTCGGCAGCTCGGGCTCGGGCAAGAGCACGCTACTGCACCTGCTCGGCGGGCTCGATGCGCCGAGCGCCGGCCAGGTGCTGCTGCAAGGCCAGGACCTGGCCCGCCTGAGCCCGCAGCAGCAGGGCGAGTCGCGCAACCGCCAGCTGGGCTTTGTCTACCAGTTCCACCATCTGCTGCCCGAGTTCAGCGCGCAGGACAATGTGGCGATGCCGCTCTGGATCCGCCGCCTGCCGCGCGAGGCCGCAGCGGCCGAAGCCGCCCGCTGGCTCGATCGCGTCGGCCTGGGCGAGCGCCTGTTGCATCGCCCGGCCGAGCTCTCGGGCGGCGAACGCCAGCGGGTCGCGATCGCGCGCGCGCTGGTGACGCGGCCAGCCTGCGTGCTGGCCGACGAGCCGACCGGCAACCTGGACCGCAGCACGGCCGATGGCGTGTTCGAGCTGATGCTGCAGCTCGCGCGCGAGCAGGGCACGGCCTTCGTGCTGGTCACCCACGATGTCGAGCTGGCCCGGCGTTGCGACCGCGTGCTGCACCTGAGCGCGGGTCAGCTGTCGGCCGGCACTTGAGGCAGGCCCGACCGGCGCGGCACCCTGCTATCCGAGCCGAACCTGCCCCATGTCCGATGTCCGCCCTTGGTTACTCGGTGTCCAGCTTGAAAATGCCCTCATGAAGGCGCACAATCACCCACCAGGCAGCGATCTGCTTTTTTCCCATCACAATGAACCCCATTTCCACCATGATCAAATCGAACCGCCGCGTTTTCCTGATGCAAGTCGCAACCGCTTCGGGCGCCATTGCGCTGGCCGGTGCCGCTCAGGCGCAACAGCCGATGCTGGCTGAAACCGATCCCCAGGCCGTGGCTCTGGGCTACAAGGCTGATGCCACCAAGGTCGACAAGGCCAAGTTCCCCAAGTACGCTGCCGGTCAGGCCTGTGCCAACTGCACCCTGTTCCAAGGCAAGCCCACTGACGCTGCCGGTGTCTGCCCGATCTTCGCTGGCAAGCAGGTTGCCGGCAAGGGCTGGTGCAACTCCTACGTCAAGAAGGCCTGAGCCTTTTCCCGGCGTTGACAAGAGCCTGCCTGCCGGCAGGCTTTTTTTCGCCTGTGCACCGGCCCTCGAGCATGAAAAAGCCCCGGCCTGCTTGACAGACCGGGGCCGTGGTGGGGCTGGCTCGCTTAGCTGCAGCTCACGCTGCCGCAACCGCTCATCGTCGCGGGCTTGACCAGCGAGGGATCCGCCAGCGTCTCGGTGCGCGAGTCGAACTTGACGTTCTTCATGTGCTGGACCAGGCCGGCATCCATGGTCGAGGCATGCATCGGCAGCCATTCCGCCAGTGCAGCGGCCATGCGGTCGATGATCTCCTCGTCGCCTTGCAGGAAATGCGTCTCGACCTGGCGCATGGTGTCCAGGATGGTTTCGTGGTGGCTGGCGTGGCAGTTGTCGGCATTGAAGCCGGTGGCGATCATCCAGCGCTCTTCCTGCGCGAAATGCTCGACCGTGTGCCGGACCAGTTCGCGGTAGGGCTCGAGCTGCTCGCCATGCGGCAGGGCGCGCAGACGGGCGACTTGCTCGACCATTTCCTCATGCGTCTGGTCCATGCGCGCATCGCCCAGCTCGAGCTCGGGCGACCAGTGCAGGTCGGGCACTACGGGGAATTCGTCAGGGCGGGAGGCTTGGGCGTTTTCCATGATGGGGTAGGAGCAAGGGAGGCCATGCAGGCCTGGAGCCGACCCCAGCGATTGGCCGGGGTCGGGGCTGGCCGATCAGGCCTCGAAGGGCAGCTTCAGCGCGCTCAGGTCACGCCGCGTCTCGACCAGGATCAGCGGGCCTTCGTCGACCAGCACCACCGGCTTGGGTTCGCGCGGCACATGGACCGGCTTGGGTTCGGCGGCGATCGCCGCTTGCACCTGCGCCACCTTGTCGGCATCGGACTGGACCCATTCCAGGCCGACCCCCTGTGCCAGCGCCGACAGCTCGTCGATCGCCAGGCGGTAGGCCCCGACGGCAGGCGCTGCCGCCACCGGTTCTGCTGCAACCGGGGCCTGGACCGGAGCGGGGGCCACTGCAGGCGCCGCTTCGGCCACGACCGGCTGGCTGGCCTCGACCGGCAGCACTTCTGCTGCTGCTGCTGCTGCTGCCATGTCGACTTGTTGCGTGGCGACCTGTTCGAGCGGTGCCTCGACTTCAGCCACTGCGCTGGCGGCAGCGGGCTTGAAGTAGGAGCGCGGTGCTGCAGCGCCGGTTTCCGCCGCTACCGGCTCGGTGGCCTGGGCGTCGGCTTCCTCGCTCGAAGCCGGTGCGCCTTCGCCACGCGAGCGACGGTCGCGGCCGTAGCGGTCGCGGCTGCGGCGCTCGCGCGGAGCGCGCGGCTCTGCCTGCCCGGCCTCGGTCTTGCCCGCTTCGTCGCCAGTTTCGGTGCTTTCCTGCACCGGGGTCTTGGTGGCTTGGCCGGCCTCGACGTCAGCCGCGGGTGCATTGCGGCGCCCCTCGTTGCGCGGACCGCGACGACGGCCTTCGCCGCGTTCGCGGCGGCCTTCGGCCGGGGCGCTGCCCTCGGCCGCTTCGGTCGTTGCAGCACCGTTCTCGAGGTTCACTGCCACAGCTTCCGTGGCGGCGATCTCGGTGCGGGTCTCGGGACGGGCGTCACGGCGGCCTTCGCGGCGCGCTTCGCCACGGCCTTCGCGGCTTTCGCGACCTTCACGGCCTTCGCGCGGCTCGGCAGTCCTGCCTTCGACGCGGTTGCGCTCGTTGCGGCGGCCTTCGCCGCTGCGCTCGCCCTGGGCCTGACGCTCGCCGTTGCGGCTGTCGAGCGAGCGCTCGCCACGCTCGCCGCGGCCATTGCGGTTGCCGCGCTCGGCGCGTTCTCCACGTTCACCGCGATTGCCACGGTTGTCGCTGCGGGGCTCGCGGGCGGCCGGCGCTGCCGCCGGGGCCGGGCTCGGGCTCGCGGCAGCCGGGGTGGCCACCGGTGCCAGCGCCGGTGCGATGCCGAACAGGCGCTTGAGCCAGGCCATGAAGCCGGTCTCGGGTGCTTGCACCGCACGTGCCGGAGCGGCGACAGCCACCGGTGCCGTCACTGGTGCGACGACCTCGGGCTTGGGCGCCGCGACCGGGGCCGGCGCGTCGGGCAGCACGCCTTTGATCACCGGCTCCTGCTTGTTGGTGCGTTCCTGGCTGCGGCGCGTGAAGGTCGCCACGTCCTCGACTTCCTCGGCCATCTTGTAGCTCGCGTCGAGCTGCTCCAGGCGCGGGTCCTCGTGCTTGAGGCGCTCGAGCTTGTAGTGCGGCGTGTCGAGCGACTTGTTCGGCACCAGCAGCACGCTGACGCGCTGCTTGAGCTCGATCTTGGTGATCTCGGTGCGCTTCTCGTTGAGCAGGAAGCTCGCGACCTCGACCGGCACTTGCACCAGCACGGCGGCCGTGCTGTCCTTGAGCGATTCCTCCTGGATGATGCGCAGGATCTGCAGCGCCGAGCTTTCGGTGTCGCGGATATGGCCGGAGCCGCCGCAGCGCGGGCAGGGGATGGAGGCGCCTTCGTTCAGGGCCGGGCGCAGGCGCTGGCGGCTCATCTCGAGCAGGCCGAACTTGCTGATCGAGCCGAACTGCACGCGCGCGCGGTCCTGGCGCAGCGCGTCGCGCAGGCGGTTCTCGACCTCGCGCCGGTTGCGCGACTCTTCCATGTCGATGAAGTCGATCACGATCAGGCCGCCGAGGTCGCGCAGGCGGGCCTGGCGTGCCACCTCGTCGGCGGCCTCGAGGTTGGTGCGGGTCGCGGTCTCCTCGATGTCGCCGCCCTTGATCGAGCGCGCCGAGTTGACGTCGACCGCGACCAGCGCCTCGGTCTGGTCGATCACGATCGCGCCGCCGCTGGGCAGGGTCACGGTGCGGCTGTAGGCGGTCTCGATCTGGTGCTCGATCTGGAAGCGCGAGAACAGCGGCGCATCATCGCGGTAGCGCTTGACGCGGTGCTCCTGCTCCGGCATCACATGCGCCATGAACTGGTGCGCCTGCTCGAAGATGTCGTCGGTGTCGATCAGGATCTCGCCGATGTCGGCGTTGAAGTAGTCGCGGATGGCGCGGATCACCAGGCTCGATTCCTGGTAGATCAGGAAGGCGCCCTTGCCGCTCTTGGCGGCGCCGTCGATCGCGTTCCACAGTTTCAGCAGGTAGTTCAGGTCCCACTGCAGCTCGCCCGCCTCGCGGCCGATGCCGGCGGTGCGCGCGATGATGCTCATGCCGTTCGGGTACTCGAGCTGTTCGAGCGCAGCCTTCAGTTCGGCCCGGTCCTCGCCCTCGATGCGCCGGCTCACGCCGCCGCCGCGCGGGTTGTTCGGCATCAGCACGACATAGCGGCCGGCCAGGCTGACGAAGGTGGTCAGCGCCGCGCCCTTGTTGCCGCGCTCTTCCTTCTCGACCTGGACCAGCAGCTCCTGGCCTTCGCGGATCACGTCCTGGATGCGTGCCTGCGAGGGCGAGGTGCCGCCCTGGAAATACTGGCGCGAGATTTCCTTGAACGGCAAGAAGCCGTGGCGGTCCTCGCCGTAGTCGACGAAGCAGGCCTCCAGCGAAGGCTCGACGCGCGTGACGACGGCCTTGTAGATATTGCCCTTGCGCTGCTCGCGCCCTTCGATTTCGATCTCGTAGTCGAGCAGCTTCTGCCCGTCGACGATGGCCAGGCGGCGTTCTTCGGCCTGCGTGGCATTGATCAACATGCGCTTCATGTATGCGTTCCTCTTGTCACTGACTAACAGCCCTGTCGGGCTCAAGCCGTGAACCGCAGCCGATGGCACGAACGAGGAGGAATTGCCGGAGAGCCAGTACAAGGGGTGAGGGGCGGTGCTGCGATACCTGCAGCAAGCCGCGCGCGCTCAACCCTGGCCGGGCATGGGCGCGTGGAGTGGCGTGATCAAAGGCGGCAGGGCGGCGTGATGCACGGCGGCTGGCCTAGGGGTCTTTGGTTTCACTTCAGTCCTCGTCCAGCTCCGGCTCTGAGGCCTGCGGGCTGGACGGTTGGGGTATTCCGTATCGTGTTCGCTGTCATCGACGGCGGTTCGCCACCGGGGCGCTGCACCGGGCCGGCCAAGCCAAATCGGGCCGGGACGGGGGAGGGTGCGCTTCTGCAGTGGCTGGCAACCAATATCCGGCAAGCGGGGCGGGCTTGGAGGGCCATGCCCTTGATCGGGCCGCCTTGGCGCTCTGCCTTAAACTTCGAGGCCGATCGAGCACCTGCCCCGCAGGGGTCGGATCGAACCATTATAGTGCCCGGCGCCCGCTCAATGCGTGGACTGCACGCAGGTTTTCTGCTTCACTTCCCTTTCCTCACAGCACCCCCTCAGCCATGGCATCAACGCCCCAGGTCAGACACTACACCGTAGACGCCGAGTCAGCCGGCCAGAGGCTGGACAATTTCCTGCTGCGAGAACTCAAGGGCGTGCCCAAGACCCATGTCTACCGCATCATCCGTTCGGGCGAGGTCAGGGTCAACAAGGGGCGCGCCCAGGCCGATACGCGATTGCAGGCCGATGACCTGATTCGGGTCCCGCCGATACGCCTGTCTGAAAAGATCGAAGTGAAGCAGGAGAACCCGGCGCCCGCGCGCGAATTCCCTGTCCTGTTCGAGGATGCCGCCTTCATGGCGATCAACAAGCCGGCTGGCATTGCTGTCCATGGTGGCAGTGGGGTTTCTTTCGGCGTGATCGAGCAATTGCGTCGTGCCCGTCCTGGATTGCCTCTGCTCGAACTGGTGCACCGGCTCGACCGTGAAACCAGCGGCATCTTGCTGGTGGCCAAGAAAAGAAGCGCGCTCAAGGCGTTGCAGGATCAGTTCCGCGAACGCGAAACCGCCAAGACCTATCTGGCCCTGGTCAAGGGGGCCTGGCCGGTGAACAAGAAGGTGATAGACCAGCCATTGCACAAATACCTGTTGCCCGATGGCGAACGCCGCGTGCGCGTGACCCATGCCGATGATCCGGATGGCATGCGTTCGATCACGCTGGTCAAGGTGCTGGGACAGGTGCGGCCTCCTGCCGACTGGTCGGCCGGGCCGCCGCCGGTGCTGAGCCTGCTCGCCGTCACGATCAAGACCGGCCGCACGCACCAGATCCGCGTCCACCTGGCGAGCGCCGGCCATCCGATTGCCGGCGATGACAAGTATGGCGACTTCGATTTGAATCGTGCCTTGCAAAGGAACGGGCTCAAGCGCATGTTTCTGCACGCCTGGCAATTGGGAGTGACCCATCCGGTGTCGCAGTCTGCTCTTCAATTGCAGGCCGATTTGCCGCCCGAATTGAAGGATTGGGGCAGCGTGGCCGATTTCTTCGTATAATCGCGGCGTTAAATCTCTTAAAGCAAGGACGTCGACATGGCAACTTATTCCGAATTGGTTTCGCAAGCCCAGGCTCTGATGGCGCAGGCCGAGCAGGTGCGCAAGCACGAACTCGCCAACGTGATCGCCGATATCAAGGCCAAGATGAAGGAATACGGCATCACGGTTGAAGACCTGGGTGCGGCATCCTCCGGCCGCAAGGGCGGCGCTGGCAAATCCAAGGCCCCGGCCAAATACCAGGGTCCGAATGGCGAGCTGTGGTCGGGCGGCCCGGGCCGCAAGCCCGAATGGGTCAAGGCTGCACTGGCAGCCGGCCAGAGCCTGGACCAATTCCTGATCAATTCCTGATCCTTGGCGGGCTTGTCGTTTCCCGTGTAAGAGGGCGCTTTTGCGCCCTTTTTTCTTTTTGAGATTTTCATCATGCGTCCACGCCGTTTCGACCTGATCGCCTTCGACTGGGATGGCACCCTGTTCGACTCCACCCGCCTGATCACGCTCAGCATCCAGCAGGCCGTGCGCGATGTCGGCGGCCGCGTGCCCAGCGATGCCCAGGCCTCCTACGTCATCGGCATGGGGCTGATGCAGGCCCTGGCCCATGCCGCGCCCGATGTGCCGGTCGAGCAGTACGAGCGCCTGGGCGAACGCTACCGCCATCATTACCTTGCGCGCCAGCATGACATCAGCCTGTTCGACGGGGTCCTGCCCATGCTGGCCGATCTCAAGTCGCGCCACCACTGGCTGGCGGTGGCCACGGGAAAAAGCCGGCGCGGCCTCGATGAGACGCTGCGCCATGTCGAGCTGCAAGGCGTGTTCGATGGCTCCCGCACCGCCGACGAGACCGCCGGCAAGCCCAGTCCGCAGATGCTGTTCGAGCTGATGCGCGAATTCGGCGTCGAGCCCGAGCGCACCTTGATGATCGGCGATACCACCCATGACCTGCAGATGGCGCTCAATGCCGGCTGCGCCAGCCTGGGCGTCAGCTATGGCGCCCATGATCCGGCCGGCTTTGCGGCCCTGCAGCCGCTGCATGTCGCGCATTCGGTGCGCGAGCTGCACGACTGGCTCACGGCCAGCGCCTGAACCGCGGCGACAGCGCGAGGCCCGCGAGCCTGCCGGCAGGGCGGGCACAATCGAGCCGATCCCAGGCCTGTCGCAGAACGGGCTTCATTTCCCCAGAGAGAACAAGATGTCGGTCCAATGGTTTCCCGGTCACATGCACGCCACCAGGAAGGCGATCCTCGAGCGCGTCAAGGAGCTCGATGTCGTGGTCGAGCTGCTCGATGCGCGCCTGCCTGGCTCCAGTGCCAACCCCCTGCTCGCCGAGCTGACGGCGGGCAAGCCCACGCTCAAGGTGCTCAACAAGCAGGACCTGGCCGATCCGGTCCGCACCGAGCAATGGCTGGCGCATTACAACGCCCGTCCCGGCACCCGGGCCATCGCGCTCGATGCCAGCGAGACCTCGCCGGCCAAGGCCATCATCGCGGCCTGCCGCGAGCTCGCGCCGCTGCGTGGCGGCATGGCCAAGCCGCTGCGCGTGCTGATCGGCGGCATTCCCAACGTCGGCAAGTCGACCCTGGTCAATACCCTGAAAGGCAAGCGCGCGACCAAGACCGGCGACGAGGCCGGCGTGACCAAGGTCGAGCAGCGCATCGTGCTGGCCGACGACTTCTACCTCTATGACACGCCCGGCATGCTCTGGCCCAAGATCGTCGTGCCCGAGAGCGGCTATCACCTCGCCGCCAGCGGCGCCGTCGGACGCAATGCCTACGACGAGGAGCTGGTCGCGCTGGAGCTGCTCAAGGTGCTGCAAGGCCCTTACGCGGCGCTGCTCGAGGCGCGCTACAAATGGGGCAGTGCGCCCGAGGCGATCGCGGCCATGAAGGACGAGGAGCTGCTGTTCGCGATCGGCAAGAAGCGTGGCGCGCTGCTGCCGGGCGGCAAGCTCAACGCGCAGAAGGCGGCCGAGACCCTGCTGACCGACTTCCGCAGCGGCGCGCTGGGCCGGATCACGCTCGAGACCCCGGAGCAGTTCGCGCGCTGGCTGGCCGCCGGTCTCGAGGCCGAGGCCAGGCTCGCGGCCGAGCGCCAGAAGAAGCTGGCCCAGCGCCGCGGCCAGCCGCGCAACGCGCCCTGAGCCGGTTTTCCACAGCTGCCGATCGCCAGTGGACAAGATCCGACTTGTTCAGCGATTGCCTGAACAAGCCTGTGCACAAATCGGGGGAATTCCGGTATCGAGGGTCTAAGTCATTGTCCTGCAACGACAAGGCTTGCGCTGCCTGTTTCTTGTGCAGCCGGGACTGGCTTGCTGTCGGGCGCCTCCGGGCAGTGGCTGCGGCGTCTGGGGTAAACTAGAGAATTGGCCCCGGTGGTGAAATTGGTAGACACATCGGACTTAAAATCCGCCGCCTCTAATCGGGCGTACCGGTTCGATTCCGGTCCGGGGCACCAGGCAGCGCCGCAGCAGCGCCTGCCATCATCTCGAGCCGCCCAGCCGGCCTGTCCTATCTGGCCCGCCGGCTCCCGCTGCGGCCCTCACTCCATCCCCATTTGCGCTGGCACCCAGGCCCTACAATCTTGTCGACAGCCGAAGGCAGGACCCGCGCCGACCAGCGCACAACCGCGAGCAACACCATGACCTCATTCAACCCGCCTTTCGAGATCCACGTCCATGGTGACATCCTCCTGCGCGACGAGGTGGACTACAAGAGCCTGCAGGAGGCGCTCAAGCCCCTGTGGAAGTACACCGGCGCCAAGACCCTGCTCGAGGCAGCACCGAGCTTCTACGAGGACGAGCCCGGCATCCGCTTCGACCCCAAGGAACATCTGCTGCAGATCTGCTGGAGCGTCGAGGGTGACGAGGACTTCCGCCATGCGCTCGACGAGGTCTGCATGGGCATCAACGAGATCGCTGCCGCTGGCGCCGCGCTCGAGGTGTCCTTCTACGACCTTGAGTTCGACGAGGAGGAGGCTCCGCCCGAGGCCGAGGCGCGCGACGATTTCCTGCTGCTCTTCGTCGGCCCGAATCCGGCCGCCATCATGCAGGTCCAGCGCGACCTGCTGGTGCAGGACGTGGTACACCTGATGGAGCGCCATTTCGACGGCTCCGAGCTCGGCGGCGTGGTGGCCGAGATCGACAAGCTGTTCACCGGCCGCTTCGATGCGTTGATCAGTTCGATGCAGCTGGGCCGGCCGCCGCGCGGCGGCAATGGCCCTGCCGGTGGCCATGGCGGCCCGCGCAAGCCGCGCCACCTGCACTGAGTTCGCTTCCAGCGCACAGGCTTGAGCCAGCCTGTGACTCGGAAAGCAAAAAGCCCCTGCCGGCAGCGACAGGGGCTTTTTGCTGGCTGGCGCCCGCAGCGGGCGCCGGCGCATCAGTTCGCCGAGATCGCGATGCCCTTGAACTCGCCGCTGGCGATGCGCTGCTTCCATTCGGTCGGGCCGTTCTCGTGCACGTTGGCGCCGCTCGAGTCGACCGCCACCGTCACCGGCATGTCCTGCACCTCAAACTCGTAGATCGCTTCCATGCCGAGGTCGGCAAAGCCCACCACCTTGGCCGACTTGATCGCCTTGGCGACCAGGTAGGCGGCGCCGCCCACCGCCATCAGGTAGGCGCTCTGGTTGTCCTTGATCGCTTGGATCGCGACCGGGCCGCGCTCGGACTTGCCGATCATCGAGATCAGGCCGGTCTGCTCGAGCATGGTGCGGGTGAACTTGTCCATGCGGGTGGCAGTGGTCGGGCCGGCCGGGCCGACGACCTCGTCGCGCACCGGGTCGACCGGGCCGACGTAGTAAATGACGCGGTTGGTGAAGTCGACCGGCAGCTGCTCGCCCTTGGCCAGCATGTCGGCGATGCGCTTGTGCGCGGCGTCGCGGCCGGTCAGGATCTTGCCGTTGAGCAGCAGCTTCTGGCCGACCTTCCAGGAGGCGACTTCTTCCTTGCTCAGGCTGTCGAGGTTGACGCGGGTGGCCGACTTGACGTCGGGCGTCCAGGTCACGGCCGGCCAGTCCTCGAGCTTGGGCGGCTCGATCTTGGCCGGGCCCGTGCCGTCGAGGTGGAAATGGCAGTGGCGGGTCGCGGCGCAGTTGGGCACCAGGGCCACCGGCAGGTTGGCCGCGTGGCAGGGGTAGTCCAGCACCTTGACGTCGAGCACCGTGGTCAGGCCGCCCAGGCCCTGGGCGCCGACGCCCAGCGCGTTGACCTTCTCGTACAGTTCTAGGCGCAGCTGCTCGGGCCGGCTCAGGGTCGCGCCGGTCTTGGCCTTGGCGATCAGCTCATGGATGTCGACCGGGGCCATGATCGATTCCTTGGCCAGCAGCATGGCCTTCTCGGGCGTGCCGCCGATGCCGATGCCGATGATGCCGGGCGGGCACCAGCCGGCGCCCATCTCGGGGATCTTCTTGAGCACCCAGTCGACCAGGTCGTCGGACGGGTTGAGCATCGCGAACTTGGCCTTGGCTTCCGAGCCGCCGCCCTTGGCGGCGCAGATCACTTCGACATGGTCGCCCGGGACGATCTCGAAGTGCACCACGGCCGGCGTGTTGTCCTTGGTGTTCTTGCGGGCGCCGGCCGGGTCGGCCAGCACCGAGGCGCGCAGCGGGTTGTCCGGGTTGGCGTAGGCGCGGCGCACGCCCTCGTCGATCATCTGCTGCACGCTCATGGTCGCGTCGGGCCAGCTGACGTTCATGCCGACCTTGATGAAGACCATGCCGATGCCGGTGTCCTGGCAGATCGGGCGGTGGCCTTCGGCGGCCATGCGGCTGTTGGTCAGGATCTGCGCGATCGCGTCCTTGGCGGCCGGGCTCTGCTCGCGCTCGTAGGCTTCGCCCAGCGCCTTGATGTAGTCCAGCGGGTGGTAGTAGCTGATGTACTGGAAGGCGTCCGCGATGGACTGGATCAGGTCTTCCTGTTTGATGGCGGTCATGTCAGGTCTTTCAGGGGTCGGGAAATGGGGGCTGGCTTCAGTGCTTGTCCGCGGCGGACAGGTTCAGCAGGCGGTCGGTGAAGGCGATCGCCATCGCGCTGAGCAGGAACACGGCATGGATGATGGTCTGCCACATCAGCACCTTCTCGTCGTAGTTGGCGGCGTTGATGAAGGTCTTGAGCAGGTGGATCGACGAGATGCCGATGATGGCGGTGGCCAGCTTGACCTTGAGCACCGAGGCATTGACATGGCTGAGCCATTCGGGCTGGTCGGGGTGGCTCTCGAGTCCCATGCGGCTGACGAAGGTCTCGTAGCCGCCGACGATCACCATGATCAGCAGGTTCGAGATCATCACGACGTCGATCAGCGCGAGCACGACCAGCATGATGATGGTCTCGTTGAGCGCGGTCACTTCCGAGCCCGACTTGTAGCCCATGCTGGTGACCAGCGCGTTGAGCGCGTTCTGGTTGCCGAAGGCGGCCTCGATCAGGTGGATCAGCTCGATCCAGAAATGGTAGACATAGATGCCCTGGGCCGCGATCAGGCCGAGATAGAGCGGCAGCTGCAGCCAGCGACTGGCGAAGATCAGTTTCGGCAGCGGGCCGATCGGCTGGGTGGGGTCGGTCTTGGTGGAGCTCATTGGGTGGGTTCGGGTTGGCGGGTCAATTGTAGGGGGCGCGTGCCGGCTTGGCCGGCCTGCGGTGTAAGAGCCTCGTCAGAGAGCCCGCGCACATTCACGCCGATAGCCACCATCGAGCCATTACAGAGGAGACCCCATGTCAGCCACTTCGTCAGCCATCCAGTCCACCCTGGTCGAGAACCGCGTCTTCGAGCCCAGCGCGGCCACTGTCGCTGCCGCCCGCATCCCGGGCATGGAGGCCTATCAGGCGCTGTGCGCCGAGGCCGAGCAGGACTTCGAGGGCTTCTGGGCCAAGCGTGCCCGCGAGCACCTGAGCTGGCACAAGCCCTTCACCCAGACGCTCGACAGCTCGAACGCCCCCTTCTTCAAGTGGTTCCAGGACGGCGAGCTCAACGCCTCCTACAACTGCCTGGACCGCCACATCGGCACCCCGGTCGAGAACAAGACCGCGATCATCTTCGAGGCCGACGGCGGCGAAGTCACCCATGTGAGCTACAAGGAGCTGCTGGCCAAGGTGTCGCAGTTCGCCAACGTGCTCAAGTCCAAGGGCGTGCAGAAGGGTGACCGCGTCGTCATCTACATGCCGATGACGGTCGAGGGCGTGATCGCGATGCAGGCCTGCGCCCGCATCGGTGCCACCCACAGCGTCGTGTTCGGCGGCTTCTCGGCCAAGGCGCTCGAGGAGCGCATCAACGACGCCGGCGCCGTGGCCGTGGTCACCGCCAACTACCAGATGCGCGGCGGCAAGGAGCTGCCGCTCAAGGCCATCGTCGACGAGGCCATCACCCAGGGCGACTGCAAGACGGTGCGCAACGTGATCGTGTTCCAGCGCACGCCGACCGCGGTCAACATGGTCGAGGGCCGCGACAGCTTCATGCACGAGGAGATGGCGGCCCAGTCCGATGTCTGCCCGGCCGAGATCGTCGGCGCCGAGCATCCGCTGTTCGTGCTCTACACCTCGGGCTCGACCGGCAAGCCCAAGGGCGTGCAGCACAGCACCGGCGGCTACCTGCTGTGGGCCAAGATGACCATGGACTGGACCTTCGACCTGAAGGACAGCGACATCTTCTGGTGCACCGCCGACATCGGCTGGATCACCGGCCACAGCTATGTCGCCTATGGCCCGCTGGCCGCCGGCGCGACCCAGATCATCTTCGAAGGCGTGCCGACCTACCCGAACGCCAGCCGCTTCTGGCAGATGATCGAGAAGCACAAGTGCACCATCTTCTACACCGCGCCGACCGCGATCCGCTCGCTGATCAAGGCCTGCGACAGCGACGAGAAGCTGCATCCGAAGAGCTTTGACCTGTCCAGCCTGCGCATCCTGGGCTCGGTCGGCGAGCCGATCAACCCCGAGGCCTGGATGTGGTACTACAAGAACATCGGCGGCGAGCGCTGCCCGATCGTCGACACCTTCTGGCAGACCGAGACCGGCGGTCACATGATCACCCCGCTGCCGGGCGCCACGCCGCTGGTGCCGGGCTCCTGCACCCTGCCGCTGCCTGGCATCACGACCGCCATCGTCGACGAGATGGGCAACGACGTGCCCAACGGCTCGGGCGGCATCCTGGTGGTCAAGAAGCCCTGGCCGTCGATGATCCGCACCATCTGGGGCGACCCGGAGCGCTTCAAGAAGAGCTACTTCCCCGAGGAGCTCAAGGGCTACTACCTGGCCGGCGACGGCGCGGTGCGCAGCGAGGACCGCGGCTATTTCCGCATCACCGGCCGTATCGACGACGTGCTCAACGTCTCGGGCCACCGCATGGGCACGATGGAGATCGAGTCCGCGCTGGTCGCCAAGACTGACCTGGTGGCCGAGGCCGCCGTGGTCGGCCGTCCGGACGACCTGACCGGCGAGGCCATCGTCGCCTTCGTCGTGCTCAAGGGCCAGGTGCCGACCGGCGAGGATGCCAAGAAGCTGGCCAACGAGCTGCGCAACTGGGTTGCCAAGGAGATCGGCCCGATCGCCAAGCCGAAGGAAATCCGCTTCGGCGAGAACCTGCCCAAGACCCGCTCGGGCAAGATCATGCGCCGCCTGCTGCGCTCGCTGGCCAAGGGCGAGGCCGTGACCCAGGACACCTCGACGCTCGAGAACCCGCATATCCTCGACCAGCTGGCCCAGTCCAACTGAGTCCGTTCCCGGTCCATTCAGCAGCCCGCCCCTGGCGGGCTGTTTTTTTTGCCGCTGCAGGGCTACCATGCCAAGCCATAACAAGCCGCTTTCGCGGCAGGGGGAGCTTGCGATGTATCTGTTGCTGCTGGGGCTGGCACTGCTGTTGCTCAAGTACCTGCAAGTCGAGCCGGTCGCGGCCTGGGACTGGTGGTGGGTGCTGTCACCGCTAGGGGCTGCCGTGCTCTGGTGGTGGTGGGCCGACCATTTCGGCTACACCAAGCGCCAGACCATGGCCAAGATGGACGAGCGCAAGCGCCGGCGCCTGGACGCGAGCCGGCGCCGCCTGGGCCTGCCGCCGCTGGACCGGCGCTGAAGGGCTACCGCTGCGCCGGCCGGAGCGGACTTGCCGCGCTGGCACAATGGGCCCCATGTTGATCCATCCGCAAATCGATCCGGTGGCCCTGCGCCTGGGGCCCTTGTCTGTCCACTGGTACGGGCTGACCTATCTGGCGGCCTTCCTGATGTTCGTCTGGCTGGGACGGCGCCGACTGCGCCATCCGTCCTTCGCGGCTATCCAGGGGCAGGGCGCCTGGAGCGCGCGCGATGTCGAGGACATCCTGTTCCTGGGCGTGCTCGGCGTCGTGCTCGGCGGGCGCATCGGCTATGTGCTGTTCTACAAGCCGCTCGAGTACCTGGCCCATCCGCTCAAGGTGTTCGCGGTCTGGGAAGGCGGCATGAGCTTCCATGGCGGCATGCTCGGCGTGCTGCTGGCGATGGCCTGGTTCGCCCATTCGCGCCACAGGCCCTGGCTGCAGGTGATGGACTTCATCGCCCCTTGCGTGCCGACCGGACTCGCGGCCGGTCGCATCGGCAACTTCATCAATGGCGAGCTCTGGGGCCGGGTGGCCGATCCCGCGCTGCCCTGGGCCATGCTGTTTCGCGGCGCGGGCGAGCTGCCGCGCCATCCCTCGCAGCTCTACCAGTTCGCGCTCGAGGGCCTGCTGCTGTTCGTCCTGCTCTGGCTCTACGCGCGCCGGCCGCGCCGTCGCGGCGAGGTCTCTGCCGTCTTCCTGGTCGGCTACGGCCTGATGCGCTTCATTGCCGAATATTTCCGCGAACCCGATGCCCACCTCGGCCTGCTGCAGATGGGCCTGAGCATGGGCCAGTGGCTGTCGCTGCCCATGGTCCTGGCCGGCTCCCTGCTCTGGCTGTGGGCGCGGCGCCAGCCTGCGGCCTGATCGCTTCGACCGGCCTGCATCCCATGGAGCACAACCTCTACACCCACTTGCGCGCGGCCTTTCCGGCCGACCTGGACCAGCTGGCCGTCGAGGCCTGGTCGGCTGACGGCAGCTGCAGGGGCTACAGCTGGCGCGAGCTCGACGAGGGCAGCGCCCGCATCGCCCGGCTGCTGGGCTCGCTCGAGCTGCCAGCCGGATCGCGCCTCGCGGTCCAGGTCGAGAAATCGGTCGAGTCCATGCTGCTCTACCTGGCTGCGCTGCGTGCCGGACTGGTCTACCTGCCGCTCAACATGGCCTACCAGCCGCAGGAGATGGCCTATTTCATCGGCGATGCCGAACCCGCGGTCGTGGTCTGCAGCCCCGACAACTTTGGCTGGATCAGCAAGCTCGCCTTCAAGGCCGGCAGCGCCCATGTCTTCACGCTGGCCGAGGACGGCAGCGGCAGCCTGCTCGAGCGTGCCGTGCATTTCGAGGCCGTGCAGCAGCCAGTGCCGTGCGCGGCCGACGACCTGGCCGCCATCCTCTACACCAGCGGCACCACCGGGCGCAGCAAGGGCGCGATGCTCAGCCATCGCAACCTGTTGAGCAATGCCCGGGTGCTCAAGGATTACTGGGGCTGGCAGCCGGGCGACACCCTGATCCACGCGTTGCCGATCTTCCATGCCCATGGCCTGTTCGTCGCGCTGCATGGGGCCCTGCTCAATGGCAGCCCGATGCTCTGGCTGGCCCGCTTCGATCCCAGGCTGGTGATCCAGCTGCTGCCGCGCGCCACCGTGTTCATGGGCGTGCCCACGCTCTACACCCGCCTGCTGGCCGAGCCGGGCCTGACGCGCGAGGTCGCCAGCCACATGCGCCTGTTCATCTCGGGCTCGGCTCCGCTGCTGATCGACACCTTCCAGGCCTGGCAGCAGCGCACCGGCCACACCATCCTCGAGCGCTACGGCATGAGCGAGACCGTCATGCTGACCTCCAACCCCTACCGCGCCGACGAACGCCATGCCGGGCAGTCGCAGCGGCGCGGCGGCACGGTCGGTTTTCCGTTGCCGGGGGTCGAGCTGCGCATCGTCGGCGACGACGGCGCGCTGCTTGCCGCGGGCGAGATCGGCGCGATCCAGGTCCGCGGTCCCAATGTGTTTGCCGGCTACTGGCGGATGCCGGAAAAGACCCGGCAGGAATTCACCGCCGACGGCTGGTTCCGCACCGGCGATGTCGGCCAGCAGGACGAGCAGGGCTATGTCACCATCGTCGGGCGCAGCAAGGACCTGATCATCAGCGGCGGCTACAACGTCTATCCGGCCGAGGTCGAGGGCTGCCTCAACGAGCTGCCGGGCGTGCAGGAGAGCGCCGTCGTCGGCGTGCCCGACCCCGATTTCGGCGAGGTCGGCGTCGCGCTCGTGGTGCCCAGGGCTGGTGTGACGCTGGACCCCGCGCAACTGCTCGCCAGCCTCAGGAGCCGCCTGGCGAACTACAAGATCCCCAAGCGCTGCCGCGTGGTGGCCGAGCTGCCGCGCAACGCCATGGGCAAGGTGCAAAAGCAGCTGCTGCGCGAACAGCTGCAGGCACTGTCCGCCTGACGCCGAGGCCGGAGTCCCGGCCCCCGGCCCCCGGCCTTCAGCGCAGCACCAGCACCGGGATATGCGAGTGGGTCAGCACCTGCTGGGTCTCGCTGCCCAGCAGCAGGCGCTTGATGCCCTTGCGGCCGTGCGAGGCCATCACGATCAGGTCGCACTTGTTGCGCTTGGCCGCCGCTATGATGGCTTCCGACACCAGGTCTGACTTGGCGGTCATGGCCTTGACCTTGACCTGGCGCTTCTGGCCCTCGGACTTGATCGCGTTGACCACCTGCAAGGCCTCGTCCTGCCACTGCTGCTCGATGCGCTTGATCTCCTCGGCATCCACGCCCACGCCACCCTCGAAATAGGTCTGCGGGTAGAGCGGCACCACCTTGAGCGCCACGACCTCGGCGCCCGTGAGGTCGGCCAGGTTCAGGGCATGCGCGACGGCTGCTTCGGACAGTTTGGAGCCATCGGTGGCCACCAGGATGCGCTTGTACATGAAACCTCCTTGAAGGTGAATGAGAGAGAGCTGAATGCAGTTTATGCCCGTCGACTGTCTCTTGTACACAGACAGGCTTGACCCAGGTCAGGCAGCGTTGGAATACCCTGAGATAATGCGCGACTATGGCAGACATCCAGGCTTTTGGCAGCAATCCAGCGCCCGTCGAGGGCGTGGGAGGATGGCTGCTGGGCCAGCATCGGGGGCCGCTGACCGTCACTGACGATTTCAGCGTGCTCGACGACCCGGTCGAGCAGCAGGACTTCACCCAGGATTGCGAGGTCAAGGGCCGGCCGGCCTGCGAATCGGTGCTGCTGGTGCAGGGCATGTACTGCGCGGCCTGCTCCGATGCGGTCGAGTCGGCCGTCGCCGGCAAGCCCGGCGTGCTGTCGGCCCAGGTCCATGCCGCCACCCGGCGCCTGATCCTGCGCTGGGACCCGGCGCTGGTCCGGATTTCCGACCTGGCGCGCGCGGTCGGCGACGCCGGCTACCGCCTGCTGCCGCTGCAGCAGGCACTCAGCGTCAGCGAGCGCCAGGCCGAGACGCGCAAGGCGCTCTGGCGCCTGTTCGTCGCGGGCTTCTGCATGATGCAGGTCATGATGTACACCACGCCGATGTATGTCACTGCGCCGGGCGAGATCGAACCGGATCTGTTGCATCTGCTGCGCTGGGCCTGCTGGATATTGAGCGTTCCGGTGCTGCTGTTTGCCAGCGGCCCCTTCTTTGCCAATGCCTGGCGCGACCTCAGGCGTGGCCGCATCGGCATGGACACCCCGGTCTCGATCGGCATCCTGGTGACCTTCGTCGCCAGCAGCGGCGCCACCTTCGATCCGGCCGGCCCCTGGGGCAGCGAGATCTGGTACGACTCGCTGACCATGTTCGTCTTCTTCCTGCTCGGCGGACGCTACCTCGAGCTCAAGGCGCGCGACCGCACCGCCGGTGCCCTCGATGCGCTGATCAACCGCCTGCCCGAGCGCTGCGAGCGCCAGCAGGCCGACGGCAGCTTCGAGTCGATCTCGCTCAAGCGGCTGCAGCCGGGCGACGTGGTGCGGGTCCAGGCCGGCCAGGCCTTTCCGGGCGATGGCCTGCTGCTGAGTGCCGGCGCCACGGTCGACGAGGCCTTGCTGACCGGCGAATCCCATCCCGTCACGCGTCGCCAGGGCGAGTCGCTGGTGGCGGGCAGCTACAACCTCGCCGGCGCCGCGCTGATGCGCATCGAGCGCCTCGGCCGCGACACCCGCTTCGCCCAGATCGTCCAGCTGATGGAGCGCGCCTCGACCGAGAAGCCGCGGCTGGCGCAGCTGGCCGACCGCATCGCTGCGCCCTTCCTGGTCGTGGTGCTGCTGGCGGCGGCCCTGTCGGGCTGGTGGTGGTGGCAGATCAATCCGGACCAGGCGATCGCGGTCGCGGTCGCGGTGCTGATCGTGACCTGTCCCTGCGCCTTGTCGCTCGCGACCCCGGTCGCCATGCTGGCGGCCGCCGGTGCGCTCGCCAAGCGCGGCGTGCTGGTGCGGCGGCTGCAGGCCTTCGAGGTGCTCGCCGGCATCGACACCGTCGTCTTCGACAAGACCGGCACGCTGACGCGCGACCGCCTGGTGCTCGGCCAGGTCCTGGTCCGTCCCGGCCTGACCTCCAGGCAGGCGCTGGAGCTGGCAGCGCCGCTGGCCAGCGTCTCGCTGCATCCGGTCTCGCGCGCCGTCGCGCGCGCCGCCCAGGAGCAGGGCCTGTCGCTGCCGGCCTTCAGCGAGGTGCAGGAACTGCCCGGCCTGGGCTTGCAGGCGGGGCAGGGCGACGGCCTGCTCAAGCTGGGCTCGGCCCGCTTCTGCGCGCTCGACGAGGCCGGCCTGCTTGAGGCGGGCCGCACGGTCGCCGACCAGCCCTGCAGCTATCTGGTCGATGCCAGCGGCTGGCTCGCCACCTTCGTGCTCGACGAGGGCGTGCGCGAAGAGGCGCCTGCGGTGGTAGCCCAGCTGCATGACCTGGGACTCGAGACTCGCCTGCTGTCGGGCGACCAGGCGCAGGCCGCCGAGCGCGTGGCGCGCCAGCTCGGCATCCAGCAGGTGGTCGCGCAGGCCAGCCCCGAGCGCAAGCTCGCCGAGGTGCTCGCGCTGCAAGAGCAGGGGCATCGCCTGGCCATGGTCGGCGACGGCCTCAACGACGGCCCGGTGCTGGCGCGGGCCGACAGTTCCTTCGCGCTCGGCCATGGCGCGCCGCTGGCGCAGGCGCAATCCGATTTCGTGGTGCAAAGCGGCCAGCTCGACGAGCTGGTCGAGGCGATCCTGCTGGCGCGCAAGACCCTGGCGATCGTGCGCCAGAACCTGCTGTGGGCGGCGATCTACAACCTGGTGGCCGTGCCGCTGGCGCTGGCCGGCTGGATGCCGCCCTGGCTGGCCGGACTGGGCATGGCGGCCAGCTCGCTGCTGGTCATCGGCAATGCGCTGCGGCTGGCGCGTCCGCCACAATCCCGCCCTGTTTGATGGAGAGGTCAACGATGGAATCCATGTATCTGCTCATTCCCTTGTCGGTCCTGTTGGTGCTGGGCATCATGGGACTGTTCTGGTGGGCCTTGCAAGGCGGACAATTCGACAACGTCGAGCGTGAAGGCCAGCGCATTTTTCATGGTGATTGACCCAGGTCAATACCCATCTCGCGGTCAGGGTCGAAACTTCAAAGCAGTGTTTTAATAGGAGAGTTTTTATGTCAGTGACAACAAGGGATTCCCTAACGGGGGTCTATGACGACAAGGTCATCCGGCAGTTTGCCGTCATGTCCGTGGTCTGGGGGGTGGTCGGCATGCTGGTGGGCGTGATCATCGCTGCCCAGCTGGCTTTCCCCGAGCTCAACCTGGGCTTGCCCTGGACTTCGTTCGGGCGCCTGCGTCCGCTGCACACCAATGCCGTGATCTTCGCCTTCGGCGGTTGCGGCCTGTTCGCCACCAGCTACTACGTGGTGCAGCGCACCTGCCAGACCCGCCTGTTCGCGGGCGGTCTCGCATCGTTCACCTTCTGGGGTTGGCAGCTGGTCATCCTGCTCGCCGTGATCACCCTGCCGCTGGGCTACACCCAGGGCAAGGAATACGCCGAGCTCGAGTGGCCGATCGACATCCTGATCGCCGTGATCTGGGTCTCGTATGCCATCGTGTTCTTCGGCACCATCGGCCAGCGCAAGGTGCGCCACATCTACGTGGCCAACTGGTTCTTCGGCGCCTTCATCATCGCCGTCGCGATGCTGCACATCGTCAACAGCGCCGCGCTGCCGGTGTCGGGCGAGTGGTTCAAGTCCTACTCCGCCTACGCAGGTGCACAGGATGCCATGGTGCAGTGGTGGTATGGCCACAACGCCGTCGGCTTCTTCCTGACCGCCGCCTTCCTGGGCATGATGTACTACTTCATCCCCAAGCAGGCCGAGCGTCCGGTCTACTCCTACCGCCTGTCCATCGTCCACTTCTGGGCGCTGATCTTCACCTACATGTGGGCGGGTCCGCACCACCTGCACTACACCGCGCTGCCGGACTGGACCCAGTCGGTCGGCATGATCTTCTCGCTGATCCTGCTGGCACCGTCCTGGGGCGGCATGATCAACGGCATCATGACCCTGTCGGGCGCCTGGCACAAGCTGCGTGACGATCCGATCCTGCGTTTCCTGATCGTCTCGCTGTCCTTCTACGGCATGTCGACCTTCGAAGGTCCGATGATGGCGATCAAGACCGTCAACGCCCTGTCGCACTACACCGACTGGACCGTGGGCCACGTGCACTCCGGCGCCCTGGGCTGGGTCGGCCTGGTGACCATGGGTTCGCTCTACTACCTGGTTCCGCGCCTGTTCGGCCAGAAGAAGATGTACTCGGTGCCCGCCATCGAGCTGCACTTCTGGGTTGCCACCATCGGCATCGTGCTCTACATCGCCGCACTGTGGATCTCGGGCGTGACCCAGGGTCTGATGTGGCGTGCCCTCAACGACGACGGCACCCTGACCTACACCTTCATCCAGTCGGTCAAGGCTTCCTTCCCGTTCTACGTCATCCGTCTGGTCGGCGGTCTGCTGTATCTGTCCGGCATGTGCCTGATGCTGTGGAACGTCGTGATGACCGCGCGTCAGGGCCTCAAGGCCGGTGCCGTGCCCGTGGTGCAGATCCCTGCCGTTGCAGCCCACGCCTGAGGAGTAAAGATAAATGGCTAACCACAACGCGCCCGTCAAGGGTCACGAGCGGATCGAGACCAGCAACTTCCTGATGATCGTCCTGGTCACGCTGGTGCTGTCGGTCGGCGGTCTGCTCGAGATCGTCCCGCTGTTCTTCCAGAAGTCGACCACCCAGCCGGTCGAGGGCCTCAAGCCCTATACCGCGCTGCAGCTGGCCGGCCGCGACGTCTATCTGCGCGAGGGCTGCTACAACTGCCACTCGCAGATGATCCGCCCCTTCCAGGCCGAGACGCTGCGCTACGGTCCCTATTCGCGCGCCGGCGAGTCGGTCTACGACCACCCCTTCCAGTGGGGCTCCAAGCGCACCGGTCCTGACCTGGCCCGCGTCGGCGGCCGCTACTCCGACGAGTGGCATCGTATCCACCTGATCAACCCGCGCGACGTCGTGCCCGAGTCCATCATGCCGGCCTACCCCTGGCTTGAGAAGGACTTGGTCAAGGCCGAAGGTCTCCCGCCCCGCATGAAGGCCATGCAAAAGCTGGGCGTGCCGTACAGCGACGAGGAAATCGCCAAGAGCGCAGAGGAAGTCAAGGGCAAGACCGAACTCGATGCCATGGTTGCCTACCTGCAGGTTCTCGGTACCGCCATCAAGTAAACAGGAGGGGCAAATGGACATCACCGACGTGCGCATCGGCGTGACTCTGATCAGCTTCGCTGCCTTCATCGGCATCATGGCCTGGACCTGGTCCAGGCGCAACAAGGCCGATTTCGACGAGGCGTCCGGTCTGCCCTTCCGCGACGAATAACGAGAAAGAAAACCATCATGACTGACTTTGTCAACAGCTTCTGGGCGTGGTACGTGACCGTGATTGTCATCGTCTCCATCATCTACTGCGTGTGGGTGTTGTGGAGCAACGGTAAGGTCAAGTTCAACCCGGGCAATACCACCGGCCATGTCTGGGACGGCAACCTGCAGGAAATGAACAACCCCCTGCCCAAGTGGTGGGTCGGCCTGTTCTGGATCACGATCGTGTTTGCGATCGGCTATACCTTCCTGTACCCGACGATCGGCATCAGCAACGGCCAGCTCGGCTGGAGCTCGGCTGGCCAGCATGCCAAGGAAGGCGAGAAGCTGCGGGCGCTGATTGCACCGGTGTACGAGAAGTTCAAGGGCATGCCGGTCGAGGAGCTGGCCAAGGACCCCAAGGCCCAGCTGATCGGCGACCGCCTGTACCAGAACTTCTGCGCCCAGTGCCACGGTGCCGATGCGCGCGGCGGCAAGGGCTTCCCGAACCTGACCGACAGCGACTGGCTGGGTGACGGCACCGCTGCACACATCAAGAACACGATCGCCAACGGCCGCCAGGGCGTCATGCCCCCGATGGCCGCAGCGGTCGGCACGCCGGACGATGTGCGCAACGTGGCCGAGTATGTGCTGAGCCTGTCGGGCAGCGCGAGCGATCCGGTTCGTGCCGCCCTCGGCAAGGAGAAGTTCGTGGCTTGCGCCGCCTGCCACGGCGCGGACGGCAAGGGCAACCCGGCCGTGGGCGCCCCGAACCTGACCGACAACATCTGGCTGCATGGCTTTGGTGCCGACTTCATCGTCAAGATGATTAATGAAGGCAAGACCAACGTGATGCCGGCCCAGCTGTCCAAGCTGACCGAAGACCAGCTGCATGTGCTGACCGGCTACGTCTGGGGCCTGTCGCATCCGTCCAAGTAATCCCTGAACGGGACCCGGGCCGCCAGCGGCTCGTCCGATCGCCCTGGATGGCTCGCAAGGGTCTCCAGGGCATCTCCATTGATTGAGATTGCAAGCATGGAACAGAAGAAACTGAAGGACCAGGCCTGGTATCGGGAGCCCATGATGTGGCTGGTCGTGGGCGGCCCGCTGCTGGTCGTCTGCGCCTCGATCACCACCTACATGATTGCGACCAGCCGGCCCGACCCCGTGCTGGAACGGGATGCCGCGGCCGAGGCGCAGCGTGTCGGCAAGTCGCTGACACCGGAGCAGCGCGAGAGCCTGGAGCCGGCGCTCAAGGTGCGCAACCATGTCGCCTCGCCGCGGGTCCCGGCCGACAAGTGATCCCCGGGGTCCGCAGCCAGCGGACCCGTTCCTGGCAGCCTTTCCGGCTGACCCGGCTCAGTCGCTCGAGGGCGGATTGACCAGCCGGCGCAGCGCCTCGGTGTCCTTGATCTGGACATAGCGCTGCTTGACCTCGATGATGCCTTCCTCGACGAACTTCGAGAAGGTGCGGCTGACCGTCTCGAGCTTCATGCCCAGGTAGCTGCCGATCTCCTCGCGCGTCATGCGCAGCACCAGTTCGGACTGCGAGAAACCGCGCGAATGCAGGCGCTGCACCAGGTTGAGCAGGAAGGCGGCCAGTCTTTCCTCGGCCCGCATGCTGCCCAGCAGCAGCATGACGCCGTGATCGCGCACGATCTCGCGGCTCATGATCTTGTGCACATGGTGCTGCAGCGCACTGAACTCGCGCGACAGCGATTCGATGCGGTCGAACGGCATCACGCAGACTTCGGCGTCCTCCAGCGCCACGGCGTCGCAGCTGTGGTAATCGTTGACGATGCCGTCCATGCCGAGGATCTCGCCCGTCATCTGGAAGCCCGTGACCTGGTCGCGCCCGTCGGCCGAGGTGACGCGGGTCTTGAAGAAGCCCGACCTGACCGCATACAGCGAGGAAAAGCGGTCACCGTGGTTGAACAGCGCCGCGCCACGCTTGACACGCTTGCGCGTGCTGATCACGCTATCGAGCCGGCTCATCTCGTCCGGGTTCAAGCCCACGGGCATGCAGAGCTCGCGCAGGTTGCAACTGGAACAGGCGACTTTGATGCTGTGTATATCCATAATGATGCTCAATCAAGTAGCATTCTAACGGGCGGGCCGATCCGCGCCCGGGCCGGAGCTTCCCGCCTGGCGCCGGGTTTTTTGGCGCCGGCCGGAATCCTTGTTGACCCAGGTCAAGGGCTGCCGCGGCCATTTGCGGCACAGTCGCTTCCAACCTTGGAGAATCCGCCCGTGAGCCATGCCATCGACGAGCAACTTCTCCGGCGCTTCGATGTGCCGGGGCCGCGCTACACCTCTTACCCCACCGCCGACCGCTTCGTCGAGGCCTTTGGTTGCGACGACTACATCCAGGCGCTCGAGCAGCGCCGGGCCGGCTCGATGGCGCTGCCGCTCTCGCTCTACGTGCATGTCCCCTTCTGCGAATCGCTGTGCTACTACTGCGCCTGCAACAAGGTCATCACCAAGCACCACAGCAAGTCGGCCGAATACCTGCGCTACCTCTCGCGCGAGCTCGAGCTGCAGGTCGAGCATTTCGGCCGTGGCCACAGCGTGTCGCAGCTGCACCTGGGCGGCGGCTCGCCGACCTTCCTGAGCGACGTCGAGCTCGCCGACCTGCTCGACATGATCAAGCGCCATTTCAACCTGACCCCGGGTGGCGAGTTCTCGATCGAGGTCGATCCGCGCACCGTCACGCCCGAGCGGCTGCGGCATCTGCAGCAGCTCGGCTTTAACCGCCTGAGCTTCGGCGTGCAGGACTTCGACCCGACGGTGCAGAAGGCGGTCCATCGCGTGCAGCCGGCCGAGCAGGTGTTCGCGCTGGTCCAGGCAGCGCGCGAGATCGGCTTCGAGTCGATCAACGTCGACCTGATCTACGGCCTGCCCAAGCAGACGCCCGAATCCTTCCGCCATACGCTGGAGCAGATCCAGCAGCTGCGGCCCGATCGCATCGCGCTCTATGCCTACGCTCACCTGCCGACCCGCTTCAAGCCGCAGCGCCGCATCCTGAGCGCCGAGCTGCCGAGCCCGTCCGAAAAGCTGTCCATGCTGGCCAACTCGCTCGCGATGCTGGGCGAGGCCGGCTACGACTATGTCGGCATGGACCATTTCGCGCTGCCCGAGGATGCGCTGGCGGTTGCCAAGCGCCAGGGCCGGCTGCACCGCAACTTCCAGGGCTACAGCACCCAGCCCGACTGCGACCTGATCGCGCTCGGCGTCTCGGCCATCGGCCGCATCGGCGCCACCTACAGCCAGAACGCCAAGACGCTGGACGAGTACTACGACGCGCTCGACCAGGGCCGGCTGCCCATCGTGCGCGGGCTGGCGCTGAGCCGCGACGACATCCTGCGCCGCTCGGTGATCATGGCCATCATGTGCCAGGGCGAGCTCGACTTCGAGGCCATGGGCGATGCCCACTTGATCGATTTCAAGAACTATTTCGCGCGCGAGCTCGAGCGGCTCGGCGAGATGGTGGCCATGGGGCTGGTCAAGCTGAACGATTCCAGCCTCGAGGTGACCGAGCAGGGCTGGTATTTCGTGCGCGCGATTGCCATGACCTTCGACAAGTACCTGCAGAGCGACCAGGACCGCGCCCGCTTCTCCAAGATCATCTGAGTCAGCCAAGGGGATAGCGGGGGGCTGCTACAGTTCGGCCATGCTTTCGTCCATGATGGTTTCCGCCCTGCTGATGGGGCTGGTGGGAGGGCCGCATTGCGTGGTCATGTGTGGCGCCGCCTGTGCCGGCATTGCGCGCGGCGCCGGCGATGGTCAGTCGGGCACGCTGGCGCTGTGGCGCTTCCAGTTCAGCCGCCTGCTCGGCTACAGCCTGCTCGGCGCGCTGGCCGGCGGCACCGTCGAGGGCTTGGCCTGGATGGGCACGCAGACTGCGGTGCTGCGCCCATTCTGGATCATGCTGCATGTCGCGGCGCTGCTGCTGGGCCTGCTGCTGCTGGTCCAGGGCCGTCAGCCGGCCTTCGTCGATGGCTGGGGCCAGGGCATCTGGCGTCGGACGCGGCCGGTGCTGGCCCGGCTAGGGCCAAGGGCGCCGGTCGTGCTCGGCCTGGGCTGGGCCTTGATGCCTTGCGGCCTGCTGTACTCGGCCTTGCTGGTGGCTTCGCTATCGGCCAGCGCGCTCAGCGGGGCCCTGCTGATGGCGGCCTTTGCCGTCGGCACCATGGTCTCGCTGGTGATCGGTCCCTGGCTGCTGCTGCGCCTGAAGGACGCCGGTTCCGGCCAGTGGGGCATGCGCCTGGCCGGCCTGGCCCTGGCGGCGACCTCGGGCTGGGCGCTCTGGATGGGAATCACCCAGCCGACCGGGCTCTGGTGCGCCTGAATCGTCGGCCGGGCTGCAGCGCCGCTCAGCGCACCTCGTCGACCAGGGTCTTGAAGTCGTCGATGTCCTCGAAGCTGCGGTAGACGCTGGCAAAGCGCACATAGGCGACCTTGTCGAGCTTCTTGAGCTCGCGCATCACGAGCTCGCCGAGCTGGTGGGTCGGGACCTCGCGCGCGGCCAGGTTCAGCAGCTTTTCCTCGATGCGCTCGGTCGCGGCATCGACCTGCTCGGTGCTGACCGGGCGCTTGCGCAGCGCCAGCGCCAGGCTGGCGCGCAGCTTGGCCGGGTCGTACTCGATCCGGCGGCCATCCTTCTTGACCACCATCGGAAAGCTGACCTCGGGTCGCTCGTAGGTGGTGAAGCGCTTGTCGCAGGCGCTACAACGCCGGCGCCGGCGCACGAAACCACTGTCCTCGGACAGGCGGGTTTCGACGACCTGGGTTTCGGCATGGCCGCAGAAAGGGCATTTCATCGGTTCTGAAATGAAAACCCCGGCGCCAGGCCGGGGCATTCAGTTCGATCAGCGGTAGACCGGGAAGCGGCTGGTCAGCTCATGCACCTTGGCGCGCACGGCGGCGATGTTCGCCTCGTCGCGCGGGTTGTCCAGCACGTCGGCGATCAGGTTGGCCGTCAGGCGGGCTTCCTCTTCCTTGAAGCCGCGGGTGGTCAGCGCCGGGGTGCCGATGCGCACGCCGCTGGTCACGAAGGGCTTTTCCGGGTCGTTCGGGATCGCGTTCTTGTTGATGGTCATGTGGGCGGCGCCCAGCACGGCTTCGGCTTCCTTGCCGGTGATGCCCTTGGCGCGCAGGTCGACCAGCATGACATGGCTCTCGGTGCGGCCCGAGACGATGCGCAGGCCGCGCTGGGTCAGGGTCTCGGCGATGACCTGGGCGTTCTTGAGCACCTGTTCCTGGTAGGCCTTGAACTCCGGCGTCAGCGCTTCCTTGAAGGCGACGGCCTTGGCGGCGATCACATGCATCAGCGGGCCGCCCTGCAGGCCCGGGAAGATGGCGGAGTTGATCGCCTTCTCGTGCTCGGCCTTCATCAGGATGATGCCGCCGCGCGGGCCGCGCAGGCTCTTGTGCGTGGTCGAGGTCACGACGTCGGCAAACGGCACCGGGTTCGGGTAGACGCCAGCGGCGATCAGGCCGGCGTAGTGGGCCATGTCGACCATGAAGATCGCGCCGATTTCCTTGGCGATGTTGGCGAAGCGCTCGAAGTCGATGCGCAGGCTGTAGGCGGAGGCGCCGGCGACGATCAGCTTCGGCTTGTGCTCGCGCGCCTTGGCTTCCATCGCGTCGTAGTCGATCTCTTCCTTGTCGTTCAGGCCGTAGGAGACGACGTTGAACCACTTGCCCGACATGTTCAGCGGCATGCCGTGGGTCAGGTGGCCGCCTTCGGCCAGGCTCATGCCCATGATGGTGTCGCCGGGCTTGAGGAAGGCCAGGAAGACGGCTTCGTTGGCCGAGGCGCCGCAATGCGGCTGCACGTTGGCGGCATCGGCGCCAAAGATCTGCTTGATGCGGTCGATCGCGAGTTGCTCGGCGACGTCGACATATTCGCAGCCGCCGTAGTAGCGCTTGCCCGGATAGCCTTCGGCGTACTTGTTGGTCAGCTGGCTGCCCTGGGCGGCCATGACGGCGGGCGAGGCGTAGTTCTCGCTCGCGATCAGCTCGATGTGGTGTTCCTGGCGCGCGGTCTCGGCCTGGATGGCGGCGAACAGCTCGGGGTCGGTTTGTTCGATCAGGATGTTACGGTCGTACATGGCAGTCCTTGGAAAAATACGCTTCCCTGCGCGGTCGTGGCGACGACAGGGGCTGCCCAGGCGAACGGCTGAAATGGCTGTGCGCTCCCCAGTGGTAATCCCACCTCGGCAGGGACGGCAAGGCCAGCCCCGACCTATCGCCAGTCGCGCACGGGCGTGATTTTATCAGGAGCTTTGCAGCTTGGCCGTCGCGGGGACGCCGGCGTCGGCTTCGAGCTCGCGCTTGTCGTCGGCCGACTTGGCCGGGGTGGCTCGCACCAGCACCGGGGCGCCGGCATTGATCGGCAGCTTGGCGCCGCGCGCCACGCTGCGCAGCCGCTGCTGCTCGGCCATCACCTTGGCGACATAGCCGTTGCCGTCGCTGTCGACCGCGCCGACATAGCGGCGCAGGCCGCCCTCGATCGAGCCTGCATTGCGGATGCAGTCCTGCAGCACCTGGACACCGACGCGCAGGTTGACCAGCGGGTCGAAGGCGGCCTGCTTGCCGCCGAAGTCCTCGTACTTGTCCGAATGCACGCGGGTGAGCACCTGCATCAGGCCCTGCGCGCCGACCGGACTCTGCGCAAACGGATTGAAGCGCGACTCGATCGCCATCACGGCCAGGATCAGGGTCGGATCGAGCTTGATCCGGCTGCCGATGGCAAAAGCCTCGGCGACCAAGGCGCCGACCGGCTCGGGGGCGACGCGGTACCTGCGGCTGATCCAGCTCGCGACCTGGGCCTGTTCCTTGGGCAGGCTGGTGGCCAGCACGGCATCGGTGCGATCCTTGGACTCGTCCTCGACCGTCGCTTCGCTGTTCTGGCGTTGTTGCAGCCAGCCCAGCAGCTTTTGCTCGGCATCGCCGCGCAGCTCCGGATTGGTCAGCAGGATCACCGTGACCAGGGCCAGTCCCAGTCCGAGCAGGGCCATGCCACTGTGGGTGACGGCATACAGGACCTTGAACAGGCGATCTGCGGAGGAACGCAGGAAGCCGGGACAGGGGGTAGGCCAGGTGGAATTTTGCGCTGTCATAGCACACTCCTTTCTACGCAGCACCCTGGCCTGGGCTCGGGTGTGCCTTGATTGGGGGGTCGCCATTGAATGCCCTTTCGGGTCATCAACTTAGCCGGGTTCGGCAGCGTCTCAAATGCCTCCCGCAAGGGCAGGCGAGGCGAATATTAGGGATCTTTAAATAAGTAGTCAATACTTACAAATCAAATTTATATATCTAAAGGAAATATAAAGAGCCGAATCGTCATGGCTTCAGCCCTGGCAACGCCAGAAAAAACGACTATCGAAATGGGGTGGCAAATTGAAAAAAACTGCTTGCCGACCGCGCTCCGAGGCCTTAACCTGAGCTTGCCTGTGAGCCACAGGTGTTCCGCCCGCACCGAGGTCCGTCCTCCCTGCCAGGCGTAAAGGATGGGGGCAATCCCTTGCTCCCACGGTCGTCAGGACAGCAAACTCCGGCGGCCGCCTTGGCATCTGCAGCCCGCAGATGCGAAGACCCCGGCGGGTTCAGCCTGCCGGGGTCTTTCTGTCTGGGTTCTGTGTGCCTGGTGGCTGGCTCATGCCAGCGCGGGAGCGGGCTTCAGCGGCTGGTTGCCTTGCGCCTGATCTCGGCGATATAGGCCTGGCCGTCCGGCGGACGACCGGCGCGCTGGCTCTCCCAGATCATGCGGCCGAGCGACTCCATGACTTCGTGGTGCGCCTCGTGCAGCGAGTCGCGCCGGGCGGCCAGCAGCTCGACCGCCTGCCGGATGCCGGGTGGCTGGTCGATCGAGCATTGCTCGCTGATGCTCAGGTGCATCGACAGGTGCAGGAAGGGGTTTTCGCGGGTGTCGCTGGGCTGCTGCATCTGGCGCAGTGCTTCGTCGACATCGGCCAGGTCGGCGTGGTACTCGGGGTGGCGCTGGATCCATTCGCTGGCCAGCAACTCGATCGCTTCCATCGGCTGGCCTTGCTGGTGCTTGGCATGGACGGCGCAGAAGAAGCGCCGCACGTCGGCTTGAGAGGGTGTGAACATGGGGCGATTTTGAACCAAGCCCGGATCTGGCGCTGTGTACAGTGCGGGCTGGAGAAACACATGACCCCTATCACAGATCCCTGGTTCTACCTGGTCGCCGTGCCGGCGGTGCTGCTGCTCGGCATCAGCAAGAGTGGCTTTGGCGCCGGTTTCGGTTCGCTCGCGGTACCGATGATGGCGCTCGCGATCAGCGTGCCGCAGGCCGCCGCCATCTGCATGCCCCTGCTGCTGGTGATGGACCTGCTCGGCATGGCGGCCTTCCGCAAGGATGTCGACTGGCGCCTGCTGCGCTTCCTGCTGCCGCCGGCGCTGCTCGGGATCGTGATCGGTGCCTTGTCGTTTCGCGCGCTCGACGCCCGGCTGGTGGCCGGCGTGGTCGGCGTACTCACGCTGCTGTTCCTGGCCCAGCGCCTGCTGTTTCCGCCGCGCGCCGGCGACCGGCCGGCGCCGCGCTGGCTCGGTTGGTTGCTGAGCGCGACCTCGGGCTTCACGAGCTTCGTCGCCCATGCGGGCGGCCCGCCGCTCAATGCCTACGTGATTCCGCTCAGGCTCAAGCCGGTGGTGTTCACCGGCACCATGGCCTTCCTGTTCTTCGTCGTCAACCTGAGCAAATGGCTGCCCTATGCCTGGCTGGGCCTGCTGGACTGGCGCAACCTGGCGACCTCCCTGCTGCTGTTGCCGCTGGCGCCGCTCGGGGTCTGGATCGGCGTGCGCATGGCGCGCCGCATCTCGCCCGAGCTGTTCTACCGCGTGGTCTATATCGGCATGTTCCTGACCGGGATCAAGCTGGTCTGGGACGGCTGGTTCTGAGTCGCCGCCGGCCATGGCGCCTGGCGGCGTTCAGGCGCCGCCGGCGAAGCCGTTCTGGCGCCAGGCCTCGAAGGCGATCACCGCGACGGCGTTCGACAGGTTGAGGCTGCGCTGGCCGGGCCGCATCGGCAGGCGCAGGCGTTGCTCCGGGGCAAAGCTGTCGCGCAGCTCGGCCGGCAGGCCGGCGGTCTCGGAGCCGAACACCAGCCAGTCGCCGGGCTGGAAGGCGATCTCGTGCGCCGGGCGCGAGCCCCGGGTCGTGAGCGCGAACATGCGGCTGGGGTCGGGTTGCATGGCCTGCAGGAAGCTGTCCCAGTCGGCATGGCGCCGCAGTTCGGCGTATTCGTGGTAGTCGAGTCCGGCGCGTCGCAGCAGCTTGTCGTCCATCGAGAAGCCCAGCGGCTCGATCAGGTGCAGCTGGCAGCCGGTGTTGGCGCAAAGCCGGATCACGTTGCCGGTGTTGGGCGGGATTTCGGGGTGGACGAGGACGATGTGGAACATGGATTCAGTCTAGGGTGGGAGCCGGGGTGCGCGCGAACACGAGCGCGCTGACCTGGGCGGCGCCGGCGGCCAGCAGCAGGGTGGCGGCGGACTGCAGCGTGGCGCCGGTGGTCATGACATCGTCGACCAGCAGGATGCGGCGACCGCGCAGCCGTGCCAGCGCCGCCGGATCGACGGCATAGGCCTGCAGCGCATTGTCGAAGCGCTGCTCGCGCGTCAGTTCATGCTGGGTCGCGGCCTGGGGCTTGCGCTGCAGCAGTCCGGGCAGGGCCGCTGGCGCATCGGGCAGCTGGCGGCGCAGCGCCTTGCTCAGTTCCCAGGCCTGGTTGTAGCCGCGCGTGCGCAGCTTGTCCGGGCTCAGCGGAATCGGCAGCATCAGGTCGGTGGCCTGCAGCAGGGCCGGCAGGCCGGGGGTATCGGCCAGCAGGCTCGCCAGCGGCGCGGCCCAGGCCGGGTCGCGCTTGAGCCTGGCGACCAGGGCCGACCAGGGGTGGGCGTAGTCGACCCGGGCCAGGCATTGCTGCAAGGGGCCGGGCCCGGCTTGGCTGCAGCTTGTGCAGCGCTCCAGGCCAGGTGCGAGCGCGAGCGCGCAGCCCGGACAGCGGGGCAGGGGCCGGCCCTGGCGCTCGAGGCAGTCCTGGCACACCGGGCGGGCTGGCCAGCCGGCGCAGACGGCACAACTGGCCGGCCAGGCTGACAGCCAGCGGCGCAGCAGATCTTTCATGCGGCGAATATACTGCGGCGCCGGCGGACCTGTGGTCCGCTTCCTTCTTTTCTTGATTCGATCGCCCACCATGCAAGCAGTCCCCCCTGGCCAGGAAAAGCCCGTGCCCGGCCTCGACCCCGTCGCGGCGCGCCGCTGGCGCGAGCGCCGCCGCAGCGAGAGTCCCTGGTTGCACGAGGAGATCGGCGCGCGCATGGCCGAGCGGCTGGGCTGGATCAAGCAGGCGCCCGCGCAGTGGCTGGACTGGGCGCCGCTCAATGGCGGACTGCAGGCGCACCGGCTGGTGGCCGAGCGCTATCCCGAGGCCCGGGTCGAGCTGCTGGGCCCGGGCGCCGCAGCGGCGGCCGATAGCCTGCGCCGTCTGTCGCCGCGCGGCTGGAATCCGCTCAAGTGGCTGGCGTCCGGGCCCGCCCTGCATGACGAGTCGGCGGCCACGGCCGGAGCGGCCGGCCTGCTCTGGGCCAACATGGCCCTGCACCAGGAGCCGCTGCCGCGCGCCTTGCTGAGCCGCTGGCTGGACCGGCTGGCGGTCAACGGTTTCCTGATGTTCTCCTGCTTGGGGCCGGACAGCCTGCGCGAGCTGCGCGCCGTCTATGCCGCGCAGGGCTGGCCCGCGCCCTGCCACGACTTCACCGACATGCACGACTGGGGCGACATGCTGATCGAGGTCGGCTTTGCCGAGCCGGTGATGGACATGGAGCGCATCACCCTGGCCTACCCCGATGCCAGGCGCCTGCTGCGCGATCTGCGCGACTGGGGCCGCAATCTGAACCAGGCGCGTTTTGCCGGCCTGCGCGGCCGCGGCTGGGCGCAGGCACAGGAGCGCGCGCTCGAGGCCGGCCTGCCGCGCAACGAGCAGGGCCAGCTGCTGCTGAGCTTCGAGGTCAACTATGGCCATGCGGTCAAGCCCACACCCCGGGTCAGGCTCGAGTCGACCAGCCAGGTGTCGGTCGACCAGATGCGCGCGATGCTGCGCCAGCCACGGGCCTGACATCGATCAAGCGACCAGGCTTGCAAGGGATGGACAATCCAGCCATGACCATTGAATCCATTTCAAGCCGGGCGACTCCGCGCCGCCGGCTGCTGCTCGCCGCCGCCCTGGCCAGCGCCTGCTGGCTGGCGGGCTGCGGCGACAAGCCCGCCTTCAAGGGGGTGGACATCACGGGCGCCGACTACGGCCAGCAGCTGAGCCTGCCCGACCAGGAAGGCCGGCAGCGCCAGCTGAGCGACTTCAAGGGCCGGGTGGTGGTGCTGTTCTTCGGCTACACCCAGTGCCCCGATGTCTGCCCGACCTCGCTGTCCGAGCTGGCACAGGCCAGGCGGCTGCTCGGCAGCGATGGCGAGCGCCTGCAGGGCCTGTTCGTCAGCGTCGATCCGCAGCGCGACACGCCCGAGATCATGCGCGCCTACATGGCGAGCTTCGATGCCGGCTTCCTGGCGCTGTTGCCGACGCCGGCCGAGTTGCCCGCGCTGGCCAAGTCGTTCAAGGTCTACTACAAGCAGGTCCAGGGGGCGACGCCGACCAGCTACACCATGGACCATTCGGCCGGCAGCTATGTCTACGACACCCAGGGCCGATTGCGCGTCTACCACCGCTACGGCAGCGGCGCCGAGGCGCTGGCGGCCGATGTCAGGCTGCTGCTGGCCGAGGCGCGCTGAAGGCTGACGGGCCAGGCGGGCCAAAAGGCTTCAGGCGCCCAGCTTGTCGCGCTCGGAGGTGAAGGCGTCGGCGTAGAACTCGTCGGCCGGCAGTCCGGCGGCGAGGTAGTCGCGTTGCGCCGACTCGACCACGATCGGCGCGCCGCAGGCATAGACCTGATGGCCCGACAGGTCGGGAAAGTCCTGCAGCACGGCCTGGTGCACGAAGCCGGTGCGTCCGCTCCAGCCATCCTCGGGCTGGGCGTCCGACACCACCGGCACATATTTCAGATTGGGCAGGGCGGCGCATTGCTGCTCGATCCAGTCGGACTGGTAGAGGTCGGCCGGGCGGCGGCCACCCCAGTACAGCGTGGCGGGCCGGCGGCTGCCTTGCTCGCGCATCTGCTCGATGATGGCCTTGATCGGAGCGAAGCCGGTGCCCGAGGCCAGCAGCACGATGGGCTTGTCCGAGTCCTCGCGCAGGAAGAAGCTGCCGAACGGGCCCTCGATGCGCAGGATCTCCTTTTCCTTCATGCCACCGAACACATGGTCGGTGAACTTGCCGCCCGGCAGGTGGCGGATATGCAGTTCCAGCCCGGGCTTGACGGCCTGCTGGTGTGGCGCGGTCGCCATCGAGTAGGCGCGGCGCGCGCCATCCTTGAGCAGGAACTCGATGTACTGGCCGGCGTGATAGCGGAAGCTGTCGTTGGCGGGCAGCTGCAGCTTGACGATCATGACGTCATGCGAGGCGCGCTCGAGGCTGCTGACGCGCACCGGCAGCTTCTTGATCGGCAGCGCATCGGCGGCGGTGACCTGGCGCGACTCGAGCACGAGGTCGCTGGTCGCCGTGGCGCAGCAGGTCAGCACGAAGCCGGCGGCTTCCTCGTCGGCGCTCAGGGCCTTGGCCTGGTGCGCACCATGGATCACGCTGCCGGAGAGCTTCTTGCACTTGCAGGAGCCGCAGGCACCGTCCTTGCAGCCATAGGGCAGGCCTATGCCCTGGCGGATGCCGGCGGCCAGCAGGGTTTCATCGGGGGAGGCGGAGAAGACGCGGCCGCTGGGCTCGACGCTGATCTGGAATGTCATACAGTCTCGAAAGGGGTTGTGGGCGCGGTGGCGCTGGCAGCCGGTGATTTTCTCAAATTTGGATCTGGACATGGCTTTTCTCGGTGCCTTGCCCGCGCGCTTCCGGCGCGAGCGGGTGTTGATCGTGGGTTGCGGCGACGTCGGGCTGCGCAGCGCGCGCGCGCTCGGCGCGCGGGCCCAGGCCGTGGTCGCGCCTGGGGCGAGCGATGCCAAAGCAGCGGCCAGCCAGGGTGCGCCTGGCCGCGTCCGCTTGCTGGCGCTGACCTCGACGCCGGCGCGCCAGGCTGAACTGCGCCAGGCCGGCATCACGCCGCTGGCGGGCAATCTCGACGATCCGGCCAGCCTGCGTCGCCTGGCGGGACTGGCCACGCGGGTGCTGCATCTGGCGCCGCCGCCGGGCACCGGACTGGATGACCCGCGCAGCCTGGCGCTGGCGCGCGCGCTGGCGCGGCGTTCGCTGCCGCGGGCGCTGGCGCGGCGTTCGCTGCCGCGGGCGCTGGTCTATGGTTCGACCAGCGGCGTCTACGGCGACTGCCAGGGCGAATGGGTCAGTGAGACCCGGCCGGTGAACCCGGCGACGCCGCGCGCGCGCCGCCGCGTCGCGGCCGAGGCGGTGCTGCGCTGGTGGGGTCGGGCGTCTGGCGTACCGGTGTCGGTGCTGCGCATTCCCGGCATCTATGCCTGCGACCGCGAGGGTGGCACCCCGCGCGAGCGCCTGCTGCGCGGCACGCCGGTGCTGCGGCGCGAGGACGATGTCCACACCAACCACATCCATGCCGACGATCTGGCGCGCGCCTGCGTGCGCGCGCTCTGGCGCCAGCCGGCCCAGCGCGTCTTCAACGTCAGCGACGACAGCGAACTGCTGATGGGCGACTACTACGAGCAGGCGGCCGCCCTGTACGGCCTGCCCGTGCCCGGGCGGGTGGCGCGCGCCGAGGCGCAGCAGCACCTGTCGCCGATGACGCTGAGCTTCATGGGGGAGTCGCGCCGGCTGCGCAACGGGCGGATCAAGCGCGAGCTGGGCCTGAGGCTGCGCTACCCGGACGTCATGCAGGGCTTGCGGGCCGGCTGACGAGCGGCAGGTACCAGACGCCTGCTTGCCTTTGGCGGACCCTGTCAGGCGCTTGGCGGGGCTGGCCGCTGATGAATGGGGCTGCCCGCCACGTCCATCCTGGCCATCAGGATCTCGCCATGGGTGGAGTCGGTGCAGAACAAGGTCTTGCGGTCCGGGCCGCCGAAGGCCAGATTGGTGATGGAGGCGCCCGTGGGTCCGGTCAGGATCTGCTCGGGTTGCGCGCGCGGGTCCAGCACCCAGACATAAGCCAGGCCGGGGTTGGCCACCAGCAGGCGTCCGCTGGCGTCCATCGCCAGTCCATCCGGACCGCTGGGGCCGTAGGAGGTGAAGAACTGCCCGGCCTTGGAGACGCTTCCGTCGGCCAGCAGCGGCATGCGCCAGACGCAGTTGCCGCGTGTGGCGGCCACGAACAGGAAGCGTTCGTCGTTGGACAGGACGATCCCGTTCGGGCTCGGAACATTGTTCAGCAACAGGTCCAGGCGTCCGTCCAGGCCCAGGCGATAGACCCGGCCCGTGGGGTCGTGCAGGCCGGTCTGGCCCTGGTCCGTGAAGTACAGGTTGCCTCGTGAGTCGAACACCAGATCGTTGACGCCCTTGAAGCGTTCGCTGTTGCGCCGCTCCAGGAAGGGCCGGACCTGTCCGCTGCCCGTGTCCACCAGCATGAGGCCATTGCGGTAATCCGTGACCAGCAGCCGGGTCGCGTCGAGGAATTTCATGCCATTGGGCTCACCCTCCCACTGCGCGACCAGATCCCAGTCGCCCTCGGGGCTGATGCGGAAGATCCGGCCGAACGGGATGTCGGTGACGAACAGGTTGCCAAGGGCGTCAAAGACCGGCCCCTCCAGGAAGGAGTCGGCCAGACGCCCTCCCTGGTTGACATCGGCCCAGTGGCTTCTGACTCCGGTCTGGCGGTACTTGCCGGGCATGGAGGTGAATGGCTCCAGGCAGCGAACGGTGGGCGGGTGCAGGAGGAACATGGTGCGGCTTATTGGCGTTCGAAGGCCGTGTTGGCTGCAATCTTGCCCCAGGTCTCGGTGCTGTCCTTGAGCAGGCGGGAGAAGGCCTCCGTTCCAACCTGGCGTGGCTCGGCCCCCATGCCCTCGGCGAAGGTTCTCAGGTCCGGGGTGGCCATGGCGACCGCAATCTCCTTTTGCAGCCGTTCCAGCACCGCTGGCGGTGTGCCCTTGGGAGCCCAGAGGCCGGTCCAGTTGAGGACGCCACCCCAGGCGACGCCGGCTTCGGTGAAGGTGGGGACATCGGGCAGCACGGCCAGGCGCTTGTCGCCGCTGACCGCCAGCAGGCGCAACTTGCCGCCGCGCACATTCGACATCACGCCGGTGGTGGACGCGATCTGCATGTCGATGGTGCCCGACAGCAAGGCCTGCGTGGCTTCGGCTGCGCCCTTGAACGGGACATGCATCAGGTTGGTGCCGGAGGCAATGCCCAGGGCCTCGCTGGCGAAATGCGGCGTGGTGCCGGTGCCGCCGGTGCCATAGGTCACCTTGTTGGGCTGAGCCTTGGCGTCGGACAGCAGCTCGCGCAGGTTCCGGTATTTCGACTGCACATTGACGGCCAGCGCCATCGGGGTGAACACATAGGCGCTCACGGGCTGCAGGTCGGTGTCGTGGTTGAAGGGCAGCTTCTTGAAGATATGCGGCAGCAGCGAGAACGTGGTGTCGTTGGCCATCAGCGTGTAGCCGTCCGGGGCGGCCTTGGCCACCACCTGGGCGCCGATCGTCCCCGTGCCGCCGGGCCGGTTTTCAATGAAGAAGCTCTGGCCGGTCTGTTCGGTGAGCTTTTGCGCCATCTTCCGGGTCACCATGTCCACCGCGCCGCCAGGGGCATAGGGCACGATGATCTTGACCGGCTTGCTGGGCCAGCTGTCGGCGAGCGCCGTGGTGGCATGTCCGGTGAGCCAGGCAGCGGCCGAAACGGCGAGCAGCAGGCGGCGGGTAATGGCGTGGTGTGTCATGTTGTCTCCAATAATTTTCAATGAGTCGGGGTGGCAAAGGTGTTTCGGTGCCGGGGTGCTTGGCTGGGGCGCCCGTCACTCCAGCTGGATGCCGGCCGTCTTGATGACGCGGCTCCAGCGCTGGTTTTCCTGGGTCAGGAAACGGCTGAACTCGGCCGCGTTCGTACCCATGCCCTGCACCCCCATTTCGGTCCAGCGGCGCGACAGCACGGGGCCCGTGGCGAGCGCGCGTATTTCGGACTCAAGCCGGGCCAGGATTGGCGTCGGGGTGGCGGCGGGGGCCAGCAGGCCGTTCCATTCCGCCACCTCGACGTCGGCGTAGCCTTGTTCGGCGAGCGTCGGCACTTGCGCATAAGCTTCTGCACGCTGGGTCGCGGCGATGGCCAGGGCCCGCAGTTTGCCGGCACGCACGAGCGGACCGCTGGCGGAGATGGCGCTGAACATGAGGTCGACCTGAGCTGCGATCAGGTCGGTCAGCGCGGGTGCTCCGCCGCGATAGGGAATATGGGTGATCGAGACCTTGGCCGTCTGCTTGAACAGTTCCCCCGCCAGGTGCTGGGCACCACCATTGCCCGCCGAGGCGTAGGAAAGCTTGCCGGGGTTTGCTTTGGCGAAGCGGACCAGGTCGGCCACGCTGCGGAAGGGGGAGTTGACCGGCACCACCAGCAGCAGGGGCGCTCGGGTGAGCAGGGAAAGCGGCGCGAAGTCGGCCGGGCCACGGTACGTCAGCTTGGGCATCAGAATCGGGTTGACGGCGAAGGCCGTGGCGTCGAGCAGCAGGGTGTAGCCATCGGCGGATGCCTTGGCCACTGCCGCTGCGCCGATGGAGCCGCTGGCGCCAGGCCGGTTGTCCACCAGCACGGGCTGGCCCAGTTTCTCGGCCAGCTGGCTGGCCAGGGCGCGTGCGGTCGCATCCGCGTTGCCGCCCGCGGCATAGGGCACGATCAGGCGCAGCGGGCGTGATGGCCAGGCATCCGGCGATTCCGTGGCCCAGACCCGCTGGACTGTCAGCAGGCAGCCCAGGCTAGCCAGGCGCACGACGGTGCGGCGGGGAATAGAGGCTTGGAAGTTCATGTGTGTCTCCTCGGTGTATTCGAAGTTCATTCGGCCTTGAGGTTCAACGCGCGGGCCAGCCTGGCGTAGTCTTTGGTTTCGCTTGGAATTCATCGATGTATCCAGTTCTCGCCCTCGGTCCTCAGACCGTGGCGATGGGCGTGACCGGCGAGCCGGCGGCGCCAGGCAGGCGCAGCGGCGGGGCCGTCAACAGGAAGCGCGAGCGGCCGGCTTGGCGCAGCCACTGTGCCAGAGGCGTGAGCCACCAGAGCTCCCCCAGATGGATGCCGTTCTTGAACAGGCAGTGCTCGTGCAGCGGCAGGCGCGGGCGGCGCATCGGGCTGCCATGGGTCAGCGAGGCCGAGGGCACGAGTTCGACCGCCGGGTTGTCGGCCATCAGGCAGGCCAGGCGCACGTCGGTGATCCAGTTCAGGAGTTTTGCGTCGGTGCCGTCGAGGCCGCTGCCGGTCTCGTGCAGGCGCTTCACGTCGGGCTGGCGCTGCATCGTCAGCAGGGTGTCGGCGAAGCCGGTGTGCAGGCAGACCATGTCGCCGGCCTCGATCTCGACGCCGTCGGCTTCGAGTATCCGCATCAGCCGGTCGTAGCCCACCGCCTCGCGCTGGCGGCCGACGTGGTGCTCGAGGTCGACGAGGACGCCGCGGCCCTGCACGCCATGCGCGGCGAGGTTGGCCACGCCCAGCGCATTGGCGTCGGGATCGGGGTAGCGGGCCCAGTCCGCGCCGGCCCTAGGGTCGGTAGCGCCAGGGTGGATCTCCACGCCGGCGCGAAAGCCGTTGTAGAACACCGCCTCGGCCACGCCGTCGCCGTCGGCATCGAAGCGGCTGCCGATGTGGGCCAGGCTGTCCCACTGGGTCGAATACTGGGTGTTCATCAGCATGACCTCGTCGCAGACCACGTCCGTGAGGTTGGGGTCCTCCGAGGCATACGACCAGCAGAATCCCTGCACGCCGGCGCTGGCGCCATCGCGCAGGGTGCCGAACAGGCGCGGCGGCATGCGCCGGCCATTGAGGGCGAGACCGCCCGGCACGTCCAGCGGCAGCGACAGGCAGAAGGTACGGCCTTCGCGCACCTCCTGCATGCCTTGGCGCACCTTGGCGGCGGTGACCAGGTTCATCCGGCCGAGGCGGTCATCCGGGCCGAACTCGCCCCAGTGGCTGCCCTGCGGCGCGTGCTTCCAGCGTTGCGGCATGGCTTGGGCTCTCTCGTCAGGCGTGGACGGCTTGGGCCAGCACGTCGAGCACGTTGCGCGCGGCTCCCACGCCCATGTTCACATAGGCATCGCCCGTGACGCCGCCGATGTGCGGGCTCAGCAGGATGTTGGCCACGCCGTGGAACGGGTGCGGCACGGTCATGGGCTCGACCGCGAAGCTGTCCAGGGCGGCCATCGCCACCTGGCCACTGTTGACGGCTTGCAGCAGGTCGGCTTCGTTGATCAGGCCGCCGCGGGCGGTGTTGACCACGATCACGCCCTTCTTGCAGGCGGCCAGCGAGCTGGCGTTGAGCATGCCGCGGTTGTCGTCGGTCAGCGGGCAGTGCAGCGAGATCGCGTCGGACTCGCGCCAGATCGTCTCGAGGTCGACCACGCGGATGTAGTCGGGCAGGTTCTTGGCAAACGGGTCGAAGCCGATCACCTTCATGCCCATGGCGTCGCACATGCGGGCAAAGCGCTGGCCGATGGCGCCCAGGCCGACCAGGCCGATGGTGCGGCCATGCAGCTCCAGGCTCTTGTGCGTGGCCTTGTCCCAGAAGCCGGCGTGCATGCGTTCGTTGAGCCGGACCACTGACTTGGCGCAGGCCAGCAGACCCGCCAGGGCCTGTTCGGCCACGGCCGCCGCGTTGGCGCCGACGGCCGCGCGCACCGCGATGCCGCGCGCCTGGGCCGCCGCCTTGTCGATGGTGTCGGTGCCGCTGCCGTGCTTGGAGATCACGCGCAGCGAAGGCGCCGCATCCATCACCGCGGCACCGACGGCGCCGTAGCGCACGATGATGGCCACCGGGTCATGCCGCTGGCACAGGGCGACCATGTCGGCCGGGGTCGGGGCCTTGCCGGCGTAAATGACATTGAAGCCTTCGAGCAGGGCAAGGGCCTGGGGCGCCAGGTCGGCGCCGGTCACGATGACGACGGGCGCGTTCACAGGCTCTCTCCTTCCTTCAGCACGCCGGCGGCGCGCAGTGAGGCCTGCAGCCAGGAGGCGGCGGTGTTGCCCTGCTTGATCTGGGCGATGCGCTTGGCCTCGTCCTCCACCTTCTTGTGACAGCCGGGGATCAGTCCGGCCAGCCTGGCGCGCTCGACCACCACGATGCCGTCGGCATCGGCCAGCACGAGGTCGCCGGCGTTCACGGTCACGCCGCCGCAGCTGACCGGGTGGCCGATGCGCCCGCCGATGTTCTTGGTCGGGCCGTTGGGGTTGGTGCCGACCGAGAAGACCGGGTAGTCCATCTCGTCGATCTCCAGGCTGTCACGCACGGCACCGTCCATGATCACGCCCGCGATGCCGCGCTGCTGGCAGGCGGTCATCATGATGGTGCCCATCAGGGCCGAGGTCTGGTCGCCCTTGCCGTCGATCACCAGCACGTCGCCCGGCTGGGCCAGGGCGATGGCGGCGTGGATCATGAGGTTGTCGCCGGGGCGCACTTCCACGGTGAAGGCCGGGCCCGCCACCTTCATGCGCGGGCGCAGGGCGTGGATGCGGCCGTGCATGGCGCCGCGGCGGCCTGCCACGTCGGAAAAGATGGCGGCCTGGAACTGCGCGGCCTCGGCGACCAGTTCGGGGGAGACGCGCTCGAAGTCGCGCACGATGTCTTGGCTCATGGTGGGTTCCTCTGGGGTTGGAAAAAATGGGGGAGGGGGAATCAGTCGATCTGGAGGTTGCCGCTGCTGATCACGCGGGCCCAGGTGGCCGAGTCGGCCCGCTGGACAGCGGCCAGCTGCTGCGGCGTGCCGCCGACCAGCGTGATTCCCAGCTGGTCGGCCAGCTCGATCACGGCCGGCTCGCGCAGGGCCTTGTTGATCTCGGTGTTCAGGCGCTGCACCACCGGTGCCGGCGTGCCGGCCGGCAGGTAGACCGCCTGCCACTGCTCGACCACGAAGTCCTTCTGGCCGGCCTCGGCCATGGTCGGCACGTCGGGCAGGGACTTCAGGCGTGCGGCCGAGGTCACGGCCAGCGCGCGCAGCTTGCCGCTCTTGACATGGGGCAGCGCGGCGGCCAGCGGCGCGAACATGAATTGCACCTGGCCGCCCAGGGTGTCCTGCAGCGCCGGGGTGTCGCCCCGGTACGGAACGTGGATGAACTTCACGCCGGTGCGCTGCGCCAGCAGTTCCGCCTGCATCTGCAAGATGGTGCCGTTGCCGCCAGAGGCGTAGGCCATCTGGCCGGGCCTGGCCTTGGCGGCGGCGATCAGCTCGGCCACCGACCTGAATGGCTGCGAGGGCGCCACCACCACCAGCTGCGGGAAGGTGCCCACCAAGGCCACCGGCTCCAGGTCCTGCAGCGGGTCGTAGGGCAGCTTGCCCATGAGGTGTGGCGCGATGGCCTGGGCGCCGATGGTGGTGTGCAGCACGGTGAAGCCGTCCTTCGGGGCCTTGACCACGAGCGCGCCGCCGATCGTGCCGGTGGCTCCGGCCCGGTTGTCCACCACCACGGGAGTGCCCAGGGCTGCGCCCAGGCGTTGCGCAATGTGGCGTCCCAACACGTCGGTGCTGCCGGCGGCCGGATAAGGCACCACCCAGGTGATGGGGCGGGCCGTCGGCCAGCTGCCCTGGGCCAGGGCGGTGGGGCCAAGTGCTGCTGCCAGCGTGGCAGCCAGCAAGGCGCTGACGGCGCGGCGCCGCAGCAGGGTCAGGCGTGGATTGGTCATTTCAGTGCTGTTACGGGGTTGGAAAGTCGTACAGGCGCGCGGGATTGGTCACGAGGATCTGCTGCAGTGGCTGCTCATCCCCGGCCCAGTCGGCGAGGCGATCGATTTGCCGCGCGTCGTCGGGCATCGCTTGCAGTCCGGCCGATGCCGTGGCGTGGGGCCAGTCGCTGCCCCAGACGATGCGTTCGGGGGCGGCGTCGATGAAGCTGCGAGCCAGGCGGTCGAGGCCCGGGTCCTCGACCGAGCCGCTGGCGCTGACCAGGTAGGCGCCCGAGAGCTTGATCCAGGCCTGCCCGCCTGCCAGCAGATTCAGCAGCAGGTCGTGCGCCGGGTGGGCCGCGCACTGGGCGGGATTGACGCGCCCGAAGTGGTCGAACACCAGCGGCGTGGGCAGTCGGCGCAGGAGCGGACCCAGCGCCACCAGCTGCTCGACCGGCATCAGCAGTTGCAGGTGCCAGCCCAGCGGCGCGATCTGGTGCGCAATCGCCTCGATCGAGTCGACGGCGTGGAGCGCCGCGCCGAGCGAGAGGTTGACACGCGCCCCGCGCACGCCCTGTTCGTGCAGTTGCCGCAGGTGGGCGGCGCTTTCCGTGCCGCTGATGACGGCCACTCCGCGCCCGTGCGGGCCCAGTTGCGCCAGCGCTGCCAGCATCAGCCTGTTGTCCAATCCATAGGTCGACGGGGTGACCACCACGGCCCGCGTGGTGCCCATGCGCGTCTGGATCTGCCGGTAGTCGTCGATCGACGCGCTGGGCGGGCGCAGCCTGGCGCCTGCCAGGGCGGCCACGCGGCTGTCATAGACGTGGATATGGCAATCGCACGCCAGTGATGGCAGCCGGGTCCGGGCCACCGAGTCGCCAGCAGAGAAGGGGTAGCAGCTCATTGCCGTGGAAACCAGCGAGCTGTCGTCAGTCCAGCTTGGCGCCGACTTCCTTGACCACGCGTCCCCACCTGCCGATGTCGGCGCGGATCAACTGGGCAAATTGCTCGGGCGAACCGGTCGTGACGTCCAGGCCCTGGTCTTCGAGCTTCTTGCGCAGTTCGGGCGATGCCAGCGCCTTGTTCAGCTCCGAGTTCACCGCCGCCACGATGCCGGGCGGCAGGTGGGCCGGGCCCAGCACGCCAAACCAGGTCACGACCTCGAAGTCCTTGTAGCCGGACTCGGCCACGGTGGGCACCTGCGGCAGGTCGTCGGTGCGCTTCAACGCGGTCACGGCCAGGGGACGCAGCTTGCCGCTCTTGATCTGGCCCAGCAAGGTGGGCACCGACGAGACGTAGAGCTGGACCAGGCCACCCATGACGTCGTTGAGACCCTGGGTCGCACCCTTGTAGGGTACGTGGGTGAGCTTGATGCCCGCCGCGCGCTGGAGCATTTCGATGCCCAGGTGCGACACCGTGCCATTGCCCGAGGTGGCGTAGTTGAGCGCTCCAGGGCGGGCCTTGGCGGCGGCCACGACGTCGGCCAGGCTGCGGTAGGGCGAGTCGGCCGCCACCACCAGCACCTGCGGGGCATTGCCGATCAGCCCGATCGGGCTCAGGTCCTTGACCGGGTCGTAGGGCAGCTTGTTGTAGAGCGTGGGGTTGATGGCCAGGTTGCTGGTCTGGCCGATGACCAGGCTGTAGCCGTCGGCAGCCGACTTGGCCACCGTGTCGATGCCCAGGTTGCCGCCCGAGCCGGGCTTGTTGTCAACGACGAAGCTCCATTTCGTCGTCGTCGTGAGCCGGTTGACCAGTTCGCGGGCCACGATGTCGGTGCCACCGCCGGGGGGGAAGGGCACCACCATCCGGATTGGCTTGCCTGGCCAGCTGTCGGCCAGGCCGAGCAGGGGGGTGCAGGCCAGCAGGGTAGCCAAGGTGACGTGACGGCGCGTGAGGTGGGCTCGCATGGGGTGGGCTTTCGTGTTCCGGGCAGGTGTTTGCGAATGGCCGCACTGTAGGCAAGTGTTTCATTCAATACAATGCATGTTCGTACAGTGAAAGGTGTTTCATGGAGCGACATGTCAAGACCGCCTGCGAGGCGGAGCCCAAGTCCGCCGACGGCGGCGTCATAGCCGTCACCCGCGCGCTGCAGATCATGGAAGCGTTCCGCATCGGCGAGCGGCAGCTGCCGCTGGCGGAACTGAGCCGGCGCACGGGCTTGCACAACACGACGGTGCTGCGCCTGGCCCGGACGCTGGCGCTGTCGGACTTCATGGTCCAGAACGAGGATGGACAGTGGCGGCTCGGGCCCGCGGCGGGTTGGCTGGGGGCCCGCTACCAGGCGGGCTTCGACATCAACAACGTGGTCGAGCCCATGCTGCGCACCTTGTCGCAGGAAACGCGTGAGAGCGCGTCGTTCTACGTGCGCGAGGGTCAAGAACGGGTGTGCATGTCCCGGGTCGAGGGGATGCAGTCGGTGCGCCACCACGTGCGCATCGGCATGCGGCTGCCTCTGCAGTTGGGAGCGCCGGGGCGTGTGATCCTGGCTTTTTCAGGCGAGCCGGGTGCGGTCTATGAAGAAATCCGCCGTCGGGGCTATCACGTCTCGATGGGTGAACGGGAAGAGCAGGTATCGAGCGTGGCAGCACCGGTCTTTGGACTCAACTGGAGGCTGCTGGGTTCGATGTGCATATCGGGGCCCACGTCCCGTCTGGATCGAGAAAAATTGGAAGCTTTCGCGCAAACCGTGATGGATGCGGCCAACCGGCTGTCCTATGCCCTGGCGGGTGCGCGCTCCGAAGAGACCCCCAAGGTGGTGTCGACCTGGCACCCTTAGGCCGGCAGACCGTCGCGACCGATCGGCGAGCGGGCGGGTAGATGGCGTCGGTCCAGCCGGGCTGACCGTGGTCCGCTGCGGCTGCCTTTGACCATGCACCCGCAACTTGCCAATCGGTACCCGCAACGACTGTCCGCCTCATGCACACCACGGCGCATCTGCACGGAAGCGAAACTGGCATTTCCAGGGAGGAAAAAGAAAAAGGTCCGAAAGCTGGCGGAGCTTCGCGGACCTTGATCTGGTGCCCGAGGTCGGACTCGAACCGACACACCTTGCGGCGGGGGATTTTGAATCCCCTGCGTCTACCGATTTCGCCACCCGGGCAGGAATGAGAAGGAAATTATGGCACAGTGATGGCACTGTCCCTAGCATCCCAGAGAAAAAAGTCCCATGACACGCGCGACCGCCCGCAGCCGGAAGAAACCCGTCATTTACCCCTCCCTGGAGGACACCATCGGCAACACGCCGCTGATCGCGCTGCAGCGCATCGGGGCCGAGTCCAACCGCGAACGCGGCAATGTGGTGCTGGCCAAGCTCGAGGGCAACAACCCGGCCGGTTCGGTCAAGGACCGGCCCGCGCTGTCGATGATCCGGCGCGCCGAGGAGCGCGGCGAGATCAAGCCTGGCGACACGCTGATCGAGGCGACCTCGGGCAACACCGGCATCGCGTTGGCGATGGCCGCCGCCTTGCGCGGCTACCGCATGGTGCTGATCATGCCCGAGGACCTCAGCATTGAGCGCGCCCAGACCATGAAGGCCTTCGGTGCCGAGCTGATCCTCACCCCCAAGAGCGGCGGCATGGAATGCGCGCGCGACCTGGCCGACCAGATGGTCGCGCAGGGCAAGGGCAAGGTGCTCGACCAGTTCGCCAACCCCGACAACCCGCGCATCCACTACGAAACCACCGGCCCCGAGCTGTGGAAGCAGACGCGCGGGCGCATCACGCATTTCGTCAGCGCGATGGGTACCACCGGCACCATCACCGGGGTGTCGCGCTTCCTGAAGGAGCAGAACCCGGAGATCCGCATCATCGGCGCCCAGCCGAGCGAGGGTTCGCGCATTCCCGGCATCCGCAAGTGGCCGCAGGAATACCTGCCCAGGATCTACGACCCGAAGGCGGTCGACGAGCTGGTCTATGTCAGCCAGGTCGATGCCGAGGAGATGTGCCGCCGGCTCGCGCGCGAGGAGGGCATCTTCGCGGGCATCTCGGCCGCTGGCGCCTGCTGGGTCGCGCAGCAGATCGCGGCCCGGGAGCAGGATGCAACGATCGCCTTCATCGTCTGCGACCGTGGCGACCGCTACCTGTCGACCGGCGTGTTTCCGGCCTGAAGCCTGGCCCAGGAATTGATGATGTCAGGACAAGCGATGAACGCGGATCTGGAACTCGACGCGCGCGGACTGAACTGTCCGCTGCCCATCCTCAAGGCCAAGAAGGCGCTGGCCGGCATGGCCAGCGGCCAGGTGCTGAAGGTGATCTGCACCGATGCCGGTTCGGTGCGCGATTTCCAGGCCTTTGCCAAGCAGACCGGCAACGAGTTGCTGCAGCAGGATCTGGGCGGGCCGGACTTCGTGACCTGGCTCAAGCGGCGCTGAGCGGCTGCACGGGAGCGGGCGATGATCCAGGGCTTGAGCTGGCTGCTGCTGTTCCAGCTGGCTGGCGAATTGCTGGTGCTGCTGCTGGACTGGCCAGTACCCGGGCCGGTGGCCGGCATGGCCTTGCTGTTCCTGGCCTTGCTCTGGCGCGGCGGGCCAGGGCGCCGGCTGGCCCAGGCCTCGAGCCAGTTGCTGCTGCATCTGTCGCTGCTGTTCGTGCCGGCGGGCGCCGGCGTCGTGCTCTACGGCGCGCTGCTGGCGCGCGACTGGTGGCCGCTGTCGGTGGCGCTGGTGGCCAGCACGCTGCTGGCGATGGCCGTGGCGGCGCTGCTGCTACGCGCCCTGTTGCGCCGTTCCCGCCGCGACCCGGAGCAGCGCTGAGATGCTCGAGCGTGCCACCCTGGTCTGGGAGCGCCTGGCCGGCTCGCCGCTGCTGTGGCTGACGCTGACGCTGCTGGCCTACCAGTTCGGACTCTGGCTGCAGCGGCGCCTGCGCGGCCATGCGCTGGCCAATCCGGTGCTGGTCGCGGTCGCGCTGCTGTCCGCCCTGCTGCTGCTGACGGGAACCCCTTATGCCAGCTATATGCAGGGCGGCGGGCTGATCCATTTCCTGCTCGGGCCGGCGACGGTGGCGCTGGCGATCCCGCTGCATGCCAACTGGCCCCGGCTCAAGCGCATGGCCGCTCCGCTGCTGATCGTGCTGCTGGTCGCGTCCCTGGTGGCGGCGGTCTCGGCCTGGGGATTGGGCGCCTGGCTGGGCGCCGGCCCCGAGTCGCGCCTCTCGCTCGCGATCAAGAGCATCACGACGCCGATCGCGATGGCGGTCACCGAGCGCCTGGGCGGCCTGCCCGCGCTGACCGCGGTGCTGGTGATCGTGACCGGCATCGTCGGCGGACTGTGCGCCGAAGCGCTCTACCGCCGGCTGCGCATCGACGACGACGCGGTGCGCGGCTTCGCGCTCGGGCTGGCCGCCCATGGCCTGGGCACGGCGCGCGCCTTCCAGTTCAGCGAGCAGGCCGGCGCCTTTGCCGCGCTGGGCATGGGACTCAACGGCCTGCTGACCTCGTTTGCCTTGCCCTGGCTGCTGCCTTGGCTCGAGCGCCTGCTGGCGCGCTGAAAGCCCGGACCGGGCTGGCGCCATGGCTGCCTGCCGCCGGGATGCCGGGCAGGTTCCGGCCGGTCCGGCTCAGGCGCAGGCCAGCACAGGGCCGGGCTGGGCTGACTGCTGTTCGTCCAGCCAGGCTTCGAGCACGCGCGTGTCGTTGACGGTGCGCAGCGCCTGGTAGGCGGCCTCGGCCTCGGGGTGGCGGCGGCGCAGGTAGTTGAGCCATTGCTTGAGCCGGCCGTGGCGCGCTCGCGGCTCGATCCGCTCCACCACGCGCTGCCAGAAAAGCACCAGCAGCGGGCGCAATTCGTCCCAGCCGGTTTCCGGCCTGCCGCCTGCCCGGCCCTGGTCGGCCAGGATGGCCAGCGCCAGCCCGGGGTCGGCGACCATGCCGCGGCCCAGCATCAGGTCGGCGCAGCCCGACTCCCGCAGGCAGCGGCGCGCGTCCGCCACGCTCCAGACCTCGCCATTGGCCACCACCGGCAGCCGCACGGCCTGGCAGATGTCGGCGATCCGGTCCCAGTAGGCCGGGGGACGGTAGCCCTGGGCCCGGGTGCGGGCATGGACCACCAGCTGGTTGGCGCCGCCGGCCTCGATCGCCTGGGCGCAGGCCTCGGCGCGGCGGTCGTCGTCGAAGCCGAGCCGCATCTTGGCCGAGACCGGCATCGCTGCCGGCACCGCCCGTCGCACCGCCGACACGATGCGCTGCAGCAGCTCGGGGTCCTGCAGCAGCGCGGCGCCGCCACCATGGCGGTTGACGACCTTGGCCGGACAGCCGAAGTTCAGGTCGATGCCGGCCGGGCCGAGTCCGGCCAGCCGCGCCGCGTTCTCGGCCAGGCAGGCCGGGTCCGAACCCATCAGCTGCGCGCGCACCGGCACGCCGGCGGCGGTGCGGCCGCCCTGCTCGAGCTCGGGCAGCACGCGGTAGAAGACCCGCTCGGGCAGCAGGGTGCCGGTGACGCGGATGAACTCGGAAACGCAGAGGTCGATGCCGCCGACCCGCGTGAGCGTGTCGCGCAGCGCGTAGTCGAGCAGCCCTTCCATGGGCGCGAGCAGGATGGCCATGATGTCGCAGTAGATCGGGGGACAGCGATTGTCCGCCATCGGCGGCTTTTCAGCCGGCGAGCCGCTCCGGCGCGCGCGCGAACAGGGCACCGGCCCAGTCGATGAAGGCGCGCAGCCGGGCCGTCGCCTGGCGATTCGGCGGATAGAGCAGGTGCAGCGGCATGGCCGGCGGGCGGTGCGCGGGCAGGATTTCCTCCAGCTCGCCGCTGGCGAGCTGGTGCGCGACATGGAACAGCGGCACCTGGATCAGTCCCAGGCCGGCGCAGCAGGCCGCGACATAGCCGCCGCCGTCGTTGACCGCGACGCTGGCCGGCAGGTTCAGCCGCTCGACCTGGTCCGCGCACATGAACTCGAAGGCAAAGGCCTTGCCGGTGGTGGCCGACAGGTTGTCGACCGCGTGATGGCCCTGCAGCTCTGCCAGGCCCTGCGGGCGGCCATGGCGCTCCAGGTAGGTGCGGCTGGCGCAGGTCACCAGCGGCAGCACGGCGAGCCGCCGCGCGACCAGCGGCAGGTCCTCGTCGAGCGCGCCGATGCGCAGCACGCAGTCCACCCCCTCGCGCAGCGGGTCGATCTGGCGGTCGCTGATGCTGAACTCGATCCGGATCTCGGGGTAGCGGCGGCAGAAGTCGGGCAGCGCCGGCATCAGCACCAGCCGGCACAACGAGCCCGGCAGGTCGACCCGCAGCCGGCCGCGCGGCGAGCGGCCCGCCTGCGAGAACGCCGCCTCGGCCTCGTCGAGGTCGGCCAGGATCGCGCTGCAGCGCTGGTAGTAGTCGCTGCCGTCGAGCGTCGGCGTGACCTGGCGCGTCGTGCGCGCGAGCAGGCGCACGCCCAGCCTGGCCTCGAGCTGCTGGATGGCCTGGGTCGCGCCCGCGCGCGTGATGCCGAGCTGCTCGGCGGCGCGGCTGAAGCTGCCGAGCTCGACGATGCGGGTGAAGAGACGGATGGCCTCGAAGCGGTCCATGGGATTGTTATTTCAGGCTGAATGGTGTGTTGTCCTGTGGCTAATTATTAAGCCTCGGGAAACAGTGATACTGCTGGGCAGAGGCTGCCGCGCGTCCGCACCGGTTTTCCGGGCCGGCGCCGGCTGCCGTTCCCCCGAGATGCAGAAGAGACGTCCCCGATGCTGAGCCACCTTGAGATTCCCGCCGCCCGCAGTCCCGGACTGCGCCAGATCCGTTCCGACTTCGGCCTGGCCTATTTCGCCAACGGCCTGATCGGCTTCATCTTCTCGGCCACCGGGCCGGTGGCGATCGTGCTGTCGGTCGGCACCGGCGGCGGCCTGAGCCAGGCGCAGATGGCCTCCTGGGTCTTCGGCATGTTCTTCGTCAATGCGCTGATCACGATCGCGATGAGCTGGCGCTACCACATGCCGCTGGGCTTTGCCTGGACCATTCCCGGCACCGTGCTGGTCGGCCCCGCGCTGCAGCACCTGAACTTCGCCGAGGTGATCGGCGCCTTCTACGCGACCAGCGCGTTGATCCTGCTGCTCGGATTCAGCGGCTGGGTCAAGCGGCTGATGTCGGCCTTGCCGATGCCGATCGTGATGGGCATGGTCGCCGGCGTCTTCCTGCGCTTCGGCCTCGACCTGGTGCGCGCGCTGCACAGCGACGTGGCGATTGCCGCGCCGATGGTGATCGCCTTCATCGCGCTGTCGGTGCTGCCGGTCTGGGGCAAGCGGCTGCCGCCGCTGATCGGTGCGCTGATCGCAGGCGCCATCGCCATCCTGCTGCTCGGCCGCGGCGAGAGCGCGACCGTCGGCGCCTTTGCGCTGGCGCAGCCGGTGTTCACCGCGCCGCAATGGTCGATCGCCGCGCTGGTCGAGCTGGTGGTGCCGCTCGCGATCACGGTGCTGGTGGTGCAGAACGGGCAGGGCGTCGCGGTGCTGCGCGCGGCCAAGCACGAGCCGCCGGTCAACGCGATCGCCGTCGCCTGTGGCATAGGCGCGGCGCTGTGCGCCTCGGTCGGCGCGGTCAGCACCTGCCTGACCGGGCCGACCAACGCGCTGATGACCTCCTCGGGCGAGCGCCGCCGCCATTACACCGCCGCGCTGACCTTCGGCAGCTTCGGCCTGCTGTTCGGGCTGATGGCGCCGATCTTCACCGGTCTGATGCTGGCCACGCCCAAGTCCTACATCATGGTGCTGGGCGGACTGGCCATGCTGCGCGTGCTGCAGGGCGCCTTCGTCGCTTCCTTTGGTGGTGGCCGCTTCACGCTCGGCGCGCTGATCAGCCTGCTGGTGACGGTGTCCGACATCAGCCTGCTCAATATCGGCGCGGCGTTCTGGGGCCTGCTGGCGGGCTTTGCCTTTTCCTGGCTGATGGAGAAGGCCGATTTCCAGCCACTGGCCAAGGGCAGCTGAAGATTTTGACCCAGCTCAAGGTCGTAGTAGTACGGATCCGGAGCTGGGGCAGGCTTCTATAGAATGGGTTTATACCTATCAGTTTGACTCCATCCATCCCAATCAGAGGACATCACCATGTATCAGCACCTGTTCGTCCCCGTCGACGGTTCCGAGTTGTCGCAGCGCGCCATCGACGGCAGCATCGCGCTGGCCAAGCAGCTCGGCGCCCGCATCACGGGCTTCGTCGCCGAGCCCGAGCTGGCGCTGTCGGAGACTTCGCACAACCCGCAGCTGTTCGCCCAGCATATCCAGGAGCATGATGCCCGCAACGAGGCCCATGCCAAGACGCTGCTGGGACGCTTCGAGGCCAGCTGCGCCGCGGCCGGCGTCCCCTTCCAGGGCCAGCATGCCACCAACAGCAATGTCGATGACGCCATCATCGACGAGGCCGACAAGGCCGGCTGCGACATGATCGTGATGGTCACCCATGGCCGCGGTCCGGTCGGCGAGTTCCTGTTCGGCTCGCACACCAAGAAGATCATCGCGCGCAGCAAGCTGCCGGTGTTCGTGCTGCACTGAAAAAACCCGCCCCGGCCAGCCTGCCGGAGGCAAAAAAGGGACGCGGGTCCAGGCCCGGCGTCCCTTTTTGCTGTGCGCTCGATCCGCCGCCCAGGCCCCGCGGGGCTGGCGGTGCCGTCGATCAGCCCAGTCGCTGCAACTGCTGCTCGATCTTGGCCAGGGTGGCGCCGAAGTCGGCCAGGCGCTTCTGCTCCTGCTCGATCACGGCCGGCGGCGCCTTGGCGACGAAGGCCTCGTTGGACAGCTTGCCCTTGGCCTTGGCGATCTCGCCCGACAGGCGCGCGGCTTCCTTGGACAGGCGGGCCTTCTCGGCTGCCACGTCGATCTCCATGAACAGGCACAGGCGCGATTCGCCGACCACGGCGACCGGCGCGGCCTGGGCCGCCTCGGTCCAGCTGGCCTCGTCGGCAAACACCTTGACCTCGCTGAGCTTGGCCAGCGACTGCAGCACCGGCGCGATGCTGGTCAGGAACTCGGCGTCGCCGACCGCGTACAGCGGCAGGCGCTGTGCGGGCGAGACGTTCATCTCGCCGCGCAGGTTGCGGCAGGCATCGACCATGGACTTGAGCTTGGCGACATGGGCTTCCGCCGCCGCGTCGATGCGCTCAGGAGCGGCCACGGGGTAGGCCGCGACGCTGACCGACGCGCCCGCGCGACCGGCGACCGGCGCTACCTTCTGCCACAGCTCCTCGGTGATGAAGGGGATGATCGGGTGCGCCAGGCGCAGGATGGTCTCGAGCGTGCGGATCAGCGTGCGACGCGTGGCGCGCTGCTGCTCCGGGCTGCCGGTGTTGATCTGCACCTTGGCGATCTCGAGGTACCAGTCGCAGAACTCGTTCCAGACGAAATCGTAGATCGCGTTGGCGACGTTGTCGAGGCGGTAGTCGGCAAAGCCCTTGGCGACCTCGGCCTCGACGCGCTGCAGGCCCGAGACGATCCAGCGGTCGCAGGCGCTGAAGTCGAGGTAGCCGCCGATGGCGCACTGGTCGGCGCTGTGTTCGTTCAGGCCGCAGTCCTGGCCCTCGCAGTTCATCAGCACGAAGCGGGTCGCGTTCCAGAGCTTGTTGCAGAAGTTGCGGTAGCCCTCGCAGCGCTTGCTGTCGAAGTTGATCGAGCGGCCCAGCGAGGCCAGCGCCGCGAAGGTGAAGCGCAGCGCGTCGGCGCCGTAGGCCGGGATGCCGTCGGGGAATTCCTTCTCGGTCTGCTTGCGCACCTTGGGTGCGGTCTCGGGCTTGCGCAGGCCGGTGGTGCGCTTAGTCAAAAGGGGCGCCAGTTCGATGCCGTCGATCAGGTCGACCGGGTCGAGCACGTTGCCCTCGGACTTGCTCATCTTCTTGCCCTGCGCGTCGCGCACCAGGCCGTGGATGTAGACATGCTTGAACGGCACCTTGCCGGTGAAATGGGTCGTCATCATGATCATCCGGGCGACCCAGAAGAAGATGATGTCGTAGCCGGTGACCAGCACGCTGCTGGGCAGGTAGAGGTCGTAGTCCTGGGTCTTTTCCGGCCAGCCCATGGTGCTGAACGGCACCAGCGCGGACGAGTACCAGGTGTCGAGCACGTCGGCGTCGCGCGTCAGGCCGGCGGCCAGCAGCGCGGCGCGCTGCGACTCGCTAAAGTTTGCGATGCGGGCCTCGAACTGGGCCTGGGCGTCGGCCTCGTGGCGCGCGACATAGACCTGGCCCTCGGCGTCATACCAGGCCGGGATCTGGTGGCCCCACCAGAGCTGGCGGCTGATGCACCAGTCCTGGATGTTGTTCATCCACTGGTTGTAGGTGTTGACCCAGTTCTCGGGCACGAAGGACACCTGGCCGCTCTGCACCGCGTCGATCGCCTTCTGCGCGATGGACTTGCCGGTCGGGTCCTGCTCGGACACCTTGGTCATGGCGACGAACCACTGGTCGGTCAGCATCGGCTCGACCACCTGGCCGGTGCGGGCGCAGCGCGGCACCATCAGCTTGTGCTTCTTGACCTCGACCAGCAGGCCGGCGGCTTCCAGGTCGGCGACTACTGCCTTGCGCGCGTCGAAGCGGTCCAGGCCGCGGTAGGCCTCGGGGCCGTGGTCGTTGATCTTGGCGTCGAGCGTCAGCACGCCGATGATCGGCAGCTGATGCCGCTGGCCGACCGCGTAGTCGTTGGCGTCATGCGCGGGCGTGACCTTGACCACGCCGGTGCCGAACTCGCGGTCGACGTACTCGTCGGCGATGACCGGGATCTCGCGCTCGCACAGCGGCAGGCGCACATACTGGCCGATCAGGTGCGCGTAGCGCTCGTCTTCCGGGTGGACCATGACGGCGACGTCGCCGAGCAGGGTCTCGGGGCGGGTGGTCGCGACCACCAGCTGGCCTTCGCCGCTGGCGAGCGGGTAGGCGATATGCCACAGGCTGCCTTCCTCTTCCTCGCTCTCGACCTCGAGGTCGGACACCGCGCTCATCAGCACCGGGTCCCAGTTGACCAGGCGCTTGCCGCGGTAGATCAGGCCCTGCTGGTACAGCTGGACGAAGGTCTCGGTCACGACCTTGGACAGCTTGTCGTCCATCGTGAAGTATTCGCGGCTCCAGTCCACGCTGTCGCCCATGCGGCGCATCTGGGTCGTGATGGTGTTGCCGGACTGCTCCTTCCACTCCCAGACCTTGGCGACGAAGTTCTTGCGCGCCTCGGCCGGGGTCGGGCCCATGTCGTGGCGGCTGATGCCCTGACCCTGCAGCTGGCGCTCGACCACGATCTGGGTCGCGATGCCGGCATGGTCGGTGCCCGGGATCCAGGCCGTGTTGAAGCCAGCCATGCGGTGGTAGCGCGTCAGGCTGTCCATGATGGTCTGGTTGAAGGCGTGGCCCATGTGCAGCGTGCCGGTCACGTTGGGCGGCGGCAGCTGGATCGCGAAGCTGGGCGCATCAAGCTGGGCCGCACCGGTGCCGCGGAAGCCGGCGGCGCCGTAGCCGCGCTGCTCCCACTCGGGGCCCCAATGGGCTTCCAGGGCCGCGGGCTCGAAGGACTTGGACAGGGATTGCAGGCCGGGTTGGGCGATGGCGTCGGTCATGGGTTCAGGAGGTTCTGGGAATCTGGGAGGCCCGGCGTGGCGGCGGCATGACGCGGGCGGCAGCGGTGCCTCTGTGAGCTGGGGATTTTACGGGTTGGCGCTCGGTCTGGCGTCGCCTGCAGCAGCTTGGCCCGAATCGGGCCAGGCGCCAGCCACAAGCGCCCAGCGCGCCCATTCCTCTCCCAGCCCGGCTTCGATCACCAGCAGCTGGCCCGTGACCGGATGCGCCAGCTCCAGCCGGCCCGCATGGAGCCACAGTCGCTGCAGCCCCAGCAGCTCGGCCAGCGCCCGGTTCAGCGGTCCCTTGCCGTGGGTCGCGTCGCCGATGATCGGGTGGGCGATATGCTTCATGTGGCGGCGCAGCTGATGCCGGCGGCCCGTGACGGGCTGCAGCTCGACCAGCGCGCAGCGCGTGCTGGCAAACTGGCCTTGCGCCAAGGGCAGCTCGTAATGTTCCAGCGTGCGGTAGTGGGTGAGGGCGTGCTGGATTTCCTCGCGCTCGGTGCGCATGTCGTCGGGCATGCGCCTGAGCGGGTGGTCGATCACGCCCGATTCCGGCGGCCAGCCGCGCACCACCGCGCGGTAGCTCTTGCGCATGGCTTCGCCGCGCTCGAAGGCCTGGCCCAGCGCGCGCGCGGTGGCGGCGTCGAGCGCGAACAGCAGCACGCCGCTGGTGCCCTTGTCGAGCCGGTGCACCGGCCAGACCGGCCGGCCGATCTGGTCGCGCAGCAGCTGCAGCGCGAAGCGGGTCTCGCCGGCATCGAGTCCGGTGCGGTGCACCAGCAGTCCCGGCGGCTTGGCCACCGATACCAGATAATCGTCGCGATAAAGGATGGTCAGCATGTTGTTCCTATTGTCCCCGGCCAAGGCGCTGGATTACGAAACCCCGCCCGTCACCGCCACCCATACCCAGCCGCTGTTCGTGCCGCAGGCGGCCGAACTGATCGAGGTCTTGCGCGAGCGGTCGCCGCAGCAGATCGCCGAGCTGATGGACCTCAGCGATGCGCTCGCTGGCCTCAACGTCGCGCGCTACCAGGCCTGGAGCCCTGAGTTCACGACCGCCAACGCCAAGCAGGCGGTGCTGGCCTTCAACGGCGATGTCTACGAGGGCCTGGAGGCCAAGACCCTGGACGAGGCCGATCTGGGCTGGCTGCAGGACCATGTCTGCATCCTGAGCGGCCTCTACGGCGTGCTGCGCCCGCTCGACCTGATGCAGCCCTACCGGCTCGAGATGGGCACAAGGCTGGCGACGCCCAAGGGCAAGAACCTGTACCAGTTCTGGGGCACCCGAATAGCGGATTACCTGAACCAGCGCGCCGCCGCCGACCAGACACCGCTGATCGTCAACCTCGCCAGCGAGGAATACTTCAAGTCGGTCGACAAGAAGGCCTTGAAGCCGCGTATCGTCACCTGCGTGTTCGAGGAATTCAAGGGGGATAAGTACAAGGTGATCAGCTTCGCGGCCAAGCGCGCGCGCGGCCTGATGGTGCGTTATGCCGTCGCGCAACGCGCACTCTCGGTCGAGCAGCTCAAGGGCTTCGACCTCGAGGGCTACCAGTATGTGCCGGCGGCTTCCGAGCCGGACCGCCTCGTGTTCCGCCGCGACGCGCGCCCCTGAGGCCGCTGCCCGTTCACTGAACGCACAACCCGGATCGACTTCATGAGCGAACCCCTGCACCCCAGCCAGCACCAGCCCGAGCAGTCCCAGCTCGGCAAGACCTCCAGCTACGCCGACCAGTACGACCCGAGCCTGCTGTTTCCGCTGCCGCGCCAGCCTAAGCGCGACGAGATCGGCATCAGCGGTCAGCCGCCTTTCCTGGGCGCCGACCTTTGGACCGCCTACGAGCTGAGCTGGCTTAACCCGCGCGGTAAGCCGCAGGTGGCGATCGCGCATTTCACCGTGCCCTGCGAGTCGCCCAACATCATCGAGAGCAAGTCGTTCAAGCTCTACCTCAACAGCTTCAACAACAGCCGCTTCGACGATGGTCAGCAGGTGCTGGATCGTCTGAAGGCCGACCTGTCGGAGGCGGCCTGGCGCGGGGCTGAGCGCCAGGGATCGGTCGGCGTCAGGCTGCTGGCGCCGGCACAGTTCGCCCAGGAGCAGATCCACGAGCTCGACGGCCTGAGCCTGGACCGGCTCGATGTCGAGTGCACGCAATACCAGCCCGATCCTGAGCTGCTGCGCGCCGACCACGAGCAGCCGCCCGTGACCGAGACCCTGGTCAGCGACCTGCTGAAAAGCAACTGCCTGGTCACGGGCCAGCCCGACTGGGCCAGCGTGCGCATCAGCTATACCGGTGCGCCGATCGACCAGGAGCGGCTGCTGCAGTACCTGGTGAGCTTTCGCAACCACAACGAGTTCCACGAGCAATGCGTCGAGCGCATCTTCATGGACCTCTGGGCCCGCTGCAAGCCGGTCAAGCTCAGCGTCTATGCGCGCTACACCCGGCGCGGCGGTCTCGACATCAACCCCTGGCGCAGCAGCCAGCCGCAGCAGCCGCCGGCCAACATCCGCACCGCGCGGCAGTGAGGGGCGAATCCGTGTAATTCCGGATGGCATCTGCTGCCGGTTGCTGCGATCATGAAGGCGACCGAATCCGTTGAGGAACTCGCTCCATGGCCCTTTGCACCGCGCTGCCGCCGGCTGGGGATCCGTTCTGGACCCAGTCTCCGCTGGAAATCCGCCAGATCATGTGCGATCTGACCCGGCGCGGTACGAGCGTCGAGTGTTGCGCCGGGGTCGTGGGTCCTCTGGGCGCAGCCATCACCGAGGTCCGGGATTCTGGTGACATCGTCCTGGGTTTTCTGCCGGGCCATCGGCCGGAGCAGTTGCTGCGGACGGGCCTGCCGGCCGTGGCCTGGGCTAATCTTGGCAGTGTGCGGGTGGGCTTCCTGCTGGACGGCTTGCAGTTGGACAGGGCAGGTGCTGTTCCGGCTTGCATGGCCAGAATGCCGCTGGCGGTGCACCGGCTGCAGCGGCGTGAGTTTTTCCGGCTGCCCAGCCCTGCGTCGCTGCTGTGCGAACTGTCCTTGCCCCGTGTCGCAGCCGGGGCTCGTCCAGCTCAATCTGGTCGGTGCCTTGTACCCATGGTGGACCTTTCCGAGGGAGGGGTCTGTCTCGCCTGGCCGGTCGGGCGCGAGCTCTCGATCCAGCTGGGCGATGTGCTGGAGCCGTGCTGGCTTGATCTGCCCGATTTCGGCCCTATCCGTTTCGGCCTGCAGTTCATGAACCGCCTGGATGATTTCCGCCAGACGGGAGGGCAGTTGCTTGGCGCACGCTTCGTTGGCATGGAGCTCGAGCACCAGAGGCTGTTGCGGCGTTTCCTCTACCAGTTGCAGGCTGGCGTGCACCACCACCATTGATTGCCGGCATCGAGCGTCTGGGCGCTGACCAGCACGCTGACTTCTTCCCTTGCACTCGGCCCATGTCAGTCTGTCTGCCGCGTGAGGGAATGCCCATCCAGCGTTCATTGTGGGTTCAGCTGGCCAGGGCTAACATCCGCCTGATAGAGGCCACCCTTGCGAGAAATGAAACACCTCAAGACCACCCTGGCCGGCTTGCTGCTCGGTCTGACCCTCCTGTGGCTGCTGGCCGAGTCGGCCGCGCTGCCGGCAACCCAGGGCCTGTTTCCCTGGCGCACCCTGCTGGTCCAGTACTCGGGCCTGCTCGGCATGGGCGTCATGAGCGCCGCGATGCTGCTCGCGGTGCGCCCGGCCTGGCTCGAGCGCCGGCTGCACGGCCTCGACAAGATGTACCGGCTGCACAAGTGGCTCGGCATCTCGGGGCTGGTGCTGTCCATCCTGCACTGGCTGATTTCGCAAGGGCCCAAGTGGCTGATCGGGGCCGGGTTGCTCGAGCGGCCGGTGCGCGGGCCGCGCCCGGTCCAGACCGATCCGGTGCTGGCTTTCCTGCAGAGCCAGCGCGGCCTGGCCGAGGACCTGGGCGAGAAGGCCTTCTATGTCGCAGTGGCGCTGATCGCGCTGGCCTTGCTCAAGCGCTTTCCCTACCGGCATTTCTTCCGCACCCACCGCTGGATCGCGCTGGCCTACCTGGTGCTGGTCTGGCACTCGATCGTGCTGACCAGCTTTGGCTACTGGCTGCAGCCGGTCGGCATCGTGCATGGCCTGCTGCTGGCGGGCGGCACGGTCGCGGCAGTCATCAGCCTGACGCGGCGCATCGGCGTGCGGCGCAAGGCCGTCGGCGAGGTCGAGCAGGTCGAGTACCTGGAGGGCGTCAAGGTCAGCGCGGTCTCGATCCGGCTGCGCAGTCCTTGGGCCGGCCACGAGCCGGGCCAGTTCGCCTTCGTGACCTTCGACGAGCGCGAGGGACCGCATCCGTTCACGATCTCCTCGGCCTGGCAGGACGATGGCCGGCTGATGTTCCTGATCAAGGCGCTGGGCGACTACACGCGCACCCTGGCCGGCAGCCTCAAGGCCGGCGATACCGTCACGGTCGAGGGGCCTTACGGCCGCTTCCAGTTCGAGGGCCAGGCCAGGCGGCAGATCTGGATCGGTGGCGGCATCGGCATCTCGCCCTTCGTCGCGCGCCTCAAGCAGCTGGCGCAGCAGCCCGACGGCCGCGAGATCGACCTGTTCCATTCGACCGCCGAGGTCGACCAGACCGCGCTGCAGCGGTTGCAGGAACATGCCCAGGCGGCTGGCGTGCGCCTGCACCTGCTGGTCAGCGGCCGCGACGGCCGGCTGACGGGTGAACGGCTGCGTGAACTGGTGCCGCAATGGCGCGCGGCCGAGGTCTGGTTCTGCGGCCCGGCGGCCTTCGGCGACGCGATCCGCACCGACCTCTGTGGCCAGGGCCTGCCAGCGGCAAATTTCCACCAGGAACTGTTCGAGATGCGCTGAGCGCCGCCCCGGTCAGCCAGCCGTGGCTGGCGCCAGGCGCCGCCGCCGCTGGCTTCGGGCAGGGCGCCAGCGCTGCAGCGCTGGCTAGTCCTGGCGGGCCGCGCTGCCGTTCGTGTCCTTGGCTGCCTCGATCGCTGCCAGCACCCTGTTGAGTTCCTGCACGAACTCGGCCTGCAATCCGCTGTCCTGCTGCTGCAGGCCCTGCTCGAAGCGCACCGCGAGCTGGTGCAGGGTCCCGGCGCCCAGCGTGGGTGCGAGCCCCTTGAGCGTGTGCACCAGCCGGATGGCGACATCGAGCTGCTGCTGGCCCAGGGCCTCGCGCAGTTGTTCGGGCGCCTGCACGAAGTCCTGGTGGAAGCGCTGCAGCACCTGCAGCAGCAACTCCTGGTCGCCGCCCAGCGCTTCGGCGGCTTGTTCCAGGTCCAGTGGCCCGCTGCCGGAAGCAGGCTCGATCGCTGCGACAGGCAGGATCGGATCGACGCTGGCCGGAGCCGGAGCCGGAGCCGGAGCCGCCTGTGGCTGCTCGGGAATCCACTGGCCCAGCACGGCGGCCAGCTCCATCGGGTCGATGGGCTTGGCGATATGGTCGTCCATGCCGGCTTCCTCGGCGGCCTGCCGGTCCTTGTCCATGGCGGCGGCGGTCAGCGCGATGATGGGGGTACGGTTGCCGCTGGCGCGGATGGCACGGGTCGCGGCAAAGCCGTCCATGCCAGGCATCTGCAGGTCCATCAGGATGGCGGCAAAGGCCGATCGCGTGGCCTTGTCGACCGCGGACTGCCCGTTGTCGGCCGTCTCGACTTCCAGCCCCAGGCGGCTCAGGTAGGCCTTGGCCACCAGCAGGTTGGTCGGGCTGTCATCGACCAGCAGCACGCGCGCCTGGCCGAAGTCCCGCTTGACCGGTGCGACCACCGGCGCGGGCATCGGCGTGGCGGCACTTGCCGTCTGCGACAGTCCCAGCCGGGCGGTGAAGCAGAACACGCTGCCCTGGCCGGCCACGCTGGTGGCCCAGATCTTGCCGCCCATCAGCTCGACCAGGCGCTTCGAGATGCTCAGCCCGAGGCCGGTGCCACCGTAGCGGCGGGTCGTCGACAGGTCGGCCTGGGTGAAGGCTTCGAACAGATGGTCGAGCTGCTCCGGATCGAGTCCGATGCCGCTGTCGCGCACCGAAACCTGGATCAGCGCGCCCTGTCCGTCCTGCTCGATCGCCTCCGCCTTGACCTCGATGCCGCCTGCCTGCGTGAACTTCAGCGCGTTGCCGATCAGGTTGTTGATGACCTGCAGCAGCCGCAAGGGGTCGCCCAGCAGCAAGGCCGGGATCTGGGGCGAGACCTCGAAGCGCAGCGCCAGCTGCTTTTCCTCGGCCTGGATCTCGAACAGGGCGCGCGACTTCTCGAAGACCTCGACCAGGTTCAGCGGCACCGATTCGAGCATCATGTGGCCGGCCTCGATCTTGGAGTAGTCGAGAATGTCGTTGAGCACGCCGAGCAAGGCGGTGCCGGCCAGGTGGATCTTGGTCAGGTGATCGCGCTGGTGCGGGGTCAGGTCGGTCTCGAGCAGCAGATTGGTCAGGCCGATCACCGCGTTCATGGGGGTGCGGATCTCGTGGCTCATATTGGCCAGGAACAGGCTCTTGGCCTCGTTGGCGCTGACGGCCTGCTCCTTGATGCCCTGGAGTTCACGCGTGACCTGGCTCACCTTGACCAGCCGTTTCTGCGAGCGCCGCAGCAGCACGAAGAAGAACAGGATCGCCGCGCTCGTCAGGCAGGTCACGCCGATGACGATATTGCGGTAGATCCGGTAGGGCGCCAGCACATCCTCTTCCGCTTCCGAGCTGACCAGGGTCATGCCGTAGTCGCCCAGCTTGTAGTAGCCGCTGATCTCTTCCGTCTGGGTGGCCGGGTTGTAGGACCGGAAGTTGCCGGTCTGCGGCGCAGCCGGGTCCAGATAGGGCGCTTGCACCTGCTGGTTGTACATCGATTCCGAGGTCGGGCTGATGGCCATGATCTCGCCGCTGTTGCGGACGATTTTCAGCTTGCTGCGGTTTTCGGTGAACAGCCGGTCGGAGAATTTCGAGAAGAATTCCGGCGCGATCGACAGCACCAGCACGCCGTCGAATGTGCCCTGCTTGAGGATGGGGCGCGTCAGCTGGATCGACCATTTGCCCGAGACCTTGCCCTTGAGGGGCTTGCTGATGAACAGGATGTCCTGTTCCGGCGCGTCGGCATGGACGCGGAAATGCTCGCGCTGGCTCAGGTCGACCACCGTCTGGGGCTTGCTGAGGTTGGAGAACTGCATCATCCCCTGGCTGTCGATGACGGCGATCTGGAATACCAGGTCGTCGATCATGTTCTGGTGGTGCTGCACATAGTCCGCAAACTGCTCCCAGTCGCCCTGCCATTCCTCCCGGGCATCCAGAATGAACGAGTTCAGCCGCTTGATGGTGGATTGGCTGTATTCGGAAAAGATATGCGCGTTCTTCGCGGTGCGCAAATTGGCTTCCTGGATATAGGTTTGCCTGCTGCGCTGTATTTCATAGATGGCCGCCGCCCATGTTGTCAATATGATAACTATCGCCACGAAGGTCGTTTGCCGACGCAGTTTCAGGTTTGACGAGTAGATGGCCTTCATGAGGGGGTTGCTGATATTAATATATTTATTGTTTTTTGGGGTGCGGTGGGTTTCAGGTGGGTTCCGAGAGTGCGAACAGCTAGAGCGCTACCGGGCTGCCCTTGCTGGGCCGCGGGTTCATCGGGCGTTTCGTTGCAGGATGCAACTGGCTCTGTCGCTCATTGCAGCAGGTTGCGGTAACAAGGAAAGTGCGCTTTCCAATAGAGCAATCATTGTACCCGCTAGCAGGATTCAAACCCTTGAATTCAAAGAATTTCGGGTATTTCCATGCTAAGCGGCGAGCCTGGATCGCCGGCTTGCCATTCGCCGGTGCTGGAGCACTGGGGGAGGCTAGAACAGCGGCAAGGACAGGCCCGCTTGCAGCCCTGGCGCCGGTCCGGGGCTGGCGGCGAGCAGGTCCGGCCTGGCCAGCGTGCCTACCCGCACGCCGAGCAGGCGCAGGCGGCGCGTCAGGTCGACCCGCTTGAGGCACTGGCCCGCGATGCGGCGGATCTCGCGCGCGTCGGCGCTGTACTGCTCGACGGTCAGCTCGCGCGTGACCGACTGGAAATCGTCGTAGCGCAGCTTGATGCCTATGGTGCGGCCGACATAGCCCTTGGCCCTGAGGTCGGCTGCCACCTGCTCGCACAGCCGGGTGAAGATGGCGCCGAGCTCGGCCTTGTCGCGCACCGGATGCAGGTCGCGCTCGAAGGTGGTCTCGCGGCTGACGCTGACAGGCTCGCTGTGGGTGACGACCGGGCTGTCGTCGCGGCCCCAGGCGGCCTCGTGCAGCCAGGCGCCATGGCTGGGGCCGAACTGCCGCAGCAGCGCCTGCAGCGGCTGGGCGGCCAGCTCGCCGATGGTGTGGATGCCCAGCGCCTGCAGCTTCTGGTCGGTCTTCGGGCCGATGCCGTTGATCTTGCGGCAGGGCAGGGGCCAGATCAGGCGCTGCAGGTCGGACTCGTGGATGACCGAGATCCCGGCCGGCTTGTTGAATTCGCTGGCCATCTTGGCCAGCAGCTTGTTGGGTGCGACGCCGATCGAGCAGCTCAGCCCGGTGGCGTCCAGGATGCCGCGCTGGATCAGCCGCGCCAGCACCCGCCCGCCCTCGCGCTGGCCGCCCGGTACCTCGGTGAAGTCGATGTAGACCTCGTCGATCCCGCGGTCCTCCAGCAGTGGCGCGATCTCGCGGATCACGGCCTTGAAGGCGCGCGAGCAGCGCCTGATCTCGTCGAAGTCGACCGGCAGCAGGATGGCATCCGGGCACAGCCTGGCGGCCTTCATCAGCCCCATCGCCGAGCCGATGCCGAACTGGCGCGCGGCATAGGTCGCGGTGGTGATGACGCCGCGCCCGGCATAGTCGCGCAGGCGCGGGAAGTCGGCGACAGGGATCTCGGACAGCGGCAGGCCGGCACGGGAGGCCTGCAGCGCATCGTCCGCGCGCCGGCGCCCGCCGCCGATGACCAGCGGCAGGCCCTTGAGCTGCGGATAGCGCAGCAGCTCGACCGACGCGAAGAAGGCGTCCATGTCGAGATGGGCGATGCGGCGGATCGGGGCAGTCGGACTCACGGCAGGATTGTCGCGCGGACGCCCGCCGCCCGTCCGATCCGGGTGGCTTCTCAAAGCCGTGATAAATGAGCAAGATGGAGTCTGAGTGAAGACATAACAGGGACAGGGAGATAAGGCATGTCAGATCCGATGGCGTACCCGCGTCAGCTGCAGCGGCCCGATGGCGACCTGCTGTTCAGTTCGCTGCCGATAGGCATCGTGATGCTGGACCCGCTCGGCGCGCTGATGGCCGCCAATCCGGCTGCCGAAGCCATCCTGGGGCCGGGCGTGCAGTGCTTGTGCGACTGGCAGGCCGCCGATCCGCGCTGGGAGGCGGTGCACGAGGACGGCACGCCCTTCCTGCCCGCCGAGTATCCTGCCCGGCTGGCGCTCCAGACCGGCCAGATCATCCACCCGGCCGTCATGGGCCTGCGCGACCGCCAGCAGGACCGGCTGTGCTGGCTCCGGCTGCAGGCGGTGCCGATCCGGGATCGGCAGGGTGGCGGCTTGCAAGGGGTCTATGCGCTGTTCGAGGACATCACCGAGCAGCGGCAGGCCCGCATCGAGCTCAACGCGGCCCGCGCGGCAGCCGCCCGGCGCGAGATGGCCGAGCGGCTCGAGATGGCCGCCGAAGCCGCCAAGTTCGGCGTCTACGAGAGGAATTACGAGAGCCGGACCTGCTACTGGTCGCGCGAGCTCAAGGCGATTGCCGGCCTGCCGGAGACGGCCGAGCCCGAATCCTGCGAGGCGCTGTTCGACTTCATTCACCCCGACGACCGCGACGCCATGCAGCAGGCCTTCGCGCGCGCGCTCGACCCGCGGGGCGAGGGCTTGCTCGATCAGGTCAGCCGCCTGGTCCGGCCCGATGGCCGCTTGCGCTGGATCCACTGGGTCGGCCAGACCCGCTTCGATGGCGAGGCCGGCCAGCGCCATCCCAAGCTGTTCAGCGGCATGGCGCTCGACATCTCGCAGTACAAGGCGGTCGAGTCCGAGCGCGAGCGCTATTTCCGCTTCTTCAATGCCGCTCCGGTCCTGATGGCTATCCTGGGCGAGGATGGCAGCTTCAAGCTCGTCAATCCGGCCGTCAAGCGCATGCTGGGCTACGCAGCGGCCGACTTCATCGGCCGTTGCTATCCCGACCTGATCCACCCGGACGACCGGCTGGTCTCGCAGCAGGCCCTCGAGGCGGTGCACGCGGGCAGCACGAGCGCGGATGGCTTCGTCAACCGCTATCTGTGCCAGGACGGCAGCCCGCGCTGGCTGGCCTGGAACGCGGTCTTCAGCCCGCAGGAGAAGCTGTTCTATGCGGTGGCGCGCGACATCACCGAGAGCCGGCAGGCCGAAGAGGCGCTTCATGCAGCCTCTAACTATGCCCGCAGCCTGCTCGAGGCCAGCCTCGATCCGCTGGTCACGATCAGCCCGCAGGGCAAGATCACCGACGTCAACCGGGCCACCGAGGCCGCCATCGGCCTGGACCGCGAGGCGCTGATCGGCAGCGATTTCTCGGACTACTTCACCGATCCCGACAAGGCCCGCGCCGGCTACGAGCAGGCCTTCGAGCAGGGGCAGGTCAGCGACTATCCGCTGGTGCTGCGCCATGTCGACGGCCGCGAGACCGAGGTGCTCTACAACGCGAGCGTCTACCGCGACGAGGGCCAGCGGATCTGCGGCGTCTTTGCCGCGGCGCGCGATGTCACGCGGATCAACGCGATCGCCAAGGACCTGGCCCGGCACCGCGAGCATCTCGAGGAACTGGTGCGCCAGCGCACTCGCGAGCTCGAGGCCGCCAAGCTGGCCGCCGAGGCCGCCAACCAGGCCAAGACTGCCTTTCTCTCCAACATCAGCCACGAGCTGCGCACGCCGATGAACGCGATCATGGGCCAGGGCTATCTGCTGCAGCAGGGTGACCTGGGGGCGCAGCAGCAGGAGCAGCTCAAGGCGCTGCAGCTGGCCAGCCGGCAGCTGCAGGCGCTGATCGAGGACATCCTGAACTACACCCGGGTCGACAGCGGCGTCCTGCACGCCGGCCAGCAGGAGTTCGAGCTCGAGGCCGTGCTCGCGGCCATTGCCGATCGCCTGCGCGAGCGCCTCGTCGCCAAGGGGCTGGAGCTGGTGCTCGAGGTCGCACCCGATGTCCCGCCTCGGCTGACCGGCGATCCGGTCCAGATCGGCCAGGTGCTGCACAAGCTGGCGGACAACGCGGTCAAGTTCACCGAGGCCGGCCGGGTCAGGCTGGCCGTCCTGCGCGAGCCCCACGAGCAGCAGCAGGGGGCGGCGGCTCGGTGCATCTGGTTGCGTTTCGAGGTCAGCGACACCGGCATCGGGCTCGGGCCGGACGATCAATGCCATCTGTTCGAGAGCTTCCAGCAGGTCGATGACGGCCTGACGCGGCGCTACGGCGGCACCGGCCTGGGGCTGGCGATCGCGCGCAAGCTGGTCAAGCTGATGGGCGGGCAGATCGGCGTCGAGAGCCGCAAGGGCCAGGGCAGCCGCTTCTGGTTCAGCTTGCCGCTCGGGCTGGCCGATCCTGTCGCCTGTCCGCCGGGAAGCGGGGCCTGTGCTCCGGTGTTGCCGCCCGCGCTTGCCGGCGCGGCCGCGCCGGTGCGGGCTCATGAAGCCAATGAGTCCGACGCCCTGGTTGACGGCGCGGCGATCGCTTCCCTGGACCGGATGTCATGGCCCCAGCTGCAGCAACGGCTGCTGCAGCTGCTGCGCGAGGACGATGCGGGCTCGGTACCGCTGTGCGAACAGCACGCCGCCTTGCTGCAGCAGGCGCTCGGGGAGCGCTACGGTCCGCTGATGCAGGCGGTGCGGGGCTTCGACTTCGAGGCGGCATTGACCCAGCTCGGCGGGCCTGGCGCCGCCTGAGCCACCGGCCTGAGCAGGCTCAGGCCAGGGGCGGCTCGCCGGGTGGGTCTTCGAGCAGCTTGACCAGACCGTGCAGCGTGCGGTTGACCGGCGTCGGCACGCCGAGCGCCTCGCCACGGCGCACCAGCCAGCCATTGAGCTGGTCGATCTCGCTGCGCCGCCCGCGCGCCAGGTCCTGCGCGGTCGAGGATTGCTGGGTCGGCATCGCGTCGGCCAGTGCGCGCACCTGCTGCCACAGGTCGGCGGGCAGGGTCACGCCTTCGGCGCTGGCGACCGCCAGGCATTCGGCCACCGCCTCGCGCATCGTGGCCTCGATGCCCGGTCCCCGGATCATGCGGCCGTAGGGCAGGCGCGAGATCGCCGACAGCGCGTTGTAGGCGCAGTTGACGACCAGCTTGGACCATTGCGCCGCGCGCAGGTCGGGCAGCACCTGCACCGGCACGCCGGCAGCGGCGAAGAGACTGGCGGTGGCCGCGCTGTCGGGACCGGCGCCGAGCACGAGCTCGCCGCGGCCGTGATGGCGCAGATGGCCGGGGCCGGCGAGCTCGACCGCCGCATAGACCAGCACCGGCCGCACCCGCTGCTGCGGCAGCAGGGCCTGCAGCCGGTCGGCGTTGTCCATGCCGTTCTGCAGGCTCAGCAGCAGCACGCCCGGCGCCAGATGCGGCCGCAGCGCGGCAGCGGCGGCCTCGGTGTCGCCGGACTTGACGCAGCACAACACCCAGTCGGCACCGGCCACGGCTGCCGGGTCGACGCTGGCGTGCATGGGCACCGATTCGTCGAAGGCCAACGTCTGCAGGCGCAGTCCGTCGCGCAAGACGGCGGCGACATGGGGTGCGCGCCCGATCAGCGTGACGGCGTGGCCGGCGCGCGCGAGCAGGCCGCCGTAATAGCTGCCCACGGCGCCCGCGCCCATGATGGCGATCCTCATTTGACGCTGGTCTCCATCAGGCAGCGGGTGACGCGCGGCGGCTCGGGGCCGAGGTGGAAGGCCAGCTTGCGCGCATGCAGCTCGGCATCGGCGGCGGTGACGCGCTCGAAGCGGCGCAGGTGGTCGGTCCAGGACTCGTCGGTGACCAGCTCGATGAAGCGGCCCGGGTCCTCGAGGTCGTGCAGCAGCTCCCAGGACAGCGCGCCCTGGCGCAGCCGGCTTGGTCGGCTCTCGTCCATCATCAGGGTCCGGAATGCCGCGGCCTGCGCCGGGTCGATCCGGTACTCGATCATCACGCTGACCCGGCCCGCGCTCGCCGGCCCGGGATGCTGCGGCGCCTGGAAGATGCGCCTGGGCGTCAGGTCGCCGGCCTGGCCGCTGTCGGGCAGCAGGCGGTTGGTCAGCCACATCGTCAGCGCGCCGGTGCCGGCGGCAATCATCAGGCTGGTCGGCACGCTGGTCCAGGTCGCGATCTGGCCCCAGAGCGCGGCCCCGCTGGCGCTGGCGCCCATGATGGCCATCTGGTACATCGACATGCCGCGCGCGCGCACCCAGTCGGGCAAGCCGAGCTGGATCGACACGCTCAGGCTGTTGGCAGTGGTGATCCAGGCCGCGCCGCCGAGCAGCATGGCCGGCACCGCGATCCAGAGCTGGTCGGTCCAGGCCATCACGGCCATGCTGCCGGCCTGCAGCCAGGCGCCGCGCAGCACCAGCGCGTCGCGCGGGTAGCGTTGCCGCAGCCGGGGCAGCAGGGCGGTCGAGCCGATCGCGCCGGCACCCATGGCCGCCAGCAGCAGGGTGAAGGTCGCGGCGTCGCCACCCTGCATGCCATGGGCCACCAGCGGCAGCAGCGCCATCAGCCCGGTCGAGTGGAAGAAGAAGATCCAGATCCGCAGCAGCACGCCCTTGAGCTGGCGCGACTGGGCGATGTATTGCAGCCCGACCCGCATCGCGGTGCCCAGGCGCTCGCGCCCGAGCGGGTGCGGCTTGTGCTCGCGCTGCCAGCGGCTGATCACGACCGCCGCCAGCAGCGACAGCAGCGCGTTGAGCGCGAACACCCAGGCGCTGCCCGCCGCGGCGATGATCGCGCCGGCAATCAGCGGGCCCAGGATGCGCGACGCATTCATCGACACCCCGTTGAGCGCCAGTGCCGCCGGCAGCTGCGGTCGCGGCACCAGTTCGGGCACGATGGCGGCGAATACCGGCCAGCGCATCGCCAGCCCGATGCCGTTGGCGAACACCAGCGCCAGCAGCAGCGGCGGCGTCATCGCGCCGAGGAAGACGACCGTGCTCAGCAGCGCCGCGACGACGGCGATCCAGAGCTGGGTCGTCAGGAAGTATTTCTTGCGGTCCAGGCTGTCGGCCAGCGCGCCGCTGGGCAGGCCGAGCAGGAACACCGGCAGCGTGGCGGCGGTCTGCACCAGCGCGACCCAGATCGGCTTGCTGGTCAGCGAGGTCATCATCCAGGCGGCGGCGACATCGTTCATCCACATGCAGAGATTGGCCACCAGCCAGGTGGACCAGAGCATGCGGAAGACGGGCTGGCGGAACGGTGCCAGCGGGGACAGTTCGTCGGGCTTCAAGGCTGGCCGGACGCCTTCCTGGCCTGGCCCGGCCTCGCCATCATCACAGTTGCACGCATTGCAGGCATCGAAGATTCCGGTTCTGGGCGGCTGCGAACCGGTTCATGCGTGCGGCCTTGCCGCCACGCCCGTGCGCGCCATGTCCATGTCACGATCGTGAGGAATGAGGGCCGCAGTTTGCGGCACGAAACTGCGACTATATAGTTTTCCCATTTGTTCTTCAAAACAACACCCGAAACCCGGAGACCTTACATGACGACACGCCGTCTTCTGCTCGCCAGCGGCATTGCCGCTTCCCTGTCCTGCCTGCAGCCGGCCGCCCTGGCCCAATCCAGGCCGATCCGGCTCATCGTGCCCTTCGGCGCCGGTGGCGTGGCCGACCTGACCGCGCGCGCCGTGGCACAGAAGATGGCCGAGAACATGGGGCAGTCGATCGTGATCGAGAACAAGCCCGGCGCCGGCGGCGTGGTGGCCGCCGAGGCGGTCGCCCATGCCGAGCCCGATGGCAACACGCTGCTGCTGATGTCCAATGCGATGGCGGTCAGCACCGGCCTGTTCAAGTCGCTGCCCTTCGATGCCCGGCGCGATTTCGCCCCGGTGTCGCTGCTGGGCCTGTTCGACCTGGCCATCGTCGTGCCCGGGAATTCGCGCTTCCAGTCGCTGGCCGAGCTGCTGGCCTGGGGACAGGACAATCCGGGCCGGCTCAACATCGGCACCATCGCGGTCGGCAGCACCCAGCATCTGGCGGCCGAGTGGTTCAATGCCCAGTCCAACCTGCATGCCCAGATCGTGCCCTTCAACGGCACGCCGGCCGTCATCACGGCGCTGCGCGGCGGTCAGGTCGATGCCGCGGTCGAGATCCTGGGACCGGTCAAGTCCCAGCTCGCCGCCAAGGCGATGCGGGCGCTGGCCGTGCTCGGCGAGTCGCGCCCGGCCGACCTGCCGGGCGTGATCGCGGCGCGCGAGCTGCCGGGCCTGAGCGGCATCAATGTCTCGTCCTGGAATGCGCTGGCGGCGCCCGCCAGGACCGCGCCTGCGGTGCTCGAGCGCCTGAACCGCGAGGTGGCCAAGGCGCTGCAGGCGCCCGAGGTCAGGAAACGCCTGGCCGACCTCAGCGTGCAGCCGCGCGCCAGCAGTCCGGAGCAGCTGGCCCGCCTGCTCGATGGCGACATCAAGCGCTGGAGCGCCGTGATCCAGCGCGCCGGCATTCCGCGCCAGTGAGGCGACGGGCCAGGCCCGGGCATGGTCGCTGGGCCCTCGACGGTCAGAGCGGCAGCAGCTCGGCCTGCCCGGTCAGCAGCGGCTGGCACAGGATCTTGTAGCCATCGGCATCGAAGCCGGCGACGACCTGTCCCAGCGACCTGGCCTGCTCCAGGCTGCTGGCGCTGCCCAGGTAGCACCAGTTGCGCACGACATGGATCTGCTGCATGGCTTCTTGCGCCGGCTCCGAATCCTGTGGCGCAGCGGCAGCGGGCGCATCCGCGCTGGCTGGCCAGCGCTCGACCAGCCCGATCGCACCGGAATGGGGCCAGCAGGCGATGCGCAGTCCGTCGAGAGCCGCCAGCAGGCGGTCGCGGTGTGCCGCCTCGCTCTCGCGGCCGCAGCAGGCGCCGGCGCATTGCCTGAGCATGGAGCGGAAGCAGCTACGGCTGCCCACCGGCTTTTCCAGCCCCAGCAGGCTGTAGCAGAGCCGGTGCTCGTCGGCCAGCGCGCGCAGGCCTTCGAGCGCGGCATGCCGGCTCGCGTAGAGACCGAACAGCTCGGGCGTGCGCGCGAAGTCGATCTCCTTCGAATAGACCACCTCGGGCCGGCCGTCGGCATCGAGCCGCAGCGCGCAGAGCTGCTTGTTGCGCCGCAGCTTCTGGTTGAACAGCGGCTGCTGCTGCTTGATCTGCTGCGCCTCGAGCAGCAAGGCGCCGATCTCGCCCGCGGTGCGCAGGAAGCTGATGCGGCTGGTCTGGCGCAGCATGCGGTCCTCGTCGGGGTTGCGCAGGTGCGACAGCAGCCGCGCGCGCAGGTTCACGCTCTTGCCGATGTAGAGCGGCAGCCCGCCTTGCTGGCCGTGGAAGGTGTAGACCCCGGGCGCCGCCGGCGCGGCAGCGGCTTGCGCGCGCAGGTGCTCGGGATACTGGAACTCGCGCCCGGCTTCGAAGTCGGCGCGGCGCCGGCGCGGCAATTGCATGGCGCCGATGTCGGCTCAGGCCGCTTCGGCCGGGATCAGCCGCGCCAGCAGCGCGCCGTTGTACTGCTCGGGCAGCGGGATGCGCACATGCAGCGGGCTGCCCGGCGCCACGCTGACCGGTTCGCCATCCATCTTCTGCATTTCCTTCAGCTCGATGACATGGTTGCCGCTCGGGTGGATGACCTGGATCTTGTCGCCGACCGAGAACTTGTTCTTGACCTCGACCTCGGCCCAGCCGTCGGCCGCATTGAGCACGTCGCCGACATAGTGGCTGTGGCCGACCAGCGAATGCCCGGTCTCGTAGTTCTGGTAGTCCTGGCTCGGGCGGCGCTCGAGGAAGCCGCTGGTGTAGCCGCGGTTGGCCAGCCCTTCGAGCTCGGTGATCAGCAGCGGGTTGAACGGGCGGCCCGCCACCGCGTCGTCGATCGCCTGGCGGTAGATCTGTGCCGTGCGCGCGACGTAGTACAGGCTCTTGGTGCGGCCCTCGATCTTGAGCGAGTCGACGCCGATCTCGGCCAGGCGCTGCACATGCTCGATCGCGCGCAGGTCCTTGCTGTTCATGATGTAGGTGCCGTGCTCGTCTTCCATGATCGGCATCAGCTGGCCCGGGCGGCCGGCTTCCTCGATCAGGTAGACCTGGTCGGCCTTCGGGTGTCGCTCGCCACCGCCGCAGGCTGCGAACGAGGATTCGGCCTCCTCCTGCGCCTGGTTGAAGTTGAAGCCCTGTTCCATCTTGACGGCAATCGCCTCGCCGGTGTTGGGGTCGACGGCGGTTTCCTGGGCCGAGTAGTTCCAGCGGCAGGCGTTGGTGCAGGTACCCTGGTTCGGGTCGCGCCGGTTGAAGTAGCCCGACAGCAGGCAGCGGCCCGAGTAGGCGATGCACAGCGCGCCGTGCACGAAGACTTCGAGCTCCATGTCCGGGCATTCCTGGCGGATCTTCTCGATCTCGTCCAGGCTCAGCTCGCGCGAGAGGATGATGCGCGCGACGCCCACCTTCTGCCAGAACTTGACCGCCGCGTAGTTGACCGTGTTGGCCTGCACCGAGAGGTGGATCGGCATCTCGGGATACTGCTCGCGCATCATCATGATCAGGCCGGGGTCGGCCATGATCAGCGCGTCGGGCTTCATCGCGATCACCGGCGCGATGTCGCGCATATAGGTGCGCACCTTGTCGTTGTGCGGCAGCAGGTTGCTGGTGACGAAGAACTTCTTGCCGCGCGCATGGGCCTCGCGGATGCCGATCTCGATCTGCTCGAGCCGGAATTCGTTGTTGCGCGCGCGCAAGCTGTAGCGCGGCTGGCCGGCGTAGATCGCGTCGGCGCCGAAGTCGTAGGCGGCGCGCATCTTGTCGAGCGAGCCGGCAGGCAGCAGCAGTTCGGGGGCTTTGAGAGTCATGGGACGTGATTGTCCCGGAAACCGGCCGCCAGCTCACGCCTGGCCCGGTTTTGTCCCCACGCCGGCCGCAGGAGCTGCCTCGATTCGCTTCCCGCTCGCGCCTGGCCATGGCCTGGACCTGCGCCTCGCTAGAATCGCGCCCAGGCTCCCGCCTTGCCGGGGCAGTTTTCCTCATCCACGCTTCACCAGATCCTGCCCATGGCCGCACAGAATGTCTTCCTCCGTACCCTGCAAGCCCTGGCGCTCGGCAGCCTGCTGCTGGGCCTGCCAGGCTGTGCGGTGGTCGCCGTCGCGGATGCCGCGGTCACGGTGGTGGCGACCGGGGTTTCCATCACGGCCAAGACCGTCGGTGCCGTGGCCGACGCCGTGATCCCCGACGGCGACTAGGCCTGAGCGGCCAAGTCCCTGATTTTCCGGGGCTTTTCCGGCTTATCCAGAAAATCTGTGGACAACTTTGTTGAGATCCTGGTGGGCAACTGCCGCCGGCCTTGGAAATCAAGCGATTTGCTGCCTTGCCTGAAAATTAGGCAGTGATTCGATTTGATTGAAAATCAATGACTTGCCTGGTTCTGTCCGGTGGCTGGCAGTCCTTGCCAGGGCAGCGTCACGGCGGGGGCGTTGTGTGACAGTTCGGCCTGGCTTGTGCATAAGGCGCGCCTCGCTTTGTCAAGCCCCGGCCATTTCGCGCCGGCCTGGCGCAGCGCCAGAGGCGCGGATGGCTCAATCGTCGTCGTCGCCCGCCAGCACCTGCTGCAAGGACTGGACCGACAGCAGGCCCTCGGGCGCCTGTTGCCATTCCCAGCGCCAGTAGCCCAGCACCGCGAGCAGCAGCAGGATGGCCAGCCAGCCCTGGTTGTTGCGCACCAGGTCAGCACCCTTGCCGGGCATGCGGCCGGTCAGCATCGGCAGCGCCTGGTTCTTGCGCCGCCACAGGCTGATGCCGAGCAGCAGGCCCAGGTGGGCCAGCACCAGCATCAGGTAGCCGTTGCCGAAGAACTCGTGCACTTCGGCCAGCCATTCGCCACCCCATTCATGGTAGGTCGCATAGCCACTCAGCGTCAGCGGCAGCACGGACAGCAGCAGCAGCGCGATCACGAGCGCCATCAGCAGGTTCTGTCCCGGCTGCCAGTTGACCTGGCCCTTGGCCAGGCTGGCCGGCAAGCCGCGCAGCCAGACCGGTGCCAGCGCCAGCTTGTTGCGCAGCACCGACAGCCGGGCCTGGCGCGGACCGAACAGGCCGTAGAGCAGCCGGAACACGATCAGTCCGGCCATGGTGTAGCCCAGGGTCACGTGCAGGGCGCGCAACCGTTCGCCGTCGCCGGTCAGGTAGGCGCCCAGGAAGCTCAGCGCCAGCAGCCAGTGGTAGACCCGGGTCGGGGCGTCGGTCACGCGCCGGCTGCCGGTGCTGCTCTGGGCCGCGCGGCTGGCCGGCCGCGGGCTGTTCGCCGTGGTGGGTAGGGTGGTGTTCATCTCGATTCCTTGCAAAAGCGGGCTCAGTCCTGGTCCCAGTTGCGCCGGTAGCGCGCGTCCAGCCCGGCCGGGAAGCGCAGTTCGTCGTCGTCGAAGCGGCCCTTCTCGGCGCCGCTGTGGCAGGCCATGCAGTTGGCCGCGCTCTTGACCGCCGCCTGCTTCCAGATCGTCGGATCGAGCTGGCGGTGCTTGCGCTCGAACCAGGGCGAGCGGGTGATGCGGTCCTGCGGAGGCGCTTCGCTGCTGACCCGCTTGTAGCTGCCGGCATGGGTCTGCAGCCAGGCGCCGATCTGGCGCACGCTGGCCTCGTCGAGCGAGGCGTCGGTGCCGTAATGGCGGTCGAGCCCGCCCATGATCCGCTTCCAGGACTGCGCCGGCAGCATGCCGGGCGGATAGGCCAGGTGGCAGGCGGCGCATTCCTGCTGGTAGGCCGGCAGGATCTGGCGCGGCATCACGCTGCCGCTGTCGGCCTGCGCGGGCGATGCCAGCAGGCACAGGCCGGCCAGGGCCGCCAGCGCCGGCAGCAGCCGGGCGGTCAGTGGGCTCATGTGATGGGTTTTCATCTGGGGCGACTCCGGCATCGGTTCAGGGCTTGAGGCTGACCAGGTAGGCCATCAGGTCGGATTTCTCGGCGGCCGTGCATTCGCGCGCCAGCACATCCTTGCAGTTGCGCCGGAACCACTTGTCGACCTTGGCGGTCTCGGTGAAGGCCTGCGGATTGAAGGCCGGCGCCAGCGGCGCGATCCGGCGCCCGGTGCTCGCATGCTTGCCGTCCTGGGTCGGCGGCGCCTGGTGGCAGGAGGAGCAGGACCATTCATTGCCATGCTTGCTGGCGAAGAAGATGCGGCCGCGCTCGGCATTGCCAGCGGCGCCGGCGGCGCTGTTCCAGCGCGCGAGCTGTTCGGCCGCGCTGGTGTCAGCGGCCAGCGCCGGCCAGGTGGCGCTCGCCAGCAGCAGGCCGAGCAGGGCGGTGCGCAGCGCCGGGCTGCGAGCGGGAGGCTGGGTTCTTGTCATCTTGTGGTTCCCTGGAGGTGGAAGAATCTGTTGGCCTCGATGATGCGCCGCCCGGCCTGTACCGGGCCTGAAGCCCTTGTTCATGCGCCGTTCAGCTTCGCGCCCCGCCCTGGACGGCCCGGAAGGCTTGACCGCTTTGGCGATAGTTCGTAATCTGGCGGGGTAATCCTCATATACTCATGAGGGTATTCATCCCAACAAGGATCATCATGAAAAGCAATGTCGGTGGCATCGATCGCGTGCTGCGCATCGTCCTGGGTCTGTTGCTGATCGCGCTGGCGGCGACCGGGACCGTGGGCGCCTGGGGCTATCTGGGCCTGCTGCCCTTGGCGACCGGCCTGCTGGGCTGGTGCGGCCTCTATGGCCTGCTCGGCATCAATACCTGCCCGCTCAAGAAATGAGCGGCCTGGCTCGCTGAGCCGGGTCGGGACCGGCCCGTCCCGACCCGGCCTTAAGTCTGGCTGCGCATAATCGAGGCTGCTGACAAGGGCAGGCGGCGTCGTGCGCCGGCGCCAGCCACATAGGGGGCCGGGCACGGGCCAGGCATCCCTTTTTTCGATTGGAATCCTTATGACGACGAAGCCTGACAAACCACAAGCCGGACAAGCGCCTGAAGAAATCGAGATCTCGCTCTACCAGGCGAGCAAGAAGATCTACGCGCGCTCGGTCAAGGGTCTGTTCAATACCTGGCGCTGGGCGCTGGTCTGGATCACGCAGATCGTCTTCTACGGCCTGCCCTGGCTGGTCTGGAACAACCGCCAGGCGGTGCTGTTCGACCTCGAGGCGCGGCGCTTCTATCTGTTCGGCCTGGTGCTCTATCCGCAGGACTTCATCTACCTGACCGGCCTGCTGGTGATCGCGGCGCTGGCGCTGTTCCTCTTCACCGCGGTGGCCGGGCGACTGTGGTGCGGCTACGCCTGTCCGCAGACGGTCTACACCGAGATCTTCATGTGGATCGAGAAGGTGATCGAGGGTGACCGCAGCGCGCGCATGCGGCTCGACGACGGCGAGCTGTCGCGCAACAAGTTCGGCCGCAAGGCGCTCAAGCACGCGGCCTGGGTCCTGTTCGCGCTCTGGACCGGCGTGACCTTCGTCGGCTACTTCACGCCGATCAAGGTGCTGGTCGACGAGATCCTGTCGCTGGGCCTGGGCCCCTGGGAGACCTTCTGGGTGCTGTTCTACGGCTTCGCGACCTACGGCAACGCCGGCTGGATGCGCGAGCAGGTCTGCAAGTACATGTGCCCCTACGCCCGCTTCCAGAGCGCGATGTTCGACCGCGACACGATGATCGTGACCTATGACGAGAAGCGCGGCGAGCCGCGCGGCCCGCGCAAGAAGTCGGCCGATCCGCAGGCGCTCGGCCTGGGTTCCTGCATCGACTGCACGCTGTGCGTGCAGGTCTGCCCGACCGGCATCGACATCCGCAAGGGCCTGCAGTACGAGTGCATCGGCTGCGGCGCCTGCGTCGATGCCTGCGACGACGTGATGGACAAGGTCGGCTATCCGCGCGGCCTGATCAAGTACGCGACCGAGAACGGCATGGAAAACGGCTGGAACCGCCAGCAGATGATCAAGCGCGCCATGCGCCCGCGCGTGCTGATCTACACCGGTGTCCTGCTCGCGATCTGCATCGCGGTCGCCGTCAGCCTGTTCATGCGCACCCCGCTCAAGGTCGACGTGATCCGCGACCGCGGTGCGATCGCGCGCATGGTCGAGCAGGGCCGGATCGAGAACGTGTTCCGCCTGCAGGCGATGAACGCGACCGAGGTGGTGCAGAAGCTCGAGGTCTCGGTCGACGGCCTGCCCGGCATCATGATCGCGTCCGAGCGCCAGATGGACGTGCAGCCGACCGAGGTCCGCTCGCTGGTGCTGCGCGTGCAGATCCCGCCCGGCTCGTCGCCGAGCGGTTCGCACCACATCAAGTTCCAGATCCGCTCGCTCAACGACTCGGGCATCGCCATCCAGGAGGAGACCGTCTTCCTGGTGCCGCGCTGACTCGCGCGTCGCTGGTCAGCTGAGGCCATGGTGCCAGCCGGTCCCTGACGGGCCGGCTGGTTCAGCCAGCGTTCAGGTGGATGGACCGAGAATCCAGGCATCAACCACTTCCTCGCCCGCTGCCGCCATGATCCCGACTCCTTCCCGTCCTGTCCTTTCCTCCCGCCGGCGGCTGGCCGCCTGCGTCGTCCTGCTCGGCCTGGCCTGCGGCACGGCGCTGGGCTTTGATGGCGACCATGAGCGTGCCCGCGCCGCGCTGCAGGCCGGCGAGGTGCTGCCGCTGCCGCAGCTGCTCGAGCGGGTCGCGCGCGTGCAGCCGGGCCAGGTGCTCGCGGTCGAGCTCGAGCGCGACGACGGACGCTGGGTCTACGAGCTCAAGCTGCTCGATCCGGCCGGGCGGCTGGTCAAGCTCGAGGTCGATGCGCGCAGCGCCGAGCTGCTGCGCCGCAAGGGAGGTCGCTGATGCGAGTGCTGGTGGTCGAGGACGAGGCGGCGCTGGCCGAGCAGATCGCTCGCACGCTGCAGGACCGCGGCTACGTGGTCGACCTGGCCAGCGACGGCCGCGAGGCCTGGTACCAGGGCGGGGTGCAGGACTATGACGCGATCCTGCTCGACCTCGGCCTGCCGGTCCTCGACGGCCTCAGCGTGCTGCGGCGCTGGCGCAGCGAGGGCATGAGCAGCCCGGTGCTGGTGCTGACCGCGCGCGACCAGTGGCACGAGAAGGTCGCCGGCATCGACGCCGGCGCCGACGACTACCTGAGCAAGCCCTTCCACATGGAGGAGCTGCTCGCGCGCCTGCGCGCGCTGATCCGCCGCGCCGGCGGCCATGCCTCGGCGCTGCTGAGCTGCGGCCCGCTCGAGCTCGACACGCGCAGCGCGCGCATCAGCCTGCAGGGCCAGCCGCTGCTGCTGACCGCGCAGGAATTCAAGCTGCTGGCCTACCTGATCCACCATGCCGGCCAGCTGGTCTCGCGCACCGAGCTGACCGAGCATCTCTATGCCCAGGACTGCGAGCGCGACTCCAACACGATCGAGGTCTTCATCGGCCGGCTGCGCAAGAAGCTGCCGGCCGGCCTGATCGAGACCGTGCGCGGCATGGGCTACCGGCTGCAAGCCCCCGACGGGGCCGAGCGGTGAGTTGGTCCAGCCTGCGCTGGCGCCTGCCGCAAAGCCTGCGCTGGCGCCTGCTGCTCGGCACGCTGGCCGGGCTGACGCTGGCGCTGGTGGCGGCCGGCTTCGCGCTCTCGGGCCTGTTCGCCGACCAGGTGCAGCGCCAGTTCCGCTCGCATCTGCAGCTGCAGCTCGACCAGCTCACGGCGGCGCTCGAGGTCGATGCCGCCGGCCAGCCTTCGCTCGACTCGGCACTGGCCGATCCGCGCTGGCAGCAGCCCTACGGCGGCCTGTACTGGCAGGTCGACGGGCCGGGGCGCCAGGGCCTGCTGCGTTCGCGTTCGCTCTGGGACAGCCTGCTGCGCCTGCCTGGCGACGGCCTGCCCAGCGGCCAGACGCACGAACATCGCCTGCTCGGACCGGCCGGCCAGCCGGTGCTGGTGCTCGAGCGGCAGGTGATCTGGGACGCGGCCCCGGGCCCGGAGGCCAGTCCGACCGATGGCGGGCGCGCGTCGGAGCAGCGCCTGGCCGCGGCGGGCCAGGGCAGCTGGCGGTTGATCGTGGCCCAGGACCTGCGCGAACTCGAGGCCGCGCAACAGCGCTTCGACCTGACGCTGGCGGCCAGCCTGGCCGTGCTCGGGCTGGCCCTGGCGGCGGCGGCCGGCGCGCAGCTGGCGCTCGGCCTGGCGCCGCTGCGGCGGCTGCAGCGCGCGGTGCAGCAGGTGCGCGCTGGCGACGCCCAGCAGCTGGAAGGCGAATTCCCGGCCGAACTCCATCCGCTGGTGCAGGACTTCAACGGCGTGCTGCTGCAGAACGAGCAGGTGGTCCAGCGCGCGCGCCAGACCGCCGGCAACCTCGCGCATGCGATCAAGACGCCGCTGGCGGTGTTGGCCAATGCGGCGGCGCAACCGCGCGGCGAGCTGCCGGCCTTCGCCGCCCTGGTCGACGAGCAGGTGCGCAGCGCGCGGGCCCAGGTCGAGTGGCATCTGGCGCGCGCGCGCATGGGTGGCAGCGGCGTGCCGGGCCTGCGCAGCCCGGTCGCGCCGGTGCTCGAGGGCCTGTTGCGCGTGATGCGCAAGGTCTACGCCGGCCGCGAGCTGCGCTTCGATTGCGACCTGGCACCGGATGCGCTGGCCTTCGCCGGCGAGTCGCAGGACCTGCACGAGATGCTGGGCAACCTGCTCGACAATGCCTGCAAATGGGCCCAGGGCCGGGTGGCGGTGCAAGCCCGCGCCGAGGGCCGGCGCCTGCTGGTGACGGTCGATGACGACGGCCCCGGCCTCGGCGCCGCCGAGCGCGAGCGGGTGTTCGAGCGTGGCATCCGCGCCGACGAGCGCCAGCCCGGCAGCGGGCTGGGACTCGCGATCGTGCGCGAGGTCGCGCAGCTCTACCAGGGCCAGGTCAGGCTCGAGGCCTCGGCGCTGGGCGGCCTGCGCGCCAGCCTGGAGCTGCCGCTGGCCTGAGCCAGCCATGGCGTTGCGTCAGCCTGGCGGCGGCGTGCCCAGGCTGCGGCGCTGCCAGGGCAGGGCGGCAGCGGGCGCCAGCAACCCGAGCAGGCCCGCGCCCAGCACCCAGTCCAGCGGCAGCGGCGCGAACTGGAACAGTCCGCGCGCGGCCGGCAGCAGCAGCGCCAGCGCCAGCAATCCCGCCGTCAGGGCAGCGATCGCCAGCAGCGCCGGATTGGGCCGCAGCAGGCCGCGCAGGTCGGTACCGCGCTTGAGCAGCACCAGCCCGAAGCTGGCCGACACCAGCGCCACGAAGGTCATGGCGCGCGCCTGCGCCTCGCCGACACCGTTGAGCCACAGGCCGGCGAACAGCCCGCCGACCCCTGCCAGCACCAGGCCGCCCTGCAGCAGGCTGAGCGCGATCAGCTGCAGCGAGAACAGCGGCGCCGCCGGATCGCGCGGCGGCCGGCGCATCAGCTCGGGGTCCTGCGGCTCGCTCTCGAACACCAGCGAGGCCACCGGGTCGATCACCAGCTCGAGGAAGGCGATATGCACCGGCATGAACACCAGCGGCCAGCCCAGCAGCAGCGGCAGCAGCGACAGCCCGGCGATCGGCACATGCACCGCCAGCACATAGGCCATCGCCTTGCGCAGGTTGTCGAAGATGCCGCGACCGGCGCGGATCGCGCCGACCATCGAGGCGAAATCGTCCTTCAGCAGCACCAGCGCCGCGGCCTCGCGCGCCACGTCGGTGCCGCGCTGGCCCATCGCGATCCCGATATGCGCCGCCTTGAGCGAAGGCGCGTCATTGACGCCGTCGCCGGTCATCGCGACCACCTCGCCATTGGCCTTGAGCGCCTCGACGATGCGCAGCTTCTGCTCGGGCCGCACCCGCGCGTAGACCGCCACCGTCCTGACCCGCTCGCGCAAGGCCTGGTCGTCGAGCGCGGCCAGTTCGGTCCCGGTCAGCAGCGCTCCCTCGTGTGCCAGTCCGGCCTGGCGCGCGATCGCGCGCGCCGTCTCGGGATGGTCGCCGGTGATCATCAGGACCCGGATGCCGGCCGCGCGGCAATCCCGCACCGCCTCGGGCACCCCGGGCCGCACCGGATCCGACAGCCCGACCAGGCCGAGCAGCTCGAAGTCGAAGCCCTGCTGGGTCGCAGGCCAGTCATGGCCCTCGAAGCTGGCCCGCGCCACCGCCAGCACGCGCAGGCCGTCGCCGGCCATCGCCTGCGCGGCCGCGAGCAGCGCCTGCCGGCGCTCGGGAGCCAGCTGGCACAGCCGCGCCACCGCCTCGGGCGCGCCCTTGACCGCGACCTCGTGCGTTTCCTGCACCGGCACCTGCCAGACATGCGACATCGCCAGCAGTTCGGGGCTCAGGTTGTACTCGTGCACCAGCTCGAAGCCGTCGAAGCGCTCGGGGGCATTGCGCTGCTGCTGGCCCAGGCGGTGGATCGCCTGCTCCATCGGGTCGACCGGCTCGCGCTCGCTCGCGAGCCAGCTCGCGTCGAGCAGGGCATGGAAGGCGGCCGGCAGCAGCGCGCCCGCCGGGTCATCGGCGCGCCAGCGCTGCAGGCCCTGGTCCGAGGCCAGCACGAGCTCGGCCACCGCCATCCGGTTCAGCGTCAGCGTGCCGGTCTTGTCGCTGCACAGCACGGTCGCGGCGCCCAGGGTCTCGATCGCGGCCGAGCGCCGCGTCAACACCTGCTGGCGCGACAGGCGCCAGGCGCCCATCGCGGTGAACACGGTCAGGATCAGCAGGAACTCCTGCGGCAGCATCGACATCGCCAGCGTGAGCCCGGCCAGCACGCCGCCGAGCCAGTCGCCGCGCAGCCAGCCGTACAGCAGCAGCACCGCCAGGCTGATGCCGAGCCCGAGCACCGAAAAGATCCGCACCAGCCGGCGCGTCTCCAGCCACAGCGGCGTGGCCGGCATCTCGACCTCGCCCAGGGTCTTGCCGATGCGGCCGATCTCGCTGCGCGCGCCGGTGGCCGTGACCCGGGCCAGCCCCTGGCCGCTGATGACCAGGGTGCCGGCGTAGACCTGGGACAGTCCCGATTGGTCCGGTGTGGCGTCCGGCCCGGCATCGGGCGTGGCGGCCTGCTTGGGCACCGGCATCGACTCGCCGCTCAGCAGCGATTCGTCGGTCAGCAGGTCGTGGCAGGCCAGCAGCTGCGCGTCGGCCGCGATGCGGTCGCCGTCGCCGAGCAGCAGCAGGTCGCCGACCACCACCTCGCGACCCTGGATGCGAACGCGCTCGCCGCCGCGCAGCACCAGCGCGCGCGGGCTGGTCAGCTCGCGCAGCGTCTCGAGCACCCGCTCGGTGCGTCGCTCCTGCCAGAGCGTGATCGCGAACGAGACCGCGACGAAAGCCGACAGCATTGCCGCCTCGTGCAGGTCGCCGAGCGCGGCATAGATCGCCACCGAGGCCAGCAGCAGCTGCAGCATCGGCTCGCGCAGCGCCTCCAGCGCGATGCGCCCGAGCGTGCGCGGCGCCGGCTGCGGCAGCTCGTTGGCGCCTTCGGCCGCGAAGCGTTGCGCGGCCTGCTCGGGCGTCAGTCCTTGCCAGGCAGCGGGCGGGTTCTCGTTCATCGATCGCCTCGCTCGCCTGCCCGGGCCTGCGCCTCAGTCGCGGAAGTTGTCGAAGGACAGCGGCAGATCGGTCATGTCCTTGCGGATCAGCGCCATTGCCTGCTGCAGGTCGTCGCGCTTGGCGCCGGTCACGCGCACCTTTTCTTCCTGGATCGCGGCCTGCACCTTCATCTTGCTGCCCTTGATCAGCTGCTGGATCTTCTTGGCGTCCTCGCTGGAGATGCCGTTGCGGACCTTCAGCACCTGCTTGACCTTGTCGCCGCCGATCTTCTCGACCTTGCCGGCATCGAGGAAGCGCACGTCGACGCCGCGCTTGGTCATCTTGTTGCGCAGGATGTCGTCGACCTGCTGGATCTGGAAGTCGCTGTCGCCGAACAGCGTGATTTCCTTGTCCTTGAGCTCGACCGCGGCCGAGCTGCCCTTGAAGTCGAAGCGGGTGCCGATTTCCTTGGCGGTCTGCTCGACGGCGTTCTTGACTTCGACCAGGTTGGGCTCGAGCACGGTATCAAAAGAGGGCATGGCGGATTCCGGAAAAAATGGGACGGACCGGGCCGCCGCAGTCGCTGCGCCCGGGTGAGACAATCTCGGGATGTTAGTCGAGAAAAACCTGCCCTTGCAGCCCTTCAACAGTTTCGGCATCGCCGCGCGCGCGCTGCGGCTGGCCCGCATCGGCTCGGAAGCCGAGCTGCAGGCGCTGATCCGCCATCCCGACTGGTCGGCCGACCAGACCTTCGTGCTCGGCGGCGGCAGCAACATCGTGCTGACCGGCGACGTCAGGCAGCTGGTGCTCAAGGTCGAGATCCCGGGCCGGCGTCTGCTGCGCGAGACCGAGCGCGGTTGGCTGGTCGAGGCCGGCGCCGGCGAGCGCTGGCACGACTTCGTCGCCTGGACGCTGCAGCAGGGCTGGCCCGGGCTCGAGAACCTGGCCTTGATTCCCGGCACCGTCGGCGCCTCGCCGGTGCAGAACATCGGCGCCTACGGCGTCGAGTGCCAGGACCGCTTCGACTCGCTCGACGCGATCGACCTCGAGACCGGCGAAGCCTTCAGCCTGAACGCGGCGCAATGCGGCTTCGGCTACCGCGACTCGGTCTTCAAGCACGAGCGCGCCGCCGACGGGCGCGGCTTCGGCCTCAAGGGCCGGGCGCTGATCACGCGCGTGCGCTTCCTGCTGCCCAAGCCCTGGAAGCCGGTGCTGGGCTACCTCGACCTCGAGCGCAAGATGGCCGAGCTCGGCCTGGTCGATCCGGGCGCGCAGCAGATCTTCGACATGGTGTGCGCGATCCGGCGCGCCAAGCTGCCCGACCCGGCGCTGATCGGCAACGCCGGCAGCTTCTTCAAGAACCCGAGCGTCACGCCCGAGCAATGCGCCGACATCATCGCGCGCGATCCCAAGGTGGTGCACTACCCGATGCCCGATGGCAGCATCAAGCTCGCCGCCGGCTGGCTGATCGATGCCTGCGGCTGGAAGGGCAAGACCGTGGGCCATGCCGGCGTCTACGACAAGCAGGCGCTGGTGCTGGTCAACCGCGGCGACGCCGAACATCCCTGCACCGGCGGCGAGGTCATGACGCTGGCGCGCGCGATCCAGACCAGTGTCTACGAGCGCTTCGGCATCCGGCTCGAGCCCGAACCAGTCGTGCTCTGAGCCGGCAATGGCCGCGCCGGCTCAGGCCTCGCGCCTGGGCGGCTGCGGCTCCGTCCGCAAGGACCAGGCGATCCGGCTGCCGGTCGCCGCGATCAGGCCGGCCGACCAGAACAGCGCCGACACGCCGATCAGCGCGCCAAAGCTGCCGAACAGCATCGGCATCGCGACGCTGGTGGCGCTCACCGTCATCAGCCGCATGCCGAGTGCCTGGCCCATGCGCTGCGCCGGGGTGATGTGCTGCAGCAAGCTCAGGATCGTCGGCTGGACCCCGCCCAGGGTCACGCCCAGCAGGGCCGACAGCAGCGCGGCCGCCCAGGCCTGCTGCACCAGCGGGTAGAGGCCCAGCCAGACCGCGGTCAGCGCGAGTGCTGCGGTCATCACGCGGCGCTCGGACATGCCCTCCGACAGGCGGGGCAGCAAGGGGCGGATCACCGCCGCGGCGGTGGCAAACGCACCCAGTATGAAGCCGATCATCGAGGCGCTGAAACCCCGCTCGTGACCGAGCACGGGCACCACGAAGGCGTGCACGTCCCAGCAGGAGGCGGTGGCCCAGGCCACCACCAGCAGGCGCCGCAGTCGCCAGTCGGCCAGCAGGTCGCGCTTGCCGCCGCCATTCTGCTGCGACGTGACCAGCGCGCTGGGCGCCTCCTGGATCCCATGCACCCACAGCAGGCTCGATAGCGCCAGCAGGCCCACGGCCACGGCGGCCCAGGCAAAGGCCTGCCGGTCCACGCTGGACTGCCCGGCATGGTCGAGCAGCAGGCCCACCAGGGCCGGTCCGACCAGGTTGGCAGCCGGCGCGGCCAGCGACAGCCAGCCCCAGAGCTTGCGGCGCTCCTGGGCCGAGTCCGCGGCCATGCCGGCCCGGCGCTGCACCGTCACCTGCGCCAGCCCCATGGCGCCGCCGACCAGCAAGGCCGCGGCTGCGAAGCTCCAGGCCTGCTGCCAGGCCGCCGCCAGCAAGGCCCCCGACACCGCCATCGTCACCGCCAGCCGCCAAGGCAGGTGCAGGCCATGGCGGTCCACCAGCCGGCCCCAGGGCAAGGCCATCACCACATTGCTGACCGCGAACAAGGCGATCAGCACCCCGGCCTCGGCGGCGCTGTGGCCGTGGTGCAAGGCGTACAGCGGCATGCCCATGCGCAGCCCGGTCATGCAGGCGTGGATCGCGATCTGGCCGGCGATCAGGCGGAACAGGATGGACGGGTGGCTCATGCAGGCAGGGCTTGAAAAACAAGAAAGGCCGGTTGCCCGGCCTTCGTGGAAACGCAACGGCGTGCTTACTTGCCGCCGAGCTTGAGGAAGTCCTCGCCCTGGCCCAGCGACAGCAGGCCGGCGTCGGAGTAGATGCCCAGCTTGGCGCGGGTGTCGGTGATGTCGAGGTTGCGCATGGTCAGCTGGCCGATGCGGTCGAGCGGCGTGAACGGCGCGTCCTCGACCTTCTCCATCGACAGGCGCTCGGGCGCGTAGGTCAGGTTCGGGCTGTCGGTGTTGAGGATCGAGTAGTCGTTGCCGCGGCGCAGCTCGAGCGTGACCTCGCCGGTGATCGCGCGTGCGACCCAGCGCTGTGCCGTCTCGCGCAGCATGATGGCCTGCGGGTCGAACCAGCGGCCCTGGTAGAGCAGCCGACCGAGCTTGAGGCCGTTGATGCGGTACTGCTCGATCGTGTCCTCGTTGTGGATGCCGGTGACCAGGCGCTCGTAGGCGATGTGCAGCAGCGCCAGGCCGGGGGCCTCGTAGATGCCGCGGCTCTTGGCCTCGATGATGCGGTTCTCGATCTGGTCGCTCATGCCCAGGCCGTGACGGCCGCCGATGCGGTTGGCTTCCAGGATCAGCTCGACTGGCGACTCGAAGGTCTGGCCGTTGAGCGCGACCGGCACGCCTTCCTCGAAGCGCACGGTGACTTCCTCGGCCTTGACCGCGACCTCATCCTTCCAGAACGCCACGCCCATGATCGGGTTGACGATGCGGATGCCGGAGTTCAGGTGCTCGAGGTCCTTGGCCTCGTGGGTCGCGCCGAGCATGTTGCTGTCGGTGCTGTACGCCTTCTCGACCGACATCTTGTAGTCGTAGCCGTTGGCGATCAGGAACTCGCTCATCTCCTTGCGGCCGCCGAGCTCGTCGATGAACTGCTGGTCCAGCCAGGGCTTGTAGATCTTCAGGCTCGGGTTGGTCAGCAGGCCGTAGCGGTAGAAACGCTCGATGTCGTTGCCCTTGTAGGTCGAACCGTCGCCCCAGATGTTGACGTCGTCTTCCTTCATCGCGGCCACCAGCATGGTGCCGGTCACGGCGCGGCCCAGCGGGGTGGTGTTGAAGTAGGTCACGCCAGCGGTGCTGATGTGGAAGGCACCGGCCTGCAGCGCGGCGATGCCCTCGTGGGCCAGCTGCGGACGGCAGTCGATCAGGCGCGCCTGCACTGCGCCATAGCCCATGGCCTTGCGCGGGATCTCGTCGTAGTCGGACTCGTCGGGCTGGCCCAGGTTGGCGGTGTAGGCATAGGGCAGGGCGCCCTTGAGCTTCATCCACAGCAGCGCGGCGCTGGTGTCGAGACCGCCCGAGAAGGCAATGCCGACCTTCTGGCCGGTGGGCAGGTTTTGCAGGATGGTGGCGGACATGTTCGGGTCTTTCTCCGGATCAGCCGAAGTGGCAGATGTAGTGGTAGGCCTCGGTCACGCGGATCTCGAAGCTGCTGTTGCCGGGGATGCTGAACTGCTCGCCAGGGCCGGACTTGAGCCAGGCGTCGCTGCCGGCGAGCTTGTATTCGCAGGAGCCGGCCACGCATTCCATGATCTCGGGGGCGCCGGTGTTGAAGGTCAGGGTCGCGGGCAGCACCACGCCGACCGACTTCTTGGTGCCGTCGGGGAAGGTGATACCGTGGCTGACGCACTTGCCGTCGAAGTAGACGCTGGCCTGGGTGTTGACGGACACGCCGTCGATCTGGGTGGTGCTCATGGAGTTCGTTCGCGACAAATCGCGCTTAAAGGGGGTGGAGGAAGCCTGGCGCCGCCGGCAGCGGCGCGCCAACCTGCCATTTTAGAGGGGCGGGCGGCCAGGCTGGCGGGAAATGCTGGCTCAGACGCGAGCCGCCCAGTCATCGGCATCGAAGCCGACCGTGATCGCAGCTGCCCATTCGACCACCGGGCGCTTGATCACGCTGCTGTGCGCGACCATCACCGGCTTTGCGCTGGTGCCGTCGACCACGCCGGCCTGCAGCGCGGGGTCGAGCTTGCGCCAGGTCGGGCCGCGGCGGTTCAGCAGCTTGTCCCAGCCGACGGCGGCGATCCAGGCGTCCAGCCTGGCCTCGGGCACGCCGGCCTTCTTGAAGTCGTGGAACTCGTGCGCGACGCCGTGCTCGGTCAGCCAGGCGCGCGCCTTCTTCACCGTGTCGCAATTGGGGATGCCATAGACCTTGATCATGGCCGGAATTGTGCCGCAAGGCGGGTGGCGCCAGCGATGAGCAGCAGCGTCAGGCCTGTCACAAGTTTTAATGGAGAATGTCACCAAATTGCATTTTTGCAACTTCGATCCACCGACATCGACCCCGCTGACCGCCATGGCCACCCTGCATCCCTCATTTCCCGCCGCTGGCCTGCTCGGTCCCGGCTTCTACCGCGAGCGCGACATGCTGGAGCTGCTCGAGCTCGGCCTGCCGGTGGGCTATGACCTGTTCCACAACGTGGACTGGTCCAGCACGCTCGAGGGCCGGCAGCAGATCGGCGAAATCGACATCGCGCTCGTCTCTCCGATCGGGCACCTGCTGCTGATCGAGGTCAAGTCCGGCCCGCTCGAGGAAGGCGAGGCGGGGCTGAGCAAGCGCTACGCCAAGCGCGACGAGGCGCTCGACGTCGGGCACCAGCTGCGCCGCCAGCATGGCGCCATCCTGTCGCGCCTGACCGACGAAGGGCTGCGCCAGGTCAGGGTCGGCACGCTGCTCGTGCTGCCCGACCACCGCGTCGCCTCCACGTCGCTGGCGCACCCGTCCGAGCGCATCGTCGATGCCGACGGCTGCCCCGCGCTGTGCCAGCGCGTGCTCGACCTCATGCCCCATGATCCGCTGCCGGAGGATTCCCGGCAAAGGCTGGTCGACTTCCTTGCCAACCGCTTCAAGGTGCTGCCCGATGTCTCGTCCCATGTCGGGCAGATCATGCGCACCAGCACCGCGCTGTCGTCTGGCCTGGCGACCTGGATTCCCGCCATCGAGCACGAGTCGGGCCTGTTCGTGATCGAGGCCACGGCCGGCTCGGGCAAGACCCAGCTCGCGCTCGCGCTGATGCGCCAGGCCCATGCCGCCAAGCAGCGTTGCGCCTATGTCTGCTTCAACCGCGCGCTGGCCGACCACATGCTGCTGATCGCGCCCTACACGGCGCAAATCATGACTTTCCACGAGGCCTGCGTCGAGCAGGCGCGGCGCGCCGGCCTGGAGCCGGATTTCAGCCAGCCCGGCATCTACGACCAGCTGGCCGAGCAGCTCGCTGCCGCCACCCCCCGCATGACGCCGCGCTGGGACCTGCTGATCATCGACGAGGCCCAGGACTTCGAGCCCGAATGGGTCCAGGCGATGACCGACCTGCTCAAGGACGGTGGCCAGGCCTATCTGCTGGGCGACCAGCAGCAGCGCATCTACCGGCGCGAGGGCTTCGAGCTCGGCCAGGCGGTGCGCATCCACTGCATGGACAACTTCCGCAGCCCGCGCAAGGTGGTCGAGGCGATCAACCTGCTGGGCCTGAGCGAGCGGCCGGTCGTGCCGCGATCGGCGTTCGCGGGCCAGTTGCCGGGGTTTCACGACTATCCGAGCAAGCCGGGCCAGGCGCTGGCCCAGGTCGAGGCCTGCGTGCGCGAGCTGAAGGTCGCCGGCTTCAAGACCGAGCAGATCGCGGTGCTGACCTACGGCCGCAGCGGCTCCGAGATCCTGGGACGCGAAACCATTGCCGGCCTGCGCACGCGCCGCTTCACCGGGCGCTACGACTCGGCCGGCAACCCGCAGTGGACCGGGGGCGAGCTGCTGGTCGAGACGCTCTACCGCTTCAAGGGCCAGAGCGCGCCGGCCGTGATCCTGTGCGAGATCGATTTCGAGCAGGCCAGCGACGTCGAGCGGCGCAAGCTCTTCGTCGGCATGACGCGCGCGCAGGTCCGGCTCGAGTGCGTGCTGAGCGAGCGGGCGGCGCGGGGCTTGCTGGCGGGGTGAGCCACGGCTTGCGGCTCAGTCAGGCCCCGAACCACTCCTTCATCTTCTCGGATGCCATCGTCTTGACCTGAGCGGTCACATACATCGACACCGTCCCGAGCGCCGCCGCCAGCGCGCCCAGGTCGTCGGTGAAGCCGGCGACCGGAATCGCATCGGGTACCGCGTCCACCGGCAGCACGAAATAGGCTAGGACGCCGTAGATCACGGTCCTGGCCCAGGCCGGGGTATTGGGCTGCTGGGCGGCGTAGTACAGCCAAAGCGCCTTCTCGATCACTTCCTTGCCGGCCTTGAGCGCGAAGTTCTTCACCTTGTTCCAGAAACTGCCGTCGTCGAATGTGTCTGCCATGGGGGTTCTTCCTGTGAAATTTGTCTGATTCAAAGTCAGCCTGTCGCCTGCAGCAGCGCATAAATCGCCAGCCCGACCAGCCCGCCGACTAGCGTGCCGTTGATCCGGATGAACTGCAGGTCGCGCCCGATCGCGAGCTCGATGCGCTGGCTCATTTCCTCCCGGGTCCACTTGGCCAGCTGCTGCTCGATGAAGCGCCCGACCTCGCCGCGGTATTTCCGGATCAGCGTGACGCTGCCGTTCTCGATCGCCTGGTTCAGCCATTGCCGCAGGCCGGACTCCTCGACCAGCAGGCTGCCGAGCTTCTGGACCCAGGCCTGCAGCTGGCGCAGCAGCGCCGGTTGTTCCTGGCCCAGGTCATGCAGCAGCCTATCCTTGAGGCTGTCCCACAGTCCCGACAGCAGCTGCTGCACCTGCGGGTCCTGCACCAGCTCGGCCTGATGGCGCCGGATCTTCGCGGCCCATTGCGGGTCGGCTTTCAGCCGCAGCGCGAAGTCGCCGATCCAGCCGTCGAACACGCCCCGGAAGCGGTGCGCCGGATCGCGCCTGACCTCGTCGAGCTTCTGGTTCAGCGAGCCGATCGACTTGGGCGCATAGGCGTTGACCGCCATCTTCATGATCGAGTTCTCGATGCCCAGGCTGTCGATCAGGAACTGGCTGATGACCGGCAGCTTGTCCGGGTCGCCGAGGTAGGCACCAGCCCCCTCGAGCAGGGCGTCGAGCAGCTCCTGGTGCCGGTCGCTCTGTATCAGCCGATCCACCAGTTGGCCCGCTATCACCGACAGGTCGACCTCGGTCAGCTGCCGGCTGGCCAGCTCGCGGATCTTGTCCCGGATCTGCTCATGGTCCAGCGCCTCGATCAGCTGCCGCGCGACGCTCGCCGCCGACCGGTTCATTCCGGCCAGATGCTGCGGATCGAGCAGCCATTCGCCGATGCGCCGGGCCGGGTCGGCCTGCCGGATCTTGTGGCCGATCGCTTCCTCGGTGATGAAATGGTTCTCGACAAAGGCGCCCAGGTTGCGGCCGATGGCGTCCTTGCTGTTCGGGATGATCGCCGTGTGCCAGATCGGCAGCCCCAGCGGATGCTTGAACAGCGCGACTACCGCGAACCAGTCGGCGATCGCGCCGACCATCGCGGCCTCGGCGAAGGCCGCGACATAGCCCCAGGCCGGGTGCCGGGCGCGCAGCACGTGGGCGACCAGCAGCAGAACGGCCGCTCCCGCCAGCAGGGCCAGGGCGACCAGTTGCATGGTGCGCAGCTTCTGGCGGCGCAGTTCGTCGGCGGTTTGGTCCAGGTCTTGCTGGATTTCGGTGGCTTTGCGCATGATTCGGTGGGGCTTGGTCAGTCCTTGTCAGCGTATCAGCTGCGCGATCAGGTCCGACAGTCCAGTCATTGTCGTTTGCGTAATGCGAATGATGTTCATTTAGGTAAATCCTAACCGCAGGCCCGGACAAACCATGTCGTTTCCACAAATAGGGCGGGTTTTTTATCGATTCATCCAGGCGGCTGTGCCCGTCCGGCTTGTCAACCGGGCTGGGCTGCGCTACCCTGCGACTCGTCATGTCCTGGTATTTATCGGATATGGCATTTTTGTCGGGGCGTGCATCCATGTCCCCGATGACGCAAGCGCAGATGGCAATTGCCAGGGAGGAGGCTGAGATGGCCGACAACAAGAAGCCCAAGTCCGGTACCGATACCGACAACGCGAGCTCGACGCCGGATGTCGACAACGCGAGCGGCAGCGCCGACGTCGGCAATGCCAGCGGGACCGCCGATGTTCCGCCGGATGACGACCCGCTGAGCGACGCCAACCTGGACAGCATGAACAACACCGGCACCACCTGGGGGCGTTACCGGAACCGGCGCTGAGCCCCTTCAGGCGGCGGAACGGGGCTGCCCTTGGGTCGAACGCGGTTTCAATCCCGCTGCGACAATAGGGGCCTTGCCCTTTTCCGTCCCAGCCATGACCCAAGACCTGCCCCAGACCCTGTCCGACTGGCTCGCCCATTGCGAGCGTATCCACCCCAGGACCATAGACATGGGGCTCGACCGGGTGCGCCAGGTGGCGCAGCGCCTCAATGACGGCCGCGGCCTGCAGCCGGCCTGTCCGGTCATCATCGTCGGTGGCACCAATGGCAAGGGCTCGACCTGTGCCTTGCTCGAGGCCATCTACGGCCAGGCGGGCTACCGCACCGGCGTCTACACCTCGCCGCATCTGGTGCATTTCGAGGAGCGCTGCCGCATCGCGGGCCAGGTCGTCGCGGCTGACGCGCTGCTGCCGGCCTTCGCCGACGTCGAGCTGGCGCGCCGCGGCAACGGCGCCGATCAGCCCGAGGTCAGCCTGAGCTATTTCGAATTCACCACGCTGGCGATCGTGCTGACCCTGGCGCGCGCGCAGCTCGACATCGTGATCCTCGAGGTCGGCCTGGGCGGCCGGCTCGATGCGGTCAACATCGTCGAGCCGGCCTGCTCGATCATCACCAGCGTCGATATCGACCATGTCGAATTCCTCGGCACCGACCGCGAGGCGATCGGCTACGAGAAGGCCGGCATCATGCGCACCGGCCGCCCGGTGATCGTGAGCGATCCGGTGCCACCGCAAAGCGTGCTCGACCGCGCGCTCGAGATCGGTGCCGACCTGCACCGCGCGGGCCGCGACTTCCATTGCGGCGGCGACCAGCAGCAGTGGAACTGGGCCGGCCGCAGCCGGCGTTACGCCGGCCTGGCCTATCCGGCGCTGCGCGGCGCCAACCAGCTCGTCAACGCTGCTGGCGTGCTGGCGGCGGTCGAGGCGCTGCATCCGCTGTTGCCGGTCACGGCGCAGGCGGTGCGCAACGGCCTGGCCCTGGTCGAGCTGCCGGGCCGCTTCCAGATCGTGCCGGGTCAGCCGGCGCTGGTGCTCGATGTCGCGCACAACCCGCATTCGGTCGCCGCGCTGACCGAGAACCTCGACGCGATGGGCTTCTACCCGACCACCCACGCGGTGTTCGGCGCCATGGCCGACAAGGACCTGCTGCCGATGTTCCAGCGCATCAACCCATTGATCGATCGCTGGTATTTCTGCGACCTGCCGCTGCCGCGCGCCGCCAGCGCGAGTGACCTGGCTGCGATCTGGCGCGGCACCCATCCGCGCCCCGGCACCAGCTCGAGCCTGCATCCCGACCCCCAGGCGGCGCTGGACGCCGCGGTTGCGGCTGCCGACCCGGCTGATAGAATCGTGGTCTTCGGTTCTTTCTTTACCGTGGGCGGCGTGCTGCAAAACGGCATCCCCAGGCTGGACGCCAAGCACCTTCCGGGCTGAGCCAGCTGCTGGCTTTCGACGCGACACGGCCTCACCCATCACAGCACTGGCGAATGTTCAAATTCCGATTCGGTGGCCAGGGCGGCTCCAGCCCGACACAGCCTCCTTCCATCGAAACCGTGCGCCGTCGCGCCCGGCACCGCCTGCTCGGTGCCACCGTGCTGGTGCTGGCCGGTGTGATCGGGTTTCCGCTGCTGTTCGAGTCGCAGCCGCGCCCGGTGCCGGCCGACTTCGAGATCGACATTCCGTCGCGCCAGGCCGCCAAGCCCCAGGCCGACGAGGCCGTGCCGTCGTCCGGCCAGCATGTGGCTGGCCTTGATGAGTCCGAGGAATTCGTGCCTAGCGCCTCTGGCGCTCCCAGCACTCCTGTGGCGCCTGCAGCTCCAGCTGCGCCTGCCCCGCAGGTGGCCAAGGCGCCTGCCGAGTCGCCAGCGGCCGTCGTTGCGCCTGTGCCGCTGCATCCTGTCGTCAAGCCGATGCCGCCAGCGCCTGCCGTCCAGGCCCTTGCGCCTGCCAAGCCCCAGCCCGCGCCCGAGCCAGCCGCCAGGAAGCCCGAGCCCAAGCCGGCCGAACCTAAGTCCACCGAACCCAAGCCCGCTGACAAGCCGGTTGCAAAGCCGCAGGACAAGCCCGTCAAGTCGAGCGAGGATTCCGCCCGTGCCCTGGCCCTGCTCGAGGGCAAGTCGGCGCCGACTGCGTCGGCCGAGGCGGACAAGGCGGCCGGCAAGCCACGCCATATCGTGCAGGTCGGCGCCTTCGTCGATCCCAACCTGGCGCAGGAGGCGCGCGCCAAGCTCGAGCGCTCCGGCCTGGTCACCTATACCCAGATCAGCAACACCCCCGACGGCCCGCGTACCCGCGTGCGCCTGGGACCTTTCGCTACCCGTGCCGAGGCCGACAAGGCAGCCGCCAAGGCCAGGGCGCTGGGACTGTCGGCCGCCATTCTCGCGCTTTGATGGCGGCGATCGATCTCATTCTGCTGCTGTTGCTGCTGGCTTCCGTGTTGCTGGGGCTCTGGCGCGGCCTGGTCTACGAGCTGCTCTCGATTGCCGGCTGGGTCGTCGCCTTCCTGCTGGCGCAGACCTTTGCCGCCTGGGCTGCCGAGCGCCTGCCGCTGAAGGACTTCACCGAGCCGCTGCGCTATGCGGCGGGCTTCGTCGCCGTCTTTGTCGCGGCCGCCTTCGGCGCCGCTCTGCTGTCCTGGCTGGTGGGCCAGGTCATCGATTCTGTCGGCCTGCGTCCGGTCGACCGCGTGCTCGGCGCGGGCTTCGGCCTGCTGCGCGGCCTGGTCATGCTGTTGGCGCTGGCGCTGGTGGTCAACATGACCCCGTTCAAACAACAAGAAGGCTGGCAGGCCTCGGTCGGAGCCAGAAGCCTCGACCGCGGTCTGTACTGGCTCAAGGGCGCCATGCCAGACAGCCTGGCCCGCTACTTTCCCTGAAAATTACTAGAGGATCACGTCATGTGTGGAATCGTCGGCGTTGTCAGCAACGCACCCGTCAACCAGTTGATCTATGACGCCCTGCTGCTGTTGCAGCACCGTGGCCAGGATGCCGCCGGCATCGCGACCCAGCTCGAGCGCAAGTTCTTCATGCACAAGGCCAAGGGCATGGTCAAGGATGTGTTCCGCACCCGCAACATGCGTGCGCTGCCGGGCAACTGCGGCCTGGGCCAGGTGCGTTACCCGACCGCCGGCAATGCCTTCAGCGAGGAGGAGGCCCAGCCCTTCTACGTCAACGCGCCGTTCGGCATCGTGATGGCGCACAACGGCAACCTGACCAACGCCGACCAGCTCAAGCGCGAGATGATCCAGAACGATCATCGCCACATCAACACCGAGAGCGACTCCGAGGTGCTGCTCAACGTGCTGGCGCACGAGCTGGCCCAGGCCAGCAGCCATGGCGCGCTGACCCAGGATGCGGTGTTCGCCGCCGTGCGCGCCGTGCACCAGCGCATCAAGGGCAGCTACGCGGTGGTGGCGATGATCGCCGGCCACGGCTTGCTGGCCTTCCGCGACCCCTACGGCATCCGCCCGCTGTGCGTCGGCCAGGGCAAAGACGGCACCCTCATGGTGGCGAGCGAATCGGTCGCGCTCGAAGGCACCGGCCATGATTTCCTGCGCGACATCACCCCGGGCGAGGCGGTCTTCATCGGCCTCGACGGAACCATGCGCGCCGAGCAGTGCGCGGCCCATCCGCAGCTCTATCCCTGCGTGTTCGAGTTCGTCTACCTGGCGCGCCCGGACTCGACCATCGACGGCATCTCGGTCTACCAGGCGCGCCTGAACATGGGCGAGACCCTGGCCCAGCGCGTCGCCGCCATGGTGCCGATCGACCAGATCGACGTCGTGATCCCGATCCCCGAGTCGAGCCGTCCGTCGGCGACCGAGCTGGCCGACCGCCTCGGCAAGCCCTACCGCGAAGGCTTCGTCAAGAACCGCTATGTCGGCCGCACCTTCATCATGCCGGGCCAGGCGGTGCGCAAGAAGTCGGTGCGCCAGAAGCTCAACGTGATCGCCAGCGAGTTCAAGGGCCGTAACGTGCTGCTGGTCGACGACTCGATCGTGCGCGGCACCACCTCGAAGGAGATCGTGCAGATGGCGCGCGACGCCGGCGCCAACAAGGTCTACATGGCCAGCGCCGCGCCGCCGGTGATCTACCCCAACGTCTACGGCATCGACATGCCGACCAAGGGCGAGCTGGTGGCGCATGGCCGCACGCTGGAGGAAATCCGCCAGATCATCGGTTGCGACGCGCTGATCTACCAGGATGTCGATGCCATGAAGCAGGCGGTGGGCAAGCTGCGCACCGACCTCGACGGCTTCGAGGCCTCCTGCTTCGATGGCGTCTATTGCACCGGCGATGTCAGCTCGGAGGACGCGGTGCGCATGAACGAGCAGCGCGTCGGCTCCGGCACCGAGGAGGACGACGGCGCCACCTCGCGCCTGGCCCTGCCCAATTCCTCGCAGGAGGGCTGAGCCATGACCGATCCGAAATGGGCCGGTCTGCAGCGCGAGACGCTGGCGGTGCGCCTGGCGGTCGAGCGCAGCCAGTACGGCGAGAACTCCGAGGCGCTCTACCTGAGCAGCGGCTATGTCCAGCCCAGCGCCGAGATCTCGGCGCGCCGCTTCGGCGGCCAGGAGGAGGGCTATACCTACGGCCGCTCCGGCAACCCGACCGTCACCAGCTTCGAGCAGCGCCTGGCCGCGCTCGAGGGCGCTCAGGCCTGCCTGGCCACCGCCTCGGGCATGTCGGCCATCATGCTGATGTGCTTCAGCCTGCTCAAGGCCGGTGACCATGTGATCATCTCGCAGTCGATGTTCGGCTCGACGCTCAAGCTGATCGGCTCCGAGTTCGCGCGCTTCGGCGTCGAGACCTCGATCGTGCCGCAGACCGACCTCGCGGCCTGGAAGACGGCGATCCGCCCTGGCGTGACCCGGCTGCTGTTCGCCGAGACCCCGACCAATCCGCTGTCCGAGGTCTGCGACATCGCCGCGCTGGCCGATCTGGCGCATGACGCCGGCGCCTTGCTGGCGGTCGACAACTGCTTCGCGACGCCGGCGCTGCAGCGCCCGATCGAGCTTGGCGCCGACATCGTGATGCACTCGGGCACCAAGTACCTCGACGGCCAGGGCCGGGTGCTGGCCGGCGCGCTGTGCGCCAGCGAGCAGATGGTGACGGAGAAGTTCCTGCCGGTGCAGAAGAACTCGGGCATGGTGCTGTCGCCGTTCAATGCCTGGGTCGTGCTCAAGGGCCTGGAGACGCTGGACCTGCGCATGAAGGCGCAGAGCGCGCTCACGCTGGAGCTGGCGCAATGGCTGGAGGCGCATCCAGCCGTCGCCCGCGTCTACTACCCCGGCCTGGCCAGCCACCCGCAGCATGAGCTGGCCATGAAGCAGATGAACGGCCGCGGCGGCGCCGTGCTGTCCTTCGACGTCAAGGCCGGCAATCCCGAGCAGGCGCGCGCGCGCGCCTTCCATGTGCTCGATTCGATGCGCGTGCTGTCGCTGTGCACCAACCTGGGCGACACCAAGACCCTGTGCGCGCACCCGGCCAGCACCTCGCACGGCAAGCTGTCCGAGGCGCAGCGCCAGGCCGCCGGCATCACGCAGGGCCTGATCCGCGTCGCCGTCGGACTCGAACATCCCAAGGACGTGCAGGACGACCTCGCACGCGGCCTCAACACCCTCGACTCGCTATGACCCAACGCGTCCGCACCCGCTTCGCCCCGTCGCCGACCGGCTTCATCCACCTCGGCAACATCCGCTCCGCGCTGTATCCGTGGGCGTTTGCCCGCGCCAAGGGCGGCGACTTCATCCTGCGCATCGAGGACACCGACCAGGAGCGCTCGACCCAGGCCGCCGTCGACGTCATCATCGAAGGCATGAAGTGGCTCGGCCTCGACCACGACGAGGGCCCGTTCTACCAGATGCAGCGCATGGAGCGCTACAAGGAGGTGCTGCAGCAGCTCATCGATGCCGGCCGTGTCTACCCCTGCTACATGAGCATGGCCGAGCTCGACGCGCTGCGCGAGCGCCAGATGGCGAACAAGGAAAAGCCGCGCTACGACGGCACCTGGCGCCCCGAGCCGGGCAAGGTGCTGCCTCCGATTCCTGAGGGCGTGGCGCCGGTGCTGCGCTTCAAGAACCCGAAGGAGGGCGTGGTGGCCTGGGACGACAAGGTCAAGGGCCGCATCGAGATCGCCAATGCCGAGCTCGACGACCTGGTGATCGCGCGTCCGGCCGCGCCCGGCGAGTCGGTCGGCGTGCCGACCTACAACTTCTGCGTCGTGGTCGACGACCTCGACATGGCCATCACCCATGTGATCCGCGGCGACGACCACATCAACAACACGCCGCGCCAGATCAACATCTTCCAGGCCCTGGGCAAGGAGCATCCGGTCTACGCGCATCTGCCCACCGTGCTCAACGAGCAGGGCGAGAAGATGAGCAAGCGCAACGGTGCCAAGGCCGTCACGCAGTACCGCGACGAGGGCTACCTGCCCGAGGCCATGATCAACTACCTGGCGCGCCTGGGCTGGAGCCATGGCGACGACGAGATCTTCAGCCGCGAGCAGTTCCTGCAGTGGTTCGACCTCGATCACCTGGGCCGCAGCGCGGCGCAGTTCGACGAGGCCAAGCTGCGCTGGGTCAACGGCCAGCACATGAAGACCACGCCCGATGCGCAGCTGGTGCCGCTGGTCGCCGAGCAGCTGGCCAAGCGCGGCATCGCCGCCGACGCGCGGCTGGAAGCGATCTGCGCCTTGTTCAAGGACCGCTGCGACACCACGGTGGCGCTGGCCGACTGGGCTGCTGCCTTCTACGCCGAAGTGGCGCCGCAGCAGGCTGACCTCGACAAGCATTTGACCGATGCCGTCAAGCCCGCGCTTGCCGCCTTCGCTGCCAAGCTGATTGACGCCGAGTGGAGCAAGGAGGCGATTGCCGCCGCGATGAAGGCGACGCTGGCCGAGTTCGGCCTCAAGATGCCGGCGCTGGCGATGCCGGTGCGCGTGCTGGTGATGGGCACGCCGCAGACGCCTTCGGTCGATGCGGTGCTTTTCTTGCAGGGTCGTGAAAAAGTTTTGGCGGCCTTGCAAAAAGCCTGAAAAGCGCTATACAATGCAAGTCTTGCTGATGCAGACATACAAAACGAAACGCGATATCGACGCAAGTCGATAGAGTAAAAAAGTAATGTAGAATCTGCACTGTTGCAAACCAGAGGGGGTATAGCTCAGCTGGGAGAGCGCTTGCATGGCATGCAAGAGGTCAGCGGTTCGATCCCGCTTACCTCCACCATCAAGGTTTGTGACAAGTCAGTAGTCTAGGTTTTGACCCTATCGTCTAGAGGCCTAGGACATCACCCTTTCACGGTGAGTACCGGGGTTCGAATCCCCGTAGGGTCGCCAAGTTTGCAGCGCTTGGCTGCTTGATCGAAAGATCAGGTAGCGAAGCTGCACTACCAGGAGTGGTAGTTCAGTTGGTTAGAATACCGGCCTGTCACGCCGGGGGTCGCGGGTTCGAGTCCCGTCCACTCCGCCACAATTTGTTTGCTGTCGTGGCAACCATGGGGGTATAGCTCAGCTGGGAGAGCGCTTGCATGGCATGCAAGAGGTCAGCGGTTCGATCCCGCTTACCTCCACCAAATGGTTACACGATTCAAGTCCTCATACGACCC